>JBQDCW010000011.1:0-112714 GCA_052092145.1 Sphingobacterium sp. | reverse complement strand
TGAAAGAACAAATACCTTTTTTGAGTTTAAAATACATTACCGACGGAGCCGATGATCAAGCAGCGAGTGACTGGGAAGTACAAGTTCATCGGGCCGCCCAAGCTTTCGGTGACCTATTTGGCATGCTATCGGTAAAATAAGCTTAATGATGTCTCGATGTTTTTAAGCGTATATTTTTTAATAAATACACCGATCCTAGAACGGCTAAGGCCATTAAAAGCACGTTGACTGTGAAAATCAACGGTTGCTGAGCAGGCAGGACCAAGGGAAGCAAGCCCATTGCGAAGGCAGGCGGTAGTTTGAATTGAAATAGCGCTAAAATAAGCGATACACCCAGGATACTGAGTGCCGCGCCGACTAGAATGTGGTCAGCGAAGAAAGTAATCGCTGTTGCGCCAATAAAAGCTGATAAGGTTAGGGTAAGAACTTGTTTGCTCCAAGTTCCCGCGGATAGATGCTTGCTTCCCATGCTTTCAAGTGCGACAACAATAACTGGAGGTATCGCGGCCATCTCCATACGACCGGTATAATAACAGATCGCAAACCAAGTGATCACCACACTGAGATAAAGAAAAAAATCGGTTCTCCGTACCTCTTCTTCTTCAGCCGGCTTTAGTATAGCTTTATGTCTATGCAAATGAATACACAGGGCTAGGATAAAAGTGAAAACTACGATCGCTAGCATAAACTCCCAAGATGAACAATTCGTA
Organism: Sphingobacterium sp.; assembly: GCA_052092145.1. GTDB lineage: Bacteria > Bacteroidota > Bacteroidia > Sphingobacteriales > Sphingobacteriaceae > Sphingobacterium. The sequence continues at coordinate 112,004 of JBQDCW010000011.1, read as the reverse complement.
ATTACAGGCAGCAGGCCGGTTGCTAAAGCGGGAGCCAAAAAATTTTTGGCGATGGCTAAAACGATCATCATACCTAAAAAAGTAAGCATTAATTTTCCAACAACAGGGAGGTCCAATTGATTGACAAAAAATCCAATCGTTGCCGTTAGGGTGGGTAACTTAAATAGATCCCACGGCTTGGTTCGCCACTCGCTCTTCATATATACCAAAGTTCCGATAGAGAGTGCCGCTAATTCCGGCAGAATAACTTCCTTGTTGCCCACCATGAGGGAAAGTAAAACCATCGAAAGAATAAGGATAAAACCTTTGCTGTATTGTAAAAAATGTTCCTGACGTTCTTCGGAAAAGGATAGACGTTTGATATGCATGCTAATATTAACTAATGTTGATTTGCGTTGAGCCGCTGTGTGCGCAATTCGTTCCGTGCCGATAATCAAGATAATCTAGTGTTTTGAGCAGGGACAGTCAGCCGAAACCGACCGAAGAAGATGAATAGAAGAGTTTGCCCTTTGGTGTCCCTAGCTTTATACCTGTACCGGCGAGACTGTAGATTATTCGTTCTCAGCACATCGATTGACCACAGCCAACGTAATAAACGGCACAAAGGTATGGCTTTGTGATGATAAAACCAATGCTAGATTGGAAGTTTCCAGACGGTCGCACCGATCGAAGACAACGGGTTCGCGTCGGTTTGACTGGGAGACTCAAATCCCGCCAGATGTCTGGTCGTAAGAACGTTGAATCTTAACGCCGAGTCTGACGAAAAATAAAATTGATGGTCTGTTCAACCAGGGTGTTTATTCGATCTTCACTGATGTTGTTAAAGCCATGGTCACCGTTAATTACGGTAATGAGTTTGTTGTCAACATCATGATTGTCAAGCGTTTCCTTTAGCCTTTGGGATTGTGCATATGGAACTATTCCGTCTTTGGTACCATGGAAGATTAACGTTGGCACGCTGTGTTTTTTGATATATTGAAGAGGAGAATACCGCAAATTAGCTTCTTTGAGTGGTTCTAAATCCTCTTTTAGATTAAGGCCAGTTAAAGCATACGTTAGTTTTTCTCGTGCTGAATACAGTTTGTTGATGAACAATTTGAAAAACAAAACACCGACTCGTTGCATTTCTAGACGAAACAAGCTATTGAGATCCGTAGGTCCAAAGTTGTCGATTACATAGTTCAGATGATACGATTGATTTCGAAGACCCGCATCGCCAGGGAATTCGTCGTCATCGGCGTAAGCCATTAGCATCGCTAGATGTCCTCCGGCTGATCCACCCCAGAGGCCGACATTATTGGTGTCGATACGATAATCCTTTGCGTGGCTAAATAGCCAGCGAACAGCGTCTTTCGCATCCTCGATGGGTGCAGGGAAATGGGTTTGTTCATCAACTAAGCGATACTGAATACTGGCGACTGCGATGCCACTCTCCAAAAGCCGCTCCTTCATTCTGCGCATATAATAAATGCTTTCGAGCTCTTTATCGCCAGCGATCCACGCCCCTCCGTGTACGATAACGAGTAGCGGAAAGCTGTCGCCAAATCGACTATCCGGTAGAAATAGATCCAGTTTTAAACTGTCTTTTGAGACAATCTTATAGGTTAGATCCGTATAGTTTGAGGAATCGGGATGCGGTTTGGTCTGCGATTGAACAACGAAGAAACAGAAGCAAGCCAGAAAAGAAAGAAGAAACTCTTTATTCATAGTGATAGGATACTATATCAAGTGATGACAATCAAAAATACGATCATATCCCCTTTTAATCTCCTTTTTCTTCGAGATACTCTTGAAAGGATAGGGGGGAAACGCTCTGGTGAATATATTACCCTGGTTTTCCTTCGGCTGCCTGTTAAGAAGATGGGTCATCTGGAACTAATTGCTGTCGATATAAGGAATAGATTCGATGTTCAACTGAAGCGAATTTGCATAGCAATAAAGGTAGTTAATTTGTATTAAGAACTCCGGTGAAAACTGAAAAATAGCTGGATAAGGATGAGAGTTTTCTCGTCAAATAAGAGCGTGTCAGCTCGGATTGGAGATGAAAACTAGGCATGAAAAGGGGTTTCCTTATTCATGCCGGTCTGCTATATCTACCAAAATTTGGCTGGGTATTAAAAATAGTACCCGACGCTGATCCTGCTTTCCAAGCGATCGAGTCCGGGTAGGTTAGGCGCCGTATCGATTGGTAATTCTTGAGTCCTACGACGGTATTGCGTGTTCAAGTTTACACCGATTGCTTTTTTTTCGTTCTGCCTAAACTGGTAATCGATTCCCAGGCCGAATATCATCGAGGGCGTGGAATGATATGCAGCATCGTGAAGAATAATGGATTCTGAAAAGTCGCCTGTAACCCCCCGCGGAAAATTTAACTCCTCACCGAAAGCATGCCGGTATCCGCCGGATAGGCTAGGGGCCAACTGCTGGTTCCCGCTACCCAGTGAGAACCGATAGCGAACCGAAGCGGAAGGCTCTACATATTGGTTTTTTTGCCAGATAGCCATAGAACCATCATTTCGACTTTGCGATGCAAGTTCAGCGTTAATGGTCCATTCCAATGGCGCAGAGCGTTGAGAAAAGCCTATACGGGCATATTCCTGCCGGTAGCTATAGTTCTTGCGCATCAGGTCATAGTTGAGGTCTTTGCCGTCAACAAGCCCTGCTTGGAAACTTATATTCGTCGCGCTGTGATCCGACGGATTGATTGACCACAACAAATCCAAGTCATAACGATCACGTGTGTAAAGATTTAACATTTGATAGGTCTTTGGCGAGGTATCATAGCGTTTGAAATGCTGTTTCTCCCGTACGGCTTCCAATGTTCCGAAAAGCTTGCCCCATGAACCGATCGATGTCGAAAGGTTTATTCGTCCGCCATAGCGCTGAAAATCATTGTTGTAGTCAATATTCGTTAATTGCATGGTTGCTCGACCAAAACCGTTCATATACCAATTGATATACAGCGGATCAGCGATGTTTTCTTTGTGTTTTTCATTTTTATAGCCTACGGAAACACGCTCTCGCCCATATCCTAGTATCCCACCCACATGCAAAGACCATTTTTCGGCGTCCCGCCCCATACCGAAGTAACTGTCAAACTGGAAATCGGACACACGTCCCCTGGGATCATTGTTGGAGAAATGGTTTCCAACACGGTAATCAACACCTAAAGTGAGCGGCCAGCGGTGATCGTCTAAACCATATTGACCCACTGCCGATAATGTGTAGAGGTCTCTTTCATAATAATTTTTCCTTAAAGAGCCGAAATAAATTGGCGCATCGTTGTTGATTCGCGTTTGATGACGTAGGCTCGTGCTATCTTCCATAATCCGATCGTATCGGAATTTACCCCAGAGGGTGAATTTATCGAGACTGACTTTGCCCTCGGTACCGACACCAAGCGAACGAATATTATCGGCTCCTTGGGCATCGATCCATTTCCCTTTGCTGTGACCGAATCCCAGGTCAATGGCATTGAAGCCTTCCAAGACTTCCCCGCCGATCCATACTTGATTTTTCGTCATGTAATCATATACCTGGCGATGAAAAATCGAGTGGACGTATTCTGCGTGATTGACGTTTGAGCCGGACAGGCTGTCTTGCGCATTCACCGGAAGACTGAAAGACCAGGCTAGGGTAAGGAAAAGTGAAATTAAAAATCGAAACATGCTGCTGTTCATCCTATGAAAAGAAGGTAAGGAGGTTCTGAGCCCTTTCCTACCTTCTGGTTTTTATTATTCTGCGAACCCGCGCGGATTGGCTTTAATGACCGTGAAATCGTTGCTGGAATTGTTCGAATCCTGTAAGACCTTTCGACCATTGCTCATGCCTGAAGTTTTTCTAATAACCGCTTGCGAGGAATAGGATCCGTCGGTCACGTGAATGTAACCCGCGTCGATGTTTGCATCTAGTTTTTTCGGAATTTGGTCTGCCGATACGTTGGGTTGCACTTCCACACCGTCCAGAATCCAGTCGATTGGAAGTTGCTTATATTTCGAAGCGTTGTTCCCTGGGGCGGTGAGGCTTGGCGCATAATAATCCGGCAGCATATTCACGGCTTGGCGGTCTTGTCCATTGAAGATGAAATAACTGTCGCGTCCGGGGTTATCTAAGATCCAGTCTCTACCTTGATTTAAGAGCACCTCTACGTTGGGCACGTCCTGATTATCGACATCACTGGCTAGCGGGTTGATTCCAGGGATATCACCAAAATAAGTTTCAAAATCAGCACCGCTCAAATCGACGGTGAGTTCTGGGTTTCTAACCGTCACCTCTTTTCCATTGTTACCGATGAACGGCACCTGATGGTTCAAGGCATTTTGTGCAATGACGATACTCGCACCCGGTTGCACCGGATGGTCCTGGCCGCTACCTGGAATCATAAACAAATCACGCGCGTAGGCGTACTTGCTATTCGCTCCCTCAGTGTCTCTCATGTCCCTGGATTTAGACCAATCCAGTTGACCATTTGATTGAAAATGATGTTGGTCGTCATTGGGGTTAGCCCTTCCCCAGAGTCTTCCGAAATACAGGCTGTCGGCGTAAAGCACCTCGTCGGTGTTGTTGTAGATTTCCAGGAATTGGTCACGGAAAGCTGCACCGTCTCGCCCGTCAGACCCAGCGTAGTAAATTTGCTTGATCACAAAGCCACCGCTGCGACCTGCGACTAATTTCATGTCGTGACTGGCGTCTTCTTGAACCGATACATTTTTTGCTGAAGCATTGAATATAATAGACTCCGAAAGAAGCTCTTCTCCAGTCAGGGTGCGAAACTCTTCCTTACTGAAGCTGCTGCTAATGGCTACATCGTAGGAACCGGCAACCAGATCTTCAATTAAAATGGATCCTAAAGGATATTCATTTTCCGAGGTAGAGCCGTTTAGTAAATTCGTTAAATGGACCGTTACACTGGTTTCAGCAAAGGGTTCGTTATAGGCTTCATCAGCATAGCTAACTTCAAGTCGTAGTTTGCTCGTGAAGTTTTCCGGTTCATCTTTGCTGCAGGAGACCAAAGAGAACAAAACAAAAGAGAATAGAATGAATTTTTTCATGAGAAGGGTTTTTGATTAAAACTTATAGGTGAGCTGCGCTCCATAATTGGGAGCATAGTTTGGCGATTGTACGGTAACCGAGGTCCCTCCGGCACGCCGTATTCGGGGCTGATAATCCAAAAAATTATAGACATTAAACGATATCCGAAGGTGTTCACCAATTTCCTTCGCTAAATTAAGATGGAAATTGCCATAAAGCAGATTGTCTTTATCGTTACTGTCTTGATGTTGCAGTTCGCGTTGATTGTAAAGGTAGACATGTTGTTCGTTGCTCGGATCGAATTCATCGATCGGGTAATAATCCAAGGCACGGGTATAATAACCCAGCGGATAGAAATTATCAGCGAAACTTTGCGCTTTGTTGAGTAATTGGAAGTCAGCAGTGAGCTCGAGTATAAGTCGCAGCTGAGGAATATGGGTAACACTGCTGATTCGTGCGTTGCTTAAGTAATAACGGCTCTGAAAAGGTCGGAAAACGCCCAATATAATTTGCTCAGGATCGGTTCCGTCCTCGTTGAAATTTTCGTAAGTATTGTGAAGATTTTCCGTAGAGGCACTGGTCAAACCACCGGCAAAAACGAAAGAGGTAGCCAGTGGCGACACTTTAGGACTACTGTAGATTAGTTCTAATCCCACATTTCGCCGATGATTGCTGTTACGGAGCTCGTTTAAACGGAATAGATAGGGGCTGAAGCCCACTTCGTCCACCAAAGGTTTTTCGCCCGGCCGCGGTGTGGTCTGGTATTGCGGTAAATTTAAAACCTGCGGTACAGAGACCGAATTGATACCGTTTCGGTTATCCTTTAGAAATAGGTTGGCCATCAGACGATGTCCTGCGCGGTGCCAGCGGAACGAGGCTTCGAATGACTGCGAAAATTGGGCGCGTAGGCTCGAGGCATCTTGGTCGTGACGCAACACATGCATTCGATTGGTACTTTCCTTAACATTACCGTTATAGGCATTCAGTAAAATGGTTTCAGTAAAGCTTGGACCCGGATACAGATGGGATAACCCCGGCGCTTTGAATGCAAGTCCATACGCAAAGCCCATGTTCCATTCCGGATCGAGCTGATAATTGATATTCAAACGGGGCGAAACCGAACTGTGTCCGTTTTGAATATCCCAGCGTAGTCCCGCATTGAGGTTTAAAGGGCGGTTCCACAATTCTGTTCGAATGCGATCATCAATATAAAAACCAAGATTCCAAGCCGCATGAAGCAAGGAATAGTCGTAATAGCGTTCTGAATAAACGCCCGTGTTTTGCACGGGTCTGCTTGGATCGCTCAGTCGGCCTCGACCATTATTCTTGGAATAGTCCAGATTGGTTCCGAAATTCAATTGGTGTACAATTTCTCCGGTACTGGCCACGGCATTGGCTTCCAACCGGGCGCTCAGATTCATTGGCCGACCATCAATATGATCGACGGCAGTGTATTGACCTGAGACATAGTTTCCTTCCACGATCCCGGTACCTAAGGTATCGGTGTATAAGACATAGGGCTGGTTGGAGTAATATTCTCGATAAGACCCTTGATGACTATTTTGCATGGCTAAGTTTAGACCAATTCGTTTGAAAAATGAGCCGTTAGGCTGATACGAAAACCGACTGGAAAGACTGCTGTTCCAGGAACCAAAGGAAACCGCTGTAGCTAGCGGATCGTCTGGGTCTTGATTCACACCGTCCAAGACCTTATTGTAAGTCCCTGAAAGGGTATGTTTCCATTGATCGCTGGTTCCCCAATGGGTTGTCCAAATGGCTGATCCAGTGACTCTTTGATACTGCTTAAGTTTATCTCGGTTGTCCGCAAAGGAGTTCACGTACGATAGATCCACATTTAAATGACCCAAGGTAGGAGACAATGCAAAACCCTTCGAGATACCGTACGAGGTCGCGTTATTTCGTGCTTGTACCCGGAAAAATGTCGGAGTAAGCCCGGCTTGTCGTTCAACAATCACAGCACCGTCACTGATATCACCGTAACGCGCCGGTGCCACGCCGGAAATAACTTCGAGACGCTCGATGCTTTCGGTCGGAATTTGCCGGAGATCAATTCCACCGAAGGTGCTTTCACCAGAATAGGACAGATTCCCGGGGCCGTCACCGCCAAAATTACCCGGGCGAACCGATAGATTAGATCCGGAAATTCCCCGGATCAACGGGTTTCTGCCTTGCATGTTCGCATTGTTACTGATCGCGATATCATCAATGATGATAGCGGTGCCGAATGCGTTATTTAATTGATCCACATCCCGACGAGCTCCAGTCATCTCCTGGAAGGCTCCTCTGATGTTCAAGTTTTGCATATTTTGAACTGAGGGAGCGACAACCTGTCGGTTGGGGAGAAAGTTCAACAAGTCATTTAGACTCAAAGAAGGATAACGTTCGATCATTTCCCGATCGATGATCATTGATGAGTTACTTTGTCCTCCGCTTTCAGCTTGAACCGTTACTTCATCTACAGCGAAGGATGATGGCCGCAGTGTCACAGTTTCCAACGTGTCTAAGCGACTTAGTTGGACCGTTAGACTGACTGTTTCCATTCCCAAAAAACTGTAACGTAGTACGAGACGATCCGGTATATGATCGCCAAGGTTTAGATAGTAGATGCCTTCCGCATTGGTGTGAATCTGAATGCCCAAATCATCTGCTCTTACGGATGCGGCGTGTATGCCCTGGCCGGCATCGTTTACTACACGGCCGCTTATTCCTTGCCCGAATGCGCCGTTTGTAAGAAAGAAGGTTAAAAATAGGAAACCAATCAGCGGTTTGTTCGGTAATTTCTTCATGTCCGTTTCAGAACGATTATATGCCTATCGCGCAAATATAGGTAACTTTTGTTATTATTTAAACTTAATTTAAATAAAGTTAGTCTATAGGTGCTCGGCGGTATATCTTGTTTATGACGACGAATTCCGCCTTATTTGGTTTAAATAGTTCGTATATTTACTACCCACAAACCAATCGTATGGATTCAACCTTCAGGTCAGAGAAAATAATTCCCAATCGCCCATACTTCCAAGAGGTTGTTCGCTTGTTGGCCGAGGACAAGCACGTGCGTATCCCTGTGAAAGGAAAGAGTATGCGCCCTTTTTTAAACGAAGGAGACTTGGTTGTACTTGCCCCGTTCACCGGAGGGGATATTGCTCTTGGTTCGGTTGTATTGGGACGTCACCGAGGTGGCGTTGTGCTTCACCGTCTGATTGGCCGAGGAGCGGGGCGCGTGACCCTAGCCGGTGATGGGAATCTAGTTCAGAACGAGCAGATCAACGTCGAAGACATTTTAGCGATTGCGATCTCTGCGACACCGCCCAGTGGGCCTTTTGAGCTAGGCACTACCCGAAGCCGCCTAAAAGGTTTGGCTTGGTATTATCTTCGCCCTGTGCGAAGAGTATATGTGAAAATGAAGAGATTGACCAAGTTGTAAAATAAAGTATTAGTTTTGTTGATTGCGTTTAAAGCGTTGATGTATGCTGTTGTATGTTAATTTTTTTTAGATTTTGAAGAATAGCCGTTTAATATATCAAACCAAATGGGCATGGTCACTTACTCGGGGTAGACGGCTCAATCTTTTTTCCTTTTTTTTCTTGGAATTGATTGCCATTGCTTTATCTCTGGTTTTTGTATTTTGGTCAAAAAACTCGGTCGATATCGCTGTGGGAACGAAGGCAGGCGATCTTAATTTTGCCTTGTTTATCACCGTCATTACCTTGATGCTTTCTATGGGGCTGCGGAGTTTGGCTACCTGGATTAATGAGCGCAGTAAGATGGAGATTCTCAAAGATTTGCAAAATGCAGTGGTGCGCTCTCAAATGTCGTCGACCTGGAAATTTGTTAAAGCTATGCATACCGGTGATGTACAGGTGCGGTTGAATAACGACTGCCAAGAAATCGCCCAAGTGGTCGTTTATGCGCTTCCGAACTTTATATTGACCTTCATCCGAATACTAGCTTCTTTTAGCGTGCTTTGGGTATTGGATCCGATGTTAGCGTTACTAATTTTGGCGATTTCGCCATTGTTTCTGTTCTCCAAACTCTACTTTCGCCGCTTAAGTAAGCTGAATATGGAAGTGAAACGTGCAGAAAGTGACTTGGGGCGAGTGATTCAGGAGAATCTTCGCTTTCGTTTATCGATCAGAGCACTTGGATTACAAGCAATCCGTTGGGGTAAAATCGTGGTCAGCCAGGATTATATTATCGCGATCAAAAAAAAGTTGCTAAACTTTTCCACCTTCTCCCAATCCACTGTGAGAGCCTTCGTGAACATTGGGTTTTTGATGACTTTCGCTTGGGGAGTTTACCGTTTAGACGCCAATGAAATCAGCTTTGGGACCTTAACGGCATTTCTTCAATTGGTCGGTCGTATTCAGGCGCCCATGTTGGCGATGATGGGTTTTCTCCCCTTGTTCATTCGCTTTCGTACTTCGGTTACCCGGATTCAAGAATTGTTGGATGTGGAAAGGGAGGAAACGATAGAGGCTGTTGCGTTGAATAATCCGCAAGAGCTTGTCTTAAGGGATGTCAGTTTTCGATACGACGATGTGGAGGTGTTACGTAATTTAAATATGGTTTTCCGTCGAGGAGAAGCGACAGCTCTTATCGGTTCAAGTGGTAAAGGAAAAACAACGCTGATCCGAATTCTACTATCGCTTATCCAAGCGGATCGAGGGCAAGTTGAGGTGATTGGTGATCAGTATAGGGTCGAAGTATCGGCGAAGCATCGGACTAATTTTGCCTATGTGCCCCAAGGTGATAAATTATTCAGTGGCTCCATCAGGGACAACTTGCAGTATAGCGAAAATCCCTCAAGTGCCTCAAAATTGCAAGAGGTTCTGCACCTGGCCTGCGCGGAGTTTGTATATGAGCTACCCGAAGGGTTAGACACCGTGATTGGTGAATCGGGCTATGGTCTATCTGAAGGGCAGGCGGTACGCATCGCGATTGCGCGCGCATTATTGAGCGATGCGAGTATTTGGTTGTTCGATGAGATCACCGCGGCGTTGGATCCGGAAACCTCAGGGAAACTAATGGACCGACTGATTGTTGCGGGCCGAGAAAAGATTTTAATCTTTGTCACGCACGATCAAGATGCCGCCCGGCGCTGTAGCCAAGAAGTGCACATGTAACTGTTTGGTCGTTAGTTTAATTGGGTTTCATCTGTTTTACGGTCAGGTGCCAACCAGACCGTAAAACAGACGTTCATTTAAAATTACTTGAAGTTTCTTCCCTTAGGAAATAACTCAAATTGTGTCTGTATTGGTTTTTGACGTTTTTTATTTTCAGTCGATAGCGGGTGGTCGATGTTTTCATCGGCAACAGGAGGCGTGGCAAGTTGTGATAGTTTCTGATCTTTGGGTCCCAAGGCATTGAATAGGTGGGAGAGATCATGAATTTTATGTGCTAAGACATGGATGACTTGTCCTTCTTTCTGCAGTTTACCTTCTATCATGAGTAACTGGGCGTATAAGATTTCTCGACGGTATTGAGTGAAATTATTGCCAAATACTACTGCGTTTGCTACGCCTGATTCATCTTCAAGGGTAATGAAACACACGCCCTTAGCGGTTCCGGGTCTTTGCCGAATTAAGACCAGTCCGGCTACTTTTACTAAAGTTCCATCCGGCCGTTTTTCCAATTCAATCGTTTGTAGGATGTTCAGCTGATTTAAAGCGGAACGAACAAAGCTTACAGGATGGGCTTTAAGGGATAGTGAAAGGGTCCGGTAATCATGAATCACATGTTCTCCTAGACTCATTGCCGGAAGTTTAACGTTTTTTTCCCATTGACTACCCGATATCTGTCCTTTAAAAAGTGCTTGTGGGCGATCGGCTAATGCCGATATTTCCCAAAAGGCCTGTCTTCTGTCTAACCCTAAAGAGCGGAAAGCATCCGCATCTGCTAGTTTTTCTAAGGTAGTCAGCGATACACCTGCATCCAATAGAAAATGAATTTGTTCATATCCCTTTTTTCTTGCTCGGATCAACATCTCGGTGTCCTGTTGCCGGATTCCCTTGATTTGTCGAAAACCCAATCGTAAGGCCGCCGGTTGTCCCGGCCGATCTTCGAGCGTGTTATCCCAAAAAGAATAATTGACATCTATCGGCCGAACCGCTGTGCCGTGCCTTTTAGCATCGATAATAAGCTGAGCAGGAGCATAGAAGCCCATCGGCTGACTGTTCAATAGGGAAGCGGCAAATACTTCAGGATAATAATGTTTGATCCAACAAGAGACATACACCAGTAAAGCAAAACTTGCTGCATGACTTTCTGGGAAGCCGTAACTTCCGAACCCTTCCAGTTGACGGAATATTTGCTGAGCAAATGATCTCTGGTAGCCTCGAGATACCATACCCTCTATGAGTTTCTGCTCGAATTGACTCACCTTCCCCTTCGCCTTGAAGGTCGCCATGCTGCGACGAAGCTCGTCAGCTTCTGCTGGAGTAAAGCCTGCTGCCACGATCGCAATTTTCATTGCTTGCTCCTGAAATAAGGGAACTCCCAATGTTTTTTCTAAGATATCTTGAAGCTCCTTGGAAGGATAAGTGACTTCTTCTTCTTTATTTCTTCTCTTGAGATAAGGATGCACCATATCTCCTTGTATAGGGCCAGGTCTAACAATGGCCACCTCAATAACGAGGTCGTAAAATTCTTTTGGTTTTAATCGAGGTAACATGGATTGTTGTGCACGGCTTTCGATCTGAAAGACGCCGATAGTATCAGCTGCACTGATCATGTCATAGACCGCTTTATCGTCCTGAGGTACAGTCGCCAGGCTGAGATCGATGCTATAATGTTGTTTCAATAAATCGAAAGATTTGCGGATACAGGTCAACATTCCCAGTGCTAAAACGTCAATTTTTAAGAAGCCAAGCGCATCGATGTCATCTTTGTTCCATTCGATGTTGGTCCGGTCCGCCATTCGCGCATTGATGACCGGGCAAAGGTCGGAAAGTCTGCCGTCAGTGATGACAAAACCACCTGTATGTTGCCCCAATTGCCTGGGAAATCCAATGAATTGTTCGGTGAGCGCTAATATCTTCAGGAGTTGAGTGTCTTTTGGATGGAATCCCTGGGAAGAAAGTTCATTCCCTTGTGCCCACTCTTGTGAAAGCTCCCAGATTGAATTGGAGAGACGATTGATTGCATCGCTAGACATGCCCATTGCTTTAGCCACGTCTCGTACAGCTCCTTTTTGATGGAGTTGTGTAACCGTGGCTACAATGCCTGCTCGATCCCGTCCATATTTTTCATAAATATATTGAATGATTTCTTCTCGTCGTTCATGCTCAAAATCCACATCAATGTCAGGTGGCTCGTTACGAGCCGAAGAGATGAAACGTTCAAAAAGTAAGTCGAATTTCGTGGGATTCACCGACGTGATACCCAAACAAAAACAGATCGTAGAATTGGCGGCCGAACCACGGCCTTGACAGAGTATTCCCCGGCTCCGAGCTTCTCTGACAATATCGTGTACGGTTAAAAAATAAGGTGCATAATTCATCTCCCGGATAAACGCCATTTCATGTTTGATCGAATGAATGATCTTTTCGGGTAGTGGTTCCCCGAAATATTCCCGAGCCCCCTCCCAAGCGAGATGCTCAAGTTCTTCGACCGGATTCCGGCCACTTGGCATTATCTCTCGAGGATAAACATATTGAAGAGAATCCAAGTTGAAATGACAAGCCTTTGCAATTTTTTGGGTATTGATTAAGGCTTGAGGATATTGACGGAAAAGCCGTTCCATTTCCTCGATAGATTTGAGGTAACGTTCAGCATTTTGATGGAGAAGTAACCCGACATTAGAAATTGTCTTTTTCTCTCGAATACAAGTGACGATATCTTGTAATTGCCTTCGCTCGGGAGCATGGAAATGTATATCGTTGGTCGCAACTAAAGGTGTTCCGATGGTGTTTCCCAGCTCAGCTAAACGGAATAATCTTTTGGCATCGTTACCGCGATAAAGGCAGGAAGCTGCTAAATAAAGGTTGTCACCTAAATGAGATTTGTATTCATGAAGTTGTTGTTTAAAGCGCTCCTGAAAATCAAAATTTTCATTCAGTTGATCAGGCGCTAAAGCGATGAAAATGATGCCTTGAGCAAAACGATATAAATCCGCTTTGTAGAGCTCGCATTTTCCTTTTTCAGTCCGTAGATTCCCCTCCGTCAGCAGACCAGATAGTCGGGCGTAGGCTTCTCGATCTTGAGGGTAGGCTAGCAGGGGACTCCCATCGATAAAATCCAGCCTGGCTGCAGGAATGAATTGTATACCATGCTTTTTTGCAACAGTATGTGCTCGGACAATACCCGCTAATGTGTTGTGATCTGTTATCGCTATACTACGATAGCCCAATATAGCAGCTTGTTCCACGAGCTCTTCGGGATGGGAAGCCCCTCGGAGAAAGCTGAAGTTTGATGTCACCTGTAATTCTGAATAAACCATTATTTCTTAAGGATAAAATCCATGCATAAACCACTCAGGTTTTTTTTCTTCTTCATAATGACCGGATCGGAATATCCAATACCGGGCTCCGTTTTGATTCTCCACTCGATAATAATCTCGCTGCAATCCGGTTTCTATCCACCATTCGCGTTCGATGCGTTCCGGACCATCCGCTTTTTTAACCTGGTGGATCTGTCCTTTGTACGTGAATACCATAGGGGGATAATCAGGAATAGGCGCGGAAACCTCGATTCGTTCGGGCTCAGCCAATAAATATACCGGGCGAAGGTTTACTTTTTGCCAAGGCAGTGTATTGTGTTCGGTCAAAGAGATGGCGGATCGAATGGATCGTTCTGGCCAGTGGTGTTCGGTGGGTAGAAAACGCTGTATGACCTGAAGGCCTAAATGACTGGAAATTCGATCGAACAAGTTGCTGACTTCTGAATTTTCTGAACCGATCGTGTCTTGCCACAATTTTTCCTGTTGAACCTGCAAAGGTTCCACATGGGGAGCTTCAAGCAAAAACTGTTCAATACCCAGTCCGGGAGCCAGTTGTGTTATTTTTTCACTGAATAAACTAAAGAGATGCTTTTGATCACGTGAAGGACGGTTGGTGCCAATCTCTATTTCTTGTTTCTTGCCGTCGACACGAAAGATTTGTAGTACTGCCTTTCGCAACCCTTGATTTTCTTGATAGAGCCGTTTATTAAGCTTTTCAAGCAATTGTTCAAGAGCGATTTCTATACCTTTGCGCGTGCGTATAGGCTCAAGGCTAGCGAGTCGTTCTTGATAAGGGCTGATGGGGCGAACCGGAATAATTCTTTCAGAAGTACGGCCCAATGCTTGTCCTAATCGTTGTAGAAGAGAAACACCAAAGCGCCGCCGCAGCGCACTGCTGGGCATATCGATGAAATCATTAATTCTTCGTAACCCTAATTTATACATGCGGTCAAGTACTTGGGGTTCTAAACGGAGAGCTGCCGAAGGTAATTCCCGCAGAACTGTAGCGTGTTGCTGAGCGTTGATAATGGTTCCTGATTTTCCGAATCGGGCAATTGCCCAGGCCATACCCATACTTTCAGCCATTGCGCCATGCACTTGATATCCCATGTCTTTAAAGCGTAGAATAATTGCTCGGAGATAGGCCTCTTTTCCTTTCCAAAGATGCGTGCAACCACTGGCATCTACCCATAACCCATCGTCTGCGGCGATGCCGACACAAGGTGAGTAACGAATCATCCAAGCAGCCATTTCTTTCAATAATTCTGCTGCTTGTTCTTCTTTGAAGTCAAACACTTTTAAAAAAGGGTATAGTGCTCTGGCGTCCGCTAATGCCATGCCCACGGTAATTCCCATAGCTGCAGCTTGCGCATTGATAGTACGAACGATCATTCGGCCACGCTGAGGGGAAACCAATAGGATAGCTTCCCCCTGTAGCAGTGATTTTTGCGAAACAATTTTATCGGTCAGGAGATAAGGAAACCAAAGTGATACGATTTGTGCCATTAACTTCCTGTTTTGATGTGTGCATATGCTGTTTGAGCGGATAATGGTTCTGTATAACAGAACTTTCCTTTGTGCCAACCTATTTGCCAATGTCCTGATTTACCATTCCGGACCTTTTCCAATTCAACATCCCAAAACGGATGTCCAATACCGGGAAGACGATCTTCATTCTGGCTGACTGCTGGCCGAATTCGCCAACGAGAAGCAAAAGCTACACTATAGAGTTGTTTGGGGCGGAAGCGATGTATAAAGCAAGTTACCCGACTTTTTTCCACAGCCAATTGGAGTCTTCTGCAAGAGATCAGATCCAAATCCTTAATCTCCGCTACGACCGCCGATAAGGAACTGCATTTCAAACTTTCCTCTAAAGCCCAAAGAGCCTCTTTTTCGCGGTCTAATTGAATAAAAATAATCCTAGATGGATCAATATCGTAATGAACAAGGGCAGGAGGGAAGAGCCTTTTACCTAAGCTAATCCAAACACAGAGCCCCGGGTGCTGCATGAGCATACCAAGCAAACAGGAAATAAATCCAGTAGAAGCCGCAGTCTGTTCGACCCCGTCACTAATAAATTCATGGATAGCGCCTTCTGGAAAGGTATGCAATGGGAAAGCGCTTTCCATCATGCCCAAATCTTTGATGAATCGGTTACTTCCGCTTTCTATGGCATAACCCTCTGCAGCAAGAATGATTTTCCGCAACGCCTCTACAGTATTCTTTTTCTTCAACGCGGTTTCCATTTTTGAACATTATATTTATATTTGTCATTAATAATGACAAACAAGGTGTTACCAATAATAACAATTCAAAATGGAAGCTGCAAAGGTTTTTTTCAACAGTAATATTCGTTTTCTTCGCCAGAAGAAGAAATTAAGTCAGGACCGATTGGCGCAACTGCTTTCTTTTACACGCAGTAAATACACCGCTTTGGAAAATGGTAAAACGAGCAACCCTACACTGGTAGATCTGATCGCCATTGCGGAGTATTTTAGGGTCCCTTTAGATACACTACTCAAAGAAGATCTCAGTAAATGGAGAGAACTGGACCTCCGTAAGCTAGAAATTGGAACGCATGAGCATGTTAATGGGAAAAATATGCGTGTATTGTCAATTACAGTGGATTCGAATAATAAGGAGAACTTAGAATATGTACCGGTTAAAGCCAAGGCTGGTTATGCAGCAGCTTACGCTGATCCGGAGTTCCTAGCAGCTTTGCCAAAATTTACTTTACCAAACTTACCAAGAGAGGGAACCTATAGAATGTTTCCTACCACCGGAGATTCTATGTTGCCTATTCCGGAAAGAAGTGATGTGATTGCCAAATATGTGCAAGACTGGACGGGCATCAAACCTTATACGTTATGTATTGTCATCCTTAAAGGTGAACAGGATTTTGTTTTTAAACAGGTGAAGGTTTTAGATGATGGGTTGCTCTTGCAATCACTGAACACCAGTTATGAACCTTATACAGTTCATTTTTCTGAGGTTCTAGAGGTGTGGCAATACCTCAAACATCAGACCGATATGGTGCCCCCTATGGAAACCGATTTACAAGAAATTAAGCGTATGTTGAGAGACATGCAGCAGCGTTTGATATAATCTTTAAACTAAAAAATACCATGCAAAACCCACTACATATCGTGCTCCAAGGAGAACAAATTAACGATATTTCCTCTTTTTACCGTGTGATTAACCAAGAACTGATGCCAAAGGAATCTTGGAAAATAGGCACCTTGGACGGTCTGGAAGATCTATTATACGGGGGACTGGGTCGATTAAAGGATTATGATGGTTTAGTGATCAATTGGAAAAATATAGACTACAGCCGGAAAGCCTTGGGGGTGGAAACCACGCTAGCTTATTATCGAAAAAAGCTAGCACCTAACTCTCCTTTCAATAAACCGTATTTCCAGAAACAATTAGAAGATTTGGAACAGGGGAAAGGGAGAACTTATTTCGATATTATTCTGGAGATCATATCCGGACGTCCCAATGTGCAACTTATCGAGGCTTAAAGCCGATAGATTGTAAAGTCATTTCTTAAATGAGCGGTGTTTTCGTATAATCATTTGCCGAGTCTGTGGATTTCTTTTTAAATGATGTATTTCCGAACAGATGATGTTTTCGATATCATCTTTAATAGTCATGTAGTTTTTTTTAACGGTTTTTTGATCCACCTTTTGAATCGTAGGAAGCGGTAAATAGGCGTCTTCCTCCCGCTGGAGTTCTTTATGATTGTTGAGGATCTCGGCATGAAAAGCTTTTTGATCAATTAAGCAGTTTGGATCATCGGCAATCATGCCGACAAATTCACCAGAGGACAGCGAAGAAATAGTAGAAGGTGGTATAGCTAGATCCAAGTGTTTGGAATGATTAATTGATGTATCACTGGAGTTAATCGAAAGACTTTCTCTTTCTTGCATGATTTTACCAACGCGATCAGAGAGTTGTTTGGCAGAATCCCCAGCTACTTGTCCACTAATGATGTTTCCTGTGATGTTCATGATCACCTCCGCTTGTTCACGACCATAATCCTTTCGAAGTTGACTAGCATCTTGTATTCCTAAACAGGTCGCCACCAGGTTGCTTCTGGCCGTTGCGATCAGATGGTCTATATTATTTAAAAATAGGGTAGGAAATTCATCAAAAATTAAACTGCATTTCCGTTCCGCTTTTTTGTTAACTTGCTTAATGAGTCGGTTTACATACAAGGAAAGTACTGCCCCGTAGATTTGTGTCTTTTGGGGATTGTTTCCCATGCAGACAATGATAGGAGCCTCAGCATGATTGATGTCCAGCGGGAAATCGTTTCCTGAGAGAATATAATAGAGGGCGGGGGAAGCAAGTCGAGCCATAGCAATCTTGGCTGAGGCAATTTGTCCTTCAAGCTGCTCCATCGCCCCATTGAGATAAGCGCTGACAAATGGATTGATGAGTACCTCGATTTCTTGCTGGCTACGAAGCAAACTAAATAGACGATCATAATCGGTCTGCATGAGTTCCATGACGTGAGGAAGAGTACAATATTGTCCATTCTGATAACCTCGAAGGTACCAGATGATAGCCGTAAGAAAATTGATCGGTGATTCGACGAAAAAATCGCCCTGTTTTTTGATCCATTCTCGATTCAGACCAAGTAAAATCGTCCGGGCAGATTCTGCGGCGTCTGTAATATCTACCATCGCGGAAGGTTCCAATGGATTACAGCGATGACTTCGCTGGAGGTTATCGAAATCGATGCTATAGAATTTCGATTGAGGTGAAAAACGCTTTTGATGTTTTAACCAACAATTGTAAGCGATCCGGCTAAGGTCGTCAAACTTGAAATCATAAATAAACATAGAAAAATCTTTTTTGATATGTTGAGTAATGATGTGACGGATAACGAAATATGATTTTCCCGAACCGGGAGTACCCATAACCAATACACCACGGAAGGGATTGATAATATTAATCCAACTTTTTCGCAGTTTATCCCTGAACCAATACCGAGAGGATAGATTAATCGAAAATTCATTGTATAGATAGCGTTCTTCTTGGGGAAAACTTTGATTTTTTCGGTTGAACAGATCGTGATCAAAAAATCGGGTCTTCAGAATACGGCTCACCTGAGCCCCACCTCGAATAATCAGCAAAAACCCTGTAATGCACATCAAGATATATAGAAAAAAGATCCGTTCATAGCTCGTCAATGGATACAGGAAGCCAGAAGCGAAATAGAGCAAGAGTCCAAGGCCAATTTGGATACCGGCTGTGTTGTAATTGAATTGTTGTCCCTTTCTTCCTCGACTACCTAACAATGAGGTTAGCAAAAAGCTTAATGCAAAGGTCTTGATGCGATGGTTATCCGCCAGAAGAGTTGTTTGTTGAAAAACCCGTAAAAGATGTTGCGTAAATTTATTACTATATTCATACTGTTCGATCCAAGTATATCCAATCACAAAAAAATGCACCAGTAAAAGCGCTATGGAGAGCAACCGACAGAGGTCTATAATCTTACGGAAGGCTTGTAAATTTTCACCAGTATTCATATCATTTCACGTATTTGATTGACTACATCCGTTGCTTTTTCGATCGCCTTGCTTTTTCGTTTGAGGAATAATCGATCGCCCAGGAATCTTGCTTTGCAATGCGATTGCGCACGCTAATAGGATAGTCTTCAATTAGCAGCGTGTCGGCGAGGCTGTGCTGGTTGATGACCTGGTTTTTGTGAAAAGTGCTGAAATCGTCTTGTTGCTCCTGGCGAATCATCGCATTTCCAGGGGATACCGTTTGGGTGTGATGATGGCTTAGATGCGCACGTCTGTTTTCCTCGAATATCTTGAGCAAGTTGCTCATCTTTGGCTGTGTAGAAAGTTTACTAGCCGGTATTCCCATGCTGATACTTCGCCCGTTTTCGTCGATCAATGCATAACTCAAACCAGTTTTTTCGCGGCTTGGACTCGTCGGATTCTTTTTAAATGCACGAATACCCTGGCGACCCAATACGATATTCCACTGTTCGAAATCAGTGATTCTGGGTTCGTTGATGAATAGTGCTGTCTGTTCCTCAATGTAGCTTTTGACCGAGAAATACGACCTGTTTTCTTTTTTAATGGCATTCATCCGATCCTTGCTTTCTGGCGCCGCAGACAGCAGGTTGAATTCCTCTTCAATTTTCCTTTGTGCTGGCCGAGACCGTCGTACACCAATACGATGCATTCCAATACGTGTTCCATCTGATCGGATGGGGGTGCTGATTAGATGCATATGGGGGTGTGCTGCATCCAAGTGACGATAGATTAGATAAGGTTGTTGCCCGAACCCCAACAAACCCATATAGCGATGTGCAATGCTGGTCATCACCTCGTCAGATAATCGATGCTCCGAAGGCGGGAAGTTCAGTGTAATGTGTAAACTGTTGAGCCTTACGGCACGATTGCGTGTGGCACGGTTCGCCAATAGTGCGATTTTAGCGTGTTCATCGAGGTGATCCACATCCAAAGGCAGATTTCCGCAATCCAGGCAGCGTGCATCCTTTTGCAGGACCTTTTGCTCACTGTAGTGGATAATTTTAGCCATATCCGCTACTTCGTTGATTATTGTAACCATATCGTTAGTAGTTTTTTGATGAGTAGTTTTATTTCATCGAGTCGTTTTTCTAACCTTTTCTGATCCTCGAGATGTTGTCTATTCCCTTCTTTGGTTGCTTGTGGCGCCGAATTTGCTAGTCGTTGAACGGAGGCCGGGCGTACACGGAGTTGATTGCGCAAACGAGCGAGTTCATCTAAAATATCATCTTGGGAACTGTTTCGATGGAATGTGACCAATTTTCGGGGCGAAAAAAGTATCGTTCTGAAATAGATGCCCATGTTGGGGCAATTGGAAGACTCTTGACGATTTTTGAGTGTAGCAAACTCCTGGTCATTAAAATAGAGAACCAACCTTTGTTTTCTTAATTGGATTTTTGTTATTGCTGTCATGATAGTGAAATATTGAGGTGTTTAACTGTTATAGGAATGTTTTCCGACATGCATCGCCCATTCGTTCAAATCTTTAAAATTTTTATACATCGTGCTCTCATCATGATAACAAGTACTTAGCGACAAAGCCTGTTGAGTACAAGCCAAGCCCGCCTTATCATGATCTAAATATAAACCCACATACCGATGAGATTCCATCTGATTTCGTGCGCGTTCGAATAGCGAAATGGAGTTTAAAATCAAAAAATTGCGTTTCGACTCGTCTAGTTCTGGATGAAATGTTCGAAAGGTGAGGAAGTCCATAAAGCCCTCGAAAACAAGTAATTTATCTGAGGATCCTTTCAGGAGCGAGATGTCTTTCGGCGAGCTGCTTGACTTAAAGTAAGCATTGCGAAGTTCAAACCCGCCTGAGCGATTCGGGAAGCCAATACTGAAAAAATGTGTATTTCCGACCCGATATCGCACCTCTTTGCAATAAAAGTCGGCCATCCGGATCGATATCCGACGTTCCCTAAGGTATGTCAAAAGTCCATCCGAGCGAAGGGAGACGATCTCCTTAATCTCTATTTTATTGTCCGGGTTACAGGCTAAAGTCCGCCTCATAAGCCCAATGGTTTCCGTTTTGTTTCTAAGCGCGAAAGTTGAACAAAAGTCGCCCACGCTGCACCCTTGATACCGAATGGCAAAATCAATGAGATTACCGCCTTGCCCCAGTCCAAAATCATACCATCGGTTAATTTTTCGATTGACTTTAAACGACGGGACACGTTCGTTTCTTAACGGGGAGAGATACCAGAAATCGTTTCCTCGTATTTTTCGCGGCTCGTGGCCGAGTGATGCCAAGTAGTTAACAAGATCCAGGTCTCGGATTTCTTGCAAAGAAATGTTTGTTTGTGTAGGGTTCATAACTGCACGTTTCGTTCAACACTAATTCAAATAGAAATCGAATATAGCAACCAAATACATCGGAAAATAGACCTATGCCAAAGTAGACATAGGGTGAGAACTTGAGATCGCCTAGGATTAATCTTTCCGGCGAACAAAGAACGCGCGTTGGGAAATGAAGACTTTGAATTAGGGATCTGCGATTAAAACTTCCGGTCTATTAACTAAATCATTTAGTCTATCCCAGGTCGCGATCTGTCAATTAATAAATGTACTGGTTGTAATCCCTGACGATAGGAGCCGTTTAAATTGGCCGGATTTATGTTGTGTTTTTAAATAGATCAATGCATACATCGACATGAAGCTCACTTATTTCCTTATACCGGTTCTAATTTTTGCCATTTTTGGTTGTCAACCTTCCAGTGAAAAACAGACTGAAGAGCCTGCTGAAGAATTTGCGCCTGAATTGACGCCACCCGAGGAAGACAAATCATTGGTGGTAAATGACAGTATTATTGAGTTGCAATTGAATCAATCAGGAGAAACTTTAAAGACCAGTTTTGAAAAGGAGTATCAGCGGATAGAAGTTGTTGTTCCAAATGTAAGGACCGATAGTCTCATTGGATCCCTGACATTACCCGGCGAGAATCGCAATATCTATTTTAGCAGAATTTCGATGCCGGATAATGAGACTGATGGACCGTTTGGTCGTGACATTCGTTATGCTACGAACAAAACTGGGACCTACATCGTCACGGTTTCACCAAATACACGAGCATCTGGTACCATATTGGGGCCCGTGGAGATTAAAATCGATTTGAAATAGTTTTTTTTTTATAGGGAATCCTATACCTTTGAGTATATGGTTATCAAGGGATTTCGCGCATGGAACATTCAACTGCGCATTTTGGCAAGTGTAGTAGGCATCCTATGTGTCTTATTAGCGTCTTGTCCCGTGAAGGCCCACATTAAAAATCTATGGTTAGCCGGTAATCCGATCGCCAAACAAGAGGCCGACGCTCCTCAGAAAACTGGAGAACATAAAATGCTACCGGTGAGCGCCAGTTGCGTTTATGAAACTTGGATAGCGAAATCCTCAGTTCGTACCCTCCACCAGGCGGGAGATGATCAAGCTCGACTGAGTTATTCCCTTATTGTTCTGCTAGGTTTATGTCAAAGGCAAGCCTTTTGGTTAGCACTGAAACGACATCCTCGATATCGGAATAGTAAAATGATGCTTCAATCCGTGCCCCTGTTTTTAAAATTCCAACGGCTGCTCCTTCATTTTTAATAGCGCTCTGCCATCAACTACTAGGCGTTGTGTGTTTCTGGGGGATCTACCCCGGAGTGCCGTGCGCCGTTTGTCTCAAGAACAGATCTTTTTTTTCATCATTTGAAAACCGAATTTGATTGCTATGAAAAGCACACTCCTTCATACCCAACTTTTCATTATTTTGACGCTACTGATCTTTCCTAGTAGTGAACTCGGGAATTTGACGCCCAAGACAGAAGTGGGGGACGATATACACATGGCCAAGCAGGCGCCCCATTTGCGGGTCAAAGATGCGCAGGGCAATCGCATCGAGTTATCATCTCTGAAAGGGAAGGTGGTGTTTATCAATTTCTGGGCGACCTGGTGCCCCCCTTGTATACGAGAAATGCCGTCTATTAGACGTTTGCGTAAAAAATACAAGGAAAATGAGGATCTGGTCTTTTTGCTTATTGATGTCGAGGGAAACTTGAAGCTTTCACAAGCTTTTTTGAAACTTCGGGGAATTGATCTACCCGTTTATGCCGTCGAGGGCGACATTCCAGACGATTTTTTACCAGCGGGTATTCCAACAACCTTACTGATTGATCGGGCGAACTATGTCGCAGGCCGACAGATCGGAGGAGCCGATTACATGGCCCCGGGGATCATTGCGCGAATCGACCAGCTTTTAGCAGAAAGAATCGAAAATTAGAAGGATGCCTTTCTCGTTGGACAATCGATAAATAGATCAGTATTAAAAAATAATCCGTTATTTAATTATAAATTGCAATTAAGATGAATAAAATAACAGACCAAACCCAAGGAATTTTTACCAGTTTTGCTGCATTGCTGTTGGCATTTATGGTGGGCTGTAATAGCCAAGAGAATAATCAAGGTACTGCGCAAACCGATTCTGCAGTGAAAGATCAGATCGGAGAGGAACCCGTCGTAGCGGATGTGCAGCGGGGGGATGCTGAAAATATTGTTTTCAAGGATGAGCAGGGTGAAACCCTACCGCTGGAATCCCTGAAAGGCAAAGTCGTATTTATTAATTTCTGGGCAACCTGGTGTCCTCCATGTATTGAAGAAATGCCTTCGATTGACCAGCTCTATCGTTCTTATAAAAATCGGGATGATGTGGTTTTTATAACCGTTGACGTCGATAATAAAATAGAGGAATCCACCGCATTTATGAAAGATAACGGTTATGAGCTGCCGGTTTACACCCCAGCGAGTAATATCCCATCGGAATACCTAGCGGGGGCCATCCCGACCACCGTCATATTAGCCCGAAGCGGCGAGATGATGGGACGGCTGGAAGGGGGGCGAGATTACAGCGCAGAGGAGTTTGTTGATGCATTCGATGAATTGATCAATGACGATCAATAGACGATTATATCTGGGATAACGTATGGAAAAATCGAAGGATAAGGCCGGTGAGATGAAAAGGACTTCTTGGATCAATTGGTTGAAACGGAATGGATTAACCGTTTTTTTGGGTGGGATATTAGTACTAATGATGGTTAATCCAAATGTAAAATCATGGACGCTTCGACAATTGATGGCGACCGGCTTTTTCAACGCAAAATTGCAGACTGCACCTGCGGAAGCCGATTCAACACTACCGAGGAATTTTCAATTTCAGGATATCCAAGGGAAAATTTATACAGCTGAAGATTTACGTGGGAAAGTGGTGTTTATTAACTTTTGGGCGTCCTGGTGCCCTCCTTGTCGAGCAGAATTCCCATCTATCCAAAAACTAATTGACCAATTTTCGGATCAGCCGGAGTTGATGTTTTTGATGATTAATGAAGACGCGAACTGGACGGATGCTGAAAGCTTCCTTGAAAAGGAGAATTATACATTTCCAGTTTATACACGGCTTTCTGCATTACCTGAACAATTGTATTCAGGAGTTTTGCCAACCACATTAATATTCGATAAAAATGGGGGATTGCGATTAAAAAAGGAAGGTTTTGCACATTATAATTCGAAGAGCTTTGTCCGAGATCTTCAAGCAATGATTGACGAGGATTAAGCCATCTGCCGAAGGATCAAAAATAATGGGGGTATGTCGGATTCAATAATAAGAGGTGGAATGACCAAATGGGTTATGCTTATTTTTATCAGCAATATACTCGTGGGATGTGCGTCGCCTAAAAGCACGATGGAGAAAGGTCCTGGGCTTTCGACAGACGCTTATCAGGGAAACCTAATTATTTTTTATGATAAAAAGGTTGGATCTAAACATCTTGAACGCGCCATAGAAGAATACCCTGCCGAAATAATCTACCGCTATAATCAGTTGAACGGTTTCGCTGTACGGATCCCCTCAGCGCAGTCTATTGATGCGGCTATTCGTTATTTCAAGAAAATTCAAGGGGTTCGGCAGGTTTCTCGGGATAAACTGCATCATTTGGATGGCCCCTCGAGGGATTCTCAGTCTCGATAGTTTGAATAACTCAGGACGGTTTTGTAAATAATTCACTGTACTTTGAAGCCGAATGCATACCTTTGCTCGCGACCGGGATTGGCTAATTTCATTTCCGATTGGTTATTTGTCGATTTTTCTACCACACGAGCATATTTCACGGAAAGTCCCGAATATTCAGTAGTAGTGTTGGATTATTCCGATGTTATCTATGCCGAAGTGCACAGAACACCATACCCAAGGTCGTTTGACTTATACCTTTGTTCCTAAAAAACTAGGGGACAGGGATCAATTTACAATACATGAATTTTAACAATTTTGAAGTAGCAGAACCCATATTGAGAGCCATAAAGGATCTAGGTTTTGAAGCACCGACACCCATTCAACAAAAAGCAATTCCGATTGTGTTGCAAGGGCAAGATATTATTGGTTGTGCGCAAACAGGCACTGGAAAGACAGCAGCATTTGCTATACCCATTATTCATTTACTAGGACAGTCCGGGCCGGAAGCCAAAGGACACCCACAAGCACTTATTTTAGCGCCCACAAGAGAGCTGGCGCTCCAAATAAAAGAAAATTTTGATAGTTACGCTCAATACACGAAACTACGTATTTCTGTGATTTTTGGTGGTGTGTCCCAAAAGGCACAAGTCGATCAGATCAAAAGAGGCGTAGACGTGTTGATTGCAACGCCGGGTCGGCTGTTGGATCTCATCGGTCAAGGTCTTCTAAAAATCGATAAGGTTAAATATTTAGTATTGGATGAGGCCGACAGTATGTTGGATATGGGATTTGTTCACGATATAAAGAAGGTTCTTCGTTTTCTACCCAGTAAGCGTCAGACCTTGTTCTTTTCCGCAACGATGCCCGGACACATTCGTAAGTTTGCAGAAACCATATTGACACAGCCTAAGGAAGTTAACGCCGAAGTGGTATCCTCCGCAGCAGTGACGGTTCGACAATCTGTGTTTTTTGTTGATAAAAAGCAAAAAATGAAACTGCTATGCCATCTGCTCAAAGACGAGCATATCGAGCAGTCCTTGGTGTTTACCCGAACGAAATATGGAGCGGATCGACTGGCCAAACAACTCTTTAAACAGGGAATTCAAACAGCTAGTATTCACGGAAATAAGACACAGAACGCACGGCAGAATGCTTTGTCAAATTTTAAAAACGGAACGGTGAAGGTCTTGATTGCAACTGATATTGCAGCCAGAGGGATTGATATCAACGATTTACCGCACGTCGTAAACTTTGATTTACCGAACGATTCGGAGACCTATGTGCATCGTATTGGAAGAACCGGTAGAGCGGGGAAAGACGGGATCGCGATATCATTTTGCAGCGAAGAAGAACGAAAAGAACTTAAGAATATCCAAAAGCTAATTGGTTTTCAACTAGAGGCGCAAAAGCACAAATTCGTCGGCTAGATAGACGGGCCAGCGCTAACGCTTCGTCCTAAATATAGAAGCCGACTTACTTCAACGACGATTTAAATACGTTGTAAAAGTAAGTCGGCTTTTTATGTTGTTTTCTCGAGAGTGCGTAAAGCATTAATAATGCTTTACCCAGTTATATTGTTGATTTATTACAATCCCTCAGCGTATTTTCATCGCCTGAGCTAAGGGGAACTAAATGAGTTCCACCTCGGAGATTTGTTCTCCTTGTCGCGTACGCACGGACTTGTATTTTACCTTCTGGTCCAAGTCAAGTGGGCGTCCCACTAAACGGTCATTGAAATAAATTGTTTGTCTAGTCTGGTTATCCCGAATAAATCCATAATGCCCATTCACATTATAATAGGAAACCTTTCCATAGGAATACTCATCGTAATCCACTTGGGAGTTTGGCGCCTGACGATTATCGCTAGCGACTCTTTTTTCAGGTGGCGTAGTGGTAATATTACCGTATTCATCGACATAGGCGAGCATATCTTCTAGAGGTTTGCCTTTGTCATTGTCGTCCTTTTTTTGGACCCGTTTTGCCAGTTTCTCTTGTTTTTTCTGCTGTTTCTTTTTTGCTCGTTCTTTTTTCTTGAATGTAAGTTGGTTTACTGCCATGTATATGATTAAAGTTTAAAAATATTAAGTGGGTACTGAACTTAAAGCAGCGCGAATTGTATCGGCGATGATTATGGCGGCTTTTCTAAGGAATACATGCAAATATACGCTTTTTATGTCAGAATGTCAAACCTGACGCGGACACACGGCATCCTTATGGCAGTATATGAATAGTTTTGAAATGGGTAAATACATAGGGTTTCGGGATAATGCATGCGGTAACAATCAAACAGCCCTTAGCATTGAAAAACCCGGAACTGATCAGTTTCCGGGTTTTTAAAAGCGACGCGTTTATCGTTTTACAAATTGGGATTGATCTCTTCTTCCTGCTGTGGAATTGAGAAAAGATAGTATCGGCTATTTGGTGCGAATTCGCTTCCGTCTGGGAAACGTACGACACGGTGGCCTTGCCCGGTAACCTGCGCAGTGCTTCCGTCAGGTTTGGTTATTGTCACCGCGATGTTACCGCCTTCACTATTTTTATATTCTTTTCGTTCTACCGTGCCTTGGGTACGAAGGATGTCAGATAACGAGAAGCCCTCTCCCCAGAGTTCTTTACGACGTTCTAGAAGGATCTGATCGAGAAGATCTTGTCCTTTAGCAGAACTGAACAGTTCGGCATTTCGGGCAGAACGGAGCTCGTTTAACACCGTGATTGCTTCTTCCTGCTGTCCGGCGCGAGCGTTGGCTTCCGCTTCGATTAAATACATTTCAGCGGCTCTCATATAAACGATGTCGCCAATGAGATTTGATTTGAATTTGAACTTTTCATAGCGAAGAAAACCTTCTCGGCCCTCTAGACCATCCCATTGGAAAAGCTGATGGCGTATATCCTTTTCATCAAAATAGTCCTTGAAAAAAGGATCCGCCATGAAGCTGTAGTAATACGATCCGGGAGATGAAACGTCCAGGTAGTGAAAGGTATAACTAGCGGTACTTTGCTCAGTGGTTTGGATATGTCCCCAAATCCACTCTTCGTTCTGGATATCGTTGAATCCTTCAAGATAGGCTGCCGAGGACATGAGAGCGTATCCTGCTCGAGCTTTTTTCGCAGCGTCAGCAGCTAAGGCCCACGCGCCAGTATTCAGATAAGTCCGAGCGAGTAAACCATAAACGACTTGCTGATTAATTTTATATTTGTTGCTATTTTCGCGTTCGTAGCCCGATAGCAGCTCGGTTGCATCTGTTAGATCGCTTTTGATTAAACTATACACGTCCTGGAGACTCGATTTGGGGTTACCTTGGGTCTCCGTTGTGCTCGGTTCGGTGTAAATCGGTACGGCCAGTGCGTTCTTATCTTTAAGATAACTGAATTGGTAATACGTGGCTAAATTCAGGTAAGCGAATGCACGAAGCGCTTTGGCTTGTCCCTTAAGCATGTCTTTGTCCTTTTGATCGCCCTCGGCCTGGTCCACTTTCGCGATGACATTATTGCTATTGTCGATCACCTTGTATAAAAGCGTCCAAAACGCGTTTACGCGAGTTGATGTTTTATTCGTTAAATCGGTAAAAGCGTAAGGATCGCGATAGCCATATTTTGTCGTGACGGCAACATCGCTACCCATGGCATCGGATGTCCGCATAAAGGCTGAGTAGCCTGGGTTTGCATACGTGAAATAGGTATCGTTTAAATACCGCCAAGTTCCATTAACCACGGTCTCAATATTGGTGGTTGATTTATAAATTTCACTGTCCGGAATAGCGGTGGTCGGTGCTAAATCCAGTTTTTCACTACAGGAACTAAAAAATAGTGTGCCAATGATTGCTATATAGATGAATTTTAATTTCATAGTGTTTGTATCTAAAGGTAATGATTAAAGACTAAGCTGAATTCCCGCTGAGAACGTTTTCATGGCCGGGTAACGGAAATACGTCGCACCGCCAACCGTTTGTTCTGGGTCCAGCCCCTGGTGACCGTAAAAGGTCAGCAAGTTCTCAGCAGTCAGGAAGACCCGAGCACTTCCAATGTTCATCCTTGAGCTCACGGCTTGTGGTAGGGTATAGCCCAAACTCACGTTCTTTAATCGCGCATAAGTCCCGTCGTACAGAAACCGAGAGGAAGCACCTGTCCAATTTAGATTGTCTGTGGTTAAACGTGGTACGTCCGTATCTCTGTTTTCTGGTGTCCAACGTTCCAGCATTTCCTGACTCCAGGTCCGCCCCACGTTATTTCCATTGTGCATAAGTTGTACATAATCTCTGTCTAGAATTTGGCCGCCAATAGAGAAACTCAGTAGCGCGGAAAAATCGAAATCCCGATAGCTGATGCTGTTGTGTATTCCGCCAACCAAATCGGGTAAAGAACTACCTAAAATAAAACGTCCAGCATTTCCATACTCAGAGGTGGTCTGTTCGCTCCGGTGACCATCCTCATCGGCCAGGTACCATAATGGGTTACCATTCTCCGGATCAACACCGGCCCATTCCGGTAAATAGAAATCGTAGATCGAACCACCTACTCGCAATAATTTGTTACCGGTAGGAATATTTTCTGCTGTTGGTAACTCGGTGATTTTGTTTTTGTAATGTGAGAAATTAACGTCAAGATTCCACCGAAACTCGTCATTGCGCACCGGTATGGTCCGTAAGTCAACATCCACTCCTGTATTGCGCAAAGCTCCGATGTTGGCGTCATACCCCGAGTAGCCGGTTGACAAAGCCATCGGCATGGTAAATAAGAGATCCTTACTTTGGCGATTGAAATATTCAACCGAGAGCGCCACGCGATTTTGGAAAGCAGCGATATCCAAGCCCACATTGAGGTTTAAATTGGTTTCCCATTTCAGACCTGGTGTTGGTAATCTATCGGTATAGGTGCCCCCTTGCCCTAAATTATTCGCTATCGTGTAAAGTCCCTGGTAGGCATAATAGGTCCCCAGGTTGTCGTTTCCTTGGCCGCCAAAACTGGCGCGTAGGGTAAGTTGATCCAGGGTGGATTGTGCTTGAAAAAACTCCTCTTCGGCAATTCTCCAAGATCCACCAAGTGACCAAAAAGTCCCCCAACGGGTTTCGGGTGAAAACCGAGAAGAACCATCCGTACGAATCGATCCGGAAAGGAAATATTTATTCGCGTAATTGTATTCCGCGCGACCTAGAAAACTCAATAAGCGATAATCAACCGATGAGCCAGTAAAGTCGTTGAGTTGGGAGGCAGCAACCGGTTCATAGAAACCGGGCAGGACGAACCGTTCCCGGCTACCTTCCATATTGCTGGTTTGAAAGTCGTAATATTCTTGACCCGCTAGTAAATTGAGATGGTGCTCATCAAATTGCTTGTCATAGGTTAGGATATTGTTCCAAGTTTGACCGACAGTACGAACGTTATATTTACTGACGGACCCCCCGTAATCAACACCGTCGCCTACTTCGGGATTCGTGAAGTAATGGGAATTGCTATTGATGTAATCCACACTATAAGTAGATCTCAGTTTTAAGTCGGGCGTGAATACCGCTTCTAAATATGTTCGAGCCGAAAGGTTCTCTCGCAAAATGTCGTTTTTATCAAGTGGAAGGCTCGCCGCTAGATTATTTTTAGGGATGGCGGCGCTTGGACGGTATAGGCCGAAATCATAGATCGGATTGCCCAGGTTATCCAAATGAAGCGTGCCATCTGAATTTCGTTCGTAGTACGGATAAAACGACGGAACTAGTCTAGTGAAGTTGATGATATTCGCTGTGTTGCTGTCTTCGGACTGTGGGAACTGCTGATTGGTACTACTTCCTGCAATGTTTAGTCCGACATTGAGCCAGCTTCTGGCTTTGGCATCTAAGTTCGCGCGAACGTTGTACCTTTTGAAGCCTGATTCAATAGCGATCCCTTGATCATTGAGGTAGCCACCAGATATGAAAAAATTATGATGATCACCCCCACCACTAAAACTAAGGTCAGCTTGTGTGCGGTGCCCGGTGCGTTGTAAAACATCTTCCCAGTTATCATCCCACAGCGGAGAGGCACCTGCAAGAATCTTGCCGTCCGTTCCTACAGGTTGAGGAAAGTCCAAACCATAGGGATTGATATTTAAATCAGTGATGATATTCGCGCTTGCATTTTTGGCTGCGTTTTCCGGGGACTGACCATTTGATAAATTCTTGTTACGCAGCGCTTCCCAATACAGTTCAAAATAATCGTTTGTAGACACCTGATTATAATCTCGAACAGCTCGGTTCGAGATTCCTTGGGTTAGGTTCAGGTTGATGGCTGTTTTATCACCCGCCTGACCTTTTTTGGTGGTCACGATGATTACCCCATTTGCCCCACGTGAGCCATATAATGCGCTCGAGGCTGCGTCCTTTAATACCGAAATAGATTGGATGTCATTTGGATTGATTGAATTGATGTCTCCTGAGTAAGGGTTTCCGTCTACTACATATAAAGGTTCGCTAGAGGCATTGATCGATCCGATACCGCGAATACGGATCCCTGCGTCTGTCCCGGGTTGCCCGCTCGAGGAAACAGATTGTAGACCGGGGACTTGCCCTTCGAGTGCTTTAGAAAGACTCGCTACCTGTCGGTTTTCTATTTGCTCGTTGTTTATCGTAGAAACTGATCCTGTAATGCTTGAACGGCGTGAAGTACCGTAAGCAACAACGACGATTTCCTCCATGTCTTTACTAGCAGATTGCAGCAGGACCTCAAGATGATCGTTATCTGGACGAATACGCTCGGATTGATAGCCTACGTAGGAGATAATAAGTGTTTCATCCGGACCTTCCAAGGTGATCTGGAAATTTCCGGACTGATCAGTAGAAGTTTGGCTTTGCCGGCCTTCGACGGCCACCGTAGCGCCAGCGAGAATTTCGTTGTTTTGCGCATCGCGAACCTGCCCAGTAATCTCGCGCTGTTGTGCGTTAGCGTTCAGATTGAACGAAACCCCCAAAAACAACAGTAGAGAGAAAGCGTAGTGAATTGATTTAGTCTGCATATTATATTGTTGATTATTATTTCATGTTTTGCGTTAACTACCCCCCGGTTATTCGGAATGGTTGATGGCAATTGCAGGTACGAATCCCGAATTGGCGTCAAAGATATGAATATATGTATATATTATATAGGACTAGTAGACTATCATTTTACAAAATGATTTTACGCTGGCAAATCTGGCTTTTTTCACTCGAGGAATAACAGATTGCAATTTCAACATTCAGGACAGGGCAGGATACGATAGTATAGTAAAAAATAGTATATTTGGCAGACCTGAACTATGTTTTACAATGATGTTAATAAACCGACTAACACGAACTGTCTTATGCGCGCTTTCCTAATCACGATCAGTGTATTGATTACCCTATTGATCGGCTCCTGTTCTGCTCAGCGAGAACCCAGTATGGCGCCAATCGGTCTGAAAAAGGATGCAAGAATCGCTTTAATCGGAAACAATTTGGGTTCCCGAATGATGGACTTTGCGAGTTTCGATACTGAAATACACACTCGATTTCCGGATAGCTTAGTTTTTATCCGAAACTTATGTCATCCTGGATACACCGCAGGTTTTAGACCTCATCCCTCCCGAAATTCACCCTGGGCTTTTCCAGGGGCAGAGGCATTTAATAAGCAATTTGCCATTGAAACCGGCAGCGAAGGACATTTTCCTACGGACGATGAATGGCTAAGTACGCTAGAACCCGACATTATATTGGCTTTTTTCGGCTATAATGAGTCTTTTCGGGGGGCAGAAGGACTGGCTGACTTTAAAGGGGAATTGACCGCTTTTATTAACCATAGTCGCTCGCAGAATTATAATAAAGAAGGAGAGAGTCAGCTCGTTTTAGTATCACCAATTGCCTTCGAAGATCTCACCGATCGTTACGATTTACCTGATGGGCAGGAGATCAATTCAAACCTAGCGCTTTACGCGCAGGCCATGAAGGAAGTGGCGGCCAGCAAGGAAGTGCCATTTTTGGACGTTTTCGAAATTAGTCAGCACTGGTATAAAAAAAATGCAGAACCGTTGACGATTGACGGATCACAATTAAGTGCGCGCGGTTACAATCAATTGGCCGAATACCTGGTAACAAGCATTTTCGGCGAAGGAAATGAAGAGAAATCGTCTTATCGGACAGCTATTAAAGATGCGGTTTTGGAGAAAGACTGGATTTGGTCACAAGATTATAAGATTCCAAATGGGGTTCATGCCTACGGTAGACGTTTCAATCCGTTTGGTCCCGATAATTATCCATTTGAAATTGAAAAGCTACGGCAGATGGGATATAACCGGGATACGGCGATTTGGATGGCGGCTAGAGGAGAAGAAGCCGACTTAGCTAGAATGGATAGTGCCACCTCGAAACTCCCGGAAGTACACACCAACTATGAATTCCGAGAAGGGGAGAGTGGACGCTATCTGTATGATGAGGAAGCCCTAGCGACACTGCATACCGCCCCAGGGTACCAGATTGATCTCTTCGCCTCTGAAAAGGAATTCCCTGATTTGGCCAACCCTGTTCAAATTGCGTTTGATGGAAAAGGTCGGCTTTGGGTGGCAACGATGCCCAGCTATCCCCATTGGAAGGCTGGAGATGGTCGGCCGAACGACAAAATTATTATTTTAGAGGACACCGATAACGATGGAAAAGCAGATCGACAAAGCGTTTTTGCTGATAGTCTACACCTGCCTACCGGTCTGGCATTTACACCCGATGGTGTATACATATCTCAGGGCAAAAACCTGGTGCTTCTAAAAGATCTTGATGGCGATGGAAAAGCGGACACGAAGGACATCATATTGAGTGGCTTCGATGACCACGACACCCATCATGCCCACAGTACGTATAGTATGGATCCCTCCGGGGCATTTTATATGGCTGAAGGCTTGTTTTTACATACGAATGTGGAAACATCTTATGGGCCGGTACGCGGGGTCAATGGTGGTTTTTATCGTTATCAACCACAAACAAAAAAATTGGAGCGCGTCGCTCAAGTATCGATTCCCAATCCCTGGGGGATCGCAACCGACGATTGGGATCAGACCATTTATTCGGAAACATCGGGACCTGATGTGCGATGGATGTTACCCGGTCGTATAAAACCTAGATATGGCCAGGCCAATCCGAAAGCATTCAGTCTTGTCGATGTCGATCATCGAGTTCGTCCTACCTCGGGACTCGAAATTGTGTCTTCTCGGCATTTTCCTGAGCAGGTGCAAGGAGATTTTTTGATTAATAATACGATCGGTTTTCTGGGGACTAAACAACATACACTACAAGATTCAGGGACAGGTTTTATCTCCAAACATCGTCAAGATCTGGTTTGGGGAGACGATCAAAACTTTCGACCGGTAGATATTGAATTTGCACCAGATGGCTCTCTGTATATGGTCGACTGGCATAATTTGCTGATCGGACATATGCAACACAACGCTCGTGATCCTCTCCGCGACCATGCGCATGGACGAATTTATCGTATTACCTATCCCTCGCGACCTTTAGTAGAACCGGCCAAGATTGATGGAGCAAGTATTGACGAACTTCTGGAGAACCTGAAACTTCCGGAAAACCGGACCCGTGAACGAACGCGGACGGAGCTTCGGATGAGAAATCAAGATGAAGTCGCTCGAAAAGCGAAAGAATGGGCTGATGGATTAGAACAAACCCATCCGGATTATCTACACCATTTGACAGAAGCGATGTGGGTCACTTGGGGAGCAAATAGGATCAATGAAGACATGCTTCGCGCATTACTAAAGGCGGATGATTTTCGCGCTCGCGCTGCTGCTGTTCGCGCACTGCGATATAATACCAGCAAAATCGATGGTTATAAGGAATTATTGACCAATGCGGCTCAGGACGAGCACGGGCGGGTGGTACTGGAGGTGATCACGGCTGCTTCTTGGTTGGAACCCGAATTCGGAAGAGCGCTTATCGAACAGATTGATACAGCGGTATTGGATGAATGGAGTGAACCCAGCTATCAGACAGCACTTGCGCATTTACAGGGACATTCGGTTGAAGCAGAAAAGATGACCGAAGCGACGACCACAGGATTGGAGGGTACGGCCTTGGAGCAGTTTAAGCGAGGAGCGGTCATTTATGATCGAGAAGGATTTTGTGTAACGTGTCATCAAGCCGATGGAAAGGGACTAAACGCGTCGGGTTTTCCGCCTTTGAATGAATCCCGTTGGGTTACCGGTAGTGAAGAACGACTGATAAAACTAACGCTAAATGGAATTTTGGGTCCCATTGAAGTTAAGGGCGTAAAATATCCTGGACAGGTTCCAATGACACCTTTTGGAGGCATGCTGGATGACCAAGAAGTGGCAGATGTGTTGACCTATGTTAGAAACAGTTTTGGAAATAAAGCGCCAGCTATTTCGGCTACAAAGGTAAAAGAGATCCGGGATGCGATTGACAGTAAAACGGGTTTTTACGCACCGGCTGAATTGCTGCAGGATCATCCTCTAGAAAATTAATTATCACAAAAAAAGCGATATACAAATGAATAAAATAGGATTTAACTTACTGCCGTGGTCGGCTGGAATTTCTTCCGATATTTTTCCACTTTTGGATCGGCTCAAAGAGATTGGATACGATGGAGTAGAGGTGCTCGTCGGGTCACCGGTAGAATCGGAATATTTAGCCTTGGCCAAGCACGCCCGTTCCTTGGAACTTGATATAACAGCTGTATTGGTTTTGGGAGCAGAAGACAACCTGATCTCCACGGATGCCTCGACCAGAAATCGAGGACTGGATAGAATTAAGTGGGCGATTGATCGAGCCAACGATTTGCAGGCCAAAGTGATTTGTGGTCCGTTTCACTCCGCTCATGGACTATTTTCCAGGGCGGCACCGACGGAACAAGAATATCAATGGAGTGCCGAAAAACTGCGACAAGCTGGGGAATATGCGGCGCCCAGCGGTATCGTTTTGGCATTGGAGGCGGTGAATCGCTTCGAGACCTATCTCGTGAATACCATGGAACAGCTCGCTGGATTGGTCGCACGAGCGGATCACCCGCATGTTCAAGCGATGTACGATACACACCATGCTCATATCGAAGAAAAAACGATTGAAGGAGCAATTCAACGCATTGCTCCCCATCTTGCTCATGTTCACATCAGTGAGAATGACCGCGGCACACCTGGAAAAGGCCTGGTACATTGGGATCGAGTTTTTCAAGCACTCGCTGATACCGATTATGACGGCTGGTTCACCATCGAATCATTTTCACGTGCCGATCCAGGGTTTGCAAACGCCATTAACGTATGGCGGGAATATTCGGATCCTTGGGAAATAGCCGAAGAGGGTTTTGCGCTGATTAAAACAGCGCTATTGAAAACAAAACTGGAACAGTGAACGTTTTCGCCCGAAAAAACAGAATGTTGACAAAGATGATATGAGAAATATGATGATTGATCAATCCGCTGCCAAAGGCTATTCGTGCGTGCTCATTTCGGTGGTCTTTTTGCTTTCCTTGTGGCCAATGTTGACGGCTTGCGGACAGCAACAGCAGCCCTGGCTCCATTACCAGCCTGTCGACAGCAAAGAAAAAAAAATTGTCCTCATTTCAGGTGATGAAGAGTATCGATCCGAGGAGAGCCTACCCATGTTGGCGAAGCTTTTGGCCGAGCGACATGGCTTCGAGACGATCGTCCTTTTTGCGATAGACCCCGAGACTGGAGCGGTTGATCCCGAATATCAACACGGTATTCCCGGACTGGAGCAACTACAGGATGCTGATTTAATGTTGATTGCCACTCGATTTCGCGCACTGCCGGATGAGCAGATGAAATGGATTGATGATTATTTGCGTTTAGGCAAACCGGTGATCGGTTTGAGAACAGCGACGCATGCGTTTAACTTTTCTG
Source organism: Sphingobacterium sp. (assembly GCA_052092145.1). Classification (GTDB taxonomy): domain Bacteria; phylum Bacteroidota; class Bacteroidia; order Sphingobacteriales; family Sphingobacteriaceae; genus Sphingobacterium. Next base: position 75,119 of record JBQDCW010000011.1, on the reverse strand, counting down.
AGGAATCATCGAGTGCTTTTAAACACTATGGATTTAATACTTCGGAAGGTGATTGGGTGGGAGGATTTGGACGTTTCGTGTTGGGGGAGACTTGGATCGATCACCATGGTGATCATGGGACTGAGGGGACGCGTGTTTTGTTAGATGGACCTCAAGCTGCGGCCGAACACCCGATTCTTCGGGGGGTTCGCGATATTTGGGTTCCCTCAGACGTGTACGGCATCCGTAACACATTGCAGGATGCGACCGTGTTATTATACGGACAGCCTACAGCAGGTATGGATGCAAAGAGCCCGATAATCTGGCAGAAAAGTAGTATGCCGGTCGCTTGGACGAGATCCTATCAAATTTCTGGGGGAAAACCAGGGAACGTGTTTACCACCACCATGGGCGCGTCTGTTGATCTGAAAAACGAGGACCTCCGCAGATTATTAGTGAATGCCGTTTACTGGACCCTTGGATTCCAAGATGCCATTGATGAGGAACTATCGGTTGATCCGATTGGTAAGTACGAGCCAACGATGTTTGGTTTCGGAAGTTTTAAAAAGGACCAATTTCCTAGTGATTATCGATAATTACTCGATAGCACTAGGAAGCGGAAGCGATGCGCGGACCGATGTCTTTGGTGATTGGCCCCTAGTTTCCGTTGAAAATTCGTAAATTGTTGCGCAATGAATACTAAAACGCGGCGGAAATGAAAGATAATTCTCGTATTTACCGAATGAAGTTTTCGAGTGTCTATCCTCATTACTTAACCAAGGCCGAAAAAAAAGGTCGAAGTAAAGCAGAAGTCGATGCGATTATCCAATGGTTGACCGGGTATGACGCGCAGGAATTACGAAACCAAATTGACCGTGAAACCGATTTTGAAACCTTTTTTGCGCAAGCACCTGAATGGAATCCACTTTCGTCTAAAATAACCGGTGTTATTTGTGGCTATCGCGTGGAAGAGATTGAGGACGCTGTGGTGCAAAAAGTCCGTTATTTGGATAAGCTGATTGACGAACTGGCTAAAGGGAAATCAATGGAGAAAATCTTGCGTCGCTAACAAGAGATGCGTGATGCGGCTGAATGGACAGCGCCCACCGCAACATATTGTTACTGGAAAAAGCGCAATAGAAAACCTGTTCGATCTTGGACCGTTGTCCTTGGGACCTCGATTAACTGGTAATCCAATGAGCGGTAAACCTCAACCATCTCATCGTAGGTAGCAACTGCTTCACTTAGCGATTGTTTTCTCTCCTGGTCCGTCTCGTATATTTCCGGCCAAGGAGGCATGATAAAAACCCGTTGATGGTATCGATATTGTTCTGCTTGCTGTAACATACCCTCAGGTACCTTTAGTTGACATAACCTGAGGTAGCCGATAACGTCGGGAAGTCCTCTATCAAAAAATGTTAACCCGTTTTGTTTTATCGTCCGACGGTAGTCTCGTTTTCCCATAGCGAACATTTCTTCTGCAAACCCCACTTGATTTTTCCAGGGGAGTTTATCGCCTTTCAAATTCAATTCTCGTTGAATAATCTTTCGGCCTGATTCTGGCCTGGTCTGGTAACCGAGTAAGGATAGTCTATCAATGACCGATGTTTTCCCCATTCCGGGACCACCGGTAACAACGATAGCCCGTTGGTTCACGAACTGTTTCATGATCTGTGTTTATCGTTTATACGCGTTTTCAAAATTGTTTTTGTGGGGAGGGTAGTCTGAAAAGGAGCGTGGTTTAGTCTGGTCGCTAAAGGTAGCCTGGCTGGAAAACTAATGATGAAGTTTCCACCAATTTTATGCCGATTTCCCACTGAACGGCTCAGCGTTAAATTATTGACTAAAATATTACAAAAGTCAACTGGAGGACGTCAATACTTTCACTTACTTTTAGCTCGTCTGGAAAACGTTAGTATATCAATGGGGTTATTTTTTGTTCAGGGTTTAAATACATTTACACGATCGGTAAGGAATAGGGTGAAGGGGAATACTATTATATGTGTCTATTGGTTTGGAATTCTTTGTTTAATGGTGTCACCAAAGATCGGGACCGCACAATTGAATATGGGAATTCATGTGGGGGGCAATCTTGGAAGTTTAAAAGGAGACGCTTTTCGTTCATCCAAAAAGATTGGTGCACAAGGTGGGATTTTTCTGAGCTATCATTTCAACAAGTACTTGGGGGTACAGGTTGAGCCCGGTTTTAATCTCAACCGAGTTCGAGCCAATCGGAGCACAATCGAGCACCCTCACGGAATACAAAAGGGGAATAAAAGACTATACTTTTTCAATATGCCCATGTATTTAAAAATTAGCATACTGCCTGGGGTAGCTCTTTTAGGGGGACCGGAAATCAACAAATTAATCAACGATCAAAAGTACCGGCTGAATGATGATCAGGCTGCTTTCAAACCTGGATACCGCCTAGGTTATGGCTTGGGGTTGGAATTAGGAAAGATCTATTTTCGCTACAAAGTGAACAGTCGTGTCAGCAAGGTTGTTGGAGATTGGAACGCACCAATTGAACAATTTCAATTGGGTTTGCGCTTCAGTTTTTTATAGAACCCGTATAAGCACTACCATAAGAAAAGCCTAACGGTGAGTTAGGCTTTTTGATTATTTACTTGTCTAAATCCTTAAGCCAAGTTTGAACTTCCTCTCGGGTCTTTCCCGTCTTCTCTTGGAGCCTACCGTAGAGCTCTTCTTCTTTTCCCTCCACATACAGTAGATCATCGTCAGTTAAATTAGCGTATTTTTGCTTCGCTTTTCCCTTCAGGGCGTTCCATTTTCCTTTTAAATCTAATGAATCCATGTTTTGTAATTTTAAATTAGTACTAAGGTTAGAACGCTTCACAGACGCGAATGTTTTTAGCTAGATAGGGCACGGCTTAATTTGTAGCTTAAAGACTACCGATTCATTTCCATTCAATCTCTGAATTCGTGTGTCGAACTTTGTAGCACCCCAACCTGCCTGTCATCGGCCGATGAGGAACTTTTTATCCAATAAGCCGATCTAAATTCGAGTAGCTGATACAGGTTTCCCTGATAATTTCTTAACTTCATTGAATAACCTGTTACGGATGCGATCGATTTCCTTTGTATTTTTGTTTTCTTTTGTTTGTCTCCTGTCGCTATCGGCACAAACTGTGCGAGATGAGCAATACGACCAAGATTTAAAAATATTGCTGATTTCTGACCTAAACGGTAGTTACGGATCAGTCGATTATAGCGAGCAGGTTCATGAAGTCATTGGAAAGATTGATCAAATTAACCCTGATCTCATTCTATGTGGTGGTGATATGGTAGCCGGTCAAAAGAAAACCTTGACACCCGATAACCTTCGGGCGATGTGGGCTGGATTTCATAAGGCAGTCTTGCAGCCCATTAGCGCAAAGAATATTCCCTTCGGTTTTACGATGGGTAATCATGATGCGTCTCCGAATTATCACAACGATCGTCGAGCGGCTTCCGAGTTTTGGATGACCAATAGGGATCAAGTTAATCTGACATTTGTCGATCAAACCCATTACCCTTATTACTTTTCGTATATTAAGAATAATGTTTTCTTCATCAGCTGGGATGCCTCCTCGGCCAGCATACCCGAAGCTGTTCGGGTATGGATGGAAAAACAATTATCCGGCACCATTGCACGAAATGCCAGATCCCGCATATTGCTAGGACATTTGCCCCTGTATGCTATTGTGGAATCAAAAAACAAACCGGGGGAAGTTTTGGATGACGCGGACGAAACCTTGGCTGTTATCCGGAAGCTTGGCGTTGATATGTATATTTCTGGCCATCAGCATGCTTATTTTCCTGCTGGTAAAGAAGGTGTTCAGCTATTGCATAGCGGCTGCCTTGGTGGAGGTCCGCGAACGCTTCTGGGCAGTCACAAGCCAGCGGTTAAATCCTATGCACTGATCCACATACCAAAAGATAAGGGAATCGATTACCGAAATATTGAAGGAATAGAAGCAGATGAACATCGGGATATCCAACTGGAACACCTTCCTGATTCTATTCAGGGCTTTAACGGGACGGTAAAGCGTATCGATCTGTTTTCAAATTAGATTTAAACTTTTCAAAAGGTTCGTTAGTCGAGAAACCAAGAACCTAAATCAATTGCCATGCTTAAATATTTGTTGAATGTAATCCAATTGTTCATTGTTCTGAATGTTACTTATGGGCAAATCACAGTCCCACAGATTGAATTCGTCCGTCAGGGCGTCAAGCGGGTTGTTTTCGACGATAATCAGCACTTACCTTTAGCCAGTCTGGACCCCAATAGTATTATCGGTATGGCGGCTATGCATCCGGTGGAACATCGGTCTAGAGAAACCGTACAGGTGGTATCGGAAAATGGGCGTTTGCGAGCCGCGTCATCAAATCACGGTGAAGCCGCTATATGGCTCGCCGGATTTAATCCTTTCGCCAGTTACCTGCTTGATTTGGATTCTTTGCAAGGAGAAACATCGATCGGTCTGGAGTTTAAATCAAAACTCGGGACAGCGGGGTTGCGGGTGAGTATAGTAGGGGATCAGGGAAAGCTACGTGATGTTCGGTATACGATATTGGGAAGTTCGCAAACGTCCGAAGGTTCCATAAAAACAGCCGGCCTGGGAGATGATGTGCCGATTACAGGCCGATTGATCGTACAGTTGTTGGGGAGTGGTCTTGTTGTGTACAGCCAACAAGAGGGATTGCCCAAGGTGATCGGTCAGTTGGATTTCAATCAAATGATCGATTTGCGAGAAATTGCAAAAATTCGCTCCTTTCAGACTTGGATCTATCTGAAATTGAATGCAGGAGCAGTTTCGTTAGAAAATGCGTCGGTAGCGCTGACTACCGGAACTGGATTGGCCGATATTCGCGCCATGACCTATGAGGACGGGACCCCGATTTTGGATCAGGGGAGGCTCTGGTACACGATGACGATGCGTGGTCGCGCGCTGCCACATCATTTGCAGGGCGTTTTTAGCATGGACCCCACGTTATTCGATGTGCGGTTTGAAGGCGCTATCGTCTTTGATCGGGACGATGGTCTTTTACGGAATGAGGTTGCTTCTCATATCTTTTTTGATCGGGTTGATTCGGTTTGGCGTGGAATCACCACGGGTTTTAGTGCGTATGCGAATATTCAGGAAGAGGAAAAGCAGCTCTTAGCGGTAGAAAGCAAAAAGGATCCGCGATTTGGGTTCTCAGTCATGAAAGCCAGGCCTATGGGACAAATAGGGGATATAGAGGATCCTCATATTCTTTTTGATGCGCAAGCGAATAAGTGGCGAATTCTCACATGCGAGAATATCGAGGGGTATAAGGCGGTTATGTTAGAATCTGACCAATGGGACCGAGGCTATACGCGGATCGCGGGACCGGTGACCCACAATTCAACGGGTACCTCCATGCAACGAATTGATGGTCAGCTCTATTGCTTCTCTGGTAGTGAAGCGCGTGAGGTGTTTGTCTACACCTATCCAGATCTCCGTGAATTGGGTGTATTGGATATGGACCTGCCACCCTGGGATGAATCGGCGAACACTAGAGTGTGGCCAAATGTGGTGGAATTACCCGAGGGGTATCCTTTTCGTTACGTGGCGCTCATGATGGATCGATACAATTATCCAGGGATCCAGGGAGATCACTGGACTTATGGCGCTCTTTATCTGTATCACGGATTTTTTCCGGTCGCTAAGTAGCATTTGGACGCGTGATGCATGAAGTCTGCCCTTCCCATGTTCTACCCCTTCCTGCGACTTTCAACGGTATAGACAAAGCTCTCTGCTCGATAATAACCCAAATTAAATTCTAAAGGACGATCTCCCTGATCAAAAACATAACGCTGGCGGAAGAGAATCGCTTCCCCGGGTTGCGCCTCCAATTTATCGGCCAAAAATTTATCGGCTATCAATGCGCTAATTTCTTCTTTTGACAGATCGGCCACGATGTGAAAATCATTTTCGAGAATATCATATAGGGGCCGCTTAAAGTCTTCTTCACCGGTGAGTCCAATGCGCGGATGAAAATAGGATATAAAATAAACGAAGGGCCCGCTTTCTTGGCCACGGACACGTTCCAACTTTAATATTTTTTGATTCGCGCTAATGCCAAAAAAGTTTCGCAGCACTTCGTCCGGTTTTTCCCAAGAAATATGCAATTCGAAATTCCGCACTGGAATACCGCGTGCCGCCATTTCTTGCGAGAAGCTTAGCCAGTTGTTTGATCGAGAACTGAATTTCTTTTTTACCACCCGAGTCCCGACCCCTTTTTTCCGAACGAGTAATCCCTCGAAGACGAGTTTGTTGATAGCTTGCCGTAACGTTGCACGTGATATCGCTAATCTTTTAGCAAAATCAATTTCATTTGGCAGTAATTTTCCTTTCTGATAATCGGGTGTTTCGGCTAGTTTCCGAATTAAATTCTCCGCCTGCACATGTAGGGGAATTGGGCTTTGATGATCTATTTTAAGTTCCAATATGCTTCAAAATTTAAACCAGTAGACTAATAATTACACTTCCTCCAGGTGAGAGCCGGGCTCCAGTATACCACCTTTTTTCTATTCACTTGGGATCAAACCTGATTCAGGCTTTATTCCGTGATCGACTGTTTTTTTGTTTCTGCTCGGAGCAGCATTTTTACCGAAAATACTAAATATTTAGATAATCATATCTATCGTGGTGAATTCCGACAGGTGTGGTATGTTTTCAGTTGAGAGTGATTCGATCGCATTTGGATTCGGTATAGACCACGAAGTTACCTAGGGTTTCCTTTAAATATACCCCGCTGTGAGGACTACCCCCGTTTTCGTCAAAAGAATAAAGAAAAAGTTTGAAGATTTAATAAAAACTTCCATATTTGCATATATGTATAGACATACATACATGGTGTTTAATTTCTAACCGATTGAACGTTTAATGGTTGCATCAATACGTCGTCTGTTAATGTTTCTCGATTTTATGTTGTCTGTACATAATTGATTAATTCAACCAACTATAAATGTTATGAGCTTTCTAAAAATAATCAAACTATCAAAATGGAAGCGATGGAAATTGCTGACATTGTCAGTTAGTTTATTGCTAACTATTCCAATGCTCGGACTGGGGCAAAATGAGATAATTGTGACCGGAACCGTCCGATCCGCAGGTAATAATCTGGACAATGCTGCCCTTCAAGGCGTGAGCGTTTCAGTTAAAGGGTCAACCGAATCGAGTGTGACTGACGCCGCTGGACACTTTGAGATCGAAGTCCCATCTGAGGGCTCGGTTCTCGTTTTTAATTATTTAGGTTTTCAACGTCAGGAAATTACGGTGGCAGACCAGCGTTCGATCGACCTGATTTTAGAACGATCCGATGAAGCGCTAGAAGAAGTCGTGGTGGTCGGGTATGGAACACAACGAAAATCGGACTTAACTGGATCAGTTGGTGTGGTTTCTGGTGAGGAGTTATTGCAAGCACCGGTAAACAATGCGTTACAGGGGTTGAAAGGTAAAGTGTCCGGTGTCAACGTATTTTTAAATTCAGGTTCTCCTTCCGGGAGTCCGCGAATATTAATAAGGGGATTAGGGACCATCAATTCATCTTCTAACCCGCTATTTGTGGTCGACGGCGTGGTCATGGAGAACATTCAGTTCCTCAACCCAAATGATATCGAACGCATGGAGGTGCTTAAAGATGCTTCCTCAACGGCAATTTATGGAGCGCGAGGTGCAAACGGGGTTGTCTTGGTCACGACCAAACGGGGTGCAGGTGTAGAAGGAACCATTGTGGGCTATGAAGGCTTCGTTAGTGCTGGCGTATTACCAAAGAAATTGGATGTCTTAAACGCAGAAGAATTTATGGAGGTTTTGGAACGAGGGTTCGACAATCATTCTAAATTTAGTACCGGTGATATCCCTATTTTGACTCGGGAGGATCCACGCTTGTTTGATTCCCAGGGGAATCCGTTGTATGACACGGATTGGCAGGACGAGGCGACCCGAACTGCTATTTCTCATAACCATCAACTTTCACTGCAAACAAAAGGGGAAAAATCTTCATTTGGTGCATTTCTTAACTATGCAGATATGCAAGGCATTATGTTAAGAAATGATCTGAGCCGTATTAACGGTAAGCTTGCCTACGACGCGACGCCTAATGACTGGTTATCTATGGGGGTGAACCTCCTGGCCAACCATACGCGAGAAAACCAGACCGATGAAGGTGGAGGATATCAGATGCCGCGTCGATCCATGCTGGAAATGCCGCCGATTTTTCCGGTGAAATTTCCGGACGGAACGTGGTCGAATAGTGGAATGGTCAGTGATCCCTTCGGTTTTGAAGCCATTCCTAATCCAGTCCATGTCTCAGAAACCGAGGATCGATTGCGTCAACGCACACAACTCTTCGGGAACGTGTATATGACTTTCCACATTTTGCCAGGATTAGATTTAAGGACGCAGTTCGGTTTCGATAAACACGATACGAATATCCAGGAATATAGGCCGACTGATTTGATCAATATCTCCTCCCCATTGGGTTTTGCACGATTAGAGAATCAACGTTCCTTTTATTGGCAAGAAGAAACGTATTTAAACTATAATAAGGAAATCGGTGATCACCGAATCAACGCTGTTTTGGGTTTGAGTTGGCAAGAACGGGTCTACGAGGATAACTGGGTCACCGCTGAAGGGTTTGCAGATGACTTCTTTCGTTTCAATGCAATACAATCGGCTAGCCAACCCGGACAACCCGGCTCCTCGCATGATCGATGGGCTATGAATTCTTATTTTCTCCGCGGAAGTTATAGCTATCAGAATAAATACCTGCTCACCTTGACAGGTCGGATCGATGGTTCATCACGATTCGGAGACAACAATAAGTACGGTGTGTTTCCGTCAGCCGGTCTAGGCTGGGTATTATCCGAAGAACCGTTTCTACAAGACGTGGATAACCTGAACGAGTTGAAACTCCGCAGCAGTTATGGTATAACCGGGAATACTGAAATACCAACCTACCAATCATTGGGGACAATTTCGACCAACACGACGTTGATTAATGGCTCACGTGTATCCCAAAGCTTCATCAATAGATTGCCTAACCCGAATCTAGAGTGGGAGAAGACCAATCAATTTGATCTAGGGTTTGACTTGGCGTTATTCGATAGACGATTAAACCTAACGTTTGATTATTATTATAAGTTAACCACTGACTTGTTACTTGACAAGCCGGTACCCACCTCGACTGGCTTTGTTGGCGTTCGAGATAATATTGGTTCGGTATCCAATCGAGGAATCGAGCTCATGTTAAGCGCTACGCCTATCCGTAACGATCGGTTTGACTGGCAGTCTACCTTTAACGCAAACTTTAATAAAAATCGGATTGAAGCCTTAGGGGAAAATGACGAAGACATATTCCCTGGACCCAGTTGGGTGTCCGGCAGTCAAACTATTTTACGGGTAGGGCAACCACTTAGCTCCTTCTGGGGATACCGACGGTTAGGCGTTTGGGGGACGGATGAAGCCGAAGAAGCAGGCGCGACCCCGGGGGTAGCAAGACGTAGCGCTGAACGAGAGATTATTGGAAAAGGTCTTCCGGATTGGATGGGCAGCTGGGTCAATAATTTCCGGTATGGAAATTTCGATCTTAGTGTTGACGTACAGTTTGTTTTTGGCGTTGATATTTTGCAGCAGTTTATGCATTCTATGGAAGATCGCACAGGGTATTCCAATGGTTTGGCTTCCACTCTTTATGAGGGCTGGACTGAACAGAATCAGAATACAATGATTCAGCAGATCCGCAATGGACCGTATTCGGGACAGAATAGTGAGGTGGATGATCATTGGGTGGCCGATGGATCTTATATACGGGGGAACTTAATTTCTTTAGGTTATAACTTCGGAGCGGAGTCACTTACCCGCTTCAAACTCAAAGGGCTTCGGGTCTATGCTAGTGTACAAAATGCCTTTTTGATTAGTTCCTCAGATTTTAAGGGGTATGATCCAGAAGCAACTTCGTGGGGCGGGGATCAATGGGGACAGAATATATTCTTTCACCAGTATCCTAATCCGAGAACCTTTACTCTTGGGACCAGTTTCCAATTTTAAACAAACACAGTATCATGAAAAAGATTTTTTCTATCATAGCGTTAAGCAGTCTATTAACGACGTCTTGTTCGGATTTTTTAGCCGAAATGCCTAAAGATGAGATTGCGCCTAGTCAATTTTTTCAGAATCCGGAACATGCTAACAATGCCGTCAATTCACTCTACCGGTCCGGGCTACCAAGCTTATTCAGCGGCAGTGTATACCCCGGGACTCGGATCATGCTAGGCGCCTATAGTTCGGGGCTGATTGATAACGAATATAAGGGACAGGAAGTTCACGTTCAACATGCGCAAGAGCTCAGCTTGAATCCCGTCAACATGTCGACCTTTTTAGGGGGAATTTGGAGAGACCTTTATCTAGGCATTTCCAGGGCAAATAATGCGATCAAATATATTCCCACAACACCAGGGCTTGCCGAAAGCGAGGCGGAACGATTGTTAGCCGAAGCACGTTTTTTTCGGGCGATGAACTACTTTTATTTGGTTCGTTATTTTGGACCGGTGCCGTTGATTACCGAACCTTATGAAAGCGTAGATGAGCTGTTTGTGGCCCGAACACCTCTGGCGGAAGTATATACATTGATTGTAGAGGATTTGGATTTTGCGACCGGTGCTGATCGATTGTCTAAAACCACCATGAGCAGTAACGACAATAGGATCACACAGGGAGCTGCTGCCTCGCTTTTAGCGGAGGTCTATTTGACCATGAGTGGCTTCCCGCTACAGGAGAATCACTACGCCGAGGCTGCAGATCAAGCACGTTCGATAATCAACGGCGGAGTTTATGCGTTGACTGCACACGATCAGGACGCCTCGGGCGAGGTTATTGCTGAGGCGAGTGCCTATAATAAAGCGCGTCTAGCGAATCACCTACAACGTGAGCATATCTATTATTTTGAGTACGAGGTGGGCATTGATAACTCTCCTTATGCACAATGGGCTTTCCCCACGACCATTTCTCCCGAGCTAACGTATGCAATTGCTAACAATGCGTATGCGCCAACAAGTCGCCTGCTCGAGCTGTATGATTCTAGTGAAGATCTTAGAGGTCAAGAAGGGCAATACTTCCATTCTAGATTCACCAAATCGGACGGCTCGATTCTTCGCTTTCAAACTGCACCACATTTATGGTTTGATCAAACAGCAGCTTTTGAAACGGCTACATCGGATAAGGATTTGCCTATTTACAGTTATGGTAATTTGCTATTGATTGCCGCCGAATCTATTGCGCGTTCAGAAGGAGTCACCCAAGAAGCTGTTGATTATCTTGCACAAGTTCGGGCTCGGGCACACTGGAAATCTAGTGTTGCAGAAGTCAAAGGCTCATTGCGTAACCTCAGTGTCGAACAATTTGTCGAGGAGGTCTGGAAAGAACGATTCCGAGAACTACTATTTGAGTTCCATGTTTGGTTCGATATACAACGGACTCGAAAGATGCCTGTCGGGGAAGATGGAGCGGTTAACTTCGTAGATGTAGTGGGGGCTCGCAATGTTTTCGGTGCAACATACGCCGAGAAGCATCTATTATACCCGATCCCAGATGACGAGATGCAACGAAACCCGTCGCTGGAACAGAACCCAGGGTATGAAAACTAAAAAAATGAAAAAGGTTGTGATGAACATAAATCTAAAAACAATGAATAAACTACCTAACCTTTTCTGGATAGGATTGGCCTTGGTGTTCTGTAGCTTTCGCCCTGGCGACCCTTCAGTCATTTGGCAGGTCGGAAAAACCGATAGTAGCGCGCGAGAATTTGCCTTGTCGAACGGCGAATATGAACAGTTTCTTGACCATGATTTTGGTTGGGAGGATCGCTACTTTTTGGTTGGGCGATCGCAACCTGAAGAAGATTTTCCGTTTATACTACCTGGGCCGGATGACCGCTGGGGCGGGACCAGTGGCACAGCGGGTATACGTACACATGTTCTAAATCTTCTATTTACCATGGATTCGGTTCCTGAAAAGGGGGAATGGAAGTTGGTCATCGATGTTTTAGATACGCATCATGAAAAACCTCCTTATTTTAAAGTCAGCGTAAACGGTGAATCGTGGCGGTTTCGTCTTCCCTCGGGGAGTGGTAGTCAAGTTTTGCAGGGAGATTACAGTCAAAGCAAGTTACAGACTATTGAGATTCCGCTGGATGCTGGCGATATCCAATTGGGCGGCAATGAAGTTAATCTGACTAACTTGGAGGGATCGTGGCTCGTTTTTGATAATTTGCGTTTGGTCGGCCCTGAAGATGCCGTTGTGAGAGAAGAGCACGCTGGCGCCTATTTGCGAAATATCGAGCCCGCTGACTACCAATTAGATGAAGATAGTCAACCGTTGTTGATTGATCTAGAGCACCTTGAGGGGACGCCACAGCTGGAAGTTTTACTCGACAGCGAGGTCATTATGGAAAAGGAAATTGAACAGGGACGGTATGTGCTCGAGGCGGCTATGCCTGCTGTGCGCGCGAAAACTGAGAGTAACTATCTGGTGAAGCTCGATGGACGTACAGTTGCCGAAGGCGTCGTCATTCGAGAACCACAACCGCTCCATCATGTCGCGGACTATATCGATACGCGAATGGGAACTGCACATTCGCGTTGGATGATTGCACCTGGACCGTGGATGCCTTTTAGTATGGTTAAATTAAGTCCAGATAACCAAAATCCAGGTTGGCAGGCCGGCTATGACCCCTCGTTTGAAAGCATTGGTACCTTCTCTCATATCCATGAATGGACGATGGGCGGTTTAGGGTTGATGCCGACCGCCGGTCCACTGAAAACGAAAATAGGTGATCAATCTATCTTCAAAAAAGACAGTTTGTCTTATCGATCCGCTTTCGATAAGAATACAGAAGTTGCCGATGTGGGTTATTATAAAGTACAACTTTCAGATTATGATATTACCGCCGAGTTAACATCAACTACCCGTTGTGGTTTTCAACGATACACCTACCCTAGAGAAGCGAATTCTCGTGTAATGATCGACTTGAAGATACCCGCAGAATACGGTTATGATATTCTGGATAGTAAAATTACGAAAGTCAGTAATCGACGCATCGAAGGGTATAGCAAGCAACATTCTAAGGGCGTTTGGTCGAAAGAAAGTGATCAGGATTATGTCGTGTATTTTGTCGTAGAATTTGATCAAGATATTACAGAGTTTGGTGGATGGATCAATGATGAGGTCGTTAGCGAAGAAGAAATTACAGCCGCAAATCCCGAGGCACTTGGTTATTTTGTTGAATTCGATACGCGAGAAAACCCAGTTGTGCAGGTACGCAGTTCTATTTCTTATGTGGATATGGACGGCGCTCGTGGTAACTTGGAAGAAGAAATTATTCAGCCGTTCGGTTGGGACTTTGACGCGATTCTGGCCCATAACAAGCAGGTGTGGAATGAATTGTTAGAACGTGTTGAGATACAAAGCAGTGATCGGCGCGAGAAAACTAGATTCTATACTAATTTGTATCGGTCTTATTGTCGGAATATGTTCAGTGACGTGGATGGACGATGGACCGATGCGACTGAGGAGATCAGACAGTTCGATGATAGCGATGCGGTTGCTCTAGGTTGTGACGCATTCTGGAATACCTTTTGGAATCTCAATCAGCTATGGAATCTGATCAGTCCGGAGTGGACATCGCGGTGGGTGAAATCGCAATTGGGGATGTATGATGCGAATGGTTGGTTGTCTAAGGGACCGGCTGGTATGGAGTATGTTCCTGTCATGGTCGCTGAACATGAAATTCCGCTGCTCGTTAGCGCCTATCAGATGGGCATTCGCGACTACGACACCGAAAAAATGTTTGAGGCCATTAAGAAAATGCAAACTACTCCAGCAGAGCGTGTGGGAGATGGTCTAGCGGGAAACCGTGATTTAGAACCTTATTTAAAGCATGGTTTCGTTCCAGCAGATCAAGGGCGTTTTTCCAATACATTAGAATATTCCTATGATGACTGGACGGTATCTCAATTGGCAAAAGCGATGGGAAAGGAATCCGATTACGAGGAATTCCGCGAGCGTGGGGAATGGTGGAAGAATGCAATAGATACCGCGAGTGGTTATGCGCGCATGCGACACAGTGACGGACGCTGGGAAGAGGATTTCGATCCGTTCACCTCAGGGGGTAACCATCAGTATGTAGAAGCTAACGCTTGGCAGATGACTTTTTTCGTGCCTCAAGACGTGCCGGCATTGGCCGATATGATCGGTAAAGACCGGTTTATCGAGCGACTGACTTGGGGGTTTGAAGCGAGCGAGCCGTTACGTTATAACGCACCGGGTGATCAGTATTGGGATTATCCAGTGGTGCAAGGTAATCAGCAGTCTATGCATTTTGCGTTTCTTTTCAACTGGGTTGGACAACCCTGGCAGACCCAAAAATGGAGTCGGTCAATCATTGATCGATATTATGGGTTTGACGTGGCCAACGCGTACCTGGGCGATGAGGACCAGGGGCAAATGAGCGCCTGGCTAGTGATGGCCGCTTTGGGTCTTTTTCAAGTTGATGGCGGTGCCCGAGAAGAACCTATTTATGAAATTGGGAGCCCAATTTTTGAAGAGGTAAACATTGATTTAGGTAGTCGGTTTGGTCGAGGAGAACAGTTTCGCATCGTGGCCAAGAATACATCTAGGAAAAATAAATACGTACAACAGGCAAAACTGAATGGTAAGCCACTGCAAAATTTTTGGTTTTCGGCCTCAGAATTACTTCAAGGTGGAGAACTGGAATTGCTGATGGGACCAGAGCCTAATAAACAGTGGGGTGTTTCCGAATATCCCGCGTCATTCAATCAATAAGTATCCATGAGGAAAATTTTAACACTTGTTTTTGCAGGTACGCTAGTGGCCTGTAATCCAACGGTAAACCAAGAGGCAAAGCTTGCCGACCGCATTAGCCAAGACAGCCTGCTAACAGCGGCCAAGAATTTAGCGCAACAGACTGTTGAATCTGGCTTTAGTGCCGGAGATGGCTATCAAGAGGTTTGGATTCGTGATTTTAATACCTTTGTTGGGTTAGCAACCGAGTTGTCTACCAAAGAGGCAGTAAAGGAAAATCTTCGACCCTTCTTTCGCCTTCAAGACAGCACCGGTAGTATCGTAGATGGATTTGTTCCCCAGGAAAAAGCCGAGACCTCTCCAGGTGGATATGCCTATATTTTTAATCCGGCCGAGCCAGACTATGCAGGACATAAAAACACCGTAGAAACCGATCAAGAAAGTTCATTGGTACAAGCCGTTTATAAATATGTTCAGAAAAGTGGCGATGTCGAATTTCTCGAAGAAGAAATCCAGGGAGAAACGGTGGCTGAGCGATTGAATAAAGCAATGGAGTTTCTTCTCAACCATCGCTACGACCAAGAGTACGGACTGCTTTGGGGCGCAACAACCGCCGATTGGGGTGATGTGCAACCGGAGCATGAATGGGGTGTTTACATCGATGAGAATACCCATTACGCGATTGATATTTATGATAACGCCATGTTTTTAATAGCACTTGATCATCTGATGGAACTGCTGCCCGATAGTCGATCGAAATGGATCGGTGTGCGTGAGGAAATAGCGAGCCGGTGCCAGGAGCATCTCTGGGACGAATCCCTGCAAAAATTTACCCCGCATATTTATCTGGACGGATCGCCGTTTCCTGAAGACTTTCAAGAGGATGAAGTATATTATCATGGTGGAACAGCTGTCGCAATTGAAGCCGGACTACTTTCCAAAGATCAGGTCGGTGAGGCGCTCACACGAATGATTGAAAACGTGGAATCAGCAGACGCTACTACCATTGGATTGACCTTATATCCAACATATCCAGAAAATAGTTTTAAAAATCCTGGAATGCATCCTTATGGCTATCAGAATGGGGGAGATTGGGATTGGTTTGGTGGTCGAATGATTCAGCAATTGATCCGTCATGGTTATGTGCAAGAAGCGTATCAGGAGTTGGAGCCGATGCTGACTCGTGCGATCAAAAACGAAGGTTTTTACGAGTGGTATGACGCCGACAACCAACCGCGTGGTTCAGGAACCTTTCGTGGGAGTGCGGGAGTGCTTTATGATGCGATTGTCATGCTAGAAAAATTTGCCGAAGAATCGCGGTGATGATAAATCTTATCCCAAATGTTTTTTAAAATTAAAAGGGGTGTTTTTATACATTGTTTCATGTTTATTATTTAAAGTTAAATGAAGTTCAAAACAAAGGGCGATCAGCCGAAAGTGACTGGGTTAGAAAATCAAGAAGATCTACGCTTAACCAAACAGGAGGTAATGCCAGCGAAATTGGTAGAAAAAAATAATACGGGCTATAATATCTACCCCAGCCATCAGCTGTCATCCGGTAAAATCCACGAAGGTTACGCGAGTCTTGCACGCTGGATTGCTGATCAAGGTACGGTCTTAATTGACGGTTATGTAGGGTTGTTCTGGGATCAAATTGCTGAAAATCTTATTTCCGAGCTACAAAAAACAGGACGTTCTGTAAAGTGTTGGACTACGGACGATTTTCTCAAAAAAGAAGCGGATATCGAGAAGATGGTTGCCCCATTTTTGGGAGAAAGTGATTCGGTTTGGGGAACAAAAGCGGATTTGGATCTTGCCGATTTTTTTGAAGTGGGTCGCCTGCGTGGACTAACACCTCAGGAAGACCTCGAGATTAACCTTGTGGTCGGAACCGGGGCCGGTCTGGTGGGATGGGACGTTCCTCTTATTTACATCGATCTACCCAAAAACGAACTCCAGTATCGGATGCACGCGGGTTCCATTACCAATTTAGGAGCGTCCTCATCGGAAGCAGCAGTAAGGATGTACAAACGTTTTTATTTTGTGGATTGGGTGGTCTGTAATCAGCATAAAGCATCGTTGCTGGAAAAAATAGAAATTTTCGCCGATGGACAGGGAATTGATTGGATTACTTGGGCGGCTGGCTCAGATATTAGAGCGGGACTTGAACACCTGTCTCAGGGGGTATTCCGTCCGCGCCCATGGTTTACACCGGGTTCTTGGGGCGGCCAGTGGCTCAAGGAACACCTGCCACAGCTCGCGCAAGATGAACCCAATTATGGATGGTCTTTTGAATTCATCGCCCCTGAAAACGGGTTAGTCTTTGCCAGTGACGATTGGCTGTTGGAGGTGTCGTTTGATTGCCTGATGTTTTTACAAGGAAAAAATGTGTTGGGAAAGGATTATAAACGTTTCGGTTCGGAATTTCCCATTCGGTTTGATTTTCTAGATACTTTTCAGGGCGGTAAACTTTCCATCCAATGTCACCCTTCTCAAGACTATATTCAGAAAGAATTTGGAGAGCAGATTACGCAAGATGAAACGTATTATATCTTGGATTGTAAGGAAGATGCGGAGGTCTATTTAGGCTTTCAGGAAGATATCGATCCCGATGGATTTCGTCAAGAACTACAGGACAGTTTAGATCAGCAAACCGAAGTGGCTATCGATCGATATGTACAACGGTTTGCTGCTCATAAACATGATTTTTTCTTGATCCCAAATGGAACTGTACACAGTTCTGGGACAAACAATTTGGTATTGGAAATCAGTGCGACACCCTATATTTTTACGTTTAAAATGTATGACTGGCTTAGTCGTGGATTAAATGGCCAGCCTAGACCGATCAATATTGAACATGCATTTAGAAACCTGAATTTTGATAGAAAAGGAGATCAGGTTGCGCGTGAATTGATCAGTAATCCTCAAATCTTGGAACAGGGGGAAGGCTGGAAAGTCGTTCACCTGCCGACGCATCAACAACACTTTTATGATGTGCATCGAATCGAATTTTCGAAAATGATTACCACGGGTCTGGAGGGATCCTGTGAAGTGATGATGCTTGTTGAGGGATCAGAGATCGTGCTGGTTGCTCATGGAGAGGAATTTGTGTTTCGCTATGCGGAAACCTTCGTCGTGCCGGCCAGCGTGAATTCCTATACCCTATATAACCATTCCGATGTCGCGGCCAAAGTGATACGGGCATTTGTGAAACTATGATGAAAATTTCAGAAAAATTCCCCCGTCTTCTTTGGTTCTCGAGTGTCATCGCTGCATTAGGCGGACTGCTATTTGGGTTCGACATGGCGGTTGTATCCGGTATTTTACCGTTGGTGACCGATCAATTTGATTTGAATGCCACACAACAAGGATGGTTTGTTTCCTCAGCTTTGCTGGGGTGCATCCTTGGGGTGGCGATGTCGGGTCGATTAGGGGATCGTTATGGTCGCAGAGCAGCCTTGCGTCTTACAGCAGTTCTATTCTTTCTTTCTACCCTGGGCTGCGCATTTTCCTCCTCGCTGCCGATCATGATTGTATTTCGGATCATGGGCGGGGTTGGGGTAGGACTGGCCTCGAGCCTGGTACCGCTCTATCTCTCGGAGATCGCGCCGGCTTCCATACGTGGGCGCTTGGTGACTTATTATCAATTAGCCGTCACATTAGGTATTCTATTAGCTTATCTGAGCAACGCTTATTTGCTCCAGGGTAGCTTCGATCGGTTGTTGGCTATTTTTCCGTGGATGAACCAGCTGTTTGTTGGGGAAGTCTGGCGAGGTATGTTTCTCATGGGGGCGTTGCCCTCTTTACTCTTTCTGGTCGGTTTGTTCGG
Organism: Sphingobacterium sp.; assembly: GCA_052092145.1. GTDB lineage: Bacteria > Bacteroidota > Bacteroidia > Sphingobacteriales > Sphingobacteriaceae > Sphingobacterium. The sequence goes on along the minus strand of JBQDCW010000011.1, from coordinate 56,459 downwards.
TATTCCCGAAAGCCCCCGTTGGTTGATTCAACAGGGGCGAGACGATCAGGGAATGAAGCTATTTGAACGCATCACTGGAACAAGCTTATCGGTATCCGGTGAGGCGAAAATGCAGGATAAAAAAGGTCCAGCTTTTAGACAACTCTTTTCACCACGACTGCGTAAACCGATGCTGTTGGGCCTGTTATTACCTCTTTTTTCTCAGTTTTGCGGAATCAATGCGATTATCTATTATGGTCCAAGTATACTGCAGGAAACCGGCATGAGTCTAGAGAATTCACTTCACAGCCAAATTGTATTCGGTGTGGCCAATATGCTGTTTACCTTTATTGCGATCTGGACCGTGGATCGATTGGGACGAAGACCCCTTTACCTGTACGGTACAATGGCGGCGGGTTGTAGTTTGTTGGTGTTGGGCATTTGCTTTTATGGAGACTCCATGAACGCGCCGTTGATTCTCCTTGCTGTTGTTGTGTTCTTAGCCAGCTTCGCATTTTCCCTTGGTCCTTTAAAATTTGTGGTCGCCTCGGAAATATTTCCGGCGGAGATCCGGAGTCAAGCGATGGCCATGAGTATCATGGTGATGTGGATTTCGGATTTGATCGTTGGACAATTAACACCGATGATGCTCGATCGATGGGGGGTCGGAATAACCTTCTGGTTCTTTGGCGTCTTTTGTATTCTGGCTTTCGTAACCGTGTATCGGTTGTTGCCGGAAACCAAAGGGCTTACTTTAGAACAGATTGAACAAAAATGGTTGTCAGATGCGACTAAACGGTGAACGCTTACTGTGCTAATCGGACACCGGTAAATTGCCATTGTTGCCAAGCCTGAAGGAAATTTCGATACGTGGCTCGACTATGCCCAGGGGAACTGGCTGAAGATGCTCCGCGAAGCACCAGCTGATTGACCATAAATTTGGCATTGTATTCCCCGACGACTCCCGTGACTTTTTGGAAGGCGGGATACGGTAGGTAAGCGCTTTCAGTCCATTCCCAGCGCTGACCCCATTGAATTTTTTTATTGGCGATCTCCCATTCGGCTTCCGTGGGTAATCGCATTCCTTTCCAAGTTGCGAAAGCGGAGGCCTCATAGTAATTGATGTGGCAAACGGGTGCATGAAGATCCACCTTTCTTAACCCTTCCAGGGTATAGTGTGCCCACTGGCCGTCGATATGGTGCCAATATAGCGGGGAATTAGCCTTATTGTTTTTGACCCAATCCCAACCATCTGCATGCCAATGCGTGAAATCGCGATACCCGCCATCTTCCATAAATTCGAGATATTCTTGATTCGTCGTTAAACGATTGGCAATACCGTAATGTTCTAAGTGAACCCGATGTCGCGCCCGTTCATTATCAAAATAGAATCCCTCACCCTCATGCCCGATTTGGTAGGTCCCGGCAGGAATGCTAATCATAGAAAGCGTCGGGGGAAGGCCGCTGGGAGCAGAGGACTGCTCTTGAAAGACGGGGAATAAGGGTTGGTGACCAAGAATATATTTAATGTCGCTGATGAGCAGCTCTTGGTGTTGTTGCTCGTGATTTAAGCCAAGCTCCACCCGTTCAATGATTTCGCTATCAAGTGATTCATTATTTAACAGCAATTGCATTTGACTGTCGACGTATTCTCGGTACGTGTACACTTCGGCAACCGTCGGCCGGCTGAGATTGCCGCGCTGCGTACGCGCAATGCGACGACCAACACCTTCATAATAACTGTTAAACAGGTAATTGTATTGGGTGTTAAACACTTGATAATTGTTCGCGTATGGGATAAGAACAAACGTTTCGAAAAACCATGTGGTATGTCCTAAATGCCACTTAGGAGGGCTCACCTCCACAATAGGTTGAACAACAAAATCTTCTGTTTCTAGGGGTTGACATAGGGTCAGAGAAAGGTTACGTACATCTTCATAACGTTTTTTCCAGATGGAGGCTTCCGTTGCTCCGCTGTCTGCTGCTTTCATAATTGCTGTATTTTTGATTTTTTATTTGGCTCGCCACACCTCGTCGACGAACCATCTTTTACGGTCATATAATGCGCCCAAGCGCTGAAAACCGCCGTGAAAAGCGAGATGGTTGATGTCCTTGCACGAAAATTTTTGTGATACCTCCATATGGATTGGCTCGTTTTCATTAAAGGGTATTGCCACATCATCGATGCGTAGGATCTGGTCGATCAAACTAATCAAATAACTGCGACAGGCACCGGTCAGCGGGTCGTAGTTTTGGTAATGTTGAAACTGATCAACGTCAAAATTGCCGGCCAGTTCGCGATTAATTCGAACCAGCATATTCTTATTGAATTTGGCCGTAAGTCCTGCTTCGTCTTGGTAGGCACGAAGGATCGTTTGTGGGCTTTTTTTTAAATCGAAGCCAATAATCACCAAATCTCCCGGGCGAATTGTTAATTGTAAGCGACGGCAAAATTGAGCCGCTTGCGGTAATTCCATATTACCAATATTGCTGCCTAAAAACAGGATTACTTTTCTGTTATTGGTCAGATTGACCGCTTTTTTTAAGCAATCAAAATACTCGCCTTGTTGTTTGACGATGTGTATTTCCGGTATTTCCTTGCGTAATCTTTTCTCCAATAGGCCTAAGATGTGATCCGAAATATCTATGGGCATGTAGGTGAAAGGGAGGTTTCGTGAGGCTAAATGTTTTAAAAGGTAAGTCGACTTCATCCCGTCGCCAGCACCCAGTTCGATGATATCCATCGGCTCATCACCGATATGGAGCAATTGGGTTAAATGGGCGGTTCGGTTTTTGAAAATATCGAGTTCGCATTCCGTAAGGTAATAATCGGGCGAGTCCATGATAGCCTGAAAGATTTGATCACCCGTGCTGTCGTAAAAATATTTAGCATCTAGCTTTTTTGGGCAAGACGATAAGCCTTGAAAGACGTCCTCGCGAAAACGCGTTAACCCGGCAATAAGCGGGTCGATTTTGATCGGGGTTTGTGTGTTCTTTTTCAACGGCATCCTTTTTAAATTTGGCGATCCTGTGATAGCCCCCCAATTGAGATAGGCCTATTTTGGGGCATAAAATCCAGTTGCTATCTTATTGACGTTAGCCTATCAGCCCCGAATCAAAACGGGAATCTAATGAGGAGAACGTATAATGATGCAACCCGATTGCGATGTTCGAACTTTCAGTTTCCTCTATCATATATACCGTTCAATCGATATCTTGTTTGGTTCGCTCCGGGATTTTTTAAAAATAGGTTGATTTTGAGTCCTCGAAAGAAAGGCAACGGATTTATAGTGTGGGTTACGCGGAGTGGTGAGAACGGGCAGGCATTGGATGTGCCCGGATTAACCGTTCGGTATATCCTGCAGAGAAAAAGAGGTGCCCGAAGAGGATCCACCCTTTTTAATAACGGTGTTTTCGGAGCTAAGGAATCCGACTATAGGGTAGCTGAGGGATAAGATGCCGAGCATTTTTCTCGATCTACCAACCTAGCCAATAGTTAATCTTGACCATGAAGGTATTGCTGGGTGCGATACCCCAGATCTGTTCCAGGTTGTTTCCCCATCCGGGTTGGTAAACAGGTCTTTGGCCCGACCGATTGTGTTCCCAAACCAGGTAAATGGTTGATCCCGGACTATATTCCCAACGCGCAACGAGGTTCGATCGAAATTCGTTAAAACTAAAATCAGGGTTCGCGAAACTTGCCGTATGTGTTCCCTCATCGATATGGTACTGATTGTCTTGAAACTGAACTTGTTCTTCAGTGAACTCTTTAAAACGTTCGTTATACCTGCTGGAGAGGGTATTGTTGGCCCATTTAAAACGGTCGTAACGGGCGGAAGAGGAAAATGGCGAGGCGTAGTATTGAATGGAGAGATCCGGTGTGATATTGCCTTGCAGACGGAAGGTCAGTCCATAGGTCTCTTGATGCATTCGTCCCATGATGTAGTTGTTCTGTTGTTCATTATTTTCGGCAAATGGCAAGGTGCCGACGTATTGCAAGTTATCCTTATTCCAGGCGTAGTTGAATTGGCTCACCAAATGGATATGGTTGCCGAAGCGAAAGGTCAGCGATGGGCGTATCTCATTATAACGGGTTTGGCCGTCCAAAAAATGTTTGCCATCGTATTCTACTTTAGCGATGATGGGCTGCGCGCGATCGGAACTGATTGAAAAATCACTCGTGAAGTTCGGCGAATACCGGAGATCGGGACCACCACGGAGCATCCGACTGTCAACAGTATTCCAACTGAATGTCTCTTTGAAATCCATTTCAATCCGATGTCCTATACTCAAGCTTCGCCATTGCAAGCCAACATTGTTGTCCATCGATTGTCCGCCGTAATTCCAAACGTTCCTTTGTGTGAGGTTGATTCCTGCAAAGCGAAACGGACCCCAAGGATCAGTTTTTCGAAAAGCTATTTCTGATTCGTTTAATTTATAGTCCGTCTGTTTGAGATAACCGACATCGTTCAGGTCGAAACCGGGAGATGACCAGGAAAAGGTCTCTGAGAAGTTCCATTGTGCATTGCCCTTTTTACCCGCTTTCAGGTAGCCTCCGGTTCCAGAAAGCCGATTTTCATCCGGATTGAGCGAAAGATAATCTTGAGCCGACTGTCGCTGGAAAAAATGCGTAGCGTTTTGTTTGGTGTTCAAGATCGCTGCGGAGGATCCTGAAAGCGTACTGAACATGGCTTTGGATTCGATGTAATAGAGCCGGTTAGAAAAATACTGTGTGAAATCTATTCCCGCAGCAAGGGCATCCTTGACCAGAAATTCTTCCAAATTATTGGCATCAAAACGCCGATTGACGGAGGTGACCATGCCGCCCAGCAAGGTGTTGCCGTCCCAATTCTTTTGCACCCTTGCCACAGTATAATTCGTCAGTGGTTCGGTCTCTACTCGTTCTTCCAGGCCATTCCGCGTGAGCAAAGAAGACGTTTTGGCGGTTATACTTTCGAGAATGCCGATGGTCAGACCGTTTTTGTTGGTTCCCGTCATTTTCAATGCACCGATAATGGGAACAAAATCAGGCGTGCTAGCAAAACTTGTCTTTTGATCTATGTTGTCGATTTGATAACGCGGCATGGACCCGATTCGTCTGGAATAGAACATTTGTCCTTCCTCATTGTTGTCGAACTCCAAAATGTGTTTACCTTCCAGGAAGAAAGGTCGTTTTTCTTCATAAAACACCTCATATTCAGTAAGATTCATCACCGAAGGGTCCAATTCCACTTGCCCATAGTCGGGATTGATTGATAAATCAACGGTGTAATCCTTGAGGGCAAACTTGGCGTCCATCCCGAGATTCGGTTTCCAATTGGCGCCCTGCTGATAGGGGCTGTCTTCAATACGCGGTTCACGGATTAGTTTGGTCATCGCATAGGGTAGAATTTCAATCCCCTTGGGTTTGGGTAAACTATCCATCCCATGCATTTCTCCAAAGGAAAAAACATGACCATTGTTTTTGATCGGGATAAGGCTCCAGTTTTGTACCTCATTGTTTCGTCGAATAATGCGTCGGACATGTAATCCCCAAATGCCATCGTCATTTAATTGGTTGTAGCGAATCTGGCTAAAGGGTATTCGAAGCTCTGCCGTCCAACTCGAATCGGCCATGTTTTGGTGTGTTTTACCTTCCCAAACCGCGTTCCAACTCAAGTTGACTGATAATTTATCGGTCACCGTTAAGTCGGTTTTGTTTCCGCCCAGGTTGATGTTAAATTCCACAGCAGCTCGATAGTCGTGATAGGGGTCAAATGCAATACTGATCAAATCACCGTTGCTGTTATCGTCCCGGTTACCGATAAACGCGTTCATGCTTTCTGGATGAATGTCTTTGCAATAGACACCTACATAAATATTCTTATCATCGTAAAATATTTTCACGCGAGTCCAGGAATCCGTATGGGCACGTTCAAAGGGGATTACCTGTGAGAATTCTTCAGACCATTCGCCCTTATCTTGCCAAAGTTTTTCATCCAGTTTTCCGTCGATGACCGGCTGATCTTTTTTGAGTTGTGTCGCGCGGTAGTTTCTTTTATACGCTTCATGGAACGGAACCACGGGGGTTCTTTCCGTTTGTGCGTGGGCTGAACTCAACAAGCTCAGTCCTAGTAAGAGTGCCCAATAGCGCATAGGTTGTGTTTAGGTTGTGTGTTTAAGGACAGCCAAATGTATTAATAATTTTCGAAAACTTTTAGAGCTTCTTGGATAGCGCTGTGCGCGTTAAAATCTATTCTCCTCCTAATGCGCTGGATTAAAATACAACCCCGCTGCACAACCCTTTTTAAATATGGGGTCAGCCGGATTGCCGGATAGATGCTGCGCCAGGTCGCTTAGCCTCTTTAGGTGGAATCAAGCACATCACCTAAAATGCGCATCACCTGAACACCGAAATCCAATGTAAGGTATTCAACGCATCTCGTTCATTTTTTTTCCCCGGCAAATAGCGGAAAAAACACCCCGAAGCCGATCGTTAACGCGATTACGAAAGGAGTCGTCATCGATCAAAAGAACTACGAACCATTAACCGGCGTAACGGTGGGTTTGGCTGGGGCGTGTTTTCCGGGAACAGATGTCTTCTGCTATTTCGGGTTTTATCACTCCTTGCTGGCGTAGTCTGGTCTTAAGACGGCTTTTAAGATCAAGGACAAACCGACGAGATTCGCGTTCGCTCTTGATCTAATTTTTGAGAATGTGCAGCGAAGAAGGTTATTGGATTGCCCAGGAATAAGGGCATTGATCGCTGGATATGGTCAGCAGGGCCTGCCTTTTATTCGATCGGCTTATGGGTACTGATGGCAATCCGATTCCAGGCGTTGATCGTCACCGCTGCCATGATGATCTGAGCGATGTAGCTTTCTGAAAATTTTTCTACCGCGCTGGAATACGTTTCTTCGCTTAATCCCTGTTGCGAAATGTGGGTGATTTCCTCAGTAATGGCCAGAATGATTTGTTCGGCTAAGGAAAAGTGATCGGTCTCTCGCCAGGCGTCCAGCAAAAAGATCCGCTGGGCTGTTTCGCCATTTTTTAGCGCGTCTTTGGTATGCATGCTAATACAGAAAGCACACCCGTTGATTTGCGAAGCCCGTATCTTGATCAGGTCGAGATGAGTTTGATTCAATTCATTATTGTGTAACGTTTGTTCCAGCGCGACCATACCCGCGTAGGCTTTGGGGTGCAATTCTTGAATATTAATTCGTTGTTTCATGATCTGTTTAATTTTGTGTACCGTAAAAGTAGCATGGACATTCCGGAAAAAACTTAAACTGGTTTAAGTCTTGAGTTTTCCCTTAATTTCACTAAGGTATTCTGGAGTCATATTCAGATAGGAAGCGAGCATTTGTTGCGGGATGCGCTCGGTAAAATCAGGGAATCGATCATTGAAATGATGGTAAAAATCCGCTCTTGATAGCTCATAGAGATATTTGGTACGCAGCTGTAAAGCGGCATAAGCCCGCTGATAGATGCTCCTAAAATAGCGCTCCATTTGTGGATGTTCAGAAAACAGTTTTCTTTGGTTCTGTTGACTGATGCAAAGGACTTGGGTGGGCTCCACTGCTTGTAGGCTGAAAGCTGCAGGACTTTGGGTGGCAAAGGCCATATAATCCGTGATCCACCAATTTTCTATGGCGAACTGCGTGGTGTGCTGCACGCCTTTTTCGCTAAGGAAAAATTGTCGGAGACAACCTTCGAGTACAAAAAAGTGATGCATACACGGCGCTCCTTCTTCTTGAATAATTTCCTTTTTTATATAGGATTTGTATTCGAAGTAGGAAAGAATTTCCGAGTCCTCTGCGTGATCAAAGGTGGTGTATTTCCTGAAGTGATCAACTAGTTTACTGTGCATTTTTTTTGCTATTCATGAAGGCGCCGTGTCATTTGTGGGCGTTGGAAAATGGTGTAGTGTTCGGATCGAATTTGTTAAAACGAAGATAGTATTTTCTGTGAATTCTTGGTGTTAATTTTTTTTCAGACCAATATGACGAAAAAATATTTGGATAATTTTTCTACCTTAGAAGAAGCTAACAATGGATTTATGAGTACCCAATTAAACTGCGGCCCGCTAAGGTCGGTGTTTTTATCGATGGTCTTCTACGGTTTGTTTCTGTTGACTCCTTCGGTCAGCTTTGGGCAAGTAAGCGCGAACGATTTTATCCCTGGTCGGCTAACGATTAGTGATAATGGACATTTTTTCACCCAGACCGATGGGACGCCTTTTTTTTGGCTTGGAGATACCGCTTGGGAATTGTTTCATCGCTTGAAGCGGAAAGAGATTGAACAGTACCTCGATAATCGGGCAACTAAAGGATTCAACGTGATACAAGCGGTTATTTTTGCCAACACCGATAAACCAATGGCACCGAATCGCTACCATGAAGTTCCGTTTTTTGATGCCAATCCGGATCAACCAAATGAAGCCTATTTCCGTTTAATTGATTGGACGCTGGATCAAGCGCTTGCCCGTAACCTATATGTAGGGTTGTTGCCAACCTGGGGTGCAAAGGTGCTCAAGTTGTGGGGAAAAGGAGCGGAGGTATTTGATCAAGACAAAGCCTACCGTTACGGGCTGTTTCTGGGTAAACGTTATAAAGAATATCCAAATATCGTCTGGATCGTCGGCGGCGATCGTCCTGCGGTAACCGATTCGGTGGATAAGCGACCGGTATGGGAAGCGATGATTCGTGGACTGCGGGAGGGGACTTCGAAGAATTGTTTGATCAGCTATCATCCATGGGGGGAAGGATCATCGACTGATTTTTGGTCAAACGATGGACCTTTGGATTTCAATATGTTACAGTCCGGTCATCAGCGCTACGACGTTCCCGTATGGGATTGGATCATAAGAGATTTTCAGATTGCACCAGCGCGGCCCATTTTAGATGGGGAAGCCACCTACGAGGACCATCCAGTCAATTGGGATGTGTCCTTGGGCTATTTTCGCGACGATGCGATTCGGAAGCAATTGTATCGATCTGTTTTTGCAGGCGCCAGTGGAGTGACGTATGGACATCAGGCTGTTTGGCAATTTTATCACAGTGATGTGGAGGGCATCGTTGCGCCTGATCGCTACTGGACAGCGGCATTGGACCGGCCAGGCGCTTGGCAAGCGGGTTATCTGAAGAAATTGATTCTTTCACGACCTAGTCTGGATCGGGTACCGGATCAGTCGATCGTGCTGGATACACCTGCCGATCCGCGGGAGATGCCGGTTGCCTTTCGTGACACAAAAGGCCGCTATCTTATGGTCTATTTACCTAACGGGGGGGCGCAAAGTCTGGATCTTTGCTCATTGGGCTCGGAAACTCTCCAGTTATTCTGGTATTCGCCACGCAGCGGACGTACTGAGCGAGGTGAATTGATTAAGACCGCAAATAGCATAACGGTAAATGCGCCTTCGGCTGGTAGCGGACAGGATTGGGTACTGGTTGCCGAACAACCGGGGCTATTCGAATGCAAACCGGGAGTGATCCTGTAGAAAAATAAAAGGTCATGGCTTAAATTAATTTATGGAACGATGAAGAATTTACTTAGAATTGAAGAATTAGGGCAGTTTCTGCTCGCGATCTATTTGTTTTCGCAGACTGAATATGCGTGGTGGCTATTTCCAGCCCTGTTGCTTGCACCAGACATCTCGGCACTGGGCTATCTGGGTGGCCCAAAATTAGGGGCGACCATTTACAATATATTTCATCATAAGTTTGTCGCTATCAGTTTATTAATAGCGGGATACTATACGGATCATAGCGTATGGGTTTTGATCGGATTGATTCTTTTTGCCCATGCTGCGATGGATCGGATTTTCGAATACGGATTGAAATTTCCAAATGACTTTAAACATACCCATTTGGGATGGATTGGCAGGAAACAGGACGATCCCTCAGTATGAACGTTCCAGCCTACCATCGTTTACCATTAACAATTTAACGAAAACGCCGGTTTATGAGCGCCTGTGTAATCCTAGATTTCAATTTTTTATTTTTTCTCCAAAAATGTTTCCCTTTTTTCACGGCTTCTACTATCTTAGCGCGTCACTTACCAATCTGTCTGACTATGATGAAATTTCTCTCAATTGTTCCTCAAAGGAAAGAAAGCGAGCACATACCATACGAACCGAATGCATTAGTTCTGGCGATGTCTTGGTTCAGCAAAAAAGGAAAATGTAATGGGTAAAATAGCTTTGCATTGGCAAATCCTTATTGGGATGGCTTTGGGAATCGGATTGGGGTTGATTTGTGCCCAGTTCGCAGGCGGTAGCGCTTTAGTGGTCGATTGGATTAAACCCTTTGGTACCATCTTCATCAATTTATTGAAATTGATCGCTATACCCCTGATTGTCGTTTCTTTAATCAAGGGAGTGTCTGACTTGAAAGACTTGACCCAACTTTCCAGCATGGGGGTCCGGACGTTTGGCCTTTATATTCTAACGACTGTTTTTGCGGTCACCATTGGTCTAGCCTTAGTCAATATAATTCAGCCCGGAAACTTTATTGGTGAGGACACCCGGCAAGAAATGTTGTCGTCTTTTGGGGGTGATGTACAGCTTAAGGTAGATGAGGCGAATGTCGCGCAAGAAACGCGAGGGCCCTTGCAACCTTTAGTTGATGTGGTGCCTGAAAACATTGTGGGTTCAGCGGCAGATAATGGTAATATGTTACAGGTGATTTTCTTTAGCTTGTTAGTCGGGATCGCTATGATTTCTTTGCCATCGGAGCGGGTTGAAGGATTTAAGAAGGTTTCCGATTCTGCGAATGAAATTGTGTTACGAATTGTCGATTTCATTATGTTAGCCGCACCTTATGGTGTCTTTGCGCTCATGGCGGCTTTGATTGCAGAAGCGCCATCTTTCGATGTGTTCAAGGCTTTGGGAATGTACGCCCTAACCGTGGTTCTCGGACTGGCTGTCATCACTTATGGGATGTATTCTTTTTTTGTCTTTTTCTTAGGCAACACGAACCCCCGAGACTTTTTTAGAGCTATTTTTCCTGCTCAGCTTTTGGCTTTTTCCACCAGCTCCAGTGCGGCGACCTTGCCGGTAACGATGGATTGCGTAGAAAACGGTCTGGGTGTGAAAAAAGATGTGTTGAGTTTCGTGTTACCCATTGGCGCTACGGTGAATATGGATGGGACCTGTCTTTACCAGGGGATCGCGGCTGTTTTTATTGCACAGGTAATGGGATATGATCTGACATTAGCGGAACAATTGAGCGTGATTGTGACCGCCACGCTAGCTTCTATCGGTGCGGCAGCTGTTCCAGGAGCAGGTATTCTCATGTTGGTGATTGTGTTGGAGTCAATCGGAGTTAGTCCAGCCGGTATCGCCCTAATTTATGCCATTGATCGACCTTTAGATATGCTTCGTACGGTGGCGAATATCTCTGGAGATGCGATGGTCGCATTGGTAATGGACCGTCGAACCGGAGGCCCAGCGACGCCTATGCCGTTACAGGATCCGGTTGAACGATAAATCGTAGACGCTCGCGAAATAGTAAATACACCAACGGATACAGATCGTTTTCCCGTGGCACGAAATTAAGTCTTAGGCAGTAGTCTCAGACTTTTCATTATATTGTATCTTTGATGAACCTTTATATTCCTAATTGACCGTGTTCGGGCATAGATTAATTCTTCTGTTGTATCTATTATTGGTCGTTAGTTCGCTTCGAGGTGCTGAGGTAGATTCGTTATTGACCGTTTTAGACGATGCGATTGACCAACGATTGGCCTATAGGCAGATAAAGGAAAAACGCATTGATTCGATCAAGCTTCTTTTGTCGGGCCAACAGAACGTCCGGGAACGGTACGAGATTCAGAGCCTTTTGATTTCTGAGTACCAGAGCTTCAATTGTGATTCTGCGCTAGCATACATTGATCGAAATTTAACTATCGCGAACCGATTAGACGATTTGAGTTGGTTGGCGGAGAGTAAATTGCGGCAGAGTTTTGTACTTTCCATGTCGGGGTTTTTTACACAAGCTTTGTCTGTTTTTCGAGAAATAGACTACGACTCTTTGCCGCATCATTTGAAGGTTCTTTATGCTTGGAGTTATATCCGGTATCACGAAAATCTGATCAAGTACACCGATTTTGAACCGTATGATCGGCAACATGAAGACGAGATTAAAGTCTGCAGGAACAAATTGATGATGCTTCTGGATGAGAATTCGGACACGTATTTGAAGGAACGGGCTTTCCGTTTGCAGGGCGAAGGACAGCTGTCTGAATCTGCCGAAATACAACGTGCACTGTTTGAAAAGGTGAAAAAATCAACACACTCCTATGCCATGGCCGCTATGGGGCTCGCGACTGTTTATCATGAAATGGGCCAGGAGAACCGGGCCAGGGAATATTTAGTGTTGGCTGCCATTACTGACGTGAATTTGGCAATTAAGGAAAATGAATCCTTATTGCGTTTAGCCATTGATTTGCACGACCAAGGAGATGTTGATCGCGCGTACAATTACATTCAGGCGGCATTGGACGATGCGAATTTTTACAACTCACGATTCAGGAATGCTGTTATCGCGCGTATACAACCCATTATTGAAACGACCTATTTGGCCAAGATCGCAGATCAACAAAAAAATCTTCGGATGTACGCGGTACTCGTCAGTTTTTTCGCCATCGTTTTGGTGTTGACTTTGTATTTTCTGTATCGGCAGATTCGGACGGTTTCCCAAGCGAAAAAAAAGCTGAATTTTACCAATCAGCAGCTTCTCAGCGTGAATCAACGGTTAGATGAAGCGAATTTGATTCGTGAACGTTATATAGGCTACTACATTAACCAATGCGCGATCTATCTGGACAAATTGTTCGATTTTAGAAAAACAGTAGAACGGAAATTTAAAAGTGGACAGTTGGACGATTTACGCAACCTGGTTTCCGGTAGTGCCAATCAAGAGGATGATGCGCGTGAACTCTATCGGGATTTTGATCATGCTTTCCTTGAAGTTTATCCTGATTTTGTCGTCCAATTAAATGCATTGCTTAAAGAGGAAGCTCGCTACGATCTGAAAAAAGATCAATTGAATACCGAACTGCGTATTTTTGCCCTAATGCGATTGGGGATATCCGATGTTTCACAGATAGCTAGTTTTCTTCGTTATTCAGTTCAGACCATCTACAACTACAGAAGCAAAGTGCGTCAAAAAGCAGTGATCGATCCGGATCTCTTTGAAGAGAAAGTGAAAAAATTGGGGAGTATATCTCAAAATACCCTCTAACCCATTTACCAAATCAACTTCTGATGTGTGTTGTAAATCACTTTTAGTCAGTGTTTTCTGTGTTATTTTAAGTAAAATAGTTTACCAGAGACTATACTTCATGCGACGGCTAGGCCCAAAACCCTTTACCTTTGTTTTCAACGTAAGCCGGGAGCTGTTCTCCTTAAGCTGACGCTACGAACCTATTTGATCAATTAGTTTACCGATTATAAATCCAGTATATGAAAAGCATTCTTTCTAAGGTTTGTTGTCTAACACTTTTGATGGTTTCTATGACCTTCCCGGGCCAGCAACTCGGCGCCCAGCAGATCAGTCCTTTTGGCGACGGAGATCGTGTCGTGTTCCTAGGAAACAGTATCACGGATGGCGGGCATTACCATTCTTTCATCTGGCTGTATTACTTGACCCGATTTCCTGACATGAATTTTAGTATCCTAAATGCAGGTATCGGAGGAGATCGCGTCGTAGACATGGTACGTCGGCTTGATGGGGATGTGTTGGGTAAAAATCCCACCGTTTTAATCACCACTTTTGGTATGAATGATACCGGGTATCTGGAATACAATGGCCCGGAATCAGAAAAATTTGCCGATGAGCAAGTTAGCGCATCTTTTCGTGCTTATCAGGCGATGGAGAAACGTTTCCAAAGGTTATCGGGAACCAGACTGGTATTGCTTGGGAGTACTCCTTATGATGAGTTTGCACAGATCGAGGAAAACAATCCACTAAAAAATAAAAATAAGGCCGTGCAACGAATTGTTGATTTTCAGCGAGAATCCGCTAAAAACAATGGTTGGGAATTCTTCGATTTCAATGCGCCTTTGACCGCGTTGAATCACCAAATTCAAAAAGAAGATCCCACGTTTTCTCTTTCTGGAAATGATCGGATACATCCCGATAATAATGGACATATGGTCATGGCATATCTGTTTTTGAAAGCCCAGGGTTTTTCCGGCAAAAAGGTCGCCGAGACTGTGATTGATGCGGACAGAGGTGAACTGGTCTCGACAGAAAATTGTACAATCTGGCAGCTGGATGTGTCCGATGAAGCGGTCCATTTTGATTACCTAGCTGAATCACTGCCTTATCCTTTAGATACAACCGCTAGGGGCTGGGGAGCTAAATATAGTCAATTTGACGCGATCAAGATCGTGCCGTTTATGGAGGAAATGAATCAAGAAATTTTACGCGTAAGTGGTCTCAACGGCCAGTACCGTGTTTCAATTGACGGGCAGGAAATTGGCACTTGGTCAGCCCAGGAATTAGCCCAGGGAATTAACCTCGCAGCTGTTGATCGCACACCACAGTATCAACAGGCGATGAAGGTCATGTACCTGAACGAGGAACGGTGGGAAACTGAAAGACGGTTTCGCGAACTGGCTTGGGTTCAATTTAATTTTTTTCAACCCAGAGGATTGTTGAACGCCGATAATCGGGAGGCGATAGAAGTAATGGATAAAGAGATAGCTTCCGACGGATGGCTTCGCGCTAAACGTGATGTGTATGTCAAAGCGATGCATCCGGAAATCCGAGCGGCTTGGCGCAACCAAATGGACGATTTAATCGCACGCATGCGTCGTCTAAGCCAGCCGGTCAATCACAGGGTTTCACTAATGCAGATTAAAAATTAACAGCATGTTGATGAAATTTCACTGGATAATAGGCTTAGTTTTGTATGGGATACTCGCGCACGAATGTGCTGTCGCGCAACAACGCCCGTATTTCGTTGATGGATATCACGGCGGAATACATGGGCATTATCCACTCTGGGTGACGGGATTTATGTTGGACAACTTGGAGGATCATCCCGAATGGCAGATCGGTTTGGAAATAGAACCGGAAACCTGGGACACTGTGAGCGTGCAGGATGCAGCGGGATATGCTCGATTGCGTAAATGGGTAGCGAGCGATCGTATTGATTTTACCAATCCGACCTATGCACAACCCTATTTATACAATATTCTCGGCGAGAGTATGATCCGTCAGTTTACCTACGGACTGGAAAAACATCGAGATCATTTTCCAGATTTGACGTTTACCACCTATGCGGTAGAAGAACCTTGTTTTACCAGTAGCTTGCCACAGATTCTTAAGCAGTTTGGATTTAAGTATGCCGTGCTTAAATGTCCAAATACCTGTTGGGGTGGATACACCCGTGCTTACGGCGGTACCGCACTGCATTGGCAGGGGCCTGATGGGTCCACTATTTTCACAGTTCCGCGTTACCAGAGCGAAGAGCTGGAAGAAAATTCAACGTGGCAAACCACCGCCTGGGCGAATTCTGACGCCTATCTAAACAGTAGTTATGCGCACGGAATTATGTGTCCGGTGGGCATGTGTTACCAAGATGCGGGTTGGGAAAATGGCCCATGGTTGGGGACAGGAAAGGACATCAAGAACGGATCGGAATACATTACCTGGAGTAATTATTTTAAGCAAATTGACTCCTCACAGTTCAATGATATCTGGGCCGTTTCTCAAGAAGATTTTTTGGTCAACCTGATGTGGGGCGCACCAGTTTTACAGCGGATTGCGCAACAAGTTCGAGCAGCTGAAAATAGGTTGTTGACGGCGGAGAAAATAGGAGGAATGATGTACCTGGATCACGGTTTTCAGTTGGATAAAGATAGTCTCAAATCGGCGTGGCGCCCCTTGATGATGGCGCAGCACCATGATTCTTGGATTGTACCGTATAATATCCTCAGGGGCGAACAAACCTGGGCCGAAGCCATTGAACAATGGACCACAGTCAGTGAAACAAGGGCCGATAGCATGATTCAAAAGGCTATACAATCCCAGCAAAAACTGATGCCGAAAACTGACCATCAATATGTCCGGATCTACAACACGTTAGCAGATCGACGGAGCGAAACTGTTAACATTGTATTGCCTGAGTCGAGCGAAATACGCGCTGTTCGAGATAAAAACCAGCGCATCATTCCGACGCAGTTGGTCCACACCGATCAAGGAATAGAATTACATTTTCTGGCCGATGTCGCCGGTTTTGGGTATTCGACCTATCAGTTAGTCACCGATAGTAATACCACCGCGAATCAGCGATCGCTCAGCTTCGATGAGCAGGGCAACTGTATCATTGAAAATGAAGATTTTCGTTTGGTGCTGGACAAAGCTAGAGGGGGAACCTTCAATAGTCTCCTGGCGAAGTACGCAGACTATAAAGAATATGTCGACGATACGCATTCCTATCGTTTAGGAGAAGTATCAGGCTATTTTTATCAGCAAGAACAGTTCTTTTCTTCAAAGGACCGACCGGTCGAGTTTACCTGTCTGCGGGATGACGCCTTAGCGACCATCGTCGAGATTAGCGGTTTTATTGATAAGCATCCGTTTGTGCAAACGCTAAGCTTGTTTCACGGACAGCAAAGAATAGACTTTGATTTACAAATCGATTGGAAAGGAGAAGTGGGCATTGGGGAATATCATCAGGAGCACGATTGGACCGATGATCGCAGGGCTTACACCGATGATCGGTATAAATTGAAGGTGATGTTCCCGATAGATCTTGGCCACCAACAGGTGTATAAAAATGCGCCCTTTGATGTGACCGAAAGCCAATTAGACAGCACCTATTTTGGGAAATGGAGTGAAATTAAACACAATGTGATTTTGAATTGGGTGGATGTATTGGATTCGCAGCAACAGCAGGGGTTTACCATTCTGACTGATCACACCACCTCGTATGTGCATGGCAGTGACTATCCATTGGCCCTGACGGCACAGTATTCCGGCAAGGGGCTTTGGGGTAAAAATTACCGGATAACAGGGCCGCTACATATGAAATATGCCCTAATTCCACATGAAGGGAGCTGGGATAAGGCGCAGATTTCTGCTCGAAACAATGCCTGGAACGAGCCCCTAATTGCCAGTATAATGGAAGACGGAGAATTGGAAGACCGACAATTTGTTGCCTTTCACGATGAGGGATTTGAAATTTCCGGCATGGAGTTCGGTCCCGAAGAAATCTATCTACGGGTATTCAATGCGGCTGGTGCGGCAACGCCACAGCAAATCACATTAGACTTTCCTGTCAAATCGATTACCGAGGTTCTGTTAAATCGCGAAACAATACACGCGATTCCATTCGAACTCGACGGTCAGGGGAGTACATTTTCGATGGAGATGCCTCGATTCGGAATTAAAACGCTGAGAATTGTATTATAAATGATGAACTCGCTAATGAAATATAACGACGGGACCGCTAGCTTACCCCCGATACTCATGCTGCTGGTATTGCTATTCGGCGCCTGTCAGGACACTAGGATCGATGAAGAAAGAACACCAGCAGATTATGTGAATCCATTCATCGGGGCGAGCACCAGTGTGGGGGCAGCGGGCGTTTATCACGGACTGGGAAAAACCTTCCCAGGAGCGACCACACCATATGGTATGGTCCAGGTTAGTCCAAACACGATTACTGGGGGCGATAATGGCTCGGGTTATAGTGATGAACATCGGACCATAGAAGGATTTGCGTTTACGCAAATGAGTGGCGTTGGCTGGTATGGTGATTTAGGCAATTTTTTGGTCATGCCAACGACCGGGACATTACAGACTATTGCCGGACAGGAGGATGGCGGTATTTCTGGCTATCGCTCGTCCTACCGTAAGGATACCGAACAGGCCAGAGCGGGCTATTACAGCGTTGAATTAGAAGAATATGACATTCGTGTAGAAACGACCGCCGCACCGCATAGCGGAATGATGCGGTTTACTTTTCCAGAACACGAGCAATCCCGAATTCAAATTGACCTGGCGCGCAGGGTTGGCGGTACGTCCGTCCGACAATATGTTCGAAAATTGGACGACTATACGATTCAGGGTTGGATAAAATGCACCCCCGAAGGTGGTGGATGGGGGGATGGTGAGGGTCAGTCTGATTACACTGTTTATTTTTATGCACATTTTGATAAAGCGTTGGAAGAGGTCGGATATTGGTCCGCAGAGATTCCTGAAGATTGGTCCCGCAAGCGCGATGAGGTGACGAGTATACCCTATTTAACACGGGTTTCGGAAGCACCCATAAACAGCGGGCTGGAAGAAGTTGAGGGAGATCATATCGGATTTTTTAGTGAATTTCCCACACAGGAAGGCGAAGAGGTGAACTTGCAGGTCGGTATTTCTTTTGTCGATATGGCGGGAGCCAAAAAGAACCTGGAGCAGGAGATTCAAGATAAAAATTTCGATCAGGTGTATCGAGAGGCCAATGCCCTGTGGAACTCGGCGCTTTCAAAAATACAGGTGACCGGGCGATCAGAAGACGAGAAAACCATTTTCTATACAGCGCTTTACCACACCATGATTGATCCAAGAGTTTTTTCGGACGTGGACGGACGATACCGGGGCGGCGATCAAAAGATTCATCAAAATGACGGGTTCACCAAACGGACCATTTTTAGCGGTTGGGATGTGTTTAGATCACAATTTCCACTTCAAACATTGATTAATCCTGATTTGGTTAATGATCAGATTAACTCCTTGGTGAGTTTAGCTGAAGAATCTGGTAGAGGATATTTCGAGCGTTGGGAACTCCTAAACGCCTATTCTGGATGTATGATTGGCAATCCTGCTTTATCGGTGCTCGCCGATGCGTACGTCAAAGGCATTCGGGGCTACGACGCAGAGAAAGCCTTTCAAATTGCGCTTAAAACTTCTCATAAATTCGGCAATGATTCACTGGGTTTCACCGGCCCTCCGTTTAGCATTTCAAATACATTGGAATATGCGTACACGGACTGGTGTATTGCACAATTAGCCGAAGGTTTAGGAAAACAAGAGGAAGCGGAAACTTTCCGAGAAAAGGGACAGGCTTATCGAGCGGTGTTCGATCCCGAGAAAAATTGGTTCAGACCCCGTAAGAACGACGGATCGTGGGAGGACTGGCCCGAAGGAGGAAGAACGGAAGAGTGGTACGGTACGATAGAAAGCAACCCATACCAACAGGGTTGGTTTGTTCCGCATGATATTCCGGGAATGATCGAACTGATGGGGGGTACTAAGAAGGCGCTCGCTGATCTGAAAGAATTCTTTGAAAATACGCCGGATGATTTGCTATGGAACGATTATTATAATCATGCCAACGAGCCCGTTCATCTAGTACCGTTTTTGTTCAATCATTTGGGCAGTTCTTGGCTGACCCAAAAATGGACACGTCATATCTGTGATAAGGCTTATAAAAATTCGGTAGAGGGAATTGTTGGCAACGAAGATGTCGGTCAAATGTCTGCTTGGTATGTGCTGGCTGCGAGTGGTATACACCCCTCATGTCCGGGAAGCACGCGCATGGAAATAACCAGTCCCGTATTTGATGAGATTAAATTTAACCTCGACACAAAGCATTATAGTGGTAAAGCTTTTACCATCCAGGCTCATGAGAACTCGGAGAAGAACATCTATATTCAGAAAGCATTGTGGAACGGGGATACCTATGAAAAAAACCATATAAATTTTGAGCAAATAGCCTCCGGAGGGACCCTAGAATTATTTATGGGGCCAGAACCTAACGAAGATTGGGGAAATAGTGCTGAATAAAATTATTTAGTCGCATTGCGACGGCAAAAAAACACATTAAAATGATGAAAATTTCGATTCCAACCGTATGCTGTTTCTTGTTGACATTTTTTGCAATCGCCCGGGCGCAAGAAGTCGACTTGGTCAAGTATGTGAATACCTTACAAGGGACGGATTCGGAGTGGGCACTTTCTTATGGAAATACATATCCCACAGTGGGTTTGCCTTTTGCCGTCCATTTCTATTCTCCGCAAACGGGAAAAAATGGAGATGGTTGGAAATATCAGTATAAAGCAACCCGTATACGTGGATTCCAACAGGTGCATCAGTGTAGTCCTTGGATGGGAGATTATGCGGTATTTTCGTTAATGCCGGGAATCGGGGAATTGACCGTTAACGAAGACGACCGAGCGCTGCCCTTCAGTCACCAGAACGAGATAGCCAAACCGAACCATTATGGTGTCACATTTGACAACGGCATTCAAGCTGACATCAGTCCTGTAGAGCGAGGCGCCCATATGCGTTTTACTTTTCCTAAAAAGGAAAAAGCGTTTCTGGTACTGGACGGCTATATTAAAGATAGCCAGGTGCGGATTATCCCCGAGGAGAGAAAAATTATTGGGTATGTCAATAATGGCCGCTTTGTGCCCGAGAATTTCCGCAGCTATTTCGTCATCGAATTCGATCAGGATTTTACGCAGTTTGGAACTTGGGAAAACGGGACCGATGAAATCCACCCCGGGCAGTCCCATGATGAAGGAGCCGGGCGGGGTGCGTATTTGGAATTTAAGCCAGGGGCTCAAGTAGAGGTTAAAATCGCGTCCTCCTATATCAGTCCAGAACAGGCGGAGAAAAATTTTGAGCGAGAGATCGCAATGCATCAAAATTTTGATGTGACTCGAGAAAAAGCCTTTTCCATATGGAATAAACTATTGAATCGAATTCGGGTTGAAGGTGGCTCCGAGGAAGAAAAAGCAACTTTTTATTCCTGTATGTTTCGAGCCAATCTCTTTTCTAGAAAATTTTATGAAATAGATACCCATGGTAACCCGTACTATTACAGTCCGTATGACGGAGAGATCCATCCGGGGTACATGTATACAGACAACGGGTTCTGGGATACTTTTCGTGGCCAGTTCCCGTTAAGCAATATTCTCCATCCCGAAATGCAGGGACGGTATATGCAGTCACTACTGGATGCACAAAATCAGGCCGGATTTTTTCCTACCTGGTCCAACCCGGGCATGTCTGGTGTGATGATCGGTAACCACGCAATTTCCCTTCTTACCGATGCTTGGGCAAAGGGTATCCATACTTTCGATGCGGACAGCGCTCTCGCTGCTTATTATCATGAGACTACCCATAAAGGGCCTTGGGGCGGTTCAAACGGCCGCGAAGGATGGGCGGATTATTTCACGAAAGGATTTATTCCCTATGGCGCTATTCACGAGAGTACCGCCAAGACGTTGGAATACGCTTATGATGATTTTTGCGGGTATCAGTTGGCCAAACTAAGTGGAAATGAATTCTACCAAGATATTTTTGCCAAACAAATGTATAACTACCGCAATGTGTTTGATCCTGAAGTCGGTTTTATGCGTGGGCGTTTAGCTGACGGGAGCTGGATGGCGCCTTTCGATCCGGTCGAATGGGGTGGGCCGTTCACCGAAGCCAATGCCTGGCAGTATACCTGGTCGGTCCTACATGACGTCAATGGCCTGATTAACTTAATTGGCGGAGAAGCACGCTTCAACAGCAAACTGGATTCCTTTTTTACGATGGATCAACGGATCGAATACGGGAGTTATGGACAAGAAATCCACGAGATGAGCGAAATGCTGCTGGCAGGAATGGGACAATATGCACACGGTAACCAACCGACCCAACACGTGCCCTATTTGTATAACTATAGTGGTGAACCCTGGAAATCACAGCAGCAAGTTCGGCTGGTGATGTCCGAATTATATAACGGGACCGAACAGGGGTATCCGGGGGATGAGGACCAAGGGCAAATGTCATCGTGGTATGTGTTGAGCGCGATGGGATTCTACAGCGTGTGTCCTGGAACGGACCAGTATGTTCTGGGAAGTCCCATCTTCAATAAGATTACCGTCGACTTGGAGAATGGTAAAACTTTCGTTTTGCATGCTCCCAGCAACGATTCAACCAACGTTTATATCCAGAACGCCCGATTGAATGGCGAAGACTATGATAGAAACTTTATTACCTACCAAGACATTATGCAGGGCGGAGAACTCCATTTGGATATGGCCGCCGAACCGAATTATCAAAGGGGTGTTTCCGATGATTCGAGACCATTTTCATTGAGTACGATTGATCGTTAATATAAACTAATCTTGTCAAACGCGCTGCTCTAGGAGCGTGCGCATGAGGCAAAAATAACCAATATACGAACCATTATTATGATTACCATTATGGAAAAAAATGTGATCCCATTTTTTCTGGGGGCCATTCTGTTTCTGGGTGCCTGCAGTAAACAGGGCTTTCTCGAACAGACCGAAACTTCCGACTTGAATGAAGAAGTCGTATTTTCCGATAGCGCTTATACAATGAATTTCCTTTCTGGAATTTACTCAGAGATAGGTTTTTGTAACCTGGCCAAAAAGATTTGGGGGCGGTGGTCTGGACGCTAGTACAGACGAGGCAGAAGGAACGGGTCTGGGCACGGTCAATACCTTCATTCAGTTTGCAACAGGGACGGTCAATTCCAACATCATCACTAAAAGAATATCAGATTTAATGGCAACTGAGTTTCCAAACGCATGGTCGCTTGCATTTGGACGAACTATTTGCTACCACGCTTGTTTTTTTTAATGTAGATTTTCTCCGCGTTATTTGAGATGATAGTCGTGGTCTTTTTCAAGAAAGAAAGCAAAAAAGGCGAGGGCGGATATAGGTACAACTTGTCTTAGGGTAAGCGATTCGCTCGCTAAAATTGAGATATTTGTATGGAAGAAACCAAGAAAGGCATAAGATGGAAACAACAATGATTTGGGCGAATCTAGGAGTCGATAACTTAGCGCGTACGGAAAGGTTTTATACGGAGCTGGGGTTTAGACCGAATAACGGCCGACCTTCGGATAAATTAAGGAGCTTTATTTTCGGGGAGAATAATTTTATTATTCATTTTTTTCTGAAAAGCGTATTGATTGACGAGATGAAAATACCCGTGGCCAGTACCAGCACGCCGGATACCGTGATGTTTAGTATGCTAGCAAAATCCAGGGAACAAGTCAACGAATGGGCCGATCGTGTAAGAAACACTGAGGGAGGACAGTTGGTTAGCGAGCCCGAGTCGTTTGGCGAGGGATATTATGGATTTGTTTTTACCGATCCCGATGGGAATCGTTTTAACGTTTTCTGCATGTAGTTTCCGCTGGTTTAGCGGTAAGACTGCGCTTAGAGAAGGTCGAGCAAATCGGTCTTTGATAGCTGCGTAAAGAACGATTGTTCAGGGTTGATGAGCTCGTGCGCCAATTTGTTCTTTTTCTTCTGCAGCCCCATGATTTTCTCTTCAATAGTATCCTTGCAGATTAATCGGACGGCCACCACATTTTTAGATTGACCAATGCGGTAGCTGCGGTCTATCGCTTGATTTTCAGCAGCAGGATTCCACCAGGGATCAACGATATAGACATAATCTGCTTCCGTAAGGTTAAGCCCAATACCACCCGCTTTCAAACTGATGAGAAAGACGCGGACTTGTGGGTTGCTTTGGAAGTTATGGACCGCAGTACCCCGGTTTTGAGTTTGCCCGCTAAGGTATTCAAAAGCAATGTTTAGCTCTTTTAGCTTTTCCTGAATCAGATCCAGCATACCCACAAACTGCGAGAATACTAGTATTTTATGTTCCTTGGATTTGCTGGCAATTTGTTTTGCAAGCACCTCCAGTTTTACGGAGAGGTCAGGAGCATGTCCCTCTTGCAAGAGAAAAGGCGCGTTGCAGATCTGCCTTAATTTAGTAAGTCCAGCCAATACATGGATACGGTTTTCCAAGACACCTTCTTCATCGACCGCCTCAATATATTCCCGCAAAGCCTCTTCGTAGGTGTTGTATATGGAACGCTGGGCTTCATTCATTTCGCAGTAGATCACCATCTCGGTTTTATCAGGAAGTTCTTTGGCGACCTGTTTTTTTGTCCGTCGGAGGATAAACGGTTGGATCTTTTTTTGCAGTTCCCGCATCCTTTTTCCATATTCAAATTTATCTATAGGAATAGCGTAAACATCTTTGAAATATTTCCTGCTACCCAAAAGACCTGGGCAGGCGAAAGAAAGTTGGCCGTAAAGATCGAAGCTATTGTTTTCTATTGGAGTTCCGGTCAAAACGAATCGATTACGCGCCAGAAGTAACCGTAAAGCTTTGTAGCGCTCGGATAGTGGGTTCTTTATGGCCTGGGATTCATCTAAAAACACACAATCGAAGGGAAATGTCTTTAGTAAACTGATATCGGACAATACCGTTCCATAGGTTGTGAGTATAATCTGGTTTTGTTTAAACCCGCGACTATCTTTCGATCGATTCGATCCATGATAGGTCCCGACCCTTAAAGAGGGGGCAAAGCGCGCCAGTTCTTCCTGCCAATTAAAAAGCAGGGAGGTGGGAACAACAATGAGGTCGGTACCCCGACCACGCTGTTCCTCTTTGGCCAGAATAAAAGCAATAACTTGCAAGGTTTTCCCCAACCCCATATCATCGGCAAGGCAGCCCCCGAAATTCCTGCTGTCTAGAAGACTCAACCAATTGAGTCCCTCTTGCTGATAGCTTCTCAACTCGGCCTGAAGCTTCTTAGGAATGGGAATAACGGGAATGGGGGTATCTTGCGAAAGCTCAGTTTGCAGTGATTTAATTTCTTCCTGAACCTCCTGACTTAAGACCTCTTGATCGAATAAGCTCTTTACTTCGGCAAAATTGATCTTAGGGATCTTAAGGAGCTCTTGATCGATATCGCCTGCGCGGAGGTATTGTGCTATTTTTTCCATCCACTCCTCCGGCAGCAAACCATGCGTGCCATCGTCCAGCTCAATATACTTACTTCGATTCCGAATGGCACGTCGAAGTTGTTTGAGCGGAACGGTCTGGCTACCGAAGCGGATTTGAATATTAGCATTGAACCAATCCATACCGCTATTGACTTCGATATTAATTTTAGCGCGATAGGGGGTGATCCGATTGCTCTTGAGTTCGTTGAAGCCTAAGATAGTAATATCGGATTTTCGCCACGAGTCAAATGCGTTTAAAAACCACTCTTGATCTAAAAACTTGTCCTGGTGGAGATAGAAATATTCCTGCTGATGCAACTGCTCTTTAAATTCGGGATGTTGAGCCATGACCATCGTGGTGAGCCCGAGTTCAGCATCTTCATCGCGATCGATCTGGAAGGTATTTCCGTTTTGATCGGTGTCAAATATTTGCTTTTTTGAATAGACCGGGACTTCTGTATTTCCATATTTCATCACCGGTGTTACTGCGATATATTGGCCTTCCTGTTGAAGATAAACCAGAGCTTCTCGGCTCCAATCCCGCTCACCTAATTGCGCTGGATTGGCTTTATGAATATGTCCATACTCGATATAGATCACGTCGCCCAATGGGTCGAGAATGTTTTGCTGGAATTCCTGGTATTTTGAGGCGTGAATCAATAAAAATTCGTCATACGCCTTGAAAAACCTGATTATTCTTAACAGTTCTGGCCGCTCAATGAAATAGAATGTTTGCTGATGGAACAGGAAATATTCATTTTTGATGACCAGATTGGCAAACGGAACGCTAAGACCTAAAAATCTCAATTCGCCGCTTACCTCATAGAATGGGTCTTTTTTATTGACCGTTAAATGGATGTCGGCTTCTAATCTGCGTAGACCCGCGGGTATAAGCGACTTGGGCGATATTTTTTCTGAGATTTCTCTGTCGTGATAATAAAAATCCAGTTCAAGTGGATTGGCCACAATATACTGCAGTATTTCTGAATCCGTTTCCAGTTCATCTTCCGTATACTTTTGCTGCAGATTGACGATCGCTGAATAAAACTTGATGATATCCGTCTCTTTGCTTTGCCAGATGAGTTTCTGTGGGTCTATGTTTTCGATTGGATGTTTAATCTTACCTGCTTTCGTTTCATCCGCCTCCACCAACGAAAAATGTATTTGTTTATAATAGCGGTGGCGCCCCAGGATCAGAATCCGTTTCTTTTCAGGGTATAGTTTGGCCAATTTTTTTACCACAGACGGTCTATTAGAAAGCAATTCTTTTTCCAGACGATGGTCTATTTCCAGTAATGTTTTTAAACGTTTGGTGGCGACCGACCGACCCTCAACAAAACGCATCTCAAAATAACGATCGAGATCGGGCTCACTTGCTAATCCATAGGGTTCGGCAACTTGCTGTAAATAGTTTAATCGTTCACCTTGGTCGTAGAAAAGCCGAAAGGAATGCCGAGTCAAAATACTATGGATCACCTCGGCCTGGTGGACGCATAATTTAGCGGACTGCACACCACAGGAACAGACCGTAATTAAGGATGATCCAACCTGACTCACCGCTACATTTGGATAATCATCGAAGGCTAGACCTTTAGTGAAAACACCCGAATTGATGGTAAGGGAAATAGGAACTATGTTTTTAGCATCACTGTCTTCCATGAAATTAGCATGATCTGTGTAACGTAATAGTTCATACACAGATAGACTGGAAATCAAAGTATTTTCTAGTGTGTTTTCCTTGGATGCGCTCATTTCATTTCTATCGGGCCGGAAGTTAAGAAATTTCAGACAGGATCCAGAGGTGTGAAAAAAAAAGCCCGCGTGAAAACAACTTGAGTGGCGTAGTGTGAACGCTGTTGTCAAGATCCTCGGTCGGGTGCAAAATGCAGCCGAGAAGTAGACGGATGTTCGGGTATAGGGTTCCCTGATGACCCGCTCGTGGAAGGAGACCGCAGAGGATGCTGTTCGCTCGCCAATAACCTGCTTTATTTTTTTAGATAATTGATTGCGTTTTCAAGGACCTCATCTCTTCCGGCTCGGAGCCCCGCTATCGTTGGTTTAACCGTTACATCCGGGATAATCCCGATCCGTTGTGTCTCTGTGCCATCGGGGTAATAAACACCGATGCCCGAAATGGCTGAATATAGACCGCCGGGTAAATGGAATCCGCTGATGTTTCCATCGGCGCCCGCGGTTTGCGAACCAAAAACTTTGGCTTGGGGTGCGTTTCGATAGGCCATAACATGGTATTCCGCTGAGCTTTGGGTGTTCTCGTTTATCAGTATAGCGACTTTCCCTTTATAGTAGTCTATATTCTCATCCCCCACGCTGAGCGCCGGCGTGAATGCAAAATCTCCCAAGCGCGCATACGAGGTCTTCGTAAACTTAACAAATGGAGTTGCTTTCGGCAACAGGTAGGGAGGCAATACGAATACGAGAAAATCTTTCGGGTAATGTCGACAATCGATCAATAGTGCTTTGGATTCTCGAAGCATTTCTTCATTTTCAGCAAGAATAGCCTCTGTTAGGTTCCCTTGGTTAAGATAAGCGATCCCACCGTCAAGCCATTTAATTGCCGCGGTGTCATTTTCGATCTTAAATTCGCTAGCGGAAATAGTCGCGATCTCGCTATGGATTGTTTTTCCACCGCGGTCTAGTTCTAAAAGATCCAGTTGATTTTTTGAACGCGCAATCACTTGAGCCATTTCTCGCTCGATCACTGCCGGGTTTGGACTGGATATGAGGTGGAATACGGAATCTTGGATTTCCGAAATCGTTTTTCCATTCTTTTTGAGAATAACGTCGCCCACTTTGATCCCACCAATCTCCTCATTCTGCAGGGACAGTTTATGCACAACCGCTTGACCTTCTGCAAATTTGAGAGCGATCGGCAACACTCTATTTCCCATCTTTGCGGGCAATGCTTTAGATCCACTCCACAACTTGGTATGCGCATCTTTAATTTCACCCAATAAGGCTGAGACCGTTTCTTCATAACCAAGCTGATCTTTGGATGCAATAAATTTGGGAATATAGTCTGCGAGCACGTCATTCCAGGGCGTATCCGCCAAATAACGATAAGGCGAGAAGTACTGCACAATATTCCAATATCTAAACAACGATAATAGTCTAAAGCCAACATCCGGGTTCGTTAAGTGCGGATAGGGATATTCATTTTCAATTTTGACGTTACCTATATTCGGCGAGAACGCGTAGTAATGATGGGCAGTAAATGATGCGTAGCGCAACTGGTTTAGCCGGCTCTTTAATGTTGTACTGAAAGGCAACTCCTCGATCCAGCTATAGTCGGCAGGCTGCTCGGCTTCTAACAGATCGACCGCATTAATCTGGGGGACTTCACCCAGTCCATCGAGTAATTCCATGTAATGGTCTTCCAGATCTAACTGACCGTTCGCTTTGATGATGTAGTCTATCGAGGAGAACAGCTGCCTATCCCATTCTAATTTGCCCTTGGCCAATTCAGGATGTCTATATTTGATCAACCCCCATATTTTAGCCAGGTCGGTAAGCCTAGCGTTGATTTCCGGCGTCGGGGTGAATTCGGATATTTCTGAAGAGGTCATCGTGGAATAATCGACCGCGAAGGCCGCCGCATACATCTCGGAACTTATCGGTTTTCCGTCAACCTTAATTTCGATTTGATCGGCCCAAATAGTTCCTGTGCCGGATAAGAAGACAGCAACCGAGATCGCCGAGGTTTTTTCAGGATTCAATTTGGTTTTGATACTGTATTTTTTCCAATCCGAGGTGCCAGTTACGTTATACTGGTCATAATTCTCAAAGTAAATTCCGGGATCGATGCGTAACATGAATCCAAGTTTGGATTCCGTGCTGAGATCGTCCAATTTGGCCCTAACGGAGACCTCGATACTGTCCCCCTTAAGATTACCCGGAATAAACTGCATAATACCGCCGAAAGTATCCGTGGGTTCAGACCGCTCGATACGTACGGACTGCTCCCCTTGGTAATGTACGGATTTGTCGATAGCGATGTCAAATTCTTCAGCTTTACCAATGAAAAACCAAGGATCAAGCGCTTGATTTTCGAAAGAGAGGTTTAATTCTTGAGCCCGCGTGGGCGAAATGAGGGCACACAGGGCGAAAATCAGGTACTTGAAGATGTTGCTGTTCATGATGGCTGGAATATAATTGGCTTTTAGTTCTACTAAAATAAGAAGATTGTCTGAAAAATTTAGGATCTTTTTTGCCGACCGCTCCGGGTAGCCTAAAACATCCTTCCGGGGGACGGATTTAAACTAATTTTTTAGACGGCCCGCGTAAACGGATTGTAGATAAACCTATTTTCGCTAGGGATAGTTTGTACGCGATCGAACTTGTGAATGAGACGGATTTCGACGAGCTTTGGGATTACGAAAAGTTACGGTGGAGAAAGTAAGGTTTTGTTATCGCGAGACCCGTGAAAAACAAATGGCCGTGTATTTCCTTGACCTGAAAGAATTAGGTGCCCTAGCGGCTGACTATAGGGTGTTTTGGACAGATTTAAATCTTCGAGGCACTTTCCAAAAGTCGATGAACAGGATAATAAGAATCGCCCTTTGGGAAGTCGGTAGCGCTACTGAGGAAATACGTCGGGTCGTCGATCGCTATACAAAAAATCAGTAAAAATCTTCCGATAGGACGATGCCAGACGAAACCGGTTAGTTGTCATCTGCTTGCAGTTGATGGCGATTTACTGATCGATTAGATAAATGAGTGAACGAATGACAGTAAAAAAAGTGATCAAGATTTTTGTCCTCTTATTTATGATAGGGGTGGCCTTGTTGGTGCTAATCCTCTACCTAATGCTCCGGACGAAATCGACTAACTTGAATCAAACTGCACCCTTTGAACAATGGATTGGCAGAACAGTAACGCTTCAAAACGCTGTTGTGTTATACCGTAAAAATGCCCGGTTGAATCCTTATGGATCTTATTCTTTGCGGATGATCGATAGTTTACATCCATCTTGGGACGAAGTTGACCAACAACTACATTCGGAGGATTCCGAACTACAGAAAATTAGGGAAATCCCTGCTGGAACGAACATGAAAGTACAAAGAGCGGTCCAACTGACCACTGGCGTGTCGGGCCTTTCTTATCCCACTATTTTCGGAAGAATAGTGTATCATGATCAACCCTATGTTTTCAGGTACCAATGGGGCGAAATTGACGGGGATAGAGATGACCAGGACAACGCCTGGCAGTTTCATCAGGCACCGTGGCAAAATGAACCAGACACCGCCTACTATGTTCTCCCCACCGCCGATTGAGCGCGCTTGATGCTTTGCAGTGGCTGACTTACCTAAAATTGTTACAAAGATTCAATCGATTGCGTTGAAGTTTGGATTAAGAAAATACTGTCGTTTGTTCCGATACTCAATTTTTTTGTTCTCGAAACTCTATCTTAGGTGTGAACAAGAAAACCTATATATGAAAAAGACGTTGCTCACATTTGTTACTGTATGTTTAATGAGTTTATGGTCGTATGGACAAACAGCCCAAGAGATTAAAGACACCTACGACGATCTTTCTTTGTTTGAAGATGGGTTGGCCACAAGGCTTAAATCAGGAGTGAAACGCAAAGACATCAATAAAATTGATAATGCGGATATCAAGCAATTGGCTATTTCGCTTTTGGAAGGCAACTACCGGAATGAGTATAAACTCGCCAGGTATTCAGCAATCATGTCGCCAACGACTTTAGGTGCCCGGCTGAGTATCGGCGATGGCTACAGCAAATATGAAAATATGACCGGTGTTTACCTACCGCAGGGAACGCATATCGTTATAGTGGAGGGAATAAAGGACGGGAGAGACGTGAGTTTGTTGGTGCCGAATTGGCAGCGGAAAGCGCCAGATCCGGAGAATCCCACAAAGGATCCAAAGGGTTGGGGGATTGAAAAGCAGGAGTTTCGATTGACCAATGGCGTGAATATCATCGAGCTCAAAGATTTTGGTAGCCTTGCCTACATCAGTTACTTCTCTGATCTACCCCGAAGAGAAGATCCCATACAAGTGCATTTTCTTTCAGGCCAAGAGAATGGCTATTTTGACATTGAAAAGCATTCGGACGCTGATTGGAATCAATTGCTTGAGAACGCGGTATTCCCTATTCTAGATGCCAAAGGAAAACATATTCAAACAGCATATCCCGTGGAAGCCATGAAGAAATATGCAGGGGGACGAGGTGTTGAGTTAATCAGTAACTACGACTCCCTTGTATCGCGTCAGCATCAATTGATGGGATTGGTTAAGTACGGCAAGGTGCCCGATAACAAAATCCTCTCTCGAGTCAACTACAATTACTATATGTTCCGTGACCGCGACGGCGTCGCTTATATGGGCGATAAAGTTGGATACGCAATGGCAATGGTGGTGGCCCCAGAATCCGTAATCCAGGGAGACCCGTGCTGGGGATTTAGTCATGAAGTGGGGCATGTACACCAAACCAGACCGATGTTCAATTGGGGTGGATTAGGCGAGGTGAGTAACAACCTCTTTTCCTTATATGTCATGCGTTCCTTTGGCAATTCGTCCCGAATTAAAGAACAAGGTAACTTTAATAGTGCTCGGACTAATATCATAGATGCGGAAATTTCGTACCTCGAAGAACCCGATGTCTTCAACCGATTGGTTCCATTTTGGCAACTACAACTGTATTTTGAGGACATGGGAAACAATCCTGATTTTTATCCCGATTTGTTTGAAGAGTTCCGAAAGCAGAATGCCGATGTCCGGCGTGCGCTTAATCACGCGGGAGGGGGCTGGAGAGACAACAACGGTGAACAAAACCCCGCTGTTCATCAGCTAAATTTTGTAAAAACTGCTTGTGCTGTATCAAAAACGGACTTGACTGATTTTTTTGATCAATACGGGTTTTTTCATGTGGGAAAATTGGAATACGAGGACTACGGAGCGTATAGCTATGAAATGACCCAAGAAATGGTCGATGAATGTTTGCAGGCAATAAAGGCACTGAACCTACCCAAACCGGTTGTAGACATTAGCACCCTCACCGATTAGAAAATCGTATGCGGCTATAAAAAGGGCTGTTAATTTATTCAATTCCCCAAAAATTGGAGGACCATCTGGGGGAATGGCATGGACAGCCCATTTTTAGTGTATATGACGGCTCCTAAAAGCCAATTGGTCTTCCGTTGATGGATAGTCCCTTATACAGACCAGTTGTCAAGGTAAGATAGATTGTTTTTAGTGTTTTAATAGCCTTCTATAAAAAAGGATTAACGAAATTGCCAACGATAAAATTACCGTTATATGTGACTTTAATCCGAGTGCAACGGCCAAAAGTATACAGATAACGACAATAAATCCAATATTTGTTTTACGGTTCAAGGCTACTAAATAAAAATTCGACTAAAGATAGTCTTTTTTTATTTAACCGATTGTTACAGAGTGCGGTGTATGTAGATTGGCGTTAGGATATATTTGTTTAACTTTATTATAAAATGAATTTGGAACTTTGATTTTGGTGCACACTGAGAGTGCTATCAACTATTTAATTTAATCAGTTTGTTCAACGCACTAACGTACCTATTGGAAGAGGTGTCTATACCCAGCGATTCGATCGATCATTTGGAACGATTGACGACAACCAGAGAATACGCTAAAAACTCCATGT
Organism: Sphingobacterium sp.; assembly: GCA_052092145.1. Classification (GTDB taxonomy): domain Bacteria; phylum Bacteroidota; class Bacteroidia; order Sphingobacteriales; family Sphingobacteriaceae; genus Sphingobacterium. The sequence continues at coordinate 24,065 of JBQDCW010000011.1, read as the reverse complement.
TACTTAGACAAGGCCAGCGTTGTGATCACTTCTATATTATTGAAAAAGGCTTTGCCCGTATATTCTCCATGATTGACGATAGAGACACGACGATTTTGTTTGCCCGAGAAAACGATATTATTACCTCAACACACGCACTATTTACCGGGGGAGGCAGCACGGAAAACATTGAATTGCTGGAAGATGCTACGCTTTTAAAAATTAACTATAAAGCGTTTTTGAATTTAGCGAAAGGTCACCCTCACTTTCTGGATCTATACGCGAGGTGGATGGAAAAACATTATCTTTTGTTAGAAGATAGAGCGCTCTCGTTACAATTTGATAGTGCGTTAGCACGTTATCAAAAACTACTGACACGGGAGCCTTTTATTCTCCAACGGGCCTCTTTAAATTCTATTGCTTCATTTTTAGGCATGTCACCGGTCACCTTGAGCCGAATGCGCGCTCAGATTTGATGTTCGTAATTTAGCATTTGCTAAAAAAAAACCTTCCTTTCGTCGGTACTTTTGATTTATTACTAAAAATCAAAGTATATGATCATGACGGCACAAACCTGTACATTATTGCTCCTGATGCTGGTGTACAAATTGGCATTCGCACATACCCAACTTGGTAATAATTCCTCGGGTATTCAAAATACGTATTATCACAACGAGTCCCCGAGTTTTAAAAGTAAACTCTATCGCTTGATTATTTGGCTCAAAGGAATAAAGTCACAAATTGAAAGGGAATTTGAAAAGAGGGATTTCCAGCAGGTGCACCAACCTGCTCCGATCCCAGGATCGGTAAAAAAAGGATGTGATATTGCCGAAAAGATCTCCTCAAACGGCCGAACGGTCTGGACGCTGACCAAGAAGAATTCATCTCCTTCCCGTTTCATTTTGTACTTGCATGGGGGCGCGTTTGTTCACAATATCAGTACATACGACTGGCGCTTTCTCCATCGTCTTATTGAGCAGACCAACTATGCTGTGATTGTTCCTGATTATCCACTGGCCCCGGTCCATAACTATGGAGATGTTTATGAGATGCTTTTTCCATTGTATAAGGAGTTGGTAGATCGTGTCGGGTCCGAAAATAGTGTCATTATGGGTTTTTCTGCTGGCGGGGGAATGGCACTCTCTCTTGCTCAATATGCTCGGAGCGAAGACCTACCACAACCGTCACGACTGGTCGTGCTTTCACCATTTCTGGATGGTCAGCTTGTAAACCCGGATATATTTGTTCGGGATCGTTCGGATCCCTATTTAAGTGTTGACGGGTGTAAACTAGCCGCTGCTGCGTACGCTGGAGACATTCCCCTTGATCATTGGATGATTAGTCCGATTTACGGTTCCCTTCGCGGATTGGCGCCGATTCACATGTTCATGGGCACCGATGAGATTTTTGTGCCCGATGCCCGTAAATTAATGGAAAAGGCCCAGGTTGAAGATGCGCAGGTCAATTATTATGAATACCATGCGATGTATCATGCCTGGATTTTTTTGAATATGCCTGAAGCCAAAATGGTTTTTAAGCAATTGACCAGGTTGCTGAAGTAGCGCGTGGGTGGTAGCGTCCAATTAGCGCATTTCTGAACGGCCTTTGGCAGGTTGAATTTAATTAATTTACCGACGGGTCAACGCTGTCCGATGTCGAACACTCGTTGTTCAAATTCGAACAGGGAGTAATTGATTAATAAGTTTTATCTTTCTGAATTTGAGGGTTATATGGCACTGGCAAGCTAGTTGGAACTACTGCGTCAGCTGCATAAGGTATTCCGGATATTTATCATCCTGGAGACCTGGTCACCCAATCATATAGCCCTGATTTTGGATTAATTTGTTGGCATGGATTGTCTTAAAGCGGGTTATGGGCTGACTGTTATGCACGCGTTTCTTCAAAAAGAGTTGTATCTCGGCGGTCTTAGTAGCCCTTGAACCTCTGGCGACTTTCAGTGACTGATGATGAATGACTATCCTGCTATTGAGAAAAAAAGCCCCCGATATTTTTAGAAATGATCGGAGGCTCGCATTGTCGATCAGTGAGGAGGTCAGAGGGCCAAAATTCGGTCCATCTGCTCTGAAATCTTTTTCAACTCCGTGCGGTCACCACCAGATAACTCGACCGTCAGCCAGCCCCCGTCGTATTGAATATCACGCAATTCTTGCATCACCTTTGGCCAATCGATATCTCCTTCCAGAAGGTCGACTTCGAACCCTTTCCAAAGCCCTTCATCATTCATTTTGGTACGAGAGAATTCCTTGGCATGCAGTTTAACGATTCGTTTGTTTAACGTTTCGATCCAATGTTCTGGCCATCCGTACCGCAATATATTTCCAATATCGAAATACCAGCCTATCAGTGGATGGTCAATTTCATCGACAAACATTTTGGCTTCTACCGGGCTTAAAATAAAATTGTTCCAAACGTTTTCTAACCCGATTTTCATACCTGTTTTCTCGACCTGTGGGATCAGTTTTCGGACGGAATCCAACGCGTTCGCATACGCTTGACCGTATGACACCTTTTCATCGACCACTCCGGGCACAACCAGGACGGTATCACCTCCCAGGTCTTTGACCTCTTGTAAGGATTTCCCTACCGAGTCGATTGTAAATGCTCTTACAGATGGATCCGGATCAGACAATGGTTTCGTCCAGTGATCTTTGTTTACCACACTGGGAACCGACAGGCCAGTCGTGGAGCAAGCCTTGGAGATCTCCTGGATATCGAGATCGAGCGGCGTATTGAATTCGATGCCGTCGAAACCCAGGTCTTTCACCAGTTTAAACTTGTCCATGAGGGAAAGATCTTCTTTGATCATGCCGTATCCTAGACCTTTTTTCAGTTTTTCTGGGTTTCCTAAACTGGAACTGAACAACTGTGTTGCGGCCTGCATGGTCGATCCCGTTAGGGTAGCGCCGGCAAGCAGTCCGGCCGATTTGATAAAACTCTTTCTATCCATATCCGTTAGGTGTTTGTCGTTATTCCAGGAATAGCGATTGGGATTTCGTGCTGGGTTTCCCATGTGACCGGATCCGGAAAGAAGGTTTTCTCCGATGCAAGCGCCTCGTCTAATGAAATGGTTTGACCGGTATAGGCGGCCATTCGTCCGGCTAAGGCGACTAAATTTGATTTCACCATCCAATCCCCATCATTTTTGGGCTTGTTGTCTCGAATGGATGCAAACAATTCATCATGTTCTTGCTGATACATGCTTCTTGAATTGGATTCTTTGTATGCATTTTCATCCGTAAATTTGGTTTCATCCGCATATTCCCAGGCATTTTTCCCGCTAATAATATGTTCACCGGTACGGCAATCAATTAGGCATTTCCCTTGATCTCCTACTAATTCGACGGCGTAAGCGGGAGCCGTATCATTCTGTTGTCTAGATGAAAAGTAAGCCTTTGCACCTGAGGGGTATTCGTAAACTAGTGCGAAATGATCATACACATTTCCGAATTTTTTATCTGTTCGTTTTTGACGTCCCCCGGATCCGGTCACCTGGAGCGGTAGTTCATCGCCCATACCCCATTGCAACATATCGATGCTATGGATCGCTTGTTCGATGATGTGGTCTCCAGACAACCAATTGTAGTATAGCCAGTTTCTCAGTTGATATTCAAAATCAGTCCATTCGGGCTTCCGCTCTTTAAACCACAACTCTCCGGTATTGTAGCTGCATTCAGCGGCAAGGATTTGTCCGATCTGCCCATCCAATACGCGTCCGAAAGCTTCTCGTTTCGGTAAATGATACCGCCAACAAAACCCGGCAACCAGGGCCAAATTTTTAGCTTTTGCTTTTTTACTGGTGTCGATCACTTTTCGCAAGCCCGGTGCGTCAACAGCAAAGGGCTTCTCGCAGAAAATATGCTTTCCAGCGTTTACGGTGGCCTCAAGATGAGCAGGGCGGAAGGCCGGAGGGGCCGCCAAAAGGACAACATCGACGTCCAGTTCAAGGAGCTGCTTATAGGCATCTAGGCCGACAAAGCGATTTCCCTCGACGACTTGTACTTTATCCCCATATTCCGCAGTGAGTGTCTGGTAGGAATTCTCTAAGTGATCTGCAAAAGCATCAGCCATGGCGTACAGGATGACATTCGGGTCAGCATTCAGGGCCTCCATGGCCGTCGCTGTACCACGACCACCACAACCAATGAGGCCCACTTTTAAGGTGTCTGAGTTGGACGACCACAGTCTATCGGCAGCAAAACTGGTGTTGCCTAATAGCATACCTGAAACGGAGGTTATACCGGCTGCTTTTAAAAATTTTCTTCTTGAAAAATTCATCATATTTTGATTTATGGATTGATATTTTGGTTTATGGATTCTGCACTAGATTACTGTTTCTGTTGATTTCCGCTTGCGGAATATAGAAAACGACTCGATTAGCGGTCGGCAGTATTTTTTGGGTCAGGTCTGTTGTCGGTGTATTATTAAGCGAATGGGTACCAGGATAATCGCGTTCTAAGGGACGATTGTTGCGGAATAGATCGTAGGCGCGATGTCCTTCGAATGCCAATTCCAGGAATCGTTCGTCCAATATAGCGTCCAAGACGGATTTCCCATCCTGCTGCAGGCTCGATTTGGTATGTAATTCATTGCCTGTAAGACCTGCCCGTGACCGTATTCTGTTCACATCGGCTAGGGCCGCAGCTGTATTTCCCAATTTCGCTTCCGCTTCTGCTCGAATCAAATAGATTTCTGCTAATCGCATATAGACCGGGGAACTTAAGTTAATCTGTCCCTCTTGCAGCGAGTACTTGTTTACGTAATACATTGGGGTAACGGGGGTCAATTTTTGGTTGTATTGTAGTTCATCGCCAACCAAAAAAGGAGTGATGAAGGTATTTCGCAAATCATCAGGATGTGATTGAACAAAGTCATAGTACTTTTTCGACGCGTAGATCTCTGCCCACCCACTCACTCCTTGCCCAAGCGGGTTGCCGGAAACATCACCACTGAAATACATCGAGCCGATCGAGCTCATGGCTCGATCCTCTACTTTGGTGTGACGGACACAAAATATCGTTTCTCTGTTATTGTCTGGTGCGCTCTGAAAGTAACTGGTGTACTCGTTGCCTTCCAGTAACGAGTAGCGATTAGCGTTCAGCACAAGTTCGGCATATTTTAGGGCATTTTCATTATCTTCCATATACAAATAGGCTCGTGAAAGTAAGGCATAAGCCACCTCTTTGGACGCAAATGCATTTGCCTTTTCTTCTGACATAAGATCGGCTGCTTTAAGCAGATCACTGAGGATGAAATCATAAACTTCCTTGACCGAATTCCGGCTTAGTGAACCGGTTTCTTCGACCGTTAAGCCCTCGTTTAAAATCGGTATACCGGGGTTTTCTCCGTTATCTTGAGGATAAGGGCGACCGAAGATTCTAATCAAATTGAAATGGGACAGCGCCCGCAAAAATAGATTCTCGCCTTTTAGTTGCAACAGGCCCTCTGAGGCATCATCTGGTACATACTCGATCACCTTGTTTGCCGCAGCGATGATTTTATAGGATTGCGACCAGAAATTGCCGCAATGCCCGGAGGTGTTGATATGGTTGTATCGATAGGCCCGCGTCAAATCGTCTCCTGAGGATTGTCCTTGCGTGACGGCATCTCCAGGATATTCCATTAAAAAATGCCCGCTTCGAACGTATGCTTCACTTTTGAGTAGGGCATAGGTGCCGACGGTAGCCGTGGCCACATCGGCCTCATTTTGTAAAGCCGTTTCTTCATCGATGTATTCGGTCGGTTCATAATACTTCTGACACGAAAACAAAAATAGGACTGAGATTAGGAGTCCCAGTGAATAGTATAAAATTGAGTTTTTCATATTGACGTGATTTAGAAGGTTAAGTTGAGCCCAAATAGGAATTTTCTACTGACTGGATATTTGAAGCTCGAAAAACCGGAACTCAAATCCACCTGGCTGAGTGATGCTTCGGGGTCAGGACCGGAAAATTTAGTCGCGGTCCATAAGTTATCGGCGCTTAGGAATAAATGCACCTTTGAGAGTTTCAGTCGTGAAGCAATTTCCTGCGGCAGATTATAGCCCAGACGAAGGTTTCGGAGCCGAATGTAGCTGCCGTCCTCTAGGTAGCGAGATGAGGATTGATTTGATTCTTTATTGCCCCCTACGATAGGCCTTGGATGTGTGGCGTTGTCACCTTCTTTTTCCCACCGCGTCCAGTTATCCGGTAGAACCATGGAATTGAAAGCTTCATAAAGGCCGTCATTATCGAAATAGGAGCGCGTGTCATTATACACATAGCCACCATAAACGAAGTTGAAGAATGCCGACAAACTGAAATCTTTATACCTAAAGGTATTACTGAGTCCGCCGGTAAATTTCGGGGCAGCGGATGTACCGGTGAACTGTCTGGAATTACTGGAAGCGGCTTCGCTATACACATTGGTCGTTTCTTTGATTTGATTGCCATTCTCGTCTATGGTTATTTTTTCCCAAAGTGGATCACCATTACTGGGATCGACGCCTGCCCAGATCGGGAAGTTGAATGCATCCATATCATAACCTACAGCGATCGGTTGTCTCGCGCCAGGGTTGAAAACATCAGCACCGTCACTGAGTTCCAGTACTTTATTGCGATTGAATGCCATATTGAAACTCGTTTCCCAGCTAAAGTCCTCTTTGGTAAAGTTCTGAGATACGATATTGAATTCTAGTCCTCTGTTTCGAACCGAACCCGCGTTGACCCATACATAGCTGTATCCGGTGGTCGCTGCTAAAGGTTTCCTATAGAGTAATTCGCTCGCTTTTTTCTCGTAGAGGTCTAAACTGACCGATAGTCTATTCCATAGCGTAACGTCCAGTCCTATATTAGCTGATTTTATTTTTTCCCAGCTCAGATTTGGATTCCCCATTTGATAAGGCGCAGCACCAGGAAGACCCGAATAGCTCGCGTCTTGTGTGATGCTGTATAAGCCCATCGCGGCATAGTTCGATATACCATCCGCATTACCCACTGTCCCGTAGCTCCCTCTTATCTTTCCAAATGACACCATTGAGTTGTTACTTAAAAAGTCCTCGTTCGTCAAGATCCACGACGCACCGAGTTGGTAAAAGTTTGCTGTGGAATTGTTTCTTCCAAATTTCGAGGAGAATTCATTGACGAATGATCCGATTAGAAAATACCGGTTGTTGTAATTGTAATCCGCCTGCGCTAAATATTTCCTGAATCCGACCTGATCTCTTGCACCACGCGGGTTTTGCAAGACTTCGGTGGCCACCGACATCACATCTTTTCCTGCAGGGAGACCTTTACCTGAGGATTCGGCCCATTCTGAGATCGTAGTCTCGACTTCAGCCGCTCCCAAAAGCACCAGGTTGTTCAACCCAAAGTTTTCCTCATAGCGTATCCGATTCGAGGTGAGAAAACGTTTAGCATGATCTGTTCCGTTATAAAGTTCACCCACGTTTGCACCTCCCTGTTTGGTCCGTCGGTCGAAGTATCGCGCAAAACTACCATTCGTAAATTCCGTCCGGTTATAACTCGATAGCGTGATTTTTTCGCTAAGAGTATAATCAAAATTCAAATCCCCGCTGAGCGCCCAATCATCACTTCTGTTATAATTGTATTGCAAGGAGTGCAGGAAGTTCTCCTTTTCACGCCCTGTCCAACCGGGATGAAACCGACCATCCACGGGATTTCCTTGTTCGTCGTAGGCGGGATCAAAAGGTAAGTTCGTGTAGGCGTCGTACATCGTGTTGCTGTGCTCTAAATCGTTCTTTTTCACCAAGCCATTGATGAGCACGGTTGCTTTTAGCCGGTCGCTGATTTGTGCCGTTAGGTTATTTCTAAAGTTGTAGCCGGTATGACCGGTGCCCTTCAAGGTCCCTTCTTCACGATAGAAAACTCCGGACGTGTAAAATTGTACCTTATCCGATCCACCAGAAACGGAAAGATTATGATTATTGACAAAGCTGGTGCCGAAGGCCAGATCCCACCAGTTTGTGTTGTTTTCCAATAGTTTGGCATCTCGATCGTAGAACGTGTTCTGATAATCGTACAGCTCCTGGGAATTCATCAATCGAAAGTTTCCGGTTGTTGGATTACCGAAACCAAATGAATTATTGAAATTGACCACCGTTTCGCCCGGCACTCCCTTTCTGGTGTTGACGATAATCACCCCATTAGCGGCTCGAGACCCGTAGAGACCGGTTGCAGCAACATCTTTCAGAATAGATACGGATTCAACATCCGAAGGATTGTATGTTCCGCCGATATTCCCGTCGACCACAATCAAAGGAGCAGTACTGGCGGATATTGTTCCAGCACCTCGAATCAATACACTCGGTTCGCTCGAGGGATCTCCCGAGGCGGTAGAAACAACGACGCCAGGCGCTTTACCTTGGAGCATACTGGGTAGATCATTGGCCGTAACGTCCTGCAGTTTTTCTGCCGAAATATTGCTTACTGAGCTGGAGAGATGGCGTACCTTCTGTCTGGTATAACCGACGACAACGACTTCATCCAAGTCATCCACCTGCGATAGCAGTGTCACGTTGATTTCGTTCTTTGATTGTACCGGCACGTCTTGGCTGTCGAAGCCAACTATCGTGAATTCCAGCACGTCCACCTCCGGTGGCACATTGATCGAATAATCGCCCTGGCTGTCGGTCGATGTGCCGATATTGGTGCCTTTTGCGAAAACCGATACGCCAGCCACAGGGTTACCTTCTTCGTCGGTAACCTTGCCGGTAATCGTTTGCTGGCTGTTTCTTGCGCGGTTCGGATTTGCCCGATGGCCCCCTCGAGAAGCGTTTGTGGCGGCTTCTTTGATCAATACGGTATGCTCAACGATCTCAAAGCTCAGCGGACTGTCTTTCAAAACCTGTTCCAGAGCGTTTTTAAACGGGAGGTTTGTCGCCTCGATGGTTATTTTTGTATCTGTTTTGTTGATGACTGTCGTGTTGTAGAGCAATTCCAATTGCGTCTGACGTTGAATTTCATTCAACACGTTTTCTAGGCTCGCATTCTTAAAATTCAAGGAAACGGTTTGTCCATAAGTGGAAGCGTGCGCCTGAACGAACATCGAGAATACGAATACGACGATAAACCTCATGGTGAATAGACACTTAAACAAGGTTTGTCGCTTTGGGTTGCGATGGTTTATAAGGATTGTCTTCATTGGCTAGAAGGCATTAAAATTTAAGTTTAATATAAATGAAAGTGTAGAGAATCGATTAGAATAGCAATAGGTTCAATCGGTCTACGGATTCTGTCCTTTTAGGCGATTGTTTTATTTCATAACGATGATCCTCCCGTCTTTAATTGTAAACTTATAACTCGAAATTTCTTCAAGACTTTCTAGTAATTCCGATAGTTTGCGCGTTCTCTTGAGTGTGCCACTGAAACGATCGGTTGTTTCTCCTCGGATCTCGATATTCCTTATTTCGTACCAGGCGCTGAGTTTATCCAGAACGGTATGAATGTCGTCATTGTCGAATTTAAAAAAGCCAGCCTTCCACGCGATTTCGTTCCAGGTTTCGATATCGTAAGACCGAATGTCTCCATTGCGTTTATTGGAGGCCGATTGCATACCCGGGCGAATCAAAATCCGTCGCCGATCGGTACCCACCGATACCGACCCACTAATCAGCGTCGTCAATACATCGTCTTGGCTGCGATTGGTCGCGACATTAAATGCAGTTCCCAGCGCTGTAACTTCTGTACCCTCGGCAGCTACAGTAAAAGGACTGTTGGGGTTATGGTAGACGTCAAAATAAGCTTCACCATTAAGTTCAACAGTTCTTTTAGCATCAGAGAATAGGCTGGGATAAGTTAATTGGCTGTTTGAATTGAGCCAAACATGGCTGCCGTCTGGTAAGATCAGATGCGAAGCATTTCCTTTAGGAGAGATGAATGTGTTGTAGGATAACTTCCTATCTAAACTACTTTTAATTTTAAATACGACTTCCTGGTTGGGAAATTCTATAATTTCAATACCCCGATCCGATAACAGATCGGGATCCCCTTGGAGAACGGAAATGGACGTTCCATCACCGAATACTATTCTGGCTTCATTATTCTTCGGCAGGGACACTTCATGTGACCAGGGCGCTGATGTCCTTAGCGGCGTGTCGATGCGGAGAAACCAGAGCGCCCCAATCAGCCCGAATAGCATGACGACGCCGGTCATTAAAAGGCGGCGCGCGGTCAAAAAAGGTGACCGGCGAGGGCGGATTTCGAACCTTTCCGATGTGGAGGGAGGTGAATGGACCGGATAAATGTCTCTGGAGATATCATCTAGACCGTACTGCTCGACATGTCGATGCAATTCTTCAACCTCTTGGTTTGATCGTGAACCGTCTTTGATTTTGGCTTGAAGCTCAAAGACACGCTTTTTTACCAAGGCAATATGCACCCGATCGACTACCGATTGCCGTGTACGAATAGCCCTCGTGGACTCTTCTTTTTCCAGCGCGGAGCGTATTCGTTCCTTTAAGCATTCAGTATCCGAATCTTGAAAATAATCCAGTAAGATTTGCAAATCCGTAGGACTTGCCTTGCCCCGTAAAAACCGGTCAAAAATGGCATGCATTCTATTCTCAGACATGGAAACTTTTAGGTCTTTAATAAGTAGTACGCTTAGGAGACAAAAAGTACCTACGTCAATTGCAAAAAGAATTAGAAATCTTTGAAAAGAAGGATACAGGCCATCACTGCTTGATTCTGATAATAAGGCAGTTGCTCTTTGAGTAGGCGATTGGCTTTAGTCAGGTGGTTGTTGACGGTTGATTTGCTGATTTTTAACATTTGGCAAATTTCCTGGTAACTTCTGCCTTCTAATTTAAATAAAATAAACACCTTTTGGCATTGAGGCGGCAACCGCTGTATGGTCTGCATCAGTTGTTCTTGGGTCTGCTTAAAGAGTACGTCTTCTTCGACATGCTGATAGGCTTCTGTATAGGTTTGAATAAATTCGGTTCGAAACCGCTCGGTTCGAGATATCTTTCTGAAATGATCGTAGACCATATTTTGCGCGATGCTGAATAGAAAGGACTTGAAGTTTAGTTCTGGATCGATTCGTTCGCGTTTTTCCCAAACCCTCAGAAACAGCTCTTGCAAAATCTCCTCGGCAACTGCTTCGGATTTTACCAAACGGATAATTCTCCCCAACAAACGCAAGCTATAAAGTCGGTATAATGTTGAAAACGCATCATAGTCCCCTTGTTTTAACAGGTGAACTAACGATTTTTCATGCGGATGAGACGGTGAACTTTTCACATGTGGTGCTTTTCATAAGTTTAAAAATTGTCGTTGTTAGGTTTAAATCAAATATAGTCAAAAAGTTACAATATAAGAACTCCCGAGATTGCTTCAAATCCTCGACCTAAAATCGGGGAAGGGTTTGCTGGAGAGTAAACTCTTTTTTTGACTAAAACATTACAGTAAGTCAGAAAGTCAGTAAAGTGTTTACGATATCTTTACAGTATGTTTAAAGTAATTAAACTTTCGATACTCGAACTGTTGATGCTGATCTTTACCGCAACGCTACTCATCTGCGGTGTTGTCATTGCCCATATTGATGTAGTCTGGTACGAGGAGGTGTATGTTGTTGAGGACGGTTTCGTGGAGAATTGGACCGTGGTACCCCTTTTAATTGCAACGGTTTTCTCCATTGTTCATCTGCGAAAAAGCTGGAGGTATTCCACCGGTAGATTCAAACTCGTATGGCTTTTGATTCCCTGCTTTTCGTTCTTTGTAGCAGGAGAGGAAATGAGTTGGGGCCAACGTATCTTTCAGATCGAAAGTTCCGATTTTTTTCGTCAAAACAATGCATAAGGAGAAACCAATCTGCATAATATGGTGGTGGGCACGACAAAAGTAAACAAGCTTATTTTTTCGCAGTTGTTAAGTGTTGTGATCGGATCGTACCTTTTGGTATTGCCCTATTTTTATCAGAGAAATGAGCATGTGCGAACGAAAATTGACCAATGGGGTATACCGGTTCCGCAATTTTATCAAACCCTGTCCTGTCTTGTGTTGTTCATTTCAATAATCTGGATTCCTTCGGGAAAAAATGCAGAAATTCTTGAAGCAGGAATAACTTCGCTATTTTTGCTCATCTTGCTGTTCCCAGCAAATCGGCACATTTATAAACCAAAGCTGCCGTAAAGCGGAAACAGTATTTGCGAGACAAAATCACCGATAACGATGGGTAATTCCTTACAGACAAAGATAACAGCGCATGGATCATTATGAAAAAAGCTACTGAGGGTTTCTTTGTTACGCTAGCGCATATTTTTCGATTCGTTGGCCGGATTATCCGAGAAGGGGTTAAACCACCCTATGAAGTCAATGAATGGATACGTCAATGTTTTGAATTAGGTTGGAAATCTTTGGGACTGATCAGTATTTCTGGATTTATCGTGGGCTTTGTGTTTATCACCCAGACCCGATCATCATTGGATGTGTTCGGGAGTCTGTCGGTTTTACCCAATCTGCTGGCTATTGCCGTTGTACGGTCTCTCGCTCCGCTAGTAACCGCCCTGATTATCTGTGGTAGAGTGGGGTCGCAGATTGGTGGCGAGATCAATGCGATGCGCGTGACGGACCAAATAGATGCCATGAACGTCTCGGGAACCAATCCCGTCAAATTCCTACTTTCCTCCAGGGTGATAGCAACCAGTATCATGTTGCCCATGTTGTGCTTTTACGCTATGATTGTCAGTTTCCTCGGTGGGTTTCTGAGTATCACCACACACCAAGAGATTAGTTTTTTGGCTTTTATTACGCAGGTTATCGATAGTCTGACAATGACTGATTTGATGGGGATGGTGACGCGTGCAGTCATTTTCGGATTTACAATTGGTCTTACAAGTTGTTATGTAGGCTATTACAACAATTGTGGAACAGAAGGCGTCGGTAAAGCGGCTAACCGAGCGGTGGTTAATTCAATATTTCTCATTTTTCTAGAGGAAATGTTGATTTTACGTTTCTTTTCTATTTTCTGATGGACGTGTCCCATTGAAGACCACTGCTGCGTGTAGCTCTTTCTCCAGGAATGCCATTAATCCTTAAAGATTTAATTTATTAATGACATAAATTTTTCGACTAATTTTCCCCATTTCGCTATCTTGCAAAAGTTCCTTTGGAGGATCAGCATGGCATCCAGAAACTGGAGACCATGTATCTGGAAACTTGATATATATATAAAATTAAGTAGTTTACACCATTCATGAAAAAGATTATCATCTTATTTAGTATTCTTCTTTTCAGTTCCCTTTTGTTCGCCCAACAAAAGTTCGAAAAAGAATCTCGAATTACGGAAGACGCGGTTCCCCCAAACGCTATTCAATACCTGGAGAGTCTGTTTTCAGATACCCCAAAAGTAAGGTGGTATAGAGAGGAGAGTTTAGAAGGGATCTCGATAGAGGGAAAAACCAAAAGGGATGAAGGGCGTTACAGCATCAAGTTCAGTACCGGTGGCGAGCTACGGGATATCGAACTTACACAAAGCTTCGAGGAAATACCGGAAGATGTTCAGGAAGAGATCGAGGATTATTTTTCTGATAATTACGATCGTTATCGTATAAAAAAGGTCCAAATTCAGTGGTTAGGCGACCCCGATGTGCTTCGTACCTTAATTAACCAAGGCGACACATCACAGCGCTACGAAACGAATTATGAAATTGAATTTTCTGCTAGGAAGGATAGGAAGACTAAACCCTACGAAACGTTGTTTGATCATACTGGTGAGCATATTGAAACCAAAGAAATTGTTCCCCGTAATCTCAGTCACTTACTTTATTAAATCGCTCGGGCTTCTATGAGAATTTGTATCCCTATACTTTTATTGCTCCTATGTGGACAATTCAGTCGTGCACAAAATCGCTTTGGCATTATGCCACAGATCAATACCGACTTTAAAATCGGACGATTTATGAAGGTCAATACCAAGCTGGAAAATCGATTCATTTTGTACCAAAACCCCTATGGAGACACGGGTAAAAGGAGTGAATATGAACGTACCGACATTGAACTCGTGCTTACAGGTACTGGTGGCGCGCTCGATAATTTCGGTGCGGGTTATCTTATTCGCCGCGATGATACCAATGGCGCCTTTTTACATCGCGCAATTCAACAATATAGTGCTGCCCAGGAATGGGGCGAACTTTTACTTGCGCACCGTTTTAGGACGGATCAAACGTTTGAAAAAGCCGAGGCTGTTCAGTATAGGCTCCGTTACCGAGTAAGTGTCGAAAAACCATTGGATGGCCAGCGCGTCGATCCCAGAGAATATTATCTGAAGTTTAATAATGAATACCTAGGATCACTACAGGATAGTGAAGGAAACCTGGAGATCAGGCTTCTTTCATCATTGGGTTATAACCATTCTGAAGAGGATCAAATAGAGGTCGGGCTGGATTATCGCGCTGAAAACCTTATCGGCGATAATACCGAAAATCTTCTCTGGCTTACGGTAGGCTGGTATCACAGTTTTTAAAATCAAGAAGATTCGGATCAAAGAGCTCCGCTGAACGCTCCGGATAGGAACGAATAGGGGATACAGGAGGAAAAATTTAAATGGATGATAAGCAGTCAACTGGGAATACATTACAAACTAGGTTATCCCATATCGTGGATAAATCTGACGACCAAATTATCGACTCCTATGTTATATTAAGAGATGTTCACTATGGAGATGATCGGGAGCAAAATATGGACCTCTACCTTTCCAAGGAAGCGCGATTATTGCCACGAAATTATACGATTATTTTCCTCCACGGTGGTGGTTTCTATTTTAGTGATAAAGTTAAAGAAGAGCAGTTTATAAGGCCTTATTTAAAGAAAGGGTTGAATGTCGTTAATTTGAACTACAGACTTAGACGTGGCGTTTCTATAGCGGTATCTGACCTTCCCAAAGCATTATTGTTTCTGAAAAATAAGTTCACCAACGAGGAATTATCTTTGGAAAATTTGGTGCTAGCGGGCTTCTCCGCTGGGGGACAAATCGCAAGTGTGATTGGATATGGTGCTAGTCACCCAAACTGCAGCTATCAATTGCCGCCCGGGATCAACATCACGGCAATTATTAATATCGCGGGCCCAGTCGACAAGCTAGACCTCGTGGAGGGTGGGTTTCAACAGCATACCGATGAACCGATGAGGCAAATTGGGGAAGCTATGTTCCCTGAACACCCTGGAACTACGCCCGGTAGGAAATTAGCCGAGTTCGAAGCCATCCATTATTTTCAGCCGGATGCTCCCGCTTATTTCCTCTGGTATGGTGGACAGGATGACCAAATTCCGCCAATCACGTTTGCCGAATTTATCGGCCTTCTTGATCTTGAAACCGATCAGGTATTGTATTCGGCTGGATCGGGACATGTTCCTGACCGTGAAGAGTTATCATCAACCTATTCTGCCATATTCAGTTTTTTAGATAGACTCTCGAGTAGATCGCAATGAGAATTGTTGATCCCGTCGAGATTTTTTGCTTACCAAGAAAAGGAGGTTGCTTCCCACGGCATCGGAATTAATCCGCCTTGTAATCGCTCAGCATATTCCTTAATACGTTCTAATATGGTTTTCACGTAAGTAGTCCTATTGCAGTTGACCGAACAAGGACTTTCTGATCGTTTTTTAGCGGTTAATTCCAAAATGATCGAGCCATCGGAAATGAGTAGATCAAAAACATAATCGAGGTCATGTTCAATATCCCAGTGTATAATTTTATAGCCTTGATCTTCAACATGGATTTCCCTAAATAGATCAAATCCCTTGTCCCAATTTTTGATATGACCGTGGCTGGTGAGGATTTCTTGTAGATTACATAATTCTGTTTGAATAAAAATAGTCTTCCTGATCAGTGTCGTTTCCATAGCCTAATTTTTCGTTTTAGATACTCGGAGGAATCAGCGCTCCATACCGAAGTTTAAAAGTAAAATTAGCAGGCGTCGGCTTGCTCGTCGCCCCGAATTATCAGATCGAACACATTTTTTTTATGGATTAATTACCTGACAATCATTCGACTATGTGTTCGAGTTTATAAACAGGAACGACTTGACGATCAATTCCTGTATTGGGATGCTTCCAGGAGGTGTTCTAGAGAACGATTAGCGTTTTTGACTTTGACGGAACTCGGTGGGTGTGGAATTCGTTATCTTTTTGAATGTCGTATTGAATGACGTTTTAGAATTGAAACCAGATTCATGGCCAATGACCAGAATATTGAAATGATCGTATGCGGGATTACGCAGTAATTCTGATGCCTTTTTTACGCGATATCTGTTGATGAAGGTGAAAAAATTTTCACCGAAACCTGTGTTGATTAGATAGGAAAGCTGATGCGTGGATATTTGGATTTGATCGGCCAGTTTAACCAAGTTCAATTCGCTATCTAAATAGGGTTTTTCTTTTTCCATCAATGTTATTAACCGCTGTTTTAGGATCGCCAACTGTGCATCATCAATTAGTTTGGGTTTAGTGACGTGTAACCTGTCCGCAGCCTGTTCATGATCTGCAACGACTTCGGTCAAAATAATTCCCTTGGGATAGATTTCTTTTTGCCGGACGGAATAAAATGCGACTAAGTAAACCACACCCAGAAAGAATAAATTAATGTAGACATTCAACGACTCTGCACCAGTAAAGACGTTATAGGCACCCGAGAGTAGTGCCGATCCGATGAACGAGTATATGATGTATTTAATCCATCGGAGATCGATATCCTCGAGGTTGGAGTGAATGAGTTCAATGGTCCGTTGATGTTTAATGATCTTAAAGTAGGCTAATATGGTGTAAAACAACGCATGACCGAGAAATAGAGCAATGTAAAATAGTTGAAAATAATCTGGATCCAGGTACGCTTTACTCAATAGCAGTGGCAAGAACAGCAACGGCACAATCAACAGTACCCCACTTCTCCAGGTGATGTGGGAATTTGGGTTACTATAAAATTTAACACTCAATAGAAATGAAACAGGGCTGAGAAACTGGAAAAGTCTAACCAAAATGAATACGAGTCCGTTTTGATCGAGTGCATCGGGGAATATCATTTCGTCCAACCAAAAGCTTGACCACTGAAGTGTAAAAATACCGAAAAGCAAATTCGCACGCCGATTGACGCCCGTCACATTGCTTAAATGAAGGAACGACAATAAAATGAGTCCTCCAACAATCAATACGGTGACTAAGATATTCAAGCTCATTGCTGTTTTTTTCTAAAATAGAAATAAATTGGCAATTCGAGTGTTTCCAGATAGCAATCTTTTGTGGCCTACAGGTTCTTAAAAGGAGTACTACAAAATCGAAATATTTGAGGATTTCCTTCCTTCTTAGCGCAAATCTAAGATCAAAACTTGTAAATTTGGTCGCTGAGCGGACAGGCTCTTCGTCTTGAAATATAAATCTATGGTGTCGCTTCTCCTTATCCTATCTACTGTTTTACTGATCCTATCAATCCTACCATTTGTACCAGGTTCTCATTGGATCTTCCGAATTGGGGATTTTGTCAAATTGCAGCTAACGGCTTTGCAACTCATTGTTTTTGTCGTGTCTTGGTTTTACGTCGACTCCAGTGTCACCTTATTCGTTTTACAAATGATTCAGGGGGTGGCGATTTTATATCATCTCTATCTTTTAATACGTTTCACAAAATTTTGGCGGACCTCGCATGCTCGCCCATCGAATAACAGCTCGTCGATTGTAAAGTTGATTTCCGCTAATATCTACCAATACAACAGGAGGTATGACCGATTCATTGCGTATATCGAACAAGAAGAGCCAGACTTATTTCTAACCATGGAAAGTGACCAGGGATGGGAGCACGCGATGCGGGGGCTAGAGGAGAAATTTCCAAATTTCGAAAAAGTGACCCTAGACAATACGTACGGGATGCATTTCTACACCAAGTTAAAGGTACTGAGAAGTAACGTTCATTATTTCGTGGCCGATGATCTACCCAGTATAGAGGTGGAACTAGAAACCAGGGATGGCTTTCGATTCGTATTCTTCGGAGTTCATCCGCCGCCACCGAGCCCGACGGAAGAGGAAACCTCGAAGGAACGCGATGGCGATTTGCTTAGCGTAGCGAAGAAGATTCGAGATTATCAACTTCCTGTGGTGGTATCGGGTGACTTTAATAATGTGGCTTGGGCAAGGTCATCGATCCTGTTTAAGCGAACTAGCCAATTAATTGACGCCCGTATTGGTCGAGGGGTGTTAGCGACCTTTCATGCCAAATACAGGTTGTTACGATTTCCTTTAGATTTATTTTTCCATAGCCCTTCCATCATTGTGGATCAATTGAATATTGGTCCGAATATCGGTTCTGATCATTTTCCGATCGTATGTTCCTTTTGTATCGATGCGATAAACCATCAGGAGAAATTAGTAGATGACTTACAGGAAGGCGAAATGGAAGAGGTGAATGAAGTCATTACCGAGGGCAAGCAAGAAGAGAGCGAAGGGCGAGAATAGGTGATCCTTCAGTTGCCCTTTTATTTATAGAAAATCAGGTATATAGCCATGTGTAATCAAGTCTTCTTCCTCGTTCACATGATAGTTCCCGCCGTTGTGAATTAATACGATGCGATCACTTACGCGGAAGATATCTCGGTAACTGTGGTCGGTGACGATGACGCCTTTTACCATTTTTATCTTTTCGATTTCCTCCAGTAGCGCTAGTCGGAGTAAGGGCTCTAGGTACGTAAATGGTTCATCGAGTAAAACAAAGGGGCTATTGCTGTATAATAGTATCAATGTTTCTATGAATCGAGCTTGCCCCGATGATAATGCATGCAATTTGTAATTTAAATGATTTTTAATGTAGATGTTCTCAAGTAGCATTTCCCGGTAATTATCGGTAATAATATTGACGAGAAATTCTACTTCTGAATTGGACGGAAAAAGTCGACTCTGCGGCAGATAAGCGATTTTTCCCGACTTGAATCCCCTTCGAATGATTTTCCCATCGATCGTTATACGTTTGAATTGGCCGTTTAGTGTTCCGAATATCATTTTAAGCAAGACGGATTTGCCAGCCCCATTTTTACCCAGTACACCAACAACTTCGCCCACCTGACAGCTCAAGTAAGCAGAATTGAGGACATTGTTATATCCGAAACGGCATTGAGCACTATCGATCTCTAGTTTAAAAGGAACATCCATACTGAAATGATGGTTAGAAATATCAATGAATCAAATAAGAACATACAGAAAAAAATCCGAGTATAGGAGAGGCGCAGGTTGTAAAAAAAGATACGGCGTTCAGGTTGGAAAACAAGTTCCGCCATCACGGAGCTACCGTATCCGATCAGTTTAAAGAAAACCAGCATCGGCAGAACCCCATACGGATTTTCTATAAGGATGTTCTTGGCCGATAGAAAAACAAAAAAAGATAGGGTGATATTGAGCGAAATAATCAGTTTAAAGTACCTACTATAGACAATCAACAGTTTTCCAGATCGACTATTTGTTGTTTGCTGCAATCGCGCCATCAATCCATTTTTTTGGTTTATTGTATTGGTGAATAGGCGTGTCATTCTACCAGATCGACTGAACGCTATACTATACTAAGCTAAGAAAAATATAACAAAAGGGCTTCATCTGAAAACAAGGCTCCTTGTGCTAACCTACAGATTAGCAGCGTTTTTTAACGATAGCAATTGAGATCTTCCAGCCGATTCGCTACCTTAGAGTATGGTAAGAACCGAAACAATCATTGCTGTAAGAGACCTTCGTTTGAGCGCTAAATTTTATCAGGAACTGCTTGGCTGTCGCCGTGCGCACGGTGGTGAATCTTTCGAGATTCTGATGAGCGGAGAAGCTGTGGTTCTCTGTTTACACCCTTGGGGGGATCATGCGCATCCCACCATGATGGACGTTCAGGTCCCTTCAGGGAATGGTTTGATACTTTTCTTTAGAACCGATAACCTTAAGGAAACATTTGAGCGGGCCAAGGCGCTGAATGCCGATGTGGAACAGGCTATTCATTTTAATGAGAACTCCATGAAGAATCAGTTTACCATGAGAGATTTAGATGGCTATTATATAATTGTTTCCGAATGAATTTTTAGTGAAATATCAGTTTAGAAACTGTTACATATATGTGCAGTAAGTGGGAGTAGGAAATGGACTATTCCAGTTACCACAGATTGTTTGTAATGGCTTTCGCACGCTGCCCGGTTAGAAAACGAGAAACAACATGAAATTTGTGGTATAAAGATTGTCCTGTTGCGCTTGCTATAAGTTAAAGGGCTTTTAGTCAAAGCAACGCAAAGTTTTCCAATGGCGCGGCCTATGCGGTTTGGCAAGGAATTGGTGTAATCGGAACGATTTTAATCGGTTCGACTGTTGGACCTAAGCTTATCCATCCCCTAACATCAAACAGATTGAGATCAGAGAAAATGAATATAACGATTCAAAAAGTAACATTAAACGATATTGAGCAATTACAAAAAATTGGCAAAAAAACGTTTTTAGAAACATTTTCTGCGAGCAACACCCAAGAGAATATGAAAAAATATTTAGCCGAGGGATTTTCTTTGAAAAAGCTATCGGATGAACTCACCAACGAAAGTTCTGAGTTTTATTTTGCTTCATCTGAAAACAGCGTAATCGGCTACTTAAAAATCAATTTTGGAGGATCGCAGACTGAACGACAAGACGAAAAAAACCTTGAGATTGAACGAATTTATGTTTTAAAAGAATTTTACGGTAAGAAAGTCGGACAAATGCTCTACGAAAAAGCTATTGAAGTCGCCAAACAAAAAAGCCTCGCTTGGGTTTGGTTAGGTGTCTGGGAAGAAAATCCAAGAGCCATCCGTTTTTACGAGAAAAATGGTTTCGTTGAATTTGATAAACATATATTCACATTAGGCGACGAGGAACAGACTGATCTAATGATGAGATTAAAGTTGGGAAACAGCGCTGTATGATTATTCCTCACAACAGTCGAGTATGGGACAAGTTTTACCAAGGTGCTGAAAAGCTTGTTTTTTGTATCGATGGATAAAAGCATTATCCGCAAAAGAACAATTGACGGAATACACGATCACATTAATTATTGAGCCTTTTAACATAGTCGGCATTTCGGTAAGAACCATAAACTAAAACAACCAAGCAGCAAAAGATATTGATGATTTGTAGGGGAGTTTCAGGAAAGACAAGGTGATGGGTAGCTACTCCAAACAAGATTGACCACACTGTATGCTGTGGAGAAAAATAAAAAGACCGGTCCAAGACCGGTCTCCAAATCCAAGTTAACCGAAAAATTTCTCAGGGTCAAAACCGTGTTCTTTTAGGAGATCTTCCGGGACGCCATTCCAGACGCCTGGACGATTTCCTACATACCCAATGTCTTTTACGCCTACTTCACTGGTAAAGAAACCTGATGCGGTTAGATTACGCATCTGGGAAAAGAATGCAACTCCGGGCTGCATACCTGGTTTAACATTTTCGGGATACGCGATATCGTCAATCAAGGCAAGTTGTTGATTTTCTTTGCATTTGATAAAAACATTGCCGTAACGTTTATCGCATTGTACGTCGAGCCATTTCAAGCCACCTCGCATTGGTGTTTTCTGATCGGGAAGATCTTTGACAATGAACTCGATAAAATCGGGTACACCTGCGTCCGATGCGCTTCCAGACACCTCATCCTTTGGGATGATGATATCTGCCAGGACGGTAATTGTCGCCATTTCATGGTCGGTGAAAAACTTTTCCTCCTGTAGCTGTTTGTTCCGTTCATGTTCGAAATCCTGTACACCAGGAAGTTTATCTTCAGCCGTGTCGGTTGCTATATTTTCAGCCGATTTTTCGTCACGACAGGACGCGGCTAATAGACCAGAGCCAGCGGCAATCAGGCTAAGGGCCTTGAGGGATTCTCTTCTATTCATTTTATTGAAAATTTATCCGTTCAACTTTTTCTTCTGCTCCAAAATATAGTCAGCGGTACGCATAGATAGCGCAAGGATCGTCCAGGTCAGATTCTTGTCGCCTTGTTGCACAAACGGCCCTGCATCCACCACATAAAGATTCTTACAGTCGTGTGCTTGCCCCCATTTGTTGAGAACAGAGCTTTTGGGGTCGTTACCCATTCGGGTGGTTCCGCCTTCATGAATGATCTTCCCAGGAGCTTCCAGTCCGTATAGCGTTTCTTTTCCTGGGATAGGGGATGTAATGACCGCACCCATTTCATGCATGATCGATTGAAATGTTTCTTGCATGTGTTTTGCCTGTTCGACCTCTTCATTGGCCCATTTATAATGGAATTTTAAAATAGGTATGCCAAACTTATCTACACGGGTAGGGTCAATTTCACAGTAGTTATCTTTTCTAGCTAGTGCTGTTCCACGCCCCGCCATTCCTACATTGGCGCCGTAGAAACTCCGATAGTCTTGTTTAAGAGACGTTCCGTATCCTCCACTGGCTTTTTGTTCACCATTCTTGCTGGAAGCTTGTCCATTAACATTTGGTACCCAATTGAGAAAACCATATGAAGGCATATGGAGACCGCCACCGTATTCAATATGATAACCCCTAGGGAATGATAGTTTGCTATTGTCCTCCCACCAAGGGGTATAAATATGAACGGACCCGACACCATCTTCGTTGTATCGTTTACGGTCTAGTAATGCGGGTATGAATCCTGAAAGACTTGCTCCCGTGGAATCATGCAGGTATCGACCGACTAAGCCACTATTGTTTCCTATACCTCCTGGATGGGCATTAGATTTAGAGTTTAACATTAGACGGGCACTTTCACATGCACTCGCGCCTAAGATAACTGTTTTGCCTTTCACGGTATATTCTTGAAGGCTGTTGGTATCAACATACGAAATACCCGTGGCGACACCTTCCTCATTGGTCAAAACTTCCCGAACCATTGCATTATCAATCAATTTGAGATTGCCGGTTTTCATCGCAGGCATGACCAAACAAGATGAGGAAGAAAAATCACCGTATACTTTACAGGCTCGACCGCATTGTCCGCAATAAAAGCAAGTTCCCCGACCTTTGATTTCTGGTGATGATTCTGTCAATACAGCTCCACGACCTGGAATTACAGGAATACCCGCTTTTTTCGCGCCTTTAGAGATATAGAGTTCATTTAAACGAGGTTTAGGCGGTTTCATGAAAATTCCATCAGGTTCGTTGCGAATGCCCTCAGCCGTACCATATACGCCAATCATACGATCTACACGATCGTAAAACGGCTTGATCTCATCATAGGTGATTGGCCATTCCTGTGTGACGCCATCGACCGGTTTAAAATCATCTGGCCCCATCCGAAGAGATATTCGTCCCCAGTGGTTTGTTCGACCGCCAAGCATCCGGGCTCGGAACCATTCGAATTGCGTGCCACTGACCGTGGTATAGGGTTCTCCTTCTAATTGCCATCCTCCATAGGCGGCGTCGAAATCCCCGAAGGGACGCGTTGTAGAGGCTCCTCTACGAGGAGATTCCCAAGGCCAGCGTAACTGTAACGCGTCTATAGCTGGATCAAAAAATGGTCCGGCTTCGAGCATTAAAACTTTCAGGCCGGCATTTGCCAGGATGTATCCGGCCATGCCGCCTCCCGCGCCTGAACCGACAACTATGGCATCAAAGACCTCCGTATTTTCTTTTATTTGATAACTTGACATATTCGATCGATGGTGTATTTATAATATAATCTTTTCTTTAAGTTTCCTTTGTAGTTTATTTATGTCGTGGACAATCGTGTATAATCTCCGTTGCCGACCTGACCTGATACCGTAATCGGCTACAGGTTATTGTACACTAGACACAGACTGGATAGTCTAGTTTGACGGGCGCCAAGATAACGTAAGTTAATGTGTTCCCGCAAACTTGGATTGTATCAATTTTGTGTCAAAAGAATCGGTGCCGTTTCACTAATGAAAAGCAGTCCCTCTAATAACGGTTCGAAAATAGCCCAAAAAATTGGATAAAATAAACAGCGGGATATTAATTTGTACATCTACCGATGTTATTATTCCTATAATCATGCACATTCGAATCGTTGAAGATGATCAAAACGTTGCCGAACTGATACAACGAGGCCTGCTGGAACAGGGCTTTGTAACGACTGTGGCTTATGAT
>JBQDCW010000010.1:0-113191 GCA_052092145.1 Sphingobacterium sp. | reverse complement strand
AGCGTCTTATAGCTATTTTCAAGGCCAGCATCCGCTCGGCTGAACCACCCCCTCAATAGAAGGCACTGTCTTGGGGCCGGAATCAGCGGAATAACTGAGGCACGATGATTGCAAAATATAATCGAATCTGAAATTAGGCGGGGATATTTTCAATTCCTCGCCTAATTTTTTGAAATCCTAACCAAGAATTTTGCTTTCCTCAACCCAATCACCAGTTGAGATAATGAAAAAGGCCATGTACATCAGAACCATCAGAGCGTCCGATTGGGGAAGCGAAGATATCCCTGATCATCGCTAAAAAGCAAAATAGCTGTCTTTCCTATCGAAAGACAGCTATTTTATTTTGCTCCTGAAGCTGGGCTCGAACCAGCGACCCTCTGATTAACAGTCAGATGCTCTAACCAACTGAGCTATTCAGGAATATGTTCCGATTTTTCGGTGATGGTGATGCAATTATCGGAAGTTTGGTCGACATCTGCAAATATTTTTTAGGTATTTTTTGCAAACCATTCAAAACCAACCCAAATAATTAAAACAATACATCTCGCAAGATCAACGAGGCGAAGGAAAAATAGATCACCAATCCGGTAACGTCGACAATTGTAGCAACAAAAGGTGCTGATGAGCTCGCAGGGTCTGCCCCGCAGCGCCGGAGAATAAAGGGAAGCATCGAACCAACCAACGAACCCCAAAGGACCACACCGACCAAGGATGCCCCGATCGCTAAGCCGTAGAGATACCAAGCATCGCCGTAGGCGGTCAAAAACACTTCTTCAAAGGCTATACGAAAAAAGCCCAATGCGCCTAAAATAATTCCCAAAAGAAGTCCAGAAATAATCTCTCGCCGCATGACCAACCACCAATCCCGCAAGGTCACCTCGCCCATGGCCATCGCTTGGATAATTAAAGTCGAGGCTTGAGATCCAGAGTTACCACCACTGGACATGATCACAGGCATGAGGAGCACTAAAATTGTGGACAGTTGAGATTCGTAATGTTTAAGCACATTAAAAGTAAGCAATTGACCTAAGAAAAGAACGATTAGCCAACCTGCGCGCTTTTTAACCAGGTGAATAACGGAAACATCCAAGTAAGGCTCATCTAACGCCTCGGTACCCCCTATCCGCTGCATATCTTCAGAGTACTCCTCATTGGCTACCCAAAGGATATCATCAATGGTCACAATACCCAGCATGATATCCTTATCGTCAACAACAGGCAGGGCGACTCGATTATTCATTCGGAATATCGTCACTGCTTCTTCTTGAGGATCGTTGGCTTGCAAGGAAATCAATCGATTATCGATTAGATCAGAAATCCTTTTTTCAGGATCGCCCAAGAGTACATCCTTGATCCGCACATCATCGATCAGTTTCCCATCGGCATCGATAACATAGAGCACATCAATCGTCTCAGATGCTGAACCGTAACGCCGAATATGATCTAAGACCCGCGACATACTCCAATGCTCCCTAACGGTGATGTAATCGGGTGTCATCAAACGGCCGACAGAATCCTCGGGGTAGCCCAAAAGCGATAGTGCCTCTTTGCGTTCTTCTGGGGTGAGCAGAATAATAAGTCGCTTCACGACATCCCCCGTTAATTCACTAAAAAATGAGGTACGGTCATCGGGCGGCATCTCGTTGAGAAGCTCTCGAATTTTAGTTGCAGAAAGCTTTTTGAAAATTCGCTCCTGAGTCGGGAAATCCAGGATACGGAACACGTTTACAGCACGTCTCAAACTGAGCGTTTCTAAAAACAAGGGGCCGTGTTCTGGAAGTTCGTCGATCAGCTCTTCGACATCTGATATATTAAGTTCGTTCAAGTAGTCCGCAAGTTCATTTTGATCGCCTCGTTCGATCAACTGTTCTACCTGCGCAACTAGCATGGCTATTTCTTCCATACGCCTCCTTTTTTCAATCCTACATGGGTCCTAAAAACATTTGTGCAAAAATCGTTTTTTTTAACTTAATAATATAATTAATTTTTTGCATCGATTCGACCCCTTACACATTCGGCAATTATCATGAATCGATTCTGATAAAAACTGCAATATTGTCAGCTAGTCAATTCCGCTACTTACTGTTTTCAATGTACTAAAAGAAACGCAGGATACCGAACGTCAAACGCTTTTTTAAATTCGCCGACTCCGCCGTTTTCAAAGACCGCAAAAAACTGACGAGGGCGAGCAACTAGAAGCCCCCTTATCGTGCATCCCAAAAAAACCAACAACTCCCGGAGGGCTAGTTAAAAAAGACGTGAGGACGTTCTTGTGAATTATTGCTGATTTCAACAATTTCCAGTACATTTACAAAGGACCAGAGAACGGAATGGATCTCACAACGAAGGTCGACCAAATCGCATTTATTTGTTGCTTTTAAGCTGAAAACATGAAAAATTAAAATAACGCTAATCATCTAATTATCAATAAAAAACTACCACTACCGAAAGTAATGATAAATATAAAACGAACAAAACAAGCTAATATATTTAGCAAACATCAAATATGACCAGATTATCGACGCATAGAATATACATAATCAGTATATTAGCCTTTATAACATCTATAATAGATACAAGTGAGTCATTTGCACAAATTATAGACAACGAACAGGCGGCTTCTTGGGTACAATGGAAGCAGATCCAAACCGATAATTTTCAACTTATTTACCCCTCAGAGTTTGATAGCGCCGCCACTCCCCTCGCCCGAAAAATTGATTCGTTGATTCTTTTTTCAAGCCAAGACTTTGACCGAAAGCCTCGGAAAATCTCCATCATATTGCAGAGCAATCACGTTGAACAAAACGGATTTGCTCAGTTAGCTCCCCGGAAAGTAGAGGCGTTTTCTACGCCTGGACCGGGCTCGGATAACACGGAATGGCTCCCGAACTTAGTCCTTCATGAACTACGACATGTAGCGCAATTTGACAAATTGACAGGAAAAATAAAAGGTCCATTTCTCGAGCAATTAGCGTTGGCGCTCTATGGAGTCCACCTTCCCGCGTGGTACTTTGAAGGAGATGCGGTCTCCATTGAAACTCAATATTCCTCAGGCGGTCGAGGACGTTCACCCGCCTGGGTCATGCCATTTCGCACCAATTTACTCTCCGAAAAAACCTTCAGCTTCAGCAAAAACATTTTAGGTTCCTATAAAGATATTACCCCTTCTTATTACGTAACGGGGTATGCGATGAACACGTACCTAACCAATCGTTTTGGGTATTCGATAAAGGATAAAATAATGGAGAATATGCGTAAGAATCTGGGACGGCCGTTCAACTTTAACCTGGCTTTGAAAACGCATACAGATCTCAAAAGTTCTACCTTATTTCAGGCAATGACCGACTCGCTAAAGGGAGCTTGGAAGGCGCCGAAAAAGACCAAGGAAGTGACCGAGATAATGCCGTCCGAAACGCCCTATTGGGAACAGCAGTACTTGCCGCAAAGCAACGGATCCGATGCGATATTTTTTCTTCAACAGACGCCTCAACATGTTCCGACGATCAAGAAATTAAAAGGGCAAAGGCTCCAATCGATAATCGAAATAGGCTATCAACTCACCCCTTATTTTCACCTCAACGACCGCTACCTGGTTTGGGATGAGATACGCAAAGACGCTAGATTTGGCAAACAGACCTATAATATTATTCGCATCAAAGACCTCAAAACAGGAAAAACTAAATCGCTTTCAGAAAATTCGCGTTTTTACTCCCCTGTATTGAGCAAAAACTCTAAAAAGATATATGTAGTCCATGTGGACCTTAAAAATCGCTTCAGCCTTTTTTATATCGATCGAAAAACGACTCAATCCCATAAATTACTAGAATTTCCCCAAGGATACCAACTCCAACAGCCCATGCTTAACCAGGACGAATCGAAAATGGCGGCTATTGTGATTACTCCTGAAGGGACCAATATTGTCGAAATCGACCTCGAATCACGAGCATGGCAACCGCTATTCCCTTGGTCTAATGTGGAATATCAGCGACCCGTTTATCGAGGGGCCGACTTGTTTTTCAAAGCAAATTTCAACGGGAGAGATAATATTTTCTGTTACGAATCGAGCCAGCAAAAGATTTCACAAGTGACCGATTCCGAATTTGGAGCGTTTCTTCCTAGCATAGGACTGGACGCTTTCCTTTACTACAACAGCTATCAGGCCGATGGCTATAAAGCAGTACAAGAGCCGCTCGCCGATCTGGAAATGCAGCCTATCGATCCAAAATTCTGGGTCACGCCGACACTGGATCGCCGTCTATCAAGCACACCTTTTCTACAGACACAAGACACCTCAAGCATCATCAAAAGTGAGCCGTATAACCCACTAAGCCACTTATTCAATTTTCATAGTCTCAGTTTAAGCAGTAATAATTTTCAGAGTTTCGACAATTACCGGCCTGGTCTATTTTGGTTAGCTAACGATTTACTCAACACTTCAGAAATTAAGCTGGGGTATCAATATGACCTAGAAATGGAGAAAAGCATCTATTCTGCAGCGCTAACCTATCAGCGATATTATCCCAAATTCAGCTTAAGTTACCTGAATAGGGGTCAGATTGGCTACGCTCGAAAGGAGAACTCGACCAATGAATACACAAAATACGACTTCAGGGAGCACCTCTATCAATTCAACATAGAGGTACCATTTGTTCTCTATAGAGGCCGGAATATCTATAGTTTTGGCCTCAACGTGGGCACTTCCTACCAACAGCGGTACAAGCTCAGCACGAATTCGTTATCGGGGTTCCATCACACTATTGCATTCCCCCTCAATTATCAACTCTATTTTGGGCGCAATAAACGCCGTAGCCAGATGGACCTTGTCCCGAAATGGGGTCAGAATCTGAACGTTATTTACCGACATACACCCTTCCAGTCGAACCCCAGTGGAAGACTACTGGCGTTTAAATCCAACTTTTACTTCCCGGGATTGGTAGCGAATCATGGTTTACAAGCGCGATTTTCATGGCAAGAATCAGCAGGAAGATATCAACTATCACAAGATATACCGATGGTCAGTGGCTATGCTCATTTCGATTCTCCTGTTGTGAGCAACACCCTTTTATTCCATTATCATTTTCCAATCGCTTATCCCGATTGGAGTATTGGTTCGCTGACCTATATCAAGCGTTTCCGTGGCTATCTTTTCGCCGATTATCAAAACTTGCACAACAGTACGCTCGCCCCCATTTCGTTTGGATTGGGGCTCTCTGCCGACTTCAACATGTTCCGTTATGTACTCCCAGATTTTGGCGCAGGTGTTAAATTGAGTTATGTGAATCACCCAAGCGCACGCAAGGTTGTGCCCAGCTTTAGTCTGAACTACAGTTATTAGAAAATTAATTGGTCCTTAAATTTGACAAAAAAAGAAAGGATAGTTTTCTGCTTGAGAAAATCTATCCTTTCCACTTACCGCCTATTTGGTGAACTAACCTAAAATGGCCTTGACACCGGGAAGGGGCTTACCCTCCATGTATTCTAACAGTGCTCCCCCGCCAGTACTTACGTAACTCACGTGCTCTGTCATTCCAAATTTTGACACCGCAGCGGCAGAATCTCCGCCCCCAATGAGAGAAAACGCACCGCGCTCAGTAGCGGCGACAACGGCATTCGCCACGGCGCGGGTGCCTTTTTCAAAGGTCTCCATTTCAAAAACCCCCATTGGTCCGTTCCACAGAAGAGTGTTGGACGCCATGATCACGTCTTTAAAATGCTCTGCCGATTCTTTCCCGATGTCCAGACCTTGCTGATCGGCCGGAATCTCATCGTTCGGCCCGTCATAAACCTGCGCATCATTTGCAAATCGATCGGCAATCTGCGCATCGGTTGGGAGGACGAGATTCACTCCTTTTTCTTCAGCTTTCTTTACGAGCTCGTTGGCCAATTCTAATTTATCCAATTCGACAAGTGATTGCCCAATTTCACCGCCTCTGGCTTTGATAAAGGTATAGGCCATCCCTCCTCCTATAATCAAATTGTCTACTTTTTCTAATAACGCGTCGATCAGCTCCAGCTTATCGGAAACTTTAGCTCCGCCCATAATAGCCGTAAACGGACGCGCCGGATTATTAAGAACCATCTCTGCATTCTCAATTTCTTTTGCCATCAGGAAGCCAAAACATCGATTTTCAGGAAAAAAATCGGCGATAATGGCGGTCGAAGCATGCGCCCGATGTGCTGTACCAAAGGCGTCGTTAACATAGACATCGGCTAAAGACGCCAATTTTTCTGCAAACGCACGATCTCCTTTTTCTTCCTCTTTGTAAAACCGAAGGTTTTCCAACAGCAACACCTCGCCTGCCTGCAGTCCTGCCGCCTTCTGTTGAGCCTGCTCGCCGATGCAATCATCTGCAAATTGCACCTCAAGTCCGAGGACTTCACCTAAATAACCTACGATATGTTTAAGGGAGAACTTATCCGTTGGCCCCTCTTTGGGTCTACCCAAATGAGACATCAGAATAACAGACCCGCCGTCATTCAATATTTTCTTCAGCGTAGGCAGCGCTCCTTGTATTCGGTTATCATCTGTAATGTTGAATTCCTCATCCAAGGGAACATTAAAATCCACCCTGACTAAGGCTTTTTTTCCATTAAAATTCAAATCGTCGATCGTTTTCATATCTCTTTTTTTCTTCGGTTGATTTTGTTAAGCTAAGATAGAAAAAAGGCGCCGATTCAGAAATTTCTATTGGCGCCTTTTTCATTAATGTATCTCAACCAAGTAAGGGACACGAGCTTGGATCCCGGATTGCTCTGCTACTCGCTTCATTTCCATCAAATAATTCGCATACTCGCCTAATTCTTTTTTCATCAGCCAAGTCTTAAGTTTGTCTTCCGAATTTGACAAGAGACTAGCAAACGGGTCTTTCTGGCGCGGATATTCAGAAATTCTATAATTTTCCAAATTGGCCATTTGAGCAGCTGCGCCAACAGCCTCGTCCAATGACGCAACACGATCTACCAGATTCAATTCCACCGCTTGAGCTCCCGTCCAGACACGTCCTTGCCCCAGACTATCCACCTCGGCAATTTCCATTTTACGTCCTGAGGCTACACGTTGCATGAAAACTTGGTAGACTCGGTCCACCCCTCCTTGAATTATTGATTTCTCTTCTTCAGAAAGCGGGCGATCCATATCGACATCCATATCGGCAAACTTAGCCGTCTTCACGGCCTCAAAATGGATACCCAGTTTATTGTTGAACATCTTCTGGAAGTTAGGAATCATCCCGAACACGCCGATTGAGCCCGTTAAGGTGGTTGGGTCGGCAAATATGGAATCAGCGGCCGCCGCGATATAATATCCTCCCGAAGCGGCATAATCTCCCATGGATACGACCATCGGTTTTACGTTCTTCGTCAACTCCACCTCACGCCAAATTGATTCTGAGGCCAAGGCGGAACCACCTGGTGAATTCACGCGCATGACAACCGCCTTAACGCGGTCATCTTCACGCAGTTCACGCAATTCACGTGAGAGGTTATCTCCACCAATTTGCCCATCTGTTCCTTCGCCATCAACAATACTACCATAGGCGTACAGTATTGCTATTCGATCACCACCCGCTTTTCCTTTATTTCCTTGATTTTTATAATCTAATATCGATACCACTGGAATATCCTTTTTTTCGCTGAGATCAAGCTTCTCCTTCACTTTGGCCAGCACTTGATCTTTATATAAAAGTTCATCCACCATACCCAGACGTTTAGCATCTTCGGGTAGTCTGACCTGATAGCCATCGGCAATATTCGTCAAACTATCTTTAGACAAACCAGTAGAACCTGAGATATCTGTCAAAAAATAATCGTAAATACTGTGAAGATAGGAGGAGACTTGCTTTTTATTTGCCTCACTCATACTGTTCATCATAAAGGGTTCAACCGCACTTTTATAGGTCCCTACCTTTAAAACCTGCATATCGATACCCAATTTATCAAGCGCGTCTTTAAAAAACACGACCGAGGTAGCCAAGCCGCGAAAATCCAATGTCCCCTGTGGGTGCAAGTATATTTCATCAGCCACTGAGTTCATGTAGTAACCTTTTTGGCTCATCACATCACTATAGGAAAGGATGAATTTTTCAGACGATTTGAATTCCAAAAGTGCCTCTCGAAGGGCTCGCATAGTTGCAAATCCAGTATTGACGCCGCTCACGTTCAAATAGATACCTTTAATATTATTATCGGTTTCTGCCGCCTTAATCCTTGAAAGTAAGTCATTTAATCCGATCGACCGGTTCTCTCCATAGCCCGGTATTTCTAATCCTTCAAATGGATTAGGTTCGGTTTTTTCGGTAACAATATGATCTAGATCAATCAACAAAACAGCGTTACTGGGTGTCGCTGTATCCTTAGAGCTGACTGAATTGATCATCACACCGATGATTCCAAGAACGATAAAAAACAACAAGACCGTGGAAACGATTATTCCTGTGATTGTCGCCAGGACATATTTAAAAAATGATCTCATAAAAAAAATTTAATTCCTGTCGTAAATTTAAGGTATTATTCACATAATCGAGAACAATTCCTATATTACAGTATGCATCAAGTTTATCTTTTATTAGGCGCGAATTTAGGAGAACCGTATAAGCAGCTAGAAAGTGCTCGACACGAAATTGAGATCCGGATGGGGACCATCGAGCGAACCTCACTGATCTATCGCTCTCAAGCATGGGGTGTTGCAGATCAACCCGAATTTCTCAATCAGGTGCTTTATTTGACGACGCATCTGAGTCCCGGGAAAGTATTACAGGAAATTCATAAGATTGAAACGGTGTTGGGCCGCATCCGTGGCCAGCGTTGGGGTGCTCGGATTATTGATATCGACATACTCTATTTCGATCAAGAAATTATCCATCGGGCCGATCTAGAGATACCACATCCCTACATACAGGAAAGAAACTTCACGCTTATTCCACTCTGCGAGATCGCGCCAGATTACCTACACCCTGTTTTCAAGAAAACAAACCGCGCGCTTTTAGAAGCCTCACAAGATTCCTTAGACGTCAAATCATGGAACCATGAAGCCTTATAAAATTATTCAAACGGATCGTTTGGAAGCTAACCTAATGAATAATATCGAAATCATTAAACAGATGATTGGTCTATTCTTGGGACAAGGTCATCAAGATTTTTCTGAACTTGAAAAAGCTGTGACCTCGGGAGATTTAAATCAAGTCCATGCAATGGCTCACCATATCAAACCCACTATGGAATATATCGGGGCCAGTATATTGACAAACAAGTTCCAGCGGCTAGAACAGCTCGCGAAGAATGCGGGATCATCCAACGATATAGCGGATCTGTTCAGCGAAATAAGACAAGATTTCATTCGCGCCATGAAGGAGCTCCAAGATTACAGTCAGTCGCTCAGCTGAAGATTATGGTGTCTTTTGAGAAAAGTGCAATTTTGAAAAGGCGATATACAGCAGGAGAATAAAAGGCAAAGCCAAAAATCCACCGGCTACAAGGCCGATCAAACCAATGCCGAGAAAGATATATTTATACCGATTTTCAATCCAGCTCAGATTCTCCATCTTCATTGAAAACAGTCGTATTTCCGACACTAATAAGAAGCTGGACAGTGCCGTAATTATCAATAGAACCCAAATTTGATCCACAAAAGCATATCGCTGGGCTATAAAAGGGAGGGCAATAATTACGAACGTATTCATGGGTGTATTTACACCAATAAAATCTGTTGCTTGCCGGCTATCGACATTAAATTTTGCTAGGCGAAGTGCCGAAAAAACGGTCACCAAAAACCCAAGATAAGGGACAATGCTTTGCGCTTGGAAACCGCCCATCATCATAAAGAGGACGGCACCCGGCAAAAAACCAAAACTCACCACATCTGCAAGAGAATCGAGCTCTTTCCCGATATTGGATTTCACCCGAAGGGCTCGCGCAGACAAGCCATCGAAAAAGTCGAATATTCCTGAAGCGAGTACACAGTAAAAAGCCAAAAGAAATTCTTGATGCATCACCATCACGATACCGATACAGCCACTGAACAAATTTAACGCTGTTATGCTATTGGGAATGTATTTCTTCATAGAAAAATAAAAGCCATCTTAAACAAAGATGGCTTAAAATTATCATTTTTACTCGGTAATAGCTATTTATTCATACTGATTAAAAATTCAGCATTTGATTTGGTTCCCCTCATCTGGGTCAACAAAAACTCCATAGCTTCTTGTGCGTTCATATCCGCTAAGTGATTCCGAAGGACCCACATACGCTGCATTTCATCACGATCGACTAATAAATCGTCGCGGCGTGTGCTTGAAGCTGTTAAATCGATGGCTGGGAATATGCGCTTATTGGCTAATTTCCGATCGAGCTGGAGTTCCATGTTACCGGTACCCTTAAATTCTTCAAAAATGACTTCATCCATTTTTGAACCCGTCTCCGTTAAGGCAGTAGCCAAAATTGTCAACGACCCCCCGTTCTCGATGTTACGGGCCGCTCCAAAAAAGCGTTTTGGCTTATGCAGTGCATTGGCATCTACACCCCCTGAAAGTATTTTCCCTGACGCTGGCGCCACGGTATTGTATGCTCGTGCTAGACGCGTAATGGAGTCAAGAAGGACCACTACATCGTGTCCGCACTCCACCATTCTCTTTGCTTTTTCTAGAACAATGTTTGCAATTTTCACATGCCGGTCGGCAGGCTCATCGAAGGTCGAGGATACGACTTCGGCTCGCACACTTCTGGACATGTCCGTGACCTCTTCTGGACGTTCATCGATCAACAAAATGATCAAATATACCTCTGGATGATTCTTAGCGATGGCGTTGGCCACTTCTTTCAAAAGGTTCGTTTTACCGGTTTTGGGTTGGGCAACAATCAATCCACGTTGTCCTTTTCCAATCGGTGTAAACAAATCCATAATCCGTGTGGGGTGATTGCCAGGACCTAAATCCAAGTTCAATTTCTCGTCGGGAAATAGAGGCGTCAAATAATCGAAAGGTACCCGATCACGCACTTCTGCGGGATTTTGTCCATTGATCGATTCCACGCGAACTAGCGGAAAGTATTTCTCTCCCTCTTTGGGCGGGCGGATACTGCCTCGCACGTTATCACCAGTCTTCAAACCAAAAAGCTTGATCTGTGATTGAGAGACGTATATATCATCTGGAGAGGTTAGGTAGTTATAATCAGACGAACGCAAGAAGCCATAGCCATCTGCCATAATCTCCAACACGCCCTCATTGACAATAACATTATCAAAATCTGTTGGCGATGAAACCGATTTAGTCGGTTGTTCATAGGAAACAGCCGGTGGCTCAACTACTGTGCTTTCTGCCTGTTTACTAGGGAACTCCATTCTACTTTGTTCCTCGTCACTGCGATTTCGTCCCACGGCCACGGGATCCGTTGCCTTCAGGGTACGAGCACGCTTTCTAGGGCGCTCCACTGTTGTTTTTTCCGCATCGGATGATGTCGAAGCTGTTGTCTCGGTTGGATTCGTCTGCTGAGCAAATTTGGAAATCTGATCGATCAACTCTTGTTTTCTGAGCTTCTCGGCGTCACCAATACCTAGAACTTTCGCAATCTCGCGCAATTCAGACACGAGTTTCGTATTCAATTCATTGATATCCATTAATAATTAAAATATGATATTTAAGGATTTTTTACTGTTTTTGAAATTGTATCTTTCGGTGGAAACACATTACTTTTTATGCTTTTTGGGCAAACACCAACCTGTTAAGAGATCTCTTCCGATCTTCCGAAAGACAATTTAAGACCGCCACAAAGAAAAAGATAACTATTGTAATTTCAAAAGAATTTCGATATTTTTTTTTGACATCCTATTCTATACGGAACGAACGAATCAAGTAAATTGTTTTAGCAAGCCTGTAATATTTAAAAAAAAATTCTTTACTTGTGCCAATAATTCAGATCGTTTATGGACAACAAACAAACAAAAACCAATTATCCAGCCCTTTACACACTCATCGTGGTGTTTTTTTTCTGGGGATTCTTTGCCGCCGGAAACAGCATTTTTATTCCTTTCTGTAAAAATTATTTTCATTTAGATCAGTTTCAATCGCAACTGATCGATTTTGCTTTTTATTCGGCTTATTATATAGGGGCTCTTTTATTATTCATTTTCGGAACCATGTCTGGAAAAGACCTCGTTGGAAAATGGGGGTATAGAAGAAGTATTGTCTACGGACTGCTATTTTCGGCATTAGGCGCAGTCGCCATGATTGTCGCGGTAGAGGTCAACCTGTATATCGGCATGTTAATCGGGTTGTTTATCGTCGCTCTGGGCTTCTCACTGCAACAGACGGCTGCTAACCCTTTTGCGGTCTTACTTGGCGACCCCAAAACAGGCGCTTCTCGGGTGAATCTGGGTGGTGGAATTAATTCGTTTGGTACCACCATCGGTCCGCTGATCATCGGTTTTGCGTTGTTTGGAACTTTCGAAACAATTTCGGACACCGAGATTGCTAGCCTTCCATTAAACAAGGTGATTTACCTCTATATTGGGGTTGGATTGCTTTTCCTTATCGCAGCGGGATTATTTCATTTCTCGAAAAAAGTACCCGCGGGATACAACCTGGAACAAATGGAGCCAGCAAATAAGGCGCGAACGACTTTGATTGTTATGACCGTTTTGCTATTCTGTGCCTTTATTCCGGTATTTACAAGTTACAAATCCGAAACGGCTTTACATATACAACAGTTGCAAGCACAACTGGCAAATGGTGAAAATGGAAACTTGCTCGCTCAGATTTCTGAATTGACCCATAGTCTGGAAATAAAAAGGATGTTGTGGTTACTAAGTGCCCTGGTGGTTATAGTAGGTGGGCTTTTGTTTGCCTATAACCGCGCAAAACGAGACCCAAAAGGTTGGGGTGCGATGAAATACCCACAATTGGTACTCGGGATGTTAGCCCTTTTCGTTTATGTCGGGGTGGAGGTTGCTATCGGCAGTAATCTTGGCGAACTTTTAACCTTGGAGGAGTTCGGCGGGCTCCAGTCCTCACAGATCACTCCCTATGTCTCCATGTACTGGGGAGGCATGATGATTGGTCGTTGGGCCGGCGCTATTACGGCGTTTAATTTCACCACGTCCAAGAAACAAATTCTAACGATCCTGGTACCTGTAGTTGCTTTTTCTATTATTATCGGCGTCAACTCATTGGCCGGATTTGACATGTCTGTGCTCTACTATTTTGCGATCTGTGTTGCGCTTCAGATTGTGGCCTTTTTCATCTCTAAAGAGAAACCCGCACGGACTTTAGTCATTTTTGGAACCTTTGGATTACTCGCGATGCTCGTTGGTTTATTCAGTACAGGCACCGTGGCCATTTATTCATTTTTGGCAGGCGGTCTAGCTTGTTCGATCATGTGGGGTTCTATTTTTAGTCTTTCTATCGTTGGATTGGGTAAATACACAGAGCAGGGGTCAGCATTTTTGGTGATGATGATTCTTGGAGGCGGTATTATCCCTCCTATTCAAGGTAAACTTTCTGATATCATTGGTATCCATAACTCGTATATCATCCCTGTAATTGGGTTCGTCTATATTATCATATTTGCCGTATTGGTTCGCAAGTTCTTGATTAAACAAGGAATCGACATTGACAATGTAGAGGCAGAAGCAGCGCATTAGACAATGCTATCTAATTGTAAAAAATACACTAAGTTATATTTAAAAAACAAAAGATACAAAACTCTCATAAACAATATTTTATGAGGGTTTTTTAGTCTTGACAGGATATTTTAACAATTTATAATTTTCAACATATCGAATAAAAATTCTTGTTTTTATCAATAATTACCGTATTTTGGGATATAACTCAAATACACTAACACGTTACTTAAAACATAAATTTATTTATAATGATCATAATTGCAGATGGAGGGTCTACAAAAACAAATTGGTGTTTGTTAGATGACAACAACAAGAAGATCTATTTCAACACAGAAGGTTATAACCCTTATTTCGTAGACAGTGAATATATTATTGCTTCCCTAAAAAAGGGCCTACCCAAAGATATTCCCTTCGAGAATGTTGCAGAAGTAAATTACTATGGTGCAGGTGTGCACAACGAAGATAAGGCAAAGATAGTTGAG
Source organism: Sphingobacterium sp. (assembly GCA_052092145.1). Classification (GTDB taxonomy): domain Bacteria; phylum Bacteroidota; class Bacteroidia; order Sphingobacteriales; family Sphingobacteriaceae; genus Sphingobacterium. The sequence goes on along the minus strand of JBQDCW010000010.1, from coordinate 99,097 downwards.
GACGCTATAAAAGGCGTGTTCCCAGGTGCTAAGGTCGAAGTCGGTCATGACTTGCTTGCAGCAGCTCGTGCCCTTTTGGGAACTGAGCCTGGCTTTGCGGCTATTTTAGGAACAGGCACTAACACCTGTGTGTACGACGGCAATGACATTACGAAAAACATTGACTCCGCAGCATATATTCTTGGAGACGAGGGTAGCGGTAGTTCTATTGGAAAAAAACTATTGGTTGATTTTATCAGAGGACTTATGCCTAAAGATGTGGCTGAACTCTTCTTTGAGACGTATAAGCTTACTCCTGACGAAATCATGGATAACGTATATACTAAACCTCTCGCTAATCGCTTCTGCGCTAGCTTCAGCAAATTCGTTTACGACAATAATGTAAATATTGAATACACCAGAAGTATCGTAGCGGATGCTTTCGAAACCTTCTTTGCCAATCTTGTGAGTAAATATCCAGACTATCAGTCTTACACCTTTAATTGCATAGGTTCCGTAGGTTATAATTTCAGGAACGTGCTAGAAGACAAGGCTAATCAATACGGCATGCAGGTTGGCAGAATCCTCCGCTCGCCTATTGATGATTTGGTACAATTTCACATCAAACGCGCAAAAACCGTGGCCTCCTAAGCGATTGGGCGGTTAAAAAATTTAAAAATAACTTTCAATAAAAAAGCCGTCTAAGACGGCTTTTTTGATTTCTTGATGCTCGCGAGCGAAAAACAAATAGATTTATAAATCAATCTGCTCACCGATGTCAAGCAATGTTAAATGCGCACCGACATCCGTAAAAGCTTTCTTCGCCTTTTCTTTATCGATGCGGATTGGCGGGAAGGTATCGTAATGGATTCCGACAATCTGCTTGCAATTGATAAATTCTGTTGCCAGGGCAGCATCCTCTGCATCCATCGTATAATGCCCTCCAATCGGCAGGAATGCCCAGTCAATCTGATACCGCTCTAGTAATTTCATTTCCATCGTTAGTGCGGTGTCCCCGGCAAAATAAATTGTCCGGTCTTCTATAAAAAACACAAAACCGACCGGAAAACCACCATAGGCACCGTCGGGCGTACTATTACTATGGGCCGCGTAGACCATTTTTACACGACCGAAAGGCAATTCGAGTGTTCCGCCAAGATTGAATTCAATCACACGCCCTTCATCGACTCCTTGCTGCCTAGCCCAATCTGCCGTTTCCACAACGGTTGCCACCGTCGCATCACTCTGCTTTTGTATCGACAACATATCGGCAACGTGATCTTGATGGCCGTGTGTTATAAAGATATAGTCGGGTTTCAATAAGGTGATATCGATAGCTGCAGCTAAAGGATTGTAACTAATAAAGGGATCGATCAAAACTTGGGTCCCGTTAAAATCAAATTCTACGCATGATTGTCCGTAATAGGTAACTTTCATATGATCAACGTTTATTATTTGCCTCCAATAAAATTGCCGAGTCCACCCAATCCACCCAAAAGATCTTGAGAGGCTGCTTGCATTTCCGTCTGCGAAATTTGTTCAGCCTGCGAAAGCGCCTTATTTAACGCGACAATCAACAACTCTTCGATTTCCTCGAAATCAGCTTCTTTCAAGAATTCAGGTTCAATCTTTATTTCTTTAATCTCCTTGTTGGCTGATGCCACAACTCGAACCTTACCACCCTCTGCATCACCCGTCACCGAGACATGATCTAGTCTATCTTTAATTTCCTGCGCTTTTTGTTGCGCCTCCAATAATTTATCAAACATAATTTTCCCTTTTAATATCTCCAAATTACGAATATTTTAGGAATCTTAACAATGGTTTAGGTTCTTTTGGAGAGCTTGATTACCTTTGCAGGAGCAATAAACGATTCCATGGAGCACTTGAAGTATTATCGCCAGATCGCGGCTGATCTAGAGAAAAATGAGCCTGAAAAATTCGAACGGCTGGAAGAAGAAGTAAGAATTATCATCCATAAACTCAAATTTATCCCGGTGGAAAGCCGGCCGCTCGTCGAACTCGTATACCCGAATACAGCAGTTGCCCCCATCCCTTCCTATATTGAGGAATTGTTGGAGCTGGCGGGAGCACAAATTAACCCATTATTACACGTGCCCGACCAGATCCCTACGCTCATTTTCGTAGACCCATCTCCTCAGTTTGTAGGTCAATTGCCTGAGTTGTTAGCACATGATTTCAGTGATTATAAAGCCGTGACGGAAAATCAGGTTTACCTCATCAATAAGAGCCCATTCGCTCAATCGAAAACAGACTATCTTCTGGATAGTGAGATTCTGGCGGAGATCGTGCAGTCTAAATATTTTATTTTCGGGCACGAAGGTCAACATTGGATCAAATTTGACCTGCGGGATTAAAAGACGGTTAAAAAAAGGGAAAGGGCACAGTGCCCTTTCCCTTATCGTATAACAGGACAGTAAATTAGCCGTATTTCTTCCTTAATATACTATATAATTTGTCCGCAGTTTGCGGTTTACCAGCCCAGTTATTTTTCAATGCATAATTACTTTGCAGGAAAGCATCGGCTTCAGCGAAATTATCGAATCGATTTAACAACTCAACAGCTTCAGAATAGGCTAAACTATAACCATTAAACAGGTCTTTAATAAAAAGAAGTTTATCATTGAGGCTAACCGCAGTCTTCAAATCTACATTGCGATCCGCTCCTCTTTCTACTGAGGTATTGAATTGATTAACGTTGGTCAACCCCGCTTTCTTCTGCTGTTGGATCATCTCGTTGATCGTCATCGGTCTACGAGATTGCGGCTCTACTTGGGGAGCTGTCTGGCTACCTGTTTGTTCTTTCGGTTCCTGCGCATCCTCGATTTCGATACTCTTTTGTTCAATAACAACTTCGTTGACCACTGGCGCTGTCTTTGTCGTGGAGGAACCTTCTTCATCTTGTTGATCTACCGGAGTCCCTGCTGACTTCTGATGCTGATCGCTTTGGCGCGAATGTCCCGAATCGGTATTGGTTTCTGTCTGTGTAAAGCCTGAGTCTTCGGTATGTTGAGGCTGTCCCACCCCTACGTACGGCCGACTAGTCGGTTCCTGTTGTCTGGCTTCCGAGTGACGATCCTTATTCTCGTTAACGGTGTCGGAATCAGGATCGGAATGATCGTTCGTTCCTTCTTCTGGATGTTCTCCTTCTGGCAAATCCGCAGGAGATTCTTCTTCCTGTTGAGATTCTCCGACTTCCTCTAACGATTCGTCGTCAACATCTTCTTCCGCTTTGAGTTCTGCAGATGAGGTGTCTTTTGCGGTCTTTTGCGGATTTTCACGCTCCGGTATTTCTTTTTCGGTGGGTTGTTCATCAGCTTCATTACGCTCCTGATCTATCGCTGGTGTAAATGGCGCGTCGTTCGTTTTCCTGGTATCGGGAACAGCAGCGTCCGCTTGTTGGATTGTCGGCAAGGTGGCCGCAAGGGCCGAAAAATGAGCGCCTAGATATTGCGCCTGTGCAGCCAGTAATAAAACTTCGCTATGGTGTTCCCCACTCAACTCTCCGCCCAGCGATCCATATCGTTCATTGATTTCTTCCAACAGTTCAACAATTTTCTCTTTAATGTCCTGATTTGAATAAGCCATGTAGTATGTATCTAGATTGTATATTTGTTGTTTCTTTCCTTTAAAACGGGAAAACAAACACATTGATTGTAACTGTGTTTACTTTTTTATTCCCCTGTCGCTAACCAAAAATAAGATTAAATTTCGATATTCGCACGGTGGCGACAACAAGTTTTCAGCTTTTCATAAAGCTTGAAATGTCAGCGTCAGGGAACAAAGTCGATCTATTATGATGTTATTTTCGGAACATAATTTTCATCGTCGAACTGCCGCTGTCGGCAGCATCGAAATTATCTGTGGGTCTATGTTTTCGGGCAAAACTGAGGAGTTAATTCGGAGACTAAGACGGGCTCAGTTTGCTAAACTACCTATTGAAATCTTCAAGCCGGAAATAGATATACGCTATGATTTAAAAGAAGTCGTGTCACACGATAGTAACTCCATTTCCTCCACACCGGTTTCGCATTCATCTGCGATCCTCCTGTTGAATGCCGGCACCAAAGTGGTCGGTATTGATGAAGCACAATTTTTTGATGACGAGCTACCAAATGTCTGTAGTGAATTGGCCAACCGTGGGCTTCGGGTCATCGTCGCCGGTCTAGACATGGACTTCCAAGGCAAGCCCTTCGGACCGGTCCCTAATTTAATGGCGATAGCGGAAGAGGTCACTAAAGTGCACGCTGTATGTGTGCGCTGTGGCGCACCAGCGAATTACTCCTACCGGTTACAGACCAGTAAGGACCGGGTGTTACTGGGTGAGAAAGGAAGCTACGAGCCACGCTGTAGAAGCTGTTATTTCCACTTAGACCGCTAAGCAACGTTCACTAAATTTGTGAGAGAATCTGCTCGTCTAACGGATTCGTCTTGGAACGGTATCGGTGGAGTAATTTTCCGTCAGGATCAATGAAGAACTTTTCAAAGTTCCACTTAATTTCCCCGGTGAAGTCGGCATTATCGGCTTCTGTTAGGTACTTAAAAAGCGGGTGGACTTGCTCTCCTTTGACATCAATTTTCTCGGAAAGAATAAAGGTTACTCCGAAATTCTTTTCGCAGAATTCAGCAATCGCTTCGTTCGTATCAAATTCCTGCCCGCCAAAATTATCAGAGGGAAAACCAATAATGACAAGATCATTTCCATGCTTTTCATGAAGTTCCTGCAATTCTTTGTATTGCTTAGTAAATCCACATTTGGACGCTGTATTAACAACAAGTATGGGTTTACCTTTGAACTCACTGAGCGTTCTCTTTTCTCCGTCAATCGTCGTAAAGGAGAAATCATGTACCGATTGTTTCTGCAGCAGTAGGTTACAGACCATTATTAAGGATATGATTGTATAGTTCATCTTTATTTATTTAGTTATTTAAATATTTACATTCAACTCGCGATCCACGACAAAATAATACAATTCTTCGATTGGGTTTTTAAGAATCTTGCCTACCCGTACGCCGTGCAGGGAACAAATCTCACGAAGATGCAGGTCAAAATAATAGGCAATCCCGCCCACAAAGTGACATTCATGTTCCCAAAACTCTGGGTAGGTCATGATGTTCGTCCGCACAAATTCATCGAATCCATTCCGTAATAAATTATCGATATAAGGATGCGAACGATTATCGGCCATAAACGTCGCATAGGAAGCTAGATAAGCATTTGGCCGATCTTTTTGATAGACATTCCGGATGATTATATCCTTGGTGATTGGATGTACTTCCTTGAATTTCTGCATCAGATCTCTGGGCATCGTTTCATAGAGGTATGCGGTGATCAACTGTTTGCCAAACCAAGCACCCGACCCCTCGTCACCCAACACATAGCCATTTCCATGTAAACTGGCCGAAAGCATTTCTCCATCAAAGAAACTGATATCCGAACCCGTTCCCAGATTCGAAATTAGTCCCCTTCGGGTGCCAAAGGTTGCATAAGCCGATCCAAGCAAATCACTTTCTACCGAGATATAGGACGAAGGAAAAATCTGCGTCAACGCATTGGACACAATCTCTCGACGATCCGGGGTAGAACAACCTGCTCCGAAAAAATAGACCTCATGTACTTCATTCACGTAAGGAATGATTTCAGGCACTCCAGATAAAACAGCAGCAATTTCTTTCTCACTTACAAAAAATGGGTTTAGGCCTTTGGTTCTAAATTGCAGAGGCTTGCTATCTGGAAGATGGAGCATCCAATCTGATCGTGAAGATCCGCTATCTGCTACTAAAATCATACGGTTTAATTATAGTTCCAAATATACAAATTTCATCCCGGGCAAAAAAGTGATGGACAATACGACCTCTGTGCTAGTTTATCGTCTACCTTATTGTAGTTTCAGGGCTGCTTCAAGCAGCTCTCCATAAAATTCCGTCTCCGTCATCCCCGCTGCACGTACCTGTTGCGGAATAAAACTCTGGGCTGTTTGACCGGGTACGGTATTGATTTCAATAAAATAAAATTTATCGGTTTGTTGCTGAAGAAAGAAGTCAACGCGCACCATCCCCTTACAATTCAGTCGCGAATAGATCTCCTCAATAATTCGATTGGCATTCTTCTGCTGCGCGTCGGTCAAATCGGCCGGCGTGATTTCTTGGGTCAAACCGGGCGTGTATTTTGCCTCAAAATCGAAGAATTCTCGACTGGTAATTACTTCACTGGCGGGAAGTATTTGAATTTGACCATTTGCCTTTCGGAAGATCCCCTGGGAAAACTCCCGACCATTAACAAACTCTTCGACTAGGACCTGATTGCCGGTGTTTTCTGCCTTAAAAGCTGCATCCAAAGCCGCAGTCACTTCTTCCCAAGCATTGACTTTACTCATTCCAATACTGCTCCCCCCAGCATTGGGCTTCACAAACAAGGGGAGGCTCAGTTTGTCGCGAAGGGCCTGAAAAGCTGTCGTACGATCCGATTCAAATAAAAGGACGGATTCAGCCAAATGTAGATTTTCGATCCCGTGAAGTATGGCTTTGGTATATCCTTTATTCATGGTGAGCGCTGAGGTGAGCGCATCACAGGTTGTATAGGGAATGCCGACCATATCCAAATACCCTTGTAGCTTACCATCTTCACCAGGACTACCGTGGAGAATAATAAATCCAACATCGAATTTAATCTTTTCGCCATGGATGGTCAACGAAAAATCCTGTCGATCAACCGGGTAGATCTCTCCTTCCGGATCTTGATAGCTCCATCCTTGCATCGAAAGATCTATACTGTATAAATCGTATTTTTCTTGATCAATTTTCGAATGGACGAATGCGGCGCTTTTATAGGACACAGCGGCCTCTCCTGTATATCCTCCGGTAATTAGTGCTACTTTGGTTTTCATACTCATCGCTTGAGAAGCAAATATAATTTGAGATACCAGGAAAAACGAATATTTTTGCTCATAAATTAAGTCCGATTCGTCTGATATCGAAAATTGGAATTAATATTGTTACTTACATATTCAAAAAACACAAAGGATACATGTCTAAGTTCTTTTCATATTTGAGGACGAGTGCTTTCAGAAAAAATTTGATCGGCGGTCTCATTTTTATCGTTGTACTATTCGCAACTGTCTATTTCGGTTTACGGATATACACCAACCATGGCAACTCTCAAGAAGTTCCTACTCTAAAAGGGCTGGATATCAATCAAGCGCTAAACATTTTGGAAAAAGCAGGGTTAGAGTACGAACTTGATTCCGTTTATCAAATGGATTCTCAGCCGGGATTAGTGATCGATCAAGATCCAGATCCCAAGGTGCATGTTAAAAGTGGTCGTACCATCTATTTAACAAAAATTACACAAACGGCGCCCGAGATTGCGTTTCCAGAAATTGTTGACAAAACTTTTATTGAGGCCTCGGCAATTTTAAAAAACCATTCGTTAAAGATAGCGGACACCAGCTACATCAATGATATCGCGCGAGACGTGGTTCTCGATGTTAAATTTGCCGGTCAACCTGTACAGACGGGCCGTATGGTCCCTAAAGGGTCCAATATTACGCTGGTTTTAGGGAATGGACGAGGCCACACCGATGTCGATATTCCTGACCTGATTGGGCTTCCATTAAATGAGGCCAAATTTGCGCTTGCTGGATTGGGACTGGCAATGGGCTCGGTCAGTTTTGAAAGTGATAATCGGGATACCTCGGGTTCAGTAATTGTGGCTCAAAACCCTGATACAAGTGCGACGATCATTTCGATAGGAAGCGCAATTCACGTAACTTTAGGAAAACCAGTGACGATGTCGCCGGAAGACAGCCTTCAATTGCCATAAAAATGACGGAGAAGAAAAAGAAACGAAGCGGCTGGGCAATTGCCCTGCTGACCGTACTGGTTGTAAGCCTGGTGGGCGGATGGATTGCCTATCAAACTTTCCAAGCGCCAAGTATCTCGACAGACGAAGAATACTTCTTCGTGATGACCGATGAACCCTATGATCAGATCATAAAACGCTTGGAAACTGAGGGGATTGTCAAAAACCCGAAACTGTTTGGATATGCTGCGAAAGTTATGGATTTGCAGACCACAGGAATCAAACCTGGACGCTATAGATTGACCAAAGAGATGAATAATCGCCGCCTGATCGGTAACTTTCGCGGAGGTTTTCAAGAAGCCATCAAATTCCGTTTTCAGAATTTACGCTTGAAAAACGAATTGGCGGGACAGTTGGGGAAAAATTTCGAAGCCGACTCGCTCAAGTTTAGTAACTTATTGAACGATGAACGCCTGGCGGAAAAATATGGATTTAATCTCGATAATTTTTTTGTCATGTTTATTCCAAACACCTACGAGATTTATTGGAATACCATGCCGGAAGAAATTATCGATCGACTCGCCAAAGAATACGAGAAATTCTGGACCGCCGAGCGTAGCGCGCAAGCCGATTCATTGGGATTAAGCAACATCGAAGTAAGTATACTGGCATCGATTGTAAAAGGAGAAGCGATGCACGTGGACGAGATGGCGAAGATTGCGGGGTTATATCTCAATCGGTTAGACCGCGGAATTCTGCTACAAGCAGATCCTACGGTAATTTTCGCTCATCAGGATTTTAGTATCCGCCGGGTGCTGAACCGCCATCTTACCCTGGACAACCCTTATAACACCTACCGTTACAAAGGCTTGCCGCCAGGCCCCATCATGATGCCCAGCATAGCGTCAATCGACGCCGTACTTCACCCCGAACAGCATGATTACATTTACATGTGCGCTAAAGACGATTTTTCAGGCTACCATCTATTTGCGAAAACAGTTAAGGAACATCTGGTGAACGCACGAAAATTCCAACGCGCATTAGACGAAAGGAACATCAAACGCTAAACTATGTTTGTCTACGAACATAAAATCAGGGTCCGTTATGCGGAGACCGACAAAATGGGTTACGTATATTATGGAAATTATGCTAGTTTCTATGAGGTGGCCCGAACCGAAATGTTACGCAGTACAGGCATCTCTTATAAAGCACTGGAAGACCAGGGGGTGATGCTACCGGTGACTGATCTGGAGTGTAAATTTATCCGTGCCGCGCGTTATGACGATCTGATCACCGTAAAAACGTATATTCGAGAAAAACCGAGCGTGCGTATCCGGTTTGATTACGAACTCTTCAACGAACAAGGCAAACTCCTCAATACTGGATTCACACAACTGGTTTTTGTGGACATGGCCAAAAACAGACCCTGTAAGCCCCCTCTGATTTTTAGGGATCGAATGGCCGCTTACTTCGATGAAGAATAGGTATAATGATGAAAAAGATCCACCACCGGCTTCTTAAATTAAGGCCATACGATCGGATCGTTGAATGGAGCAAATCAGCTAGCTTGCCGGGTTTCGGAGAACTACCTTTATATACCGTACTTGTTTTTTTCTTTCAAGAAATCGTTCAAGAGGCGATCTTGAACAAAGCGTCGTCATTGGCGTATAATTTCATGTTAGCTGTTTTTCCAGGAATCATATTCCTTTTCACCTTGATTCCGTATATCCCCATAGAAAATTTTCAAGAGCAACTCATGGAGCTCATCCAGCTTGCTCTTCCTGATAATGCTTACACCATCCTGCAAGCAACTTTAGTAGACATCATCAAGCGACAGAACGGTGGCTTACTGTCGGCGGGTTTTGTACTCTGTACGTTCTTTGCAACCAATGGCATAACGACATTGATGATGAGTTTCAATAAGGCTTCCTTATCTAAGGAATCACGGACTTGGTTTCAGCGCCGCATTGTCGCTCTCGCACTTTCACTTGCCATCGTGATCGCTTTGGCTGTGGGCATTGCCTTGTACGCCGGTTCGAACTACCTGATCAATTACTTGAGGAATCATATCGAATATGACCTCAAATGGTTTTGGCCGTTATTGATTAAAACTGCACAATGGATTATTCTATTCAGCGTTTATTTCTTCACAGTTAGTCTGATCTATAAATTTGGACCGAGTTCTACACGGAATTGGAAACTCTTTACGCCGGGTGCAACACTGGCAACTTTACTGGCCATGCTGTCTTTTTCTTTCTTCACCTACTATATCAATAACTTCGGAGCTTATAATAAACTATACGGTTCGATTGGAACATTGATCGTTGTGATGGTCTGGATGTATATCAATGCGCTAATACTTATTATTGGCTTTGAGCTCAATGCCGCCATTGCGTTGTCAAAACAAAGCATTAAGATTGTCAAACCTAGAATTTTCAATTCTTTTAAATCGACAGACGACTAATACCTGTGTTAAACGCCTAAAATCGACGGGATTCTCTGTTACAGAACGGGCAGCCGAATTTTTCAACGGGATCAATGCAGCAGTGCTCCGCTCATTCCCGCCCGGGGAAGCCATCCACAGACTTCTTGATGGGATCGTCTCATCATAAAACTAGAAAACACACCAGTCAAACACTTTGTTATCAACACATTACAAGAACAAACAAATACGTAAACGCTAACTGTACCGACCCAGGCACAAGCAACACTTGAGCCCCAGGAGTATACGCCACAATAGCTCCACGTGTTCCGCCGGGTCGACCAAAGCGAGCAGCAAGAGTACTATTTTCAATTTTTTCACGCCAATCTATTGTAAATAAAAGTTTTCTAGTATCTTTGCAATCCCTACAATGTAGGGAAAAGGAGATAATTAATTAATGACAAAAAAAGAAGAAGCAGAAAAAGAATTAGCGGCGAAAAACGCAGAGCTACAGGGTGCTGACGCAACAGTTGCGCCGGACACCGAAAAGATTGAGTCTGACACAGATTCAAATGTAACCAATGAGGTTAAATCACCAACCTGGAGCACTCCTGACGGAGACTTCGATTGGGACCTTGATGAAAAAGCTTTCGGTAATTACAGCGATGAGGAACGCGTTAAACTGGAAGAGCAGTATGCTGGTACATTTAACCAGATCAATCAAGGTGAAATTGTTGAAGGTATTGTGGTATCCCTCAACAATAAAGATGTTGTTCTCAACATCGGTTTCAAATCAGACGGTCTGGTAGCATCATCTGAGTTCCGCGACTTACCTGACTTACAAGTCGGTGATAAGGTCGACGTATTCGTGGAGTCGCAAGAAGACGCAAACGGACAGTTGGTATTATCACGCAAACGAGCGAAAACCCAAAGATCTTGGGAGGAAATCAACGAAGCACTCGAACATGATAAAGTGATCGATGGTTACGTTAAATCTCGGACTAAAGGTGGTCTTATCGTCGACATTAAAGGTGTCGAGGCTTTCTTACCCGGTTCTCAAATTGACATTAAACCGATTCGTGACTACGATATCTACGTAGGCAAGACGATGGAATTCAAAGTGGTGAAAATTAACCATGAATTTAAAAACGTGGTTGTTTCCCATAAAGTATTGATCGAAGATGATTTGGAAAATCAAAAATCCGAAATCGTATCGAAATTGGAAAAAGGTCAAGTATTGGAAGGTACCGTTAAGAACATTACTGACTTCGGTGTATTCATCGACTTAGGTGGTGTTGACGGATTACTTCACATTACTGATATTTCGTGGGGTCGTATTGAGCACCCAAGAGAAGTGTTGTCACTGGATGAAACAATCAACGTTGTTGTTCTTGACTTCGACGATGAGAAGAAACGTATCGCTCTTGGTCTGAAACAACTTACTGAACATCCATGGGAATCTTTGGATGAAAATCTTGAAATCGGAGCTAAAGTAAAAGGTAGAATCGTTACGGTCGCCGATTACGGTGCATTCTTGGAAATCATTCCTGGTGTGGAAGGTCTGATACACGTTTCAGAAATGTCTTGGTCTCAAAACCTTCGTTCTCCTCAAGAATTTTTGAAGGTCAGCGACACCATTGAAGCGGTTATCCTAACATTAGATCGCGATGATCGTAAAATGAGTTTAGGTATCAAACAATTGACACCTGATCCGTGGAAAAACATTACTGAGCGCTACCCGGTTGGTTCTAAACAATCAGCTGTTGTGAAGAACATGACAAACTTTGGGGTATTCGTTGAACTAGAAGATGGAATTGACGGATTGATCCATATCTCGGATTTATCTTGGTCGAAAAAAGTAAACCATCCGAACGAATTCACGAAAGTTGGAGAGCGTTTAGAAGTAGTTGTTTTGGAGCTTGACGAAGAAAACCGTAAACTCTCGCTAGGTCATAAACAATTGGAAGAAAATCCATGGGACACTTTCGAGACAATCTTTGTAGAAGGTTCTATCCACGAAGGTACGGTGATCAAAGTGGGTGATAAAGGTGATATCGTTGCACTTCAATACGGAGTGGAAGGATTTTGCCCAAGCAAACATTCGATCAGAGAAGATGGTACTCCATTGAAAGTTGATGAGGTTAATGACTTTAAAATCATTGAATTCAACAAAGAGAACAAACGCCTGGTGATCTCCCACTCTCGTATTTGGGAAGATCTGAAAGCGGAGGCTCGTATTGAAGAATTCAACGCACGCAAAAAAGAAGCAAAAGCTGCTTCATCTGCTGTGAAGAAAGTCAAAGATTCAGTAGAGAAATCTACACTAGGAGATCTTGATGTCCTAGCTCAGCTTAAATCACAAATGGAAGACAACGAAAAGAAGTCTGATTAATAATTAGATTCTGCAGATACTTCAAAGCCCCGATCCGAATGGATTGGGGCTTTTATATTTCATGAAAGAAACCGCTAACCTCCCGTCTTACCGGATTCCGTACTGAAAATTATCCCAGATCTTTTAGCACTCGGAAAATCAAATCCGCTGCTAATTTTGCCGTACGGTTGTCTATATCAAATTGGGGATTAAGTTCTGCAATATCAATAGAACCAAGGTTGGGCAAACCCAAGATCGCTTCAAATATCTCCAGAAATGCAGCATCGGGAATAATCCCGTTAAAAGCTGGAGCACTTACCCCCGGAGCATAGGCTGCCGCAAAAACGTCCATATCGATAGTCAAATAAACATAGTCCACATTTGCGGCAAAAGCGTTTATACGCTCCAGAACTTTCCCGTGACCTGCTGGTTTGTGCTGAAGCTCGCTGGCCAAGACAATCGCTGCGCCGAGACGTTCAGCATATCGAAACAGGGCCTTGCTATTGCTAATCTCCTGTATACCGATCGCTAAATAGTCAAAGGGTTCGCTAGCACTCTTACACTGTTGGGCGATCTGAAAAAAGCCGGTTCCCGAATTCCCCAAACCGGACGCCGGTTCCCGAATATCCAAATGGGCATCAATATTAATAATTCCAACCCGCTTGCTGTTCGTTTTTTTGATTCCCAGGTAGTGGCCAAAAGTTATTTCATGGCCACCACCCAGAAGCAAGGGGAATCCTTTCGCATCTAAAATAGTGGAAACCGCGTCGGCAAGCCTCATCTGTGCGCTTTCCAAATTTCCGTCAAAACACCAGATATCGCCCGCATCCCGTAGGCCCATGTGTTGGGAAAAATGTACTGGAAGATTTCCAAGCACTTTGCGCATCGCCAACGGACCTTCTTTTGCACCTGGGCGACCCCCATTTCGCTGAACACCTTGATCACATACAAAGCCCAAGATCACGACACAGTCTTTCAGATCAAGCGCTGTATGTAAATCAACCAACTCCACATGCTGATGCCAACGACAGTATAACGAACCGTCACCGTCGTTACGACCAGCCCACGTTCCCTCAGGTGTCACGCAATATCCGTTTCCCTTATCCGTTTCTTTTTTCATAAGATCGGCTCAGGAGCCCCACGTTGTTTTACCTCGCGGGAGGAATTGAGCCACGATTCCTTTTTTGATTAAACCATCTTTTCTCCTCGCCACACCAGTGGATTACACAGGTATCGTGAAACCCAACAGGTATGCTGCGTAGTAAAACGCTCAGTACCCGCGCGATTTATGTTTGTGAAATAATTGCGCAATGAGATCATCGTCGGCATCCACAGCGAGCGTTATGTCCAATGCTTGGGTTTGTTCCATTTCCCTTTCAATCGTTTGCATCGCACCCGGGTTTCGTGCCCATGCCCGCCGCGCAACTCCGTTATTTACATCAAAAAATAGCAGCTGTTTTAAACGACTTTCTGCCGCATCCGATCCATCGATAACCAGTCCAAAACCACCATTGACGACTTCTCCCCATCCCACACCTCCCCCGTTGTGTATCGATACCCACGTCGCTCCCCTAAAGCTACCGCCAATGACATTGTGTATAGCCATATCGGCAGTAAATCGGCTGCCATCGCGAATGTTGCTCGTTTCTCTATACGGAGAGTCCGTTCCGCTGACATCATGGTGATCCCTTCCTAAGATAACCGGCGCACTGATAACACCTTGTTTTATCGCTCGATTAAACGCTTCGGCAATACGCATTCTGCCCCTTGCGTCTGCATAGAGAATACGGGCTTGAGAGCCGACCACCAGATGGTTCTGCTCGGCTTCCTCGATCCAACGAATATTATCAAGCATTTGCTGATGAATGTCTGGGCTCGAATCCAAAAGAAGTTCCTTCAATATCCCTAGCGCAATCTGGTCAGTTTTTTTTAGATCCTTAGGATCGCCTGAGGTGCAGATCCAGCGAAATGGACCGAAACCAAAGTCAAAGCACATCGGCCCGAGAATACTTTCTACATAAGACGGATATCGGAAATCTCGATTGTTTTCTGCCATCACATCTGCTCCTGCCCGGCTCGCTTCCAACAGAAAGGCGTTTCCGTAATCAAAAAAATAAGTGCCCTTGGCCACGTGTCGATTGATTGCAGCAACCTGTCGAATTAAGGACCGTTGGACCTGATGCTTAAACTGTTCCGGTGAATCTACCATCATCTGATTCGCTTCTTGAAAACTCAGACCGACAGGATAGTATCCTCCGGACCACGGATTATGCAAAGAGGTTTGATCCGATCCCACAGTCACCGGTATCTCGGCTTCATCGAACGCTTCCCATACCTCCACCACGTTCCCCATAAAGGCGATCGATACGACCGATCGCTCGGCGATGGCTTGACGGACGATCGGGATTAATTCTTCCATTTTCTCGACCAATATATCGACCCATTTCTGTTGATGCCGTTTTCTCGCTGCCTCGGGGTTTATTTCGACGCAAACCGTAATGCACCCTGTAATAGATCCCGCTTTAGATTGTGCACCACTCATACCGCCCAAACCAGAGGTCAAGAACACCTTACCGGCAATCTCTTGTTCCTCTCGCAACTGCTTTCTAAAGGCATTCATGACCGTAATAGTCGTCCCATGAACAATTCCTTGTGATCCGATATACATATAGGATCCGGCTGTCATTTGGCCATATTGCGTCACACCTAGTGCATTGTATCGTTCCCAGTCCTCTGGCTTTGAGTAATTTGGGATCATCATCCCATTGGTAATCACTACGCGTGGTGCCGCTTTAGCGGACGGAAACAAACCCATTGGATGTCCGCTATAGACATGCAGCGTCTGTTCCTCATTCATCTTGGACAAATATTTCATAGTCAATAAATATTGGGCCCAATTCTGGAAAACAGATCCGTTTCCCCCATAGGTAATCAATTCATGTGGGTGTTGGGCCACACGAGGATCCAAGTTATTTTGGATCATCAGCATGATGGCCGAGGCTTGCAGACATTTTGCCGGGTAGTCACTAATGGCCCGTGCAGACATCGGATACGCCGGACGAAAACGATACATGTAAATTCTTCCGAAGGTCCGCAGCTCATCAAGAAAATCAACAGCGAGTTCTTCATGCCATTGTTTCGGAAAATAACGGAGGGCATTTCGAATCGCTAATTGTTCTTCTTCTAGCTCCAAAATCATTCGTCGAGCAGGGGCATGGCTGACAGCGGGATCGAACACAGCTTTAGGGGGTAAAGTCGTGGGGATTCCTTGTTTTATAGCGGCTTTAAATATTTCTAAATTCATAGGGTTCCTGTTTTTTGAAGACTTCTACCCCGTCTTTCCATACAGCATATGGGGGCAGACCTCCCTGTAAGTAACTTATATCTCGATAACTGTCGGTTTGATATACGACAAAATCAGCCAACATTCCTTGTTCAATCTTCCCTCGATCCGATAACCCCAAGGCATCAGCGGCCCGGAATGTAATACCGGCTAATAGCTCGGCATTGCTTAACTTTTCGCGGGCGGCCATAATCGAGGCACTGGTTATCAAATTACCCATCGGGGCACTGCCTGGGTTCCAATCGGTCGCAATCGCCAGACGAGCTCCATGGTCCAGTAAAGCCCGAGCAGGTGTGAAATTACAACCTAAGCCCAAAGAAGCAGCCGGTAATGCAACCGCTACGGTGTCGGATGCTGCTAATTGCTCAATTTCTGCAGTCCCGGATGCCTCCAAATGGTCTGCCGAAAGGGCTTGCAGCTCTACCGCTAAGGAAGAACCTGAGGTAGTGAACTGATCTGCGTGTATAGTCAAGTCAAATCCCATCGCTTTCGCCTGTACCAAATAGGGCCGAATTTCCTGAGCAGAAAACGCACTTTGTTCCACAAAAGCATCAATTCGATGACTAAGGCGTTCTTCCAATAACAGGGGAAATAGTTCCTTGGTCATCTGTTTTAGATAGCGATCCGGACCTCCACTAAAATCACGCGGTAACATATGGGCGGCCAAACACGTGGCGATTAAATCGCTAGCGCTCTCTTGATTAGCCAACTGAATGGCACGAAGGATTTTTAATTCTTCCTGAACGTTTAAACCATAACCGCTCTTTACTTCGACGGTCGTGACTCCCTGTTCCAGTAATGCGGATGCGCGCTTCAGGGTCCTCTGCGTCAGCTCTTCTAAACTGCAGGCCCGAGTATGACTGACCGTACTCCAAATACCACCACCGGATTCAGCGATCTCCAAATACGAGGATCCCGAATTTCGCATTGCATAATCTTGTGCGCGGGATCCGCCGAACGCGATATGCGTGTGACAGTCAATATACCCGGGAAGGATCACCAGACCCGGAATCTGCTCTAATACCTGTACATCCGAACCGCAAGCTGCCTTGAGGGTTTCAAAAACACCAACCTTTGCAATACGATTAGCTTCGAGCAGCATACCTGCCTGTTCCACAATACCCAATTCGGTATCCCGCAAAGCCCCTCGTGCCGAAAGATTTCGCATGCTTAGCAATTGCTTAAATGGTCCAATTAATTTCCGATCTGATTTCATCCTTTATGTTTAAAAAAGTTCTACTCCCTGACCGTGGTAGGGTAAATTTAACCGATCCGCTGTTTGACGAGCGGTCGCTAACAGCACACCGCTACGGATCATCGTTTGCGCATCCGCTAACAACTGAGTCATTGGCTGATCTCTTTCGATATGTGGTATCTGTTTTCGAATACGCTCATGCACCGCCTCAATGATTGGGGTCGAGCGCAAAGGCGCATGAAAATCTTTAGCTTGTGCAGCACAGATCATCTCGATGGATAAGATGATCTCTACGTTCGCAATTATTTGTCTGAGTTTTCTACCCGATATCGAGCCCATACTGACATGGTCCTCTTGGCCCAATGAAGTCGGTATACTGTCCGCACTTGCAGGATAGCATAGGCTCTTATTCTCGCTTGCAAGTGCAGCAGTGGTATACTGTAAAATCATAAATCCAGAATTCAAGCCTGTTTCTCTCATTAACAATTTTGGGACGTTTTGAGTTTCTCCAGCTAATGAGAGATAAATTCTTCGGTCCGAAATATTGCCGAGCTCAGCTGCTGCAAAGGCTAAATAATCCATCGGAAGTGCGATCGGTTGTCCATGAAAGGATCCTCCACTGATCGTCAGTTCCCGATCGATGACAATCGGATTGTCGGTTACCGAATTGATTTCAATTTCCAATAGTTCTTTAAAATGAAGCCAAGCATTCCTAGTTGCTCCATGAACTTGCGGAATACAGCGCATCGAATACGGGTCTTGCACCCGGGAGCAATGTCTATGCGATTCTAAAATGGACGATTCCTCTAAAAGATTGAATATCGTATCGGCCACATAACGCGTGCCTGGATAAGGACGCAGGTGATGCAATTGCGCAAAAAATGGTTTTATTGATCCGTTAAGCCCCTCGATCATCAGGGATCCGATCAAATCCGCATGATCCATCAGTCGCAGCAGTTCTTCACAAGCTAACACGCCATGGGCTGCCATAAACTGCGTTCCATTGATCAAAGCGAGTCCTTCTTTCGGCCCTAAGGTTAATTGGAAAACGCCTTTAGATGCCAACAATTCGGCGGTCGGAACGCGTTGATCACGCACCCAGATTTCCCCCAGTCCAATCAAGGGTAAAAATAAATGGGCCAAAGGTGCTAAGTCCCCCGAAGCGCCCACCGACCCTTGCATTGGAACCACCGGAATAATGTCCTCTTCGATATGCCAAATAAGGCGTTCCAATGTCTCAAGCCTCACACCGGAATACCCTTTGGCTAACGCGTGGACCTTAAGGACTAACATTAATTTACTGACCTGAACATCAATGGGCTTTCCAACGCCTACGGCGTGGCTTTTCAATATATTCTCTTGCAACAGTTGCGTGTCCGCAGCATTAATCCGAGTCGTGCATAACGGCCCAAATCCGGTATTAATCCCGTAAACCACCTGCTCGGACTGAGCAATAGCAGACACCACTTCGGCACTGGTCAGGATCGCTTGCCGACTGCTTGTACTCAAGCAACCTTTAACTTGTTTTTCGGTAATCGCAAGAGCTATGGACCAAGTTAAATGGTCCTCTCCATAGTGAAATATTTCCATCTGTTTTTCCTCCTAATCAAATTTATCAGCTATATTTGATAATTAGAAATACCATTTTCAGCAACAACTGATACCTATGGGTTATCAAATTGAACTTCGCCATCTACACTATTTCAAAACGCTCGCCGAGGAACTTCATTTCCGTAAAGCTGCTGAACGTCTGTTTATCGCTCAACCGGGGCTATCCCGACAGATCAAGCAACTTGAGGTCTATTATGGAACCTCCTTATTTTTTCGTAATAAACGTCGGGTCGAACTGACCTCCGCAGGACAGTATCTCTACCGCGAGGTTAAACATGTTTTTGAACAGCTGGATCGAATCGAGGCCAAAATGGAAAAGATGGCCGCCGGGAAATCCATCACATTAAAGGTTGGTTTTATTGGATCAGCCATTCAGGCTATTCTCCCCGAGCTGCTGATTGATCTAAACCACCTCCATCCGTCCATCGATCTTTCATTGAATGAACTGTCGACTAGTGTTCAACTCGAACTTCTAAAGCAATTTGAGCAAGACGTGGGGTTTGTTCGTATGGAGGATATACCCACTGGGCTGGATTCAATCCCTATTCTGCGCGAGACCTTTTCGCTCGTTGTCCCGAAAAATCGATACACGAACCTTAGCTCAGACAATATACAACTAAACGATTTTCGAGACACACCTTTCATTTTATTCGCCAAAGAATACAGCAGTTCGTACTACGATCTAGTGATGAGCATATTTCGCGACCATGCCTTCAAACCCATCGTTGCGCTAAAAACAGTAAATGCTTTAAGTATTTTCAGTCTAGTTGGTCAAGGGCTAGGGGTAGCGATCGTACCATCAAGTTTACAAAAAGGTTACCACACCCACGTTGATTTTCTAGAGCTTTCTGAGATCCCACAACGGACGACACTTTCTCTTTTGTGGAATCCCAGAAACACCAATCCAGGTGTTCTATTATTTCTCAACGTGCTACGTAGTCACCTAAATGAATAAGTGAAAATCATCAAAATTAATCGACTAAAAAGTATTTAAAAGATTCTCTAAGCATGGGGAGATCTCGGCCATTTGCTTAAAGAATCTGAACGGCTGTGTGCCGTTTATTTTTTTATAACTTCTTCTTCCGTCTTTTGTAGTGAAATTACTTTTTCTTTTTTCTCCTTCTTGTTTTCGTCTGCTTTAGCCGATTGGTCAATGGCTTCCCCTCCCAAAATTGGCGCAATCACGAGTCCGACAAGACAGGTTAACTTAATTAAGATATTCATTGATGGTCCAGAAGTGTCTTTAAATGGATCCCCTACTGTATCCCCGGTGACCGCTGCTTTATGCGCTTCAGACCCTTTATAGGTCATTTCTCCGTCGATCATTACCCCCGCTTCGAATGATTTTTTAGCATTGTCCCAAGCACCTCCAGCGTTGTTCTGGAAGATCGCCCAAAGTACACCTGATACCGCAACACCAGCCATGTAAGCGCCCAGCGCCTCAGCTCCCATTATAAAACCGACAATAATGGGGGTAATAATCGTAATCGCGCCTGGCAACATCATTTCCCGAAGGGCGGCTTTCGTCGAAATATCGACACACCGACCATAATCCGGCTGTCCGGTCCCCTCTAAGATGCCAGGAATTTCACGAAATTGTCTCCGAACCTCATTGACCATTTGCATGGCTGCCTTTCCGACAGATTGCATCGCTAGGGCCGAAAAAACCACGGGAATCATGCCGCCAATAAATAGCGCAGCGAGTACGTCGGCTTTAAAAATATTAATTCCATCGATCCCTGTAAAAGTGACATAGGCGGCGAAGAGGGCTAAAGCAGTCAAGGCGGCGGAAGCAATCGCGAATCCTTTTCCAACGGCTGCTGTGGTATTTCCTACGGAGTCCAGCACATCCGTGCGCTGACGAACTTCCTTCGGCAATTCACTCATCTCTGCAATACCTCCGGCATTGTCAGCGATTGGTCCAAAGGCATCTATAGCCAGCTGCATGGCTGTCGTTGCCATCATCGCGGAGGCAGCAATAGCAACACCATAAAACCCAGCAAGTTCATAAGACCCCCAAATTGCCGCAGCAAATAACAGAACTGAAGAAGCCGTTGATTTCATGCCGGTTGCCAATCCGGCGATGATATTGGTTGCCGCACCGGTCGAGGAGTTTTGAACGATATTCAATACCGGTTTTTTCCCGAGTCCGGTGTAGTATTCAGTGAATGCCGAAATGAGTCCACCAACGGCTAACCCAACCAATGTGGAATAAAAGACATTCATTCTCGGTACATCGATGTATCCTTCACCAAAGAAATTCATCGGAAGCACCGTCGGTAGCATGTAACGAATGAGAAAAAAGCAAGCGACAACCGTCAAGAGGATCGCTGTCCAGTTCCCGACGTTCAACGCACGCTGAACAGCTGCTTCCTTCGCATCGTTAGCGCTAACTTTAACCAGAAATGTCCCGATGATCGAGGCCAATATCCCAACGCCTGCAATGACAATAGGCAGGAGAATCGGCCCCATTCCTTGAAAAGCATCCATATAGGGTGCTCCTGAGACTTCTGACATATCCTTGATAATATAATTTCCCAACACCATAGAGGCTAATACGGTGGCCACATAAGACCCAAAGAGGTCCGCCCCCATGCCCGCGACGTCTCCCACGTTATCCCCGACATTATCAGCAATGGTCGCAGGATTGCGAGGATCATCTTCCGGGATCCCAGCTTCCACTTTGCCGACCAAATCGGCGCCTACATCTGCGGCTTTGGTGTAGATCCCTCCCCCAACTCTAGCGAAAAGAGCAATGGATTCAGCTCCTAACGAAAAACCAGCCAGCGCTTCCAAAACGACGGTCATTTCTTCATAGAAATTTCCCGAATCAGTGACGAACATTTTAAGGAACAATAGAAAAAAGATACTTAAACCAAGGACCGCTAAACCGGCAACTCCTAGTCCCATGACCGTCCCGCCAGAAAAAGATACTTTTAATGCTTGAGGTAGACTGGTTCGGGCCGCTTGGGTCGTCCTCACGTTGGCACGGGTCGCAATCCGCATCCCTATATTGCCTGCCAGAGCTGAAAAAAATGCACCGAAGACAAAAGCAACAACGATGATCCAATGCGTTGTTTCCACATAGGTCGAGACGATAAAAAGAGCAACAGACGCTATAATCACAAATATCAGAAGAATCTTGTACTCTGCCCTTAGAAAGGCCATGGCTCCCTCTTGTATATTTTTGGAAATGGATTGCATACGAGCCTCACCCGCATCTTGCTTGCCCACCCAATTGGCGCGTACGAACATAAAAAGCAGTCCCAACAATGCCAGGGTTCCTGGAAGGTAGATAATGAATTGTTCCATAGAAGAGTTTATTTGGTTAAACTAAAGATATCAAATTTTTTGCTAAAAATTTGCTAATTCCTGGAAAGACAGCCATTTGCGATTGCTCGTAAACCAGTTGAAACGCCTATGCGTCAAAAATAAAGGATGGTTTAACGCTAGTCGACCTCTTACTAAACACCCGCTAAGCTCGCCGGTAGCCATCCGCTCGAGACAAAATAGGCTCCGGTGTGCAAAATGCTATTTCTTTTATGCCGGATGAACCCATTCCAATAAATTTTCTTGGTAAGTTATTTGACCCTTGGCAATCAGCTGTTGTAATACGTATTCACGATCTTCCAGATTTCCTTCACTTAAACTGTGGACCAAATTGGTCTTCGACATGCTGTCATCAAATAAAACGGTTTGAATCTCCGTAATCAAACGATCATGTATCTTTTTTTGGTGATTCCGTCGCAAACAAAGATCGCATTGTTCACAAACCTCGTCTCCGGTGTATTCTCCGAAATAATGTTGCATCGCTATGCTTCGGCACTCTTTTCCATCCAAATAGGTATAGATCGATTTAATCTGTTGTTCACGGACTTGTTTTCTTGCTGCGATAAAAGCGGTGTCAATGTGTAGATTTTTGTAGTCTACTCGGGATTGAAGAAAACTTAATTGAGGTGAATCTGTACGGGGAAGATAACTGGCTAATTCTTGCTTCTGTAAGTGATTTAACATCCGTACAATGTCCTTTTGAGGACGAGCGAGCTTCTTGGCTAATTCGAATTCGTTGACCGGCACAAAATGATCGAAAGCGCCACCATAAGCGCGTAAGATTGCTTTGATAAGCGCGTCATAGTTCGCATTTTCAATTTGAAAACGATAGAGTTGTTGAAAATCTACTTCGAACTTGAAACGAGCAGGCACATAAACCGTGTCGCTTAATGCGACCCAATGCGCTCTTTCCAGAAACTTAATGGCGTTTAACGTCATGACAGGCTCCAACCCGTATTTCTTGCAGAAATCAACCAAGTCGAAATCAAAAGACAACCCTTTGCCGGCTCCGTACGCAATCTGAAAATGATTACTGATGTGGTGATACACTTGTTGAATGAACCGGAAGTCGGGAAATTGCTTATCCAAATCTTCCCACACCCGATCACGATCAGATTGATCATAGAGCAAAACGGCAAACGCCTTTTTCTCGTCTCTACCGGCACGCCCGGCTTCTTGAAAATAGGCTTCCAACGAATCAGGCAAATCTAAGTGTATGACCGTGCGTACATCCGCCTTATCAATCCCCATTCCGAATGCATTGGTCGCCACGATAATCCGAGTCTTATTTCGTTTCCAAGCAGTCTGCTTAGAGGAACGAGCCGACAGGTCCAGCCCCGCATGGTAGAAATCTGCGGAAATACCATGGTTTAAAAGAAAGCTGGCGATCTCACGGGTCTCTCTACGGGTTCGCACATAAACAATTCCAGCCCCCCCCACTTTGGTTAAAATAGTGGTTAAGCGTGTCATTTTATTGGACTCTGATAAGGCCATATAGGAAAGGTTGACCCGTCTGAAGCTGCTGGACAACGTATTGCTTTTTCGAAACCCCAATTGTTCCTGGATATCGATCACTACACGAGGTGTTGCCGTAGCGGTGAGCGCTAAAATCGGGACTTTGGGATGAAGCGCTCTCAAGGCTATTAGTTCCCGATAAGAAGGCCGAAAGTCTTGTCCCCATTCAGAAATACAGTGCGCCTCGTCGATCGCAAACAAATTGACGTTCATGTGCTTGATACGTTCTCTAACCAGGTCACTATAAAGGCGTTCGGGAGCAAGATAGAGAAACTTTATTTTCCCAAAAATGCAATTATCCAACATAATGTCTATCTCCCGATACGTCATACCGGCATGTATAGCCACTGCTTCTATACCTTTTTTTCGAAGGTTTTCGATTTGATCCTTCATCAAGGCAATTAGCGGACTTATCACGATGCAGATTCCGTCCTGTGTTAATGCTGGCACCTGAAAACAGATCGATTTTCCGGCTCCGGTAGCCAATAAAGCAAGTGTGTCACGACCTAAAAGAACTTCGTGAACCACCTCCTCTTGCATGGGACGAAATCTTTCGTAGCCCCAATACTGCTTCAAAATTGCTAAACTTGTCTTTTCCATGGGTTCAGAACAAGGTCTAAAAATAAACAAAAAGGGAGCGATTTTAATCTGCCCCCTCTTCAAGTTTTATCGTAAAAACGTCGTTCTAAATATCAATTTTAGCATAGCGAGCATTTTGTTCAATAAATTCCCGACGTGGCGCCACTTCGTCGCCCATTAACATCGAAAATATACGATCGCACTCTGCTGCATTTTCAATCGTTACTTGTCTTAGTGTACGACGTTGAGGATCCATTGTGGTATCCCACAGTTGTTCCGCATTCATCTCTCCCAGCCCTTTGTAGCGCTGCACGCTGACGCTTTCTTCTTTTCCGCCACCTTTCAATCGTTGAATAGCTGCGATACGCTGCTCTTCGTTCCAAGCGTACTCAGATTCCCGTCCCTTCTTAACGAGATAAAATGGTGGAGTAGCAATATATATATAACCGCGTTCAATCAACTCTTTCATATAGCGGAAGTAGAACGTCAACAGCAATGTAGCGATATGCGAACCGTCCACATCAGCATCCGTCATAATAATGATCTTATGATAGCGGAGCTTGGCCAAATTCAACGCTTTTGAATCTTCTTCCGTTCCCACGCTGACCCCCAGAGCCGTGAACATGTTCTTGATCTCTTCGTTCTCGTAGATCTTGTGCTCCATGGCTTTCTCCACATTCAAGATCTTTCCTCTAAGCGGCATAATGGCCTGATAACGTCGATCCCGTCCCTGTTTCGCTGTTCCACCGGCCGAATCACCCTCTACAAAAAATATTTCGCATTTAGCGGGATCGTTATCTGAACAATCCGACAGCTTCCCTGGCAATCCGGATCCTCCCATAACGGTCTTCCGCTGCACTAACTCCCGTGCTTTCCTTGCTGCTGCTCTAGCCTGTGCTGCGATAATGACCTTCTGCACGATGATTTTAGCCTCTCTGGGATTCTCTTCTAAATACATGCTGAGAATCTCACCTACCGCCATATCCACTGCACCCATGACCTCAGAGTTACCCAACTTGGTTTTCGTTTGTCCCTCAAACTGCGGTTCGGCAACCTTCACAGATATAACGGCTGTCAAGCCTTCTCGAAAATCATCACCGGTTATCTCTACTTTTTGATTCTTTAGAAGACCAGAATCATCTGCATATTTCTTCAGTGTCCGAGTCAAACCGCGACGGAAGCCCGCTACGTGCGCCCCGCCCTCAACGGTATTAATGTTATTGACGTAGGAATGTACATTTTCAGAATAAGTCTCGTTATATTGTAACGCTAACTCGACTGGAATTCCTTGTTTGATTCCCTCAACGTAGATCGGTTCAGAAATTAATGATTGACGGTTTCCATCTAAAAACTTAACGAATTCCTGTAAACCACCTTCAGAGAAATAAATATTTTTTCTAAACTCCCCGTCCTCTAAAATCTCTCGTTCATCGACCAGGGTTAATGTAATCCCTTTGTTCAGAAAAGAAAGCTCTCGAACACGATTCGCTAATGTATCGTAGTTATAGGTATAGCCTGCAGTAAATATCTCCGGATCAGGTAAAAAGGTGATGATGGTACCGGTCTTGTCACTGGTTCCAATTTCCTTAACCTCATATTGTGGCTTTCCCTTTTCGTATTCTTGTACAAACACTTTACCCTCACGGTATACTTCCGCACGTAGGTGAATTGAAAGTGCGTTCACACAAGAAACCCCTACTCCATGGAGACCTCCGGAAACCTTATAGGTATCTTTGTCAAATTTACCGCCGGCATGGAGTATGGTCATGACCAGTTCCAATGCGGATTTATTTTCTTTTTTGTTAATTCCGGTCGGGATTCCACGGCCATTATCGGTTACCGAAATTCCATTATCCTTGTGTATCGTGACCAAAATATCGTCACAATAACCCGCAACAGCTTCGTCAATGGAGTTATCAATCACCTCATATACCAAATGATGCAGACCTTTTACGCCGGTATCACCTATATACATAGAGGGGCGCTTACGTACAGCTTCTAACCCTTCAAGGACCTGAATATTATCGGCCGAATACGTCGATGCTTTGTTATTTTCTTCGCTCATGAAAAACGTTTAATTTACTATTGACTAACTCTCAAAAATACGCATTTTAGACGGTAAAATCAAATTAAAAAAACGCCCCCCACAGCGCAATGTCCCAGTGAATCCTGATGGCATTTTTTCTTAGGAAATCAAGTTGATTCTATTATAATTGATTTTTTTATATTAGGTTTGTTGTTCAGAAAATTGAAACACAACCAGCGTAATGAACAAACTAGTAAAACTAACCCTAGGGCTCGCTGTAGTCGCAACCATAGCGGCCTGCAACCAAAAGCCCGGCGACCAGCCTGCAGCGTCTAGTGCGCCAGCAGCTACAGATTCGACCGACAAACAAGAAAAAATCGTTTATGTCAACTCAGATACGCTTGCCGAAAAATATCAATATTTTGTGGAAGTACGAAGCAAACTGGAGGCAAAAGTAACAAAAGCACGAAACGACCTTCAGGCAAAAGGACAAGCCTATCAGCGCGAATTGGCCGAGTACAATCAAAAAGCAGCAACCATGAGTGCTTCTGAGCGTCAAGCGGCAGAAGAGCGTCTGATTCGTCACCAAAACGATCTAGGTCAAATGGACCAAAATGCATCGACATCGATTGCTGAAGAGGAACAGGCCGAATTCACGAAGGTATACACCACGATTACCGATTACCTCAAGCGTCACTCGGAAGAAAATGGTTTCCGTTTGGTTCTCACGTATTCGAAAACGAACCCCGCGGTTCTTTATGCCGATCCTGCGATGGACATTACGGGTCAGGTAATTGATGCGTTAAACGAAGAGTACAAGAAGAAAAGCGAAGAAAAGAAAAAATAAAACTCCATTTATTTGGGCAACGACTTCCAATTGGAGGTCGTTTTTTTTTTGCATTAATGCTCCTGATTTCATCGTTTATGGAGCAACCAACATTTCGACAACTTAATTGTTAATGCTTTCAGAAGTACTGCGAAAAAAACTCCTATTTGACGAAAAAAGCAACGGCCACTTAATGAGCGCGCGATGGTAAGACAAATTCTAAGTAAATCAGAACACGGCTACGATTGGTATGAGATTACCGAACCAACATCTGAAGATTTTCTAGAACTCAAGGAACGCTACCGACTGCAAGACGCGTCTATCACGGATTGTCTGGAAATCGGTCATCTACCAAAGATTGAACAATTCGACGATTACCATTTTTTAATCATTCGGTCTATTGCAGACCATTTTCCGGAAACCTCCGACACATTAACCGAACTCACCTCAAGAATATCGATCTTTTACAGCGAAGACTTTATCCTCACTGCGCATCGTGGTGCGCTAGGCGAACTCGAGAAATTAATTGCGCTAGACCCTAAACATCCTGTTTTACAATCCAGTAAAAGTTTGGTCAATTCTTTGGTCTCCGCTTCTATTAAAACTTTCGAACAACTGTTAACCGATGATCTTTCCAGAAAGTTAGATGATTACGAAGAAAGGGTCTTTCTACATCACAGGCGAAAACCGTTTCTAAAAAGACTCTACTACCTGAAGCGACAAATCGATTTGATTCGTATCATCCTCACCCATTACAAAGACATCATCGATTATTTCCACCTCCCCGATTATCAACATATCTACACGCAGGATCTCCGCGACATCTATAGTCGAACCGGCACCTTGTATCGGGATATCGCAGAGAACACTGCGCAATTACTCTCCGTCTATTTTAATGTAGAATCCAATCACACCAACGAAATCATGCGGACATTGACCATTATATCGGTATTCTTCATGCCATTAACATTTATTGTGGGGGTCTATGGTATGAATTTCAGAACCATGCCCGAATTGGACTGGTTGTACGGATACCCCGCGGTCATTATACTGATGCTGCTGATCTCTTTGGGAATCTATTGGTGGTTCAAAAGGAAACGGTGGTTATAATAATGGCGAGCGCTTGGGTGTGGAAGCAACGAAATCCTTGAGATAAAAAGGTTCGAAATAGGCGACATTCTCAAAGCGCCTTTGCTGGTAAGCCTGGTAGGCTATTTTATCTTGATAAGCGGCGAAAGAGTCGAAATTCGTGTGAACGTGAACTTGGGGATGCCCGTCAAAGGTTTCCGCAAATTTATCTGCCCCCGAACCAAATAAGATCAATTGGTGACCTTGCTGAAGGTAGTCATCAAAAGTATGCTCATCTACGATCAATGCTTGAGTTGGCTGGAACCATTCACCGTCGCTGTGATAAATGGCGGTATACACTTCTCGACGACGGGCGTCGATCATGGGACAAAGTAGGGTCATTTTATCTAAGCCATCACGGGGCTCTAGGTACCCGGCAACTAGTGCCTCTAGTGTTCCAATACCAATTAAGGGAATATCCATCGCATAACATAGTCCTTTCGCCGTCGAAACGCCGATCCGGAGTCCGGTATAGGATCCAGGTCCTTTGCTGACTGCCACAGCGGATAGCTGTTTCATTGTCAAACCACACCCCGTCAATAGGTCCTGAATAAAAACCGTCAGCTTCGAGGAATGTAAATTTGGCGCTTCACCTATGATCGTGGCTATATGTTCGCCATCAGAGGCAAGCGACACCGAACAACTAGTTGTAGCGGTCTCGATAGATAATATATAGTTCTTTGACATCAATTCTACGGTACAGGATCATGACCATGCCCTCCCCACGGGTGGCAACGTGCTATTCGCTTAATGGCGAGCCAACCACCTTTAAACGGTCCATATTTCATTACAGCCTCTTTGCCGTACTGAGAACAGGTCGGTGTGTAGCGGCAATTGGCGCCTAATAATGGCGATAGAAACAGTTGATAGATACGAATCAGTGCTATAAAAAGCCACTGGATCGGTAGCTTAATGAGTTTCTCCCAAATTAGTTTTAGATAATTCATCTTCAATCCGACGCATCAATTGCCTTATCTTTGCTAACAAAACCGACAAAGGTAATTCCTCTGTACCTACATATTGTATAGCAACAGACAAATGTAAGGATTGCGCCTCTAAAAAGAAACGGAGTTGCGATTTTTCCAGACGGTAGGCTTCCCTGATCAGTCGCTTGATCCGGTTTCTGGAAACTGCTTTCTTAAACCGTTTCTTTGGAACGGAAATCAAAACTTCGAGCGGTGATGTTCGCGGGTTTACAGGCAGGTCGGCCAAATAGACTGCCCTCAAGGGGTATACAATAAAAGAAGAACCGCTATGAAAAAGACTTTCGATTCGTCTTTTGTTACATAACCGTTCTTCTTTCTTGAAAGTATATTTATCCATCTCGATGATCCTAAAGCCGGCTAGTAAAGCGCGGTTGTTAAATCACCGGCGATTTTGCTATTATCTTTTGTGACGAGATTCGTCTGACACACTTAAGCGTTTTCTGCCTTTAGCGCGGCGAGCAGCTAACACTCTTCTACCGTTTGCTGAGCTCATACGCTCTTTGAATCCATGCTTATTTCTTCTTTTTCTTTGCGAAGGTTGAAATGTTCTCTTCATGACGCTTATGCTTATTTTAAATACTTTTTATCAATCAATCCCCAAAAAGAGGAATGCAAAAATAACGTTTATTTCACAATTCCGCAACAAACTGAAACCAATAAATAAAAAAATGCAGTTATTTCAGCAATATGCGTCCATAATCTGCATTTTCTGTCCCCTTAATGGGCTTTTTTATTTTTTTAATAGATCTCGAATTTCAGCAAGTAGCGTTTCTTCCTTCGTTGGACCCGGATCTTCTTCAACCACCTCTTCCTCTTCGGCACGCTTAAACGAATTGATCCCCTTGATGACCAAGAATATACAAAACGCGATAATCAAAAACTGAATTATAACATTAATAAAGTTTCCATAGCTGATAGCGACTTCAGCGATCTCCGCGGCTTCATTCCCCTCTTCAAGGACATATTTCATATTCGAAAAATCAACACCACCGCTGACAAAACCGATGGAAGGCATGATAATATCATCCACCAAAGAGGTGACGATTTTCCCAAAGGCGGCACCGATGACCACACCGATCGCTAGGTCAACGACGCTGCCGCGCATGGCGAATTCCTTAAATTCTTTTAAAAATCCCATAGTTCAGTAGTATAAAGTTGTTTAATTTGATGAATGGTTATCTTTTTGTCTAGCACAAAAATCAAACCAAAAATGTTTTGCACCTCAACAATCAGACGCTCCACAAGATATTAATATTTCATTAATTGGAACAACGAAATCAGTTGAAACAACGATTTTTGTTTATATTTGAACATTCACAGGAGTAAAGAAGAATGCTGTTCCATCTGAAAAGCTAGTTAATCCTTACAAAAAGGACATGTCAACACAGGTAGTTGCGTCAAAGAATTATGATGAAAAAGATACTAATTGCTGATGATCACATCATTGTGCGGCTAGGGGTTTCTACGGCGATTAAAGACACCTTTAAGGCCATCGAAATCATCCACGCTCAAACCTACGATGAGGTATTTACCCAAATGGAATCTGAGAAGTTCGATTTATTATTGCTGGACATTAATATGCCTGGTGGCAATAACATCAAGGTAATCAAAGAGATCCTATCTATTCAGCCGGATGTGAAGATTTTGGTTTTTTCGTCCTACGATGAGTCGCTATATGCGTTGCGCTATATGGAGGCTGGTGCCTCGGGATACGTGAACAAAACGGCCGACATGGGCGAGTTTATCAATGCGATTCAGAGTGTTTTCGACAGAGGACGGTATATGTCTGATGTTGTACAGGACCTCTATGTTCGTAAATTGACGACAAGCAAATCGAAAGTGAATAGCCTCAACCCGTTATACAAGCTGTCTAATCGAGAAATGGATGTCGCCAGACATTTAATTGAAGGAATAGGGATCATTGATGTATCGAATAAATTGAATTTAAGTTCGTCTACTGTCAGCACCTACAAAAGCAGGATATTCGATAAATTAGGTGTTACCAATATCCCAGACCTCATTGCGTTATTTAAAATGCATGCCGAAAAGGAATAGCTTCCAAAAGGAAGTACTATCCCTTCTTAAATTAGTCAATTTGATCTTTTAACGTCCTAATGTAGCCATGTCGACAACAGGAACATCGTTTCGGTTCACTGCTTTTAGGGGCTTTTGCGCTTCGAATTGATAACCATTTTCCCCTAATGACCACAACAGTGGAGCAAGAAATTGAATGCAGCTACTTGCACCTTGCTCTATCGCTCTGATATTTTGGGTCTCCTTGGAATTTTTCGCTTCATTTTCGATTTCAAACGGTCCAGAAAACCCTTTTTGATGCAAAACTGACACAAAATTGTTCCAATCCATGTGATCCGTTCCACCAAAGCCCGGCAGCATCGCCTCATAATGGTGTCGATCCCAGTCATGCGCGGGAACCTGGACATTTGCCTTTTCTGCCCAGTGTTCCTCGACTTGCTGCATAGGATACATTCCACCCCATTCCGTACGCGCCGCCCCGCGGAGCATTCTCGTGGTTTTCACATGCACTCGCTTCAGTCGATTGATATCCATACTATGGATAACCTCTACCGGATCTGTGTTCTGCCAGATATCGTGAGAAGGATCATATATTTCGCCGTGGTTTGCATTAGGCACCATCGCGTACATCAACTTTCTTGCCGCTAGTACACCGGGGAGATTGTTATATGTGGTTGTGTAGCGTGAGGAACGCCAGCCCTCCATCGGGCAGTTTTCATAAACGATTGATACCCCCAAACTTTCCGCATAGTCCACGATGGGCCCGAATACCCGTTGGTACTCATCCAGATTTCGTTGGAATCCATCGATCTGGTTCCCCAACTCATGATTATACCCAACAAAAGTACCCACCTTCACATCGTTCTCATCTCCTCCTAATAAATAAGCGATCCGGATTAATTTTAAAAGATGGTTCTGGTTCTTAATGCGCTCGGCTTCATCGCCACCAATCATGTTTTCAAAGGCGCCTAGAGACAAACCAAGCGCATGGGTATTAAATGTATCTAATGTCCGTTTGGCCTCCTCTGGACCGAAGCTTTCGTAATCGAGATGCGTAGCGGTATGATCTTGCCGTGTTCCATCACGTCGAAATGCACAAAGGTCAATACCCTGAGCTCCCGTTTTCTTCGCGGTCGTAATTAATTCATCTTGGCTGAGCTGATCGTAAGCTGAGCTCATGAGCCAGATCGGATTTTGAATCGTATTCATGCATGAAATATATTAAAAATAATCCACAAAAAAAGCCCAAAAATTGGGCTTAGAGGATCTAAAATAGTGGAGCACTATTGATTATTTTTAAGGTTCTGAATTCCAAGACGTAAATCTTGTGCTAGATTTTTAACATCTTGCAAACCCTTTCTGACACGGGTACCTGCTGCGCTGTTCCCCTTGGAAAAAAATTTTTCCGCATCTCCTTCTAAACCGTCGATAATCGACTTCAACTCTTGAAATTTATTAATACTCGCCATAATTATTGGATTTATTTATAATTTATTTAGTAACTCCCTTAAAATTAGCATCTTTTTTGAAATTACAAAACAAAAAGCAAAAAAGGTGGCCTTGTAGGCCACCTTTTTTGTTATAAATAGGATACGTTATTAATCAACGTTGTCATGTAAAAACGAGTTGTTGGGTCGAATTTCCGTCTCACCATCATCAAACGATAATGTAAAGCGGGAGACCTGTGATTGAGAAGAGTGAGGAACATCTTCTAGCGTCTTTTGTTTTCGCTTATAAGCCGGTTCGTTTTCTAACTCTTGAAGGCCGTTCGATGATTTCAATTTCATACTAAGTTCCTTCAAGCGAAGAATACGTTCCTTAGTTTTCAGGAGTTGATCTTCGAAGTTGGTTTCTTCCTTTTTGGCTTCCTTCAGCTCAATTTCAGCCTTTGGTTGCTCTGGACGCTCTACAGGCTCCTCCTCCTCTTTGGCCATGGGTTTCTCTTCAGTATCGTGGTCTTGATAGGCATCGAACACTGTTGGCAACTTGAATTCGAACAACGAAGGGGTGGTTTTAAGCTCAAAGCCGTGCGCATCATTATTCTCCTCACGCTCATCCTCCTGCTTATCTTGATCGAGTTCCAAAGTGTGTCGAATCACTTGTGGTTCTGCGCGATCATGGAGATTGCCACCAGTTACGGTTGCTTTAGAAGTCGTCTTATTGGTAAATAAATCCGTCTGAGGCGCCTCCGGTTTTTGCGGGGGCTGTTCCGAGGGTATTTCTGTTGGAATACTAGGTTTTACGAATGGATCACTTTCAGTCGATGATTTTTCAGTAAATCGGTTGCTCGACACAGGCTTAACAAAAGCAGATGTCTGCACCTCTGGGGTGAGTGGAATAGCAATTTTTTCTTTTTCCTTCTCTTTAACCCGCTGCTCAGCCGTCTGAAACCCAGTGGCGATAATAGTTACAGATAGTTCTTCGTCGTAATTTGCGTCGATACAATTACCCCAGATCAGATCTGCCGAAAGCCCGGCTTTCTCTTGAATATAGTCGGTAATAATGGCCACTTCATCCATCGTTACCTCACGAGAACCGGAAGTGATATTTAGTAAGATATAGCGTGCACCCTCGATTTCGTTATCCTTCAACAATGGCGATGCTAAGGCGCCGGTTACGGCATCTAAAGCTCGCTGATCACCATTAGCGACCGCGTTCCCCATGATTGCCACACCGGAATCATTCATTACGGTGCGAACGTCTTTGAAGTCAACATTGACGTAACCAGGAATGGTTATAATCTCCGCAATACCTTTTGCAGCGGTCGTTAATATATCGTCAGCCTTCGCAAAGGCCGCAGTCATGGTCAGGTTTCCGAAAATCTCTCTCAAACGATCGTTTGAAATGACCAAATAGGAATCCACATATTTTCGCAACTCTGCAAGTCCTTCTTCGGCCTGCATACGGCGGCGTTTCCCTTCGAATGTAAATGGAGTGGTGACAATGGCCACCGTTAACACGCCCAGTTCTTTTGCCGCTTTCGCTAGCACAGGACTTGCTCCGGTACCGGTCCCACCGCCCATACCCGCGGTTATGAATAGCATTTTTGTGTTGGTCCCCAGCATCCGCTTAATGTCTTCGATACTTTCAATGGCTGAGTTTTCACCCACGTCTGGATCGGCACCTGCACCCATACCTTCGGTTAAGCTAGCACCCAATTGCACCTTGTTTGGAATGGGGCTCAACTCCAGCGCTTGGGCATCGGTATTACACACAATGAAATCTACCCCGCTAATTCCTTGCTTATACATGTGATTAACTGCGTTGCCGCCGCCACCACCCACACCAATTACTTTGATAATTGATGAGTTTTCCTTTAACATTTCAAATTGTATCGACATATCTTTTATCCTATTTAATTCTTGATCATCCCTTACGTTAACGCAGCTTGAGTCAACAATTCTAATGTAATATTAGCAAATTCTTAACAAGAGTTTTCCACAAGTGTTAAGAATGTGGAAAAAATAAAGCCTTGTTGAAAACTATTTTTTTCCGATAAAAGTATCATCGTCTATATCGGCTCCATCCTTGATCCAATCGCCTAAAAAACGGGTCAACCAGCCTTCTTTTTTACTCTGTCCCTCTGCTATTTCTTTAACGCCTTCTTTCGTGTTTTCTTTTACTGATCCTACCTTTTTTACAACTTGTTCTTCCTGATTTTTTTCCTCTTCTTCTTCAATCATTTGGATACCTTTGATTAGCAAGCCAATACCGGTGGCATATAGCGGGCTCTTCAATTCGTCAAAAGCTTGTTTATTTAACATATCGGTCTTGGCCAGGTATTCATTAGGGTATCCGATACGACAATCAATACCTGTAATATACTCCACCAGTTGAACCAAATGTTTGAGTTGCGCTCCGCCACCGGTGATGACAATTCCCGCAATCAGTTTGTCTTCATATCCGGAAGATTTGATTTCGTAGTAGACGTGCTCAATAATCTCTTCCATTCTCGCCTGAATAATATAGGCCAGGTTCTTGACTGAGATTTCTTTAGCCTCACGTCCACGAATGCCGGGTACGCAAATCACTTCGTTATCTTTATTTTCGTCAGCCAAAGCTGATCCGTAACGCACTTTTAACTGCTCGGCTTGATTGCGTAAGACCGAGCATCCCTGACGAATATCTTCTGTCACGATGTTACCACCTAATGGAATAACAGCGGTATGTCGAATAATACCCTCATGAAAAATGGCTACGTCAGTCGTGCCGCCACCGATATCCACCAAAACAACACCGGCCGTTTTCTCTTCTTCATCCAACACAGCCTCGGATGAAGCAAGAGGTTCGAGCACCAGATCCGAGACCTCGAGATCCGAGTTGTCTACACATCTTTTAATATTTTTTATATCAGTCACTCGTCCAGATATAATATGAAAATTGGCTTCTACACGTCGTCCTGCCATTCCGATCGGCTCTTTGATTCCGGGCTCATTATCGATGGTAAATTCTTGGGGAAGCACATGCACAATTTCTTCTCCCGGTGGCAGAACCAGTTTATACATATCTGAAATCAGGCGCTCTATATCGATACGACCGATCTCATCGTCGTCGTTCTTAGTCAGAATTCCACGATGTTGAATACTCTTGATGTGCTGGCCGGCGATTCCAACATTTACAACTTTAATATCAACGTTAGATTGTCCTTCAGCCACAGCAACAGCTTCCCGAATACTCGTAACCGTTTTTTGAATGTTGGCGACTACCCCGCGGTTGACCCCTGCAGACTCTGCCTTTCCCACACCTAACAATTCGACTTTGCTGGAACCACTGCGACGACCCACCGTAACGCATATTTTGGTTGTTCCGATGTCCAATCCAACGATGATTGGATTCTCTCTTTCGTTTTCTAAAATTCTAGGTTTCATATGCTGTGTTTGATGCTGTATATAAAATTATCTTATTTCCTCTTATTTCTTATTAATGACCTGTTGTAGGCTATCGATAAACCAATCGCCTTTGCGCTCACATACGATTTGTCCTCCGTATTTGACATTAACCGATGTATAGGCATCCGTTCCGACGGCAGGAAGGATGTGTGTGTAAAACTTCTCCAACCGACCTAATTTATACGCCAATGAATCGGCAGTGCCAATAATCAATTGCTGTTGCCCAACACGGGGTACGATCTCAATATCTCGTTGTTGGTTCACGTACAGCTGTACGATCTGATTTTTCCAGAGTTCATCGGCTTTGGTTTGCTCAACTATTTTGACGAGATCTTTAACCAAATCGCTTTCCACTGGTTGTAAAGGTCTCTCGTACCCTTCCTGGATATAACCGTTTGCAACCATAACATGGGGCACGTATTTCAAGGTGACTGGAATTTTCTCACTCTTTGAATCCACGTAGAACTCCTGTCCATTTTGATTAATAATCCGAACAATAACTTCCCTTTGCTGAACGGTTACCTGCATGGTTCCGTTCATATCCATGAACACATCGGCATGTGCAACATAGGGCGATTTTTTTAGCTGCGATTCAATCTGATGCAGCGGGAGCTCGTGAAGCGATTGACCAACCACTTCTCCAAAATTCTCTTGGATCATGGATGAGACGTCACTTTGATCAATAAAGGTTTCCTTTCCCTGAACCACTACGCGTAGGGATGTGCAATATTGTCCTTGGTCTTTTTTGTCCACCAAACTCATGAGCAAAATTACCCCTGCTAGCGAAGCGATACTCAGAAAGAAATAGCCGACCTGCGACCAGCGAATTTTTTTGATCTGATTAATCATGGCGCAAAACATTTTTTAATGGTTTAACCAATCGATCGATATTACCAGCTCCTACGGTAACCAACAGCTCGGGCTTTTCCTTTTCCACGATTTCTAAAACCTCTTCGGGGCTAACCACACGCTTATTCTCCAAAGGCACTTGCTCTGCAAGCCATATAGAATCAATACCAGCTATCGGTGTTTCACGGGCCGGATAGATATCCATCAGCAATAACGCATCGACCATACCCAACGCTTCGGCAAATCCGTCTGCGAAGTCGCGCGTTCTGGAATATAAATGAGGCTGAAAAATGGCCGTCAGTTTACGGGTTGGAAAAAGCTGGCGAACAGAAGCAAAGAATGCCTTGAGCTCTTCAGGATGATGTGCATAATCATCAATAAAAGCGGTCGATTCGTTACGAATTATATATTCAAATCGACGTTTCACACCTTGAAAATCCGTGAGCGCCGCGGCGATTTTCGCTCCCGTGATACCTAGTAATCCGGCTACCGTGATCGTAGCGACAGCATTTTCCACATTATGCAGTCCAGGAATCCCTAAGCGAATATTTGGGATACTTAATTCTTCTGAACAATAGTCAAAGTAAAATTCGCCCTCTTCAACACGGACGTTTTCAGCGTATGCCTGACAAACCTGATCCCGGCTATAATAGATCTCACCGCTAAATGGCAGACCGTGTTTGACAATCTTCTTCCCACCCTCAACAGTCCGCAACAGGAACTGTTCAAACGTGCGCTGCAGCTCGATGGCATTTCCGTAGATATCCAAATGATCTGCATCCGCGGATGTGACGACCGCAATATTGGGGTGTAAAGTCAGAAAAGAACGGTCATATTCGTCCGCCTCAACGACCACAACATTATTTTCGCCAAACAAGACATTACTTTGATAATTGGTGCTAATTCCACCTAGAAATGCCGAACAATCGTATCCACTATGTTTCAGTACATGGGCGACCATCGTTGAGGTCGTCGTTTTTCCATGTGTACCGGCAATAGCAATCGTAAACCGGCTTTCTGAAATCATTCCCAACACCTCTGAGCGCTTGTATAAGGTGTGATCGTTTGCCTGAAAAAATTCCTTTAACTTAAGGTTGTGGGGAACGGCCGGCGTAAAGATGATAAGAGTTTCATTACCGGGATTCCTAAATTCTTCTGGAAGTCTTTGATCCTCGTCCTTGTACGTGATCTCAATGCCCTCACGCTCCAATGTTTTAGTTAATTCAGTTTCCGTCTTATCGTAGCCGGCAACAACACAACCTAATCGACAAAAATACCTTGCCAATCCGCTCATGCCAATGCCTCCAATCCCTAACAGATAAACTCGTTTTATGTTGTCGATATTCATTTCCCTAATTCAATTAAAGCCAAAATTTCTCTAGCGATGACCAAATCGGCTTCAGGTAAAGCTAACCTAGTCAGATTGCCGGAAAGCGTATTTTGTTTTTCCGGACTAGCCAGTACCGTTAATATTTGATCAATTAACACCTCCCTCGCCTCTTGATCACGAACCATACATGCCGCGTTCTCTTTTACCAGCGCCTGTGCATTTTTTGTCTGGTGATCGTCTGCAACATTGGGCGAAGGCACCAAAATCGCAGGTTTTGCGATTACGCAAAGTTCAGAAATCGTCCCCGCTCCCGCGCGCGAGATTACAAGGTCAGCAGCGGCGTAAGCATAATCCATCCGTTCAAGAAATGGCAACAGTTTCACGTTTTCCGTTGCTGCGCCCAGTTCTGCTTTTAATGACTCGTAATAATAACTTCCACACTGCCAAATGACTTGTAGCCCCGCTTGATGTAATCGATTCAATCCGATCTTTACACTCTCGTTGAGGGTTTGGGCGCCCAGACTTCCGCCGGTAACAAGAACGGTTTTTTTCAATGGATCCAGACCAAAGCTCTGCATCGCTTCTTCTCGCTTCCCCTCAATGGCCACCGAGGATTGGCGGATCGGATTTCCGGTCAACAAAACACGATCTGCTGGAAAAAATCTTTCCATGCCTTGATAGGCGACACAAATTCGATTCGCTTTTCTCCCCAATCGCTGGTTCGTTAGCCCAGCAAACGAGTTCTGTTCTTGAATCAAAGTGGGTAACCCCATACGGTTAGCCATCATTAACAGTGGTCCCGACGCAAAGCCGCCTACGCCAACAGCAGCATCCGCTTTAAAATCTCTCAATATCTGTCGCGCGCGCCACAAACTTTTGATCAACTTATAAGGTAGCCCAATATTTTTAAGGAGAGATTGCCGATTGATACCAACGATATCTAATCCAACGATCGGATATCCTGCCGCAGGGACTCGTTCCATCTCCATTTTTCCATTAGCACCGACGAATAGAATCTCAATATCCGGTGACAAATGCTTAAGCGCATTGGCAATAGCAATGGCCGGAAAGATATGCCCTCCTGTACCACCTCCACTTATAATTACCTTTGCTGCCATTTATTGTTTTTTATAATCAAATACTTCCAACTACTACTTTATTACTTGGGTTCACCACCAAGTCTTCTTCCTGATCCTTAACTTCTTCGATATTGCGACTTACACTTAAAATAATACCCAATGCGATGTTGGTAAACAAAATCGACGTTCCTCCCATACTTACCAGTGGCAAAGGGACCCCTGTGACGGGCGCCAAACCTACTGCTACTGCCATATTAGCCAATGCTTGTATGGTCAAACTAAACCCTAAACCAGCGGCCAAAAATGCGCCAAATGCGCGGGGACTCATGGTTACAATCCGGATACATCGGTACATCAGGGCAATATAAAGGAACAGCAATACTGCGCCTCCGATCGTTCCGTATTCCTCTGCGATTATGGCAAAAATAAAGTCAGAATAAGGGTGAGGTAATACGTTTCGTTGCACGCTATTACCAATGCCTTTACCGAACATTTCTCCGGTCGCAATGGCAATCTTCGCGTTGTTTGCCTGATAGTTTTTGTCATCTTGGAAGGAGGTCCCGCCTTCCTCGACCTGCTCGGTTTGCAAGAATCCTTGAAATCGACTAATATAGGTCGCTCGTCGCGGGCCTAGGAAAATAACCAGAATCAACAACAGCCCGCCTCCAACGCATACAGCAGCAATCTGTTTGAAACTTATCCGTCCAATGAGTAATAAAAGCACACTGACACCAAAAAGCATAATGGCTGTGGACAAATTAGCCCAGGCGATCAAAACAAAAACTGCACAAACTGCGCCCATAATTGGGATAAACGATTTTTTGACATCCTTGATCTCTTCCTGTTTCCGGGAAAGCATCCGCGCCAAAAACGTGATTAATGCGAGTTTAGCTAAATCGGAGGTCTGGAACGTCTGGTTAATTACCGGTATCGTTAACCAACGACTCGCTTCGTTAACGTTGCTTCCGAAGAGCAACGTGTAAAGCAACAACGGAATGGTGATCACCATCAGCAATTTTGAAATCCCCGCGTAATAACGGTAATCAAGTTTGTGTGAAAGGTACATTAAGACTAAACCCGCTACGACGATAAACAGGTGCTTGAAAAGGTACATTTCTGTTCCCTTCCCTTCTTTATAAGCGAGCGTACCTACCGAACTGTAAACAGCCAACAGAGACCAGATGGACAATAAGATCACAATGATCCAGATCCATTTATCACCCTTAAGCTTAGAAAAAATGTAATCCATAACTGTTTCTTTATTTCTTATAAGGCCATAACCGCATCCTTGAACTGATTTCCACGGTCTTCATAGTTTTTAAACCAATCAAAACTGGCACAAGCGGGAGATAACAAAACAGTGTCTCCTTTTTTCGCTAAATGCGACGCAATTTGTACAGCATCGGACATGGAGGCACTGTTCACAATCACCTCGGTGTCGTCTTCAAACGCTTCATGAACACGACCGTTTTCTTTTCCAATACAGATAATCGCTTTTACCTTGTCTTGTACCAAATCCCGCAACATTTCATAATCGTTTCCTTTGTCAACGCCCCCCATAATCAGTACAATTTCGGTCGAGAAACTCTCTAGTGCATACCAAGCTGAATTGACGTTGGTCGCTTTCGAATCATTGATATAATTCACACCACCAATACAGGCGACATGCTCGAGTCTATGCTCCACGTTGACAAACGATCCCATGCTGTCTTTCATGGTCTGGTTTCTCAACTCTTGCACCTTGGCGACGAGTCCTGACGCCATGTTATTGTAAACATTGTGCTTTCCTTGTAGGGATAATTCTTCGATATTCATAATAAACGCCTCTCTATTAGGTAGTAAAATTTTTAAATCATTATTTTGATCAAGGAATGCTCCTTGCTTAAGCGCTGCGCGTTGTGAAAACGGAAGGTGCTTTGCTCTGGTCGGAAAATGCGCCAATGCTGTTCGCGTTTCATCGTCATCCATACAATAAATGAAGACATCGTCTTCAGTTTGGTTTCTGATAATACGAAATTTGGAGGCCACATAATTTTCCATTTTATAATCGTACCGATCTAAATGATCGGCTGTAATATTCAGTAATACCGCGATGTCTGCCCGAAAATGATACATATCGTCCAGCATAAAACTGGATATCTCTAAGACAAAAACTGCTCTCGGCGAACGGGCGACCTGCAGCGCAAAACTATGACCAATATTTCCGGCGAGCCCCACATCAATCCCGCCATCCCAAAGCAAACGATAGGTCAACATGCTCGTGGTCGTCTTTCCATTTGACCCGGTGATGCAAATCAATTTAGCGTCTGTGTATTGTGCGGCAAACTCAATCTCTGAAATCACCGGGATACCGCGCTTACGCAATTCGATGATGACAGGAACAGTTGCTGGAATGCCTGGACTTTTTACAACGAGGTCTGCGGCATAGATTTTATCCAGAGAATGCCCTCTTTCCTCAAAGGCGATCCCTTCCATCATCAAAGTGGTCCGATAAGAGAACGCAATATTATCCCGATCAGACACGAGTACATCGAATCCCCGGTCCTGCCCTAGAATTGCAGCCCCTACTCCACTTTCACCTGCACCAAGAATAACAAGGCGGCCGGTTTGGGGGTAATATGTTTGTGCAATTGAAGACATCTATTTATTATCTAACTTTTAATGTAACAATGGTTAAAATCGCGAGCATCACCGAGACAATGACGAAACGGGTGACGATCTTCGATTCGTGGTATCCCTTTTTCTGATAATGATGGTGCAAGGGGGACATCAAAAATATCCTGCGTCCTTCGCCATATTTCTTCTTTGTATACTTGAAGTAGGAAACTTGTAATATCACGGATACGTTTTCGATCAGGAAGACACCGCACAGAATCGGTATCAAAAGCTCCTTCCGGATGAGAATAGCGAAAGCTGCGATAATTCCTCCAATCGCCAAACTTCCGGTATCACCCATAAAAACCTGTGCGGGATAGGCATTGTACCAGAGAAATCCGGTACAGGCACCTGCAAAAGCCCCTGCGAAAATCACCAGTTCACCCGAATTAGGGATAAACATTATGTTCAAATAATCTGCAAAAATGATATTACCTGATACGTACGCCAATACGGCGAGCGTAATCCCCATAATCGCTGAGGTACCGGTTGCTAAACCGTCAATACCGTCGGTTATATTCGCACCATTGGAAACTGCAGTAATGATAAATACGACAACGAGCAAGAAAATAAAAAATGTGCCCCAGGAATTGTTGATCCCAAAAGTACTAAGCACCTCGGCATAATCGAACTCATTGTTCTTGTAAAAAGGAATATTCGTCTTGGTCGATTTTACGTTTTCAGCATAAATTTTCTCTCCTGTAGAGGGATTAATGATGACCTCAACAGGATGAGATGAAGTTGGATTCGTTACTTTCTGGCGTGCAACAATTTCGGGATGAAAATACATTGTAATAGCGATCAGAATACCCAAGCCCACTTGCCCAATAACCTTAAATTTACCGGCCAATCCTTCTTTATTTTTACGGAATACTTTGATGTAGTCATCCAAAAAGCCAATCGCGCCCATCCACACTGTCGCTATGATCATCAAAATCACATAAATATTATCCAGTCTGGCAAACAGCAATGTCGGAATCAAAATTCCAGCTATGATGATCAGTCCGCCCATCGTTGGCGTTCCTTTTTTTTGCTGCTCACCTGCTAAACCCAGATCCCGAATCGTCTCTCCTACCTGCTTTTGCTGCAACAACCGAATCAATCGACTACCGAAAGCAGTTGTAATAACCAATGAAACGATGACTGCCATGGCCGTACGAAATGAGATGTACTGGAATAATCCAGCACCGGGAATATGAACGTACTCGTTTAGCCAGGTGAAAAGATAGTACAACATGCAGTCTAATTCTGTTCGTTAAAAACTTTTATTAATTCTTCTTTATCGTCGAAATGGTTACGCACTCCGTTAATTTCTTGATACCTCTCGTGTCCTTTGCCCGCTACCAAAATAATATCGCCGGGCTGAGCAAGATGCACCGCCGCACGAATCGCCTCTCTACGATCGGTAATGGAAAATGCGTGCTTCCGGCGCTCTTCAGAAATCCCCGCTTCCATATCGTTAATAATCGATGCAGGTTCTTCTGTCCTGGGATTATCCGAGGTTAAAATCAATTTATCACTCAACTTCGAAGCTACCGCCGCCATTTCAGGTCGTTTCGTTTTGTCACGATCGCCACCACAACCCAAAACGGTCAAAATCTGTTGACTTCCGTTTCTAAGATTTTTAATGGTTTCCAACACATTGGCCACAGCGTCTGGCGTATGTGCGTAGTCCACTATCGCTACCACGCCATTCGATGATTTTATGGTTTCAAAACGACCCTCGGCTCCTAAGACTTCACTCAACGCTGTCAGTACACGAACGGTTTCTTGTTCTAACAAAATAGCAGCGCCATAGACCGCGAGCATATTATAGGCGTTAAAATCGCCAACGAGTTTAACCCAGACCTCTTGCCCATCAAGGAGTAGAAGCATGCCATCGAAATGACTTTCCAATATCCGAGCTCGGAAATCTGCCATTTGCTGTAAACCATACGTTTTGTGATGAGCAAAACTGTTCTGCAACATCACCTGTCCGTTTTTGTCATCCACATTCGTTAATGCGAAAGCAGATCGATCCATATCGTCAAAAAATTTCTTTTTGGCTTTAATATAGCTAGCAAATGTGCCGTGAAAATCCAGATGATCGTGTGAGATATTGGTAAATATTCCACCCGCAAAATGCAACCCTGCAACCCGTTGTTGCACGACGGCATGAGAGCTGACTTCCATAAAACAATAGACACACCCTTGATCGACCATCTCTCTCAATAAAGCGTTGAGCGCGATAGGATCTGGGGTGGTATGAGTCGATTCGACGATTCGGCTTCCAACCTGGTTATGCACCGTCGAGACTAAACCGACTTGATGTCCCATTTTTTGAAACAGATTAAATAACAGCGTTACAATCGTCGTTTTACCATTTGTGCCTGTGACACCCACCAATTTGAGATGTTCAGATGGATTTCCATAATAGTTGGAAGCCATCACGCCTAAAGCATAAGCGGTATCGGATACTTTTACATAGGTTATCTCTTCGTTTGTTTCTTCAGGAAACTCTTCGACCACTATGACATTTGCTCCTTGCTGAACCGCATTGTCAATAAACCGATGGCCATCGGTCTGATAGCCGCGAACCGCAACAAATACGCTACCCGGTCCGACCTTCCTGGAATCCAGACATAGGTCTGTCACTTGATTATCTAGATTTCCTAGATAGTCAGTTACGGGGATAGCATGTAACAGTTCCTTTAATAATTTCATCAGTTTAATTCTAGCATTATATCGGCTCCCGGCTGAACACGTTGTCCAGCCTCCAAGGATTGATTAACGACTTTTCCGTGCCCTTTTACCTGCGCTTTAAAGCCGGCGTTCTCTACAGCATAAATTGCATCTATTAAGCCCATTCCACAGACATCGGGCACGACACCCTCTTTTACTTCGGCAAGGGTAAATCCGGTAGCCGCTTCTTTCGAACCATCTCCAGAGGCGACAACATGATTCCAATCAACCGATTGGACGCCGAGCATTTGATACACCTTTGCGCTAGCGTCCTT
Organism: Sphingobacterium sp.; assembly: GCA_052092145.1. GTDB lineage: Bacteria > Bacteroidota > Bacteroidia > Sphingobacteriales > Sphingobacteriaceae > Sphingobacterium. The sequence continues at coordinate 54,132 of JBQDCW010000010.1, read as the reverse complement.
TGAGCCTTTCAAGGTGTATGGGATTTTTTCCCCTGCAAAGTTGACATCTCGGCTATTAAACGTCTTGTGCAGAGAAAGATCATTTGCATACACCATATCGGCTAATTCTCGGAACACTGGTCCGGCAACCGATCCCCCATAATAGCCGTTTCTCGGATTCCGAATAACGACGATCATGGAGTATTTCGGATTTTCAGCGGGAAAATATCCTGCAAAAGAGGATTGATATCTGCGAGCACCATACCCTCTAGAGCCGTCAGCTATTTGAGCCGTACCTGTTTTACCACCCGAGCTGTATGACGGATTCCTCAACCGACGTCCGGTTCCTTCCTCCATCACCCCTTTCAACATATCTTGCATCTTACCGATAGCCTCTCGAGATGCGATTTGCTCGTTGATCACTCGGGCATCAATCTTTTTAACGGTGTTACCTAAATGCTGTATTTCTTTAACAAAAAGTGGTGCAAGCATTTTACCATCGTTAGCAACTGCGTTAAACAACACAAGTGTTTGTAACGGTGTTAATTTCAATTCATAGCCGTAGGCCATTTGTACCAATGAGAGCTTGCTCCAAGAACGACTATCAGGCATTTTCACCCAAGGTTTCCCTTCTCCTGGAATTTGGATATCCAAAAAATCATTCATTCCCCATTCATGGAGTCTTCCGGTAAATTTTTCAGGATTTTTACCATAATGTCTGTTGATCATTTTTGCGACACCAACGTTCGAGGACTGCTGGAACGCTTCCTTAACAGTAACCTTTGATTTTTTAGGGGCGTGTGAATCTCGGATGGTATGTCCGGGAACTTTAAAAGTGCCGTTACCGATATCAATAATGGTGTTGGTATCGACCACGCCGTCATCTAGCGCCATCAGGTAAGACGCTACCTTAAATGTGGATCCAGGATCAGCTCCCTGGGCAATCGCATAGTTAAACTTCTCTCGATAGACACCTTCACCATCTCGTGTAAAATTTGCTATGGCGCGAATTTCTCCTGTCTCTACCTCCATAAGAATAACGCACCCATTGTCTGCATTACTCTCGATGAGTTGCTTTTCCAATGCTCTTTGCGCCATATCCTGCATATTCACATCAATGGTGGCAATGATATCCGACCCATCTGTTGGCGCAACCTCAATTTCTCGGTTGACCGGGATCCAAACGCCACCAGCTATTCTCTGCATCATTTGCGCGCCACTTTTTCCTTCTATATAATCCCCATATGCGCCTTCCAAGCCCACCCGGACCGTATCCCCTTTTGTGTTTTTATAACCTATCGTACGTGCGGCTAAGTTGGTGAATGGGAGAATACGCTTATTCTCTCGAACGGCGATCAAACCACTAGGGAAACGCTGCCCACCTTCTCTAAAAACTTTCAGTAATGGAAAGGTCTTAAGCTCTTTTAGCTGCTGATGCGACACATCTCTTTCAAGCAATAAGTAGCGTTGTTTTTTGGCTCGAGCTGCTTTCAGCGCGGTCAAGTATTGTCTGGCCGATTTATCGCCAAAGAACTTCGACAAGTGAGCGGCCAAAGAATCCACCCGAGCGTTAAATACATCACTGTGCTCGGGTGGAATGGCCATCGCATCAAACCGTATATCATATTCTGGCACCGAGGTGGCCAGTAAACTACCATCATTTGAATAAATATTACCACGAGTCGCTTCTATCACTCGTTCTCGGATAGTCAAACTATCGGCGATTGCGCGCCATTCATCACCATCGACGTATTGCAAATGGAGTAACTTTCCAAAAACCAATAGAGCGCCAAATACCATCAGGCCAAATGCCAGGTACACCCGAATCAATATGGACTTCCTAATATTCATTCCCCGTTTCTTTCTTCGTCTTCTATACCTTTATTGTTGTTCTCTTGCAACTTCTAGTTTAATTGGCGGCTCTATACGCTCTCTCAATCCTAATGTGTCGGCACGTTTAGCGATTTCGGTCTGGGTAGTGAGCTTCATCAACTCCGCATTCAGCGATTTATAATCCCAACTCAACTCTTTAACCTCTCGACCTAACCGATCGATCCGCCTTACCGTATTTTCAGCGAGGTGCCGATTCGAGATATAAAGCAATCCCAACAAAGCAAGGAATGCCACGAATGGCAAATTTCGTGCAACCAGATAAGATGAGACTCTTTTTTGCGAGAAGAACAATTTTATAAAATTCTCGGTCTCCTCAACTTTTTCTTCCAACTCATCCGACATTTCCTCCTGAACCTCTTCGCTCAGCTCTTTTTGCTTTATAGTATTCTGTTTTGCCATGGCCTCTATCTCCTAAATTTTTTCTGCCACACGTAGCCTCGCACTTCGCGCCCGGTTATTCTGCTGTAGCTCATCGGTATCGGCAACGATGGCTTTTCGAGTAATCACCTTAAATGGTTTAATTTGATTTCCATAGAAATCCTTCTCCACCTCACCACTAAATTTCCCTTTGGCCAAAAAGTTCTTAACCAAGCGATCCTCTAAAGAGTGGTACGACATCACGACCAGTCGCCCTCCTGGCGCCAGAACCTGCGTGGCTTGTTCCAAAAACTCTTGTAGCGCCTCCAATTCACCGTTAACCTCAATACGAAGAGCCTGAAATAGCTGAGCATGGTACTTGTTCTCTTTTCCCCTAGGAACCAATCTGGCTATCGTCTGCTTGAGCTCGGCGACGGTCTTAATCGGTTGATTTAGCCTGGCCGTGACAATTGTTTTGGCTAAAGATTTTGCGTTTTGGATTTCCCCATACATACCAAAAATCCGATGCAATTCTTTCTCAGAGTAGCTGTTTAGCACCTTCTTTGCGTCCAAATCAGAAACCTGATCCATTCGCATGTCCAAAGACGCATCAAAACGAATCGAAAAACCGCGATCAGCGGCATCGAATTGATGAGATGAAACGCCTAAGTCAGCTAATATTCCGTCGACTTGCTTGATGCCCTCTAGTCGCAAATTATTTTTTAAGAACTTAAAATTCTGGTGGATCAACGTAAACCGTGAATCCTTCAGTGTATTTTCAATCGCATCTGGATCTTGATCAAAGGCGATCAATCGACCATCAACCCCGAGATGCTTTAATAGCAATTTTGAATGCCCGCCACCACCAAAAGTCACATCAACATATACACCGTCAGGACGTATCGCTAGTCCCTCGATGCATTGTTGAAGCATCACCGGCACGTGGTAACCTGTCTCACTGCTCATCATCCGGCCCTCCGAAGTCAAATCCACCCATCACCTCTTCTGCTAACGAAGCAAACCCTTCGTCAGATCCGTCATTCATTAATTTTTCATATTCTGCTTTTGCCCAGAGTTCGATCTTATCGAATTGACATTGCAAAAAGACCTCCCCCTGAATACCGGCATATTCCAGTAATGATTTAGGGAGTAGCACCCGTCCTGCAGAATCCAAATTCAATTCCGTGGCGCCACGCATAAACTGGCGAACAAAGTTTCTGCTCTTAGCACTATATGGGTTTAACTTTTTAAGTTGAACCATTTTTTGGTTCCATTCATCTTTCGTGTAAATCACCAAATTCTTCTCGAAGCCACGATTGACAACAAGCCCTTCTCGCTCCACATCAGGCAGTTGCCTTTTGAGCGCAGCGGGGACGACCAATCTACCCTTGGTGTCAAGCTTGCATTCGAATTCTCCGATTAATTGAATCATGTGGTATCTCTACAGTGATTTTAATGTAAAAGTATACACTTTCTCCCACAATCCCCCACATTGCCCCACAAAAAAGTTTTCCACATTCAAGTATTACGACAAAAACGACCTTCAACAAAAGAAAAACAAACATCCTGCTGATTGCTAGCGCCTTAGCATTTGTAAAAATCGATTTGCTTGAATCATAAAACACCCGCTAAACTTGCCTGGATATGAGCTCATTTAAGGCACACGTAGGCAGAAATGGGGTAAAAACTGATTAAACCACTGCCGCGTGGGGGATCGTGGGACGATCGGATCATTTACTGACGTCTTTAATTAAAGAACGCGTGTGCGCAGGACTCCTCATGGCATCGGCACGAGCAAACCAATTAAAATCCGAAGAGCGCCCTAATCTCCTTGTACTTTGACCCAGTCTGGCACCCCGTTTTTAGAATATCGTTTGTATATTTGTTCCTTTTAGCAATTAATAGGAATTTTACAAAATGCATAGAACACACACTTGTGGTCAGCTTAGACTAGAGGATATCGGCAAAGGGGTCACCTTATCCGGCTGGGTACAAACGTCTCGGGATCTGGGCGGAATGACCTTTATTGATGTGCGCGACCGTTATGGGATCACGCAACTCACCTTCGATGGTGACGATGATGAAACCCTTAGAAGTAGCGCTCGGGAGCTGGGCCGTGAATATGTAATTCAAGTAAGGGGTACGGTGGTTGAACGGTCTAGTAAAAACAATAAGATTCCAACGGGTGAAATTGAGATTAAAGTAGCGGAATTAACTATTTTAAATAGTGCCAAACTCCCTCCATTTACAATAGAAGATGAGACCGATGGCGGCGAAGATATTCGAATGAAATACCGTTATTTGGATATTCGCAGAAACCCGATAAAAAACAACTTATTGTTCCGCCATAAAATATCGCAAGAGGTCAGAAACTATCTTTCGGATCAGGACTTTTGTGAAATAGAAACTCCTTATTTAATTAAATCAACTCCGGAGGGAGCACGCGATTTCGTCGTGCCCTCCCGTATGAATCCAGGGCAATTCTACGCCTTGCCCCAATCACCGCAAACTTTCAAACAGTTGTTGATGGTTGCTGGCATGGACAAATATTTTCAGATTGTTAAATGTTTCCGTGACGAGGATCTCAGGGCGGATCGTCAGCCGGAATTCACTCAGATTGATTGTGAGATGTCCTTCGTGGAACAAGAAGACGTGCTTAACGTCTTCGAAGGTATGACCAGACACCTATTGAAAGCCATACGTCAAATTGATGTTGATCAATTTCCACGCCTGACCTACCAGGAGGCTATGCGTAATTATGGAAATGACAAACCGGACATTCGTTTTGGCATGAAATTCGGCGAACTCAACCAGGTTGCGCAGCACCGAGATTTCAAGGTGTTTAATCAGGCAGAACTTGTCGTGGGAATAGCGGTCCCGGGCGCTTCCTCCTATAGCAGGAAACAAATTGACGAGCTTATCGACTGGGTGAAACGCCCGCAGGTCGGCGCCTCAGGCATGGTCTACGTGAAATATGGAACAGACGGACAGCTTAAATCCTCCGTTGATAAATTTTATGACCAGGAGGATCTCCAGGAATGGGCTAACATCAGTGCCGCAGCGCCGGGCGATTTGATCCTTATTCTATCCGGTCCTACCGACAAAACTCGGGCGCAACTCAGTGCATTACGTATGGAACTAGGAAACCGATTAGGGTTACGAAAGCCAGACCAATTTGCTCCACTCTGGGTCACCGATTTCCCTTTATTGGAATGGGATGAAGAAGCTGGGCGTTATCACGCGATGCACCACCCGTTCACCTCACCCAAGCCCGAAGATATTCCACTACTGGATACCGACCCCGGTAAGGTGCGGGCGAATGCTTACGACTTGGTTTTAAACGGTAACGAAATTGGCGGCGGATCAATTCGTATACATGATCGGGAAACACAGTCCTTGATGTTTAAGCATTTAGGCTTCACCCAGCAAGAAGCCGAAGAACAGTTCGGCTTTCTGATGAATGCATTCCAATACGGCGCCCCTCCACACGGTGGTCTTGCTTTTGGTTTGGATCGCTTAACTGCGATACTGGGCGGACAAGAGACGATACGGGAATTCATCGCCTTCCCAAAAAATAATGCTGGCCGTGATGTGATGATCGATGCTCCGTCTGTTATTGATCCAACGCAACTCCAGGAGCTTGGGATCGACCTGGTACCATCAGAATAATAAGTCAGATCAAATTATCGTTAAGATTATATTAAATGATTATATTTAAAAGTTGGCCACCGTGGCCAACTTTTACTTTAAACTTCCTGTTTTTCATAACGCTGTATGGCTCAATCTACCGCTGATAAATTTCTGAAAGAAAGCGCAAGCAAATCCTTTGATCTCGCACATCGGGACGTCATCCGAACAAACATCGATCAATACGAAGCGGCTTTCGAAATAGGAAAGAGTAAATTCTTTGACTTGGAAAATTCAAAGGTTAAAGCGAATCTGATCAAGTGGAAGGTCATTGAAAACCTGGATCGGTATTTACTGGATTTCGAAGCCAACTTTACTGCGCGCGGCGGCCGGGTGATTTGGGCAAACGACGCCGAGGAAGCCCGAGAGGAAATCTGGAAAATTGTTCAAAAACGCGCAGCACGATCGATCGTCAAATCAAAATCAATGGCCACGGAGGAAATTGAACTCAATAAATTCCTTGAGCGTCAAGACATTGAAACTATAGAAAGTGATTTAGGCGAATTTATAATACAATTACTCGACCAGAAGCCTTATCATTTCGTGACGCCAGCGATGCATCTAAAGATTGAAGAAATAGCAAAGTTGTTTCATGAAAAGTTTGGTACGCCACTGCAAGCTAGTGCCGAAGAATTGACGATGAAGGCCCGGGAACTACTTCGTGACCAATACACGAAAGCCGATATTGGAATCACCGGTGCAAATTTCCTATTAGCAGACACGGGGAGCATTGCGATTTCAGAAAATGAAGGAAACGCACGCTTGACCACGACTTTTCCAAAAACGCATATCGCGGTTGTTGGAATTGAAAAAATTCTGCCAAGTATCCACGACCTGGATCTATTTTGGCCTCTGTTGTCTAGTCATGGAACAGGGCAAAATCTGACCGTTTATAATAGCATACTGTCTGGACCGCGCCAAAACACAGAGTACGATGGCCCAGAAGAGATGTATGTCATTCTACTGGATAACGGACGTACCGAGCTGCTGGAGAAAAAAGAACAACGTCAAGGGCTGTACTGTATTCGTTGCGGGGCTTGTTTGAATGTTTGTCCAATTTACCAAAATATTGGTGGCCACACCTACAACACCACCTACCAGGGCCCAATAGGTTCGTTAATCAGTCCACATTTAAATGGAATGAAGGAATTTAAGCACTTAAGCTATGCGACTTCTCTTTGTGGAAAATGTACAGAAGTCTGCCCAGTCGGCATTGATATCCAGAAAATGCTGTTGCTTAACCGACGCGATTCTGTTCAAGATCAATTGACGACAACCGTTGAACGACGAGGTTGGTCTCTTTTTGGCTGGGCCGTTGGAAAACGTAAGCTATTGGATTTGTTTGGCGGATCATTTAAAAATTTTATCCTCCGTAATTTCTTTAAAAAAGCGTGGGGAGACCGAAGAGAATTACCTAAGGTGGCCGATAAATCGTTTTCTAAACAATGGAAAGAACGCTCAAAATCCGACCGGAAGTAAAAATGTCCCGCTGTAAAAGCGAGACTTTCCGCGATCTGTTTAAAATTTTCATCAATCCCTTTCTTTCCATGCCGAATTGGTCGTGATCAGTGACAAACTATTTTCTGCCAAACGAATAAATTCCATGCGATAACCTTCTTGATCAGCTCCCCGGGCACCCTTTGCCCGCTCTATTAGGGATTCAAAACTCGATTGTTGTGTAAAATCCGATCCACGTAGCAGCATGCCATATTCAGCGACCGCGCTTGCGAAACGAAAGTCTTCGGAAACCTCGTCAAGTTCTTTGACTTCGTTGTGAACCACAACTTCTTGTAATCGGCTGGATTCGCTACCGGGATTCTTGTATCTAAATTTAATGGTCGCTAATTCATTATTTTTCTTTCCCTGGACCTCTTTTTTCTCGTTTTGATACTTTAGCGCATCAACACGACCGATCAAACTGCTCTCTATTCCGGTCGGAACCACCTCGTATAAAGCCGTTACACTGTGTCCGACACCCATATCTCCCCCCAGGCGTGTATCATCATTAAATTCTTCGGGCTCCAATAACCGATTTTCGTATCCCACCAGACGGTAGGCCTGAACATAGGCTGGATTAAACTCAACTTGAAGTTTCACATCCTTAGCAACCGTAAAAAGAGTGCCGCCGAATTCGCTAATAATTGCTTTTCGGGCCTCAGAAATATTATCAATATAGGCATAGTTTCCATGTCCCTTATTCGCCAAAAGTTCCATTTTGCTATCTTTCAAATTCCCCATACCGAATCCTAATACTGTTAGAGAGACACCACTTTTACGCTGACCAGCAATTAGATCTTCCATCTCTTGGTCACTGACCTCGCCCACATTAAAGTCTCCGTCAGAAGCCATGATAACGCGATTATTGCCCGCTGTGATAAAATGCTTTTTGGCCAATTGATAGGCCCTGTTTATTCCAGCTTCCCCAGCTGTAGCCCCTCCTGCTTTCAACGCATCTATCGCTTCTTTAATTCTCATTTTCTGATCTCCCGATGTGTTTTCTAATTTAACCGTGGCCGAACCTGCATACGTCACGATCGCTACTCGGTCATCTTTACGTAGCTGGTCAACCAAAAGCTTTAATGCGGATTTAACAAGCGGCAGTCGATTATGCCCAGACATCGATCCTGAAACATCAATCAAAAACACCAAATTGGCGGCGGGCAAATCCTTTTTTGGGATATCTTTTGCACGAAGGGCGATACGTAGCAATTGATGCTGCTTACGCCAAGGCGCGTGTGTGAGCTCGGTGAGAATACCGACGGGATTGTTTCCTTCAGGGGCTGGGAGGGCATATTGGAAATAATTGATCATCTCTTCTATTCGAATCGCGTCTTTGGGCGGAAGTTCTCCAGCATTGATCATCCGGCGAACATTGCTGTATGACGCAGCATCGATGTCTATCGCAAATGTAGAAAACGGTTCCTGTAGCGGCGAGACAAAGCGATTTTCTTGGATTTGCCCATAGCGCTCCTGTGACCGGCTATAGGGGGAAAAGCCGACGCCTATTTCCCCTCGGGGTCTCATCACTGCCATTCGGGTATCTTCTTGTCTGACAGTGGCGATTTCTGGATGCGCTGATAAACCCTGTAAGGCAGCATCGACCCGTACACTTTCGTGCACCACTTGCTTCAATGTGTCATATCCAAACGAACTAAAAACCAAGGTGTCACCTTTCTGAGCCAAGATCTGATAGGCGCCTTTTTTATCCGTCAAAGTAGATGAATTCGTTCCGTAAATCGACACCTTTGCTCCTGAGAGATTATGTTGACTGTGGATATCTCGAACGACGCCGGAAATGGTCTGCTGTTGAGCCTGTCCGCTGACGCCTAGCGTAAGCAAAAGAACTAGTAAAGTATAGACATTTTTCATCATTCCTGTTTTATCCTAGGGATGCTGTGAAAACGAAATTTCCATAAAACAGAAAAATAAATTAATTTCCGCCTTGAAGATGAGCTTTAGCACCGTGTCGACAAACCAGCAATATACAGACGAAGATTTATTAAATCGATATCTCAAGGATGATGATCTCCGTCACTTGGGTGAACTCTACCTGCGTCATAGCGAAATGGTCTATTACGTTTGTCTACGCTATTTTAAAGAGGAGGAAACCAGCAAAGATGCGGTGATGCAAATCTTTGAAGAACTCATTGAAAAAGTTAAAAAGCAATCTATTCGAGATTTCCCTCGCTGGCTATACGTGATTAGTAAAAACCATTGCTTGATGGCCTTGCGATCTAGTAAAAAACAAAAAGAAATTGTTACAAACGACTTTGTGGAATTTCAAATAGATTCGCATCCCTTGGAAGATAGAGAAATAAGAGAGGAACGGTTATTGCAATTGGAATCGTGCTTGGAACAACTGCTGGAAAAGCAACAGCGTAGTGTCAAGCTTTTCTTTTTAGAAGAAAAATGCTATAAAGAAGTAGCGGAACTGACGGGCTACCAGGTAAAGGAAGTTAAGAGTTATATCCAGAACGGTAAGCGAAACTTAAAAAATTGCATGGAAAGGAATATCCATGAGTGATCATTTTGACATAGACTATCTTCGCAGATATGTGAACGGCGAGCTCGACTCGGCGGAAATGTTTGCGGTGGAAAAAGCGTCTCATAAAGATCAGCAGCTCATGGACGTCATTTTAGGATTGGAAGAAGAGCGTAGACACCAGAAGTCTATGGATCTCCGTGATTTACACACGGCCATTTACCAGAGGACACGACCGAACAGAAGACAATTTCCTTTTTCTTATTGGGCAATGGCCGTGGCTGCTAGCGTTTTACTCGCATTAGCAATAGCAACAATTTGGTACCTTGATCGAGACGAATTCACAGAAGACCAGGAGTACGTGGAAGTCGATCGATCGAGTAAAGAAACCGACACAACACTGAACAGCATTAAACTTTCCGATACGTCGGCAGATTTTCAGCAAGAATCCTCTAGAATCGCCGAGGCCATAAAATCTGAAAAAATCAACAATACAGGGGCGGTTGTTCAATCCCCAACCAATACAGAGGAGGAACAGCGCGAGAAAGACCAAGTTATTGAGCAAATTGTACGGAATAGCCCCGGTACATTTCTGAAACAACATGAATCGCTTTTGAAAACGGACCAGCAGACCGCTCAGCAATCCTCTCCCAACCCACGCTTAACAACGGTACAACAGGAACATTCCGCGGTCATACATGTTGATCGGGTAAGGTCAAGGCAGCCCTTGTCCGCATACAACGACACGGGTACAACCAACCTTCGATCCCCTCAAGAGGTCGGCAAAATGGCTGCTGGAGTTGTCTTGGACCTACAGTCCGGTCGTCCCATTGCGAACGCCACGGTACGTGACCTGAGTACAAACAAGGTGATAACAACCGATTCGACAGGCCAATACGTCCTGCCTTTGACCGCTGACAATCAACAACTAGACATCCTATCCATTGGCTACCAAAATGCGCGGGTGACAGCCAGCAACAACAAGATCATCCATTTAACGCCAGACTTCCAAAGCTTGGAGGAAGTCGTCGCTGTAGGTTATGATTCTAAGGTAGCACGAATTAACTCCGTCCCCCTAATTGGCTGGGTGGCTTATAAAAAATATATCAACGATCAGTCATCGGGAAACCTCCAGGGGAAAGGCGAGGTAACCTTGCTATTTGATATTTCTTCTTTCGGTAGACCTATTGAGATTCAAATCAAAGAATCGAGCAATTCGGAACTGAACCAAAAGGCAGTCGAAATCATACGGCACGGACCGGACTGGAAAAAGGGAAATGATGGAAAGCTCATTGAAGTAGAAATTGACTTTAAATAGTCCCACCGATCTGAGTCCAAACCTATTCTAATTTGCTGCAAAGGAATTATTAAACGATGAAACGCGAGCGCGCGGCCAAGCTTATGACTAGATAGCCTGCTGGATTAATCAAACGGGCATTCGAGCGAGGGGCGTAACATCTTGACTTGTAAAATCTCTTTTTAGAAATTTATGGTAACCGGCAATTGCAATCATCGCTGCATTATCCGTGCAGTACTCAAAATGAGGGATATACACATTCCATCCTTCCTGAGCTCCCATTGTCGTTAGTGCCTCGCGTAGCCCGGAATTTGCAGATACACCTCCCGCGATTGCCAACTCCTTCACACCAGTTTGTTGTGCCGCCTTTTTAAATTTATTGAGTAATATCGATACGATCCTTTGTTGTACAGAAGCACACAGATCATTCATCTGATCGGAAAGAAAATTTGGATTCTTTACAAGTTCCGCCTGTACCAGGTATAGAATCGCCGTCTTCAATCCAGAAAAACTGAAATTCAAACCGGAGATTTGGGGCTCTGGAAGTTGAAAAACATGGGGATTCCCTTGTTGAGCATGCTGGTCGATCAAAGGTCCGCCGGGATAGGGCAAACCCAATATTTTAGCTGTTTTGTCGAAAGCTTCACCGGCGGCATCATCCAGGGTCTCCCCCAACAACTCCATATCAAAATAATCTTTAACCAGGACAATCTGAGTATGACCTCCGGATACAGTCAAACATAGAAAGGGAAACGATGGCATCGGCTTTTCGATGAAGTGGGCTAAAATGTGCGCCTGCATGTGATTGATCTCGATGAGCGGTAAGTCTAGACCTAAAGCGAACGATTTTGCAAACGAGGTCCCCACCAGTAAGGCACCCAAAAGTCCAGGACCTCGCGTAAAAGCTACCGCATCTATATCATTTTTACTTATTTTTGCCTCTACAATGGCTTGATCTACGGTGGGAATGATGTTTTGTTGATGCGCCCGAGAAGCTAACTCCGGTACAACGCCACCGTATTTCGCGTGAATTGCTTGATTAGCAATAATATTTGACTTAATTTCGCCGTCTATACAGATAGCAGCCGATGTTTCATCACATGATGATTCAATTCCGAGGATGATGGCCATTTGTTTTTTTAAAAAGGTTTTTAAGCTACAAAAGTATCAAAAAAATACTTAAAATAACGTTGATTAGCTTGCTCAGCATACTTGTGGTGTTGTCGGTTTTGCTATTCGCGCTTCAATTTCCATCGATACAAACCTATTTTTCAAAAAAGGCTGCCTCCTATTTGTCTGAACAATTAGATGCTCAAGTAGAAATTAAAAGCCTTTACTTTCGCCCATTCTCCTCGATAAGTTTACGCGATTTGCGGCTTAGCGATGCAGAGGGCACCCCCTTGATGGAAATCGGAAAGCTGGAAGCGGACCTCAGACTCGGTGGATTGTTCCAAAACAAATTAATCATTGAGCGTATTCATTTAGAAAAGAGCTTTATCAATTACAAAATTTACCAGGACAGTTCGAATCTCCAATTTTTAATGACCTATTTTGGGCCGGATAAGAAAAAGAATGATAAAAAGTCTCGTAAGCTTCAGCTGACACTACGCGAGATAAATCTGAAAGAAATTGGTGTCCGATTAGTAGACCATACACAAAACCGAAAAGAGGCAGGAGTGGATTTTTCTAATTTAGAATTGACGCAACTATCGGGTAACTTCAGTCACATTAAATGGGATTCGACGTCCCTTAGCAGCCAGATTAAAAACCTCCGTTTTAAAGAGAAATCTGGGCTCCGCTTACAAGAATTGAACGCCGAAGCGGTCATCAGTAATCACTTTATGGAATTCGATAATCTACTGATTCAAACCGATCACTCGACGCTGGGTCGTTACCTTCGTTTTTCTTATGGAGACTTTGAAGATTTTAGTGACTTTGTCCACCGCATAAATATCCAAGCCACATTGGATCAGGCCACTATAGACTCCCGAGATATTGAATATTTTGCTCCCAATATGCATCGGGTCAAATTCCTAGCCGACGTCGAACACGCTAAACTCCAAGGGACAGTTTCTGATCTCGAAGCGTCAAACGTCTCCATTACGACAGGGTCGCACACCCGTTACAAAGGAAATCTACAAATCTCTGGGTTACCAGACATCAATAGAACGGATTTCGTTTTTCAAACTCGCAATCTGCAAACTTCTGCAAAAGATCTCCAAACCATCATTCCTCTTTTAAATAACGGACAGACTCTTCCCTTACCTGAACATTTCCATCGTATGGGGGTAACCAACTTTGTCGGTTTACTAGAAGGTCGATACAATCAATTTGATGTGGATGGTCAATTGAATACAGCGCTCGGAGAAATCTTTACCCAAACCCACTTCGACCTGCGACACGCTCCTCAATACCGGGGACATATCGCGTCTACCGACTTCCAAATGGGCCAACTGTTGAACAGCGAGACTTTAAGTAGCACAGGTCTTGAGATCTCTTTCGATGGGAGAAATTTTTCTGCAGATTCGTTGCAACTGGAGCTTAACGGAGGGCTCAGTAATTTCGAGTTTGGCAACTATCAGTACGACAGTATCGTTGTCGATGCATTACTCCATGACCGGCGCGTTATGACCAGTGGAAGTATCGTGGATCCTTTAGCTGATTTAAAATTCGACGCTTCAATTAATTTTAAGGCAGAACTAACCGAATATGATTTGTATACAGAGATTAATACGGTTAATCTGAAACGACTTGGCTGGGTCAATAAAGACAGCATCATTGTCTTCGATTCGAATATTCATACGAAATTGAGAGGAAACACCCTTAACAATCTGAATGGGCATCTGGATTCTAAACAGCTCTCCATGGAAAGTTCCAAAGGGAGATTTACCATCGAAGATCTGTATTTTGCTGCGGAGGGAAACGAAACAGACCGCTTGTTGACTCTTCGTTCTAACGTGCTAGATGCGGAAATCAAGGGGATTATCGATCTGAACACGATCGTTCCTTACTTCAAAGCTTTGGCTATGCGATATGCGCCTGCCATCAGTCTGGAGACTGATCCGTATAATCCACAGATCTTTGACCTTGATCTCAATATTAAATCTTTTGACGCCGTTTCAGCCTTTTTAGACCCAACGCTTGTTTTAGAGGATGGCACCACGCTGGAGGCGCATTTTTCCTCAGAGGACTTCAGCGCTGAATTCGAGGCCTTCAGTCCGTTTGTTCAATATCAAGGCTTTGATTTACAAAACGTGAGAATTGATGAACGGGCAAACGAAGATGCTTTTAGTTTGAACGCTTACGCGGATAAGCTTTTCTTTAGCGACAGCTTATTCGTCCAAGAGGTAGAAATCCAGAATCTATTATCTAACGATAGTCTCTTGTTCCGGATTAGTGGGGCAGCCGACAGCGACAGTAATTCCGTCTTACTCGACGGCAACATACACTTTGCGAATAACAAGCCGGCATATATTCATTTTACCTCGTCTACGCTCATGATCGGGGGCGAGTCATGGACTTTTAACGAAAATGCTGAAATGAGGGTATCCAAAGGCAAGGTTTATCTAAAAAACCTGGCGGCCTCTCAAGGGGATCAGCTGGTCGAATTCAACGGAATTCTGTCTAATCAGGACGATCAGCTCAACATGCGATTTAGTCGTTTCAACCTCCATTCCATCCAAAATGTAATTAAACCACTCGGCATCGAGTTAGATGGTGTACTCAACGGGGATATAAAACTCAATTCGGCCTTCAAAAGACCATATCTATCTGCTAATATCAGCACAAGTCCTTTAGTGTACAATCAAATCCCCATCGGCCAGTTAGTCCTTTTAGCAGATTTTAATCCACAGACACAGATAGCCAACTTGGACCTCCAGCTACTGGATGATCAGAAACGTGGACTGACGTTACAAGGAACTTACCATACGCAGAATGGAGAAGACGGAATTAATCTTCGCGGTCATCTTCGCCAGGCGGAGCTTATCCTCCTCCAACCCTTTTTGCGTTCACTAACTTCAGATTTAACGGGTCGACTTAATGCAGATATACAAATCGGCGGATCGCTTCGAAAGCCCCTCATTAATGGAACGGCCAACATTGAAACGGCCTCCTTTATGGTTAATTACCTGAAAACCAACTATTCGCTAGGTCAAGAAAACGTATTGATCGACCGAAATGTCATCATGCTCAACAAACTGACCTTAACCGATGTGGACGGGCATCAAGCGGTTGCAGAGGGAAAAATCGATCTTTCTAAACTACGCGAACCTTATATTGATGTAGATATGGCGACCAATAACGTCATGATCTTGAACACCACTTATAAGGATAACAATTCGTACTATGGGAAGGCCTACGCGACTGGAACCTATCGATTCCGCGGTCCGACGTCCGCGATGGATATTAACATTAAAGCGCGCTCCGAAGATCGAACTGCGATCACCATTCCTTTCAATACAGCGATGACCATCTCGGATAGCGACTTTATTTATTTTGTTAGCCCGGACTCGTCGGAGAACCAGGCTAATGTGTCTCGTTCTTTCCTCAAGGGCATGACCATGAATATGGACTTGGAGCTCACACCCAGTGCTGAGGTTAACTTACAGACCGATATCGGGTCGCTGCGCGGAAATGGAACCGGCGAAGTTAGTCTCCGGATTACGAGTCTAGGCGATTTTGAAATGTTTGGTGATTACGCGATTAATTCGGGAAAGTTTCATTTCACTGCCCAGGACTTCATCAACAAATTTTTCGACATTAAACAGGGAGGGACCATTCGATGGACGGGTTCTCCTTCTGGAGCTACAGTGAATCTCACCGCAGTATACCAACAACGAACGTCTGTTGGCGACCTTTACAATGCTGCTGGCCGCGGAGGTCAGGACGAACGGGTGCTTGCCCAGGCGGACATGATTATCAAAGGTACGCTTAGTCAACCCGATGTGACTTTTGATTTAAATTTTCCACAAAATCCGTATGTTAAAGATGAACTTCAAGCGTATCTAAGTGATGCAAATAATGTTAATCAACAAGCTCTAAGCCTAATCGTAAGAAGGAGTTTTACGGCAAGCTCCGCCAATGAGATTGGAAAAGAAGTAAACAACACCTTACTTTCTGCTGGTACAGAAATAGCGTTCAATCAATTGAACAATATATTATCTCAATCGTTAAACATCGATTTCGTAGATTTCAATATACGTTCATTAAATGATGCTTCTGCGTCGTTGCGATTTTTTGATGATCGATTAGTCTTGACCGGTGGCATCGTCGATCGTCGGAATATCCAAACCACCGATCTGACCTTTTTCTCTAATCAGGTAGCCACTGATGCAGAACTCACTTACAAGATTCGCCGAGACGGTAGTTTGATGTTTCGAGCGTACAACAGATTGAACACTAGAAATATCTTGTTCACACCTACCGATGATTACATCAACGCCGTCGGGGTAATTTACAGACAAGAATTTAATACGCTCGGTGAATTCTGGCGAAGCATGTGGATATGGGGGAGACAAAACGAACCCGCGGAAATTCCAGCTTTGGTAAACCCAGACTCCACTACCCAGCGGGTTCCTTTAACGGATTCAGTACTCAATCCATAAAACGCTGAAGCAAGGACGTCCATTCCTCTTCTAGAGTACCGACAAACTCAGGCGCATTCGCTTGTCCATACCAATACCTGGCGTTCCATAAGTCTCCTTCTACACGATGCAGATAGGCGTGTACTCGCGCGGAAGCTGGATCACCGAGATGATCAATAAGATCATGGGCTTTTTTCCAGTCATCTTTCCCGTCAAACCAGAGCGCCTGCAACTGCACGGACCAACCGGAGTCGGGTTGGCTCTCTTTTAAAGTTTCTTTAAATTCTTCAATCGACATAGCTAAAAATAATAAAATAAAGGGACCTAACGAATCTCAAGAACAAATTCTGTCAGCATCACCGTTCCAGATTATTTGAATTTGCTAACTAATGCTGCCATCTTCGCCGCCATATCGTTTTGTTCATTCTTCCCCCCGGTTCGTACCTTATTCTTTTTGACGGGCCGACTCCCTACCTTCATACTCAAACCAATACGCTTGCGCTTTTCATCTATCTCGGTCACCTGAACAGTCACTTGCTGCTGGACCTTGACGATTTGATGAGGATCCTGCACGAATCGATCCGCTAACTGACTTAAGTGAATCAAGCCGTCTTGATGCACTCCGATATCGACAAAGGCGCCAAAATTGGTAATGTTCGTTACGATTCCTGGCAATTTCATGCCAACCTTCAGATCGGAAATGCTATTAATCCCATCGGCAAAGGCAAAAGCCTCGAATTGTTCGCGTGGATCGAGTCCGGGTTTGGTTAGTTCATTCAGAATATCCTTAAGGGTGGGTAATCCGACCTGATCACTAACGTATTTCTTCAGGTCGATTTCTTTTCTAATCCTTTGATCGTCGATAAGCTCCTGGATAGATACACCCAGATCGGACGCCATCCGCTCCACAAGAGCATAACGCTCAGGATGGACAGCTGATGCATCCAGCGGCTGGTCACCGTGCCGAATACGTAAAAAGCCAGCTGCTTGCTCAAAAGCTTTGTCGCCAAGCCGAGGAACGCTCTTCAATTCCCTTCTAGAACGAAATGGTCCATTTTCTTTTCTGTAATTGACAATTTGTTGTGCTAGGGCGGGGCCCAGTCCGGAGATATAAGCAAGAATCTGTTTAGATGCCGTATTGAGTTCCACGCCCACCGAGTTGACGCAGGAAATGACCGTATCGTCTAATGCTCCTTGTAGCTTTCTTTGATCGACATCGTGTTGATATTGCCCCACCCCTATAGATTTTGGATCAATTTTGACGAGTTCACCCAACGGATCCATCAGACGACGGCCAATAGAAACCGCTCCCCGTACAGTTACGTCTTGATTAGGGAATTCTTCCCGAGCAACTTCTGAAGCCGAATAAATTGATGCCCCACTCTCATTAACCATAACGATTAGAATATTTTGCAGTTGAAGTTTCTTCACAAACTCTTCAGTTTCCCGCCCGGCGGTACCGTTACCAATGGCAATGGCCTCAATTTGGTAGTCAGCCAATAATTGGCGTATTTTTTTTTCTGCCTCGGCCCGTCCTCCAGCTCCGCTATGGGGGAAAATGGCGATGTTTTCTAGCAGATTTCCCTGACCATCCAGCACCACAGTTTTACAACCGGTACGGAAACCCGGGTCGATCGCAATAAGTCGTTTCTGCCCTAAGGGAGCGGCCAGAAGTAATTGTCTGACATTATCCGCAAAGACTCGAATTGCCTCTTCATCGGCGCGTTGCCGACAGGTGACACGCACCTCAGTTTCCATGGAAGGCATTAACAAGCGTTTATAGCTATCTTGCACGGCAAGAGCAACGTGATCACTGCAGGCATTCGTTTCTTTCAGGAACATCTTTTTAAGCTTTGGCACAATGAGTTCTTCCTCCACTGCGATATCCAAATAAAGCATTCCTTCCTTTTCACCACGGCGCATTGCAAGCACACGATGTGAAGGTGCCGCATGCAACGCTTCCCTCCAATCGAAATAATCTTTGTATTTGAGCGCTTCTTCTTCCTTGCCTGGGACGACACGTGAAACAAATTTCCCTTTGGCTAAAATAACCTTTCGTGTATAAGCTCTCACTTCGGTTTGCTCAGCAATCTGCTCGGCAATGATATCCCGAGCGCCAGCTAGTGCGTCTTCCACACTAGCGACGCCTTTCTGCTCATCCACAAAAGTTGTGGCAGTATGTTGCGGATCTATGTTCTGTTGATCCAGCAATAGTTCCGCTAAAGGTTGAAGTCCTTTTTCTCGAGCGATTAGCGCTCGCGTCCTCCGTTTTGGTTTATATGGAAGATAAATATCTTCTAAAATCGATAAGCTCGACACGTGTTGAATTTGAGTTTGCAACTCCGGTGTTAACTGGCCTTGTTCATTGATTGATTTCAACACAGTTTCCCTTCGTT
Organism: Sphingobacterium sp.; assembly: GCA_052092145.1. Taxonomy (GTDB): domain Bacteria; phylum Bacteroidota; class Bacteroidia; order Sphingobacteriales; family Sphingobacteriaceae; genus Sphingobacterium. The sequence goes on along the minus strand of JBQDCW010000010.1, from coordinate 34,956 downwards.
TATCCAGATCTCGCAATTGTTGCATTCGATCGCGGACTGATGTTATCTGGACCTCATCCAAACCTTGAGTCAGTTCTTTACGGTAACGGGAAATAAAGGGCACCGTCGCCCCCTCATCCAACAAGGTAATGGTAGTACGAATCTGTTCTTCGCTAATCGACAACTCATTCGATACGATAAACGCGTGGGAAATACTCATAGTATGTTAATAGAAAAACAAAGCTGTTGACAGAGTTTCAACAGCTTGATAAATTATAATGTTTATAAATTTTTAGACCTGCGTGTTTTTTTCTTCGCCCGTCGAGGGTTTGCCATCATCGTTAGCTCCTTCTTGGTTTTCGATGGAACTACCTTCATCCCCTTCGGTTGACGGACTATCTTGTGACGGGACATCTCGTTCAGCAAAATGGTCTTTGTAACCGTAACTATAGTAATCGTCCGAAGTTGGCGGTGTGTACGGCTTATGTTGATAAGTACCTTCAGGCGCTGTAAATTGAGGTGCTGTTTTTTCTTCCGACTCTCCCGACTCGTCGTTATTGTCAGTCGCTACACCTGCTTCTTCACTGCTTGGCGATACCGGCTGATCTGTCGCATTCGTATCCGGAGTTTGTGGGGGTTCCGGTTCGGTCTCTATATCCTTTTTTATATCGTCGATATCTTTCTCAAAATTATTGATTTGATCGGAAATCTCGTTTTTAATCCCTTCGGAAGCATCTTTAAATTCACGAATACCACGTCCAAGCCCTCTAGCTAATTCCGGTAGTTTTTTTCCGCCGAATAATAGCAACGCTATCACAATGATGAACATCATCTCCTGCGTACCAATGTTCAAAAATGCTAAATTCATTCCACTCTCTAATTTGATAATGGGCTAAGGTAAGCCTAAATTTTTTTTTCAGCAATATTTTACTGTAATTAATTCATGGCAAACTATTCTAAAGGCGAAGATAGCTTGCTCCATCAGCGAGCTCATGTGTCTATCCATGAAAAACTTAATTCAGCTAAAATGATATTATGATTTTTACTTTGTAGCTTTGCCGTCCAAATTAATTTTGCGCATGCTGAAATACATCAAGTCAAACAAGCTTTATTATCTAAGCACTTTGGCGTTAGCTAGTCCTATTGTTATTTCGCAGCTAGGTCACACCTTAGTACAGACAGCTGACACGATCATCATCGGGCAGTTTGCCGGAACTATTTCGCTAGCGGCAGTTTCGTTAGTGCATTCCGTATTCATGATCGTATTGGTCATTGGATTAGGTATTGCTTACGGTCTCACACCATTAATTGCCCAGCACAATGGTAAACATAATTTTCAAGAGTGTGCGAAACTCCTGTCGAACAGTTTCTGGCTGAATGCATTATCAGGTGTAGTTTTATTCCTTTTGGTCTATTTTGGATCTATGTATGCGATGCAGCACGCCGACCAAGATCCTCAGGTGGTAGAGACGGCTAAGCCGTACCTCCTGATTTTAAGCGTATCGATTTTACCGCTTATGATCTTCAATACCTTCAAGCAGTTTGCCGAGGGCCTGGGCTATACCAAACAAGCCATGAATATAACCATATGGGGTAATGTAATCAACATCGTCATCGCGATTATCCTAGTCAAAGGTATGTTTGGTATTTCGCCAATGGGTGTCCGGGGGGTGGGGATTGCGACACTCATCGACCGGATTCTGATGATGATCATCATGGCTTGGTATGTTTTAAAATCTAAAAACTTCAAACCTTACATCCAACATTTCATCATCCGATTTGTTGACAGACAGCGTCTCAAAAATATTCTAAAAATAGGTCTACCAGTCGCTATGCAGTATGTTTTTGAAATCGGTGCTTTCGCCGGAGCCGCGCTGATCGCTGGCACAATTGGCGCTATCGAACAAGCGGCTCACCAGACCGCTATGACATTAGCGGCGATGACCTATATGATGGCCACCGGTATCGCCTCTGCTGCAACAATCAAGACCGGCAACAGTTACGGTAATAGAAATTTTTTCAGACTCAAGAAATTCGCCACCGTTTCCTATCATTTAGTCATCGCCTTTATGTTAGTTTGTGCAATCATCTTTGCTGTATTCAATCAGTATCTTCCGATGGTCATCACAAAAGATGTAGACGTCATCAGGCTATCCGCTCAATTACTGTTGATTGCTGGGCTATTTCAACTCTTCGACGGTATTCAAGTGGTAGGATTGGGAACCTTGCGCGGCATGGGAGATGTCAATATTCCGACATTTATTACCTTCTTTGCGTATTGGGTAATTGGCTTACCTATTGCCTATATTTTAGGCACACAATCAGAAATAGGGGTACAGGGAATATGGTATGGTTTGACCTTGGGCTTGTTGACTTCGTCCGCCTTACTGTACTGGCGCTACCAGTACGTCATCAAAACACTCGCCGATAAGGGGAGTTCCACGACAGCGGCAAATATTGGTAGATAACCCGTCTTAATTACTGAAATCGTGTCTCTATTGTTAAAGGGTGCGTTCCTTGTCCCACGTCTCTAGGTAATCGGCTACCCTACGAATAAATTGGCCACCTAAGGCGCCATCAATGACTCGATGGTCATAAGACATCGATATGTACATCATATGTCGAATAGCGATAACGTCTCCCTGTTCGGTTTCCAAAACAGCTGGCTTCTTTTTTATCGTGCCTACTGCCATAATCGCAGCTTGGGGTTGGTTGATGATCGGCATGCCGAAAATATTCCCAAATGCTCCAATGTTCGTAAAGGTAAAAGTGCCTCCTTGGGTGTCGTCAGGTTTAAGTTTACCCGCACGCGATCTTTTCGCTAGATCGTTCACTGATCTGGAGATACCGGTTAAACTCAATTGATCCACATTCTTGATCACAGGAACGATTAAGTTTCCCGTCGGAAGAGCTGTAGCCATTCCGATATTAATATTTTTCTTACGGATTATGTTGTAGTCTTCCACGGATACGTTTATCAACGGAAAGTCGCGGATAGCTTTAGAAATGGCCTCGATAATTAATGGCGTAAAGGTAATATTCTCTCCTTCCTTATTTTTATATTCTTCTTTAACACGGTTCCGCCAATTCACTAAATCCGTGACGTCCGCCTCAACTACGGAAAAAACATGAGGAGAGGTCTTGACGCTCTGAACCATATGATCAGCTATTAATCGGCGCATGCGGTCCATTTCGACAATCTCCTCCTCACCCCCACTATCATTTATTCTACTGGTGGCTACTATCTTAGCTGGGCTCGCTTGCGCGCCGCTGTCATGCTGTTCCGCATCTAAAACTCGGTTTTCACCACCTTGTTGTAAGTAGCTCAGAACATCATCTTTGGTTACCCTGCCTTCTCCCCCTGTGCCAGGAATCTGATCCAATTCCCGTTGTGAAATTCCTTCTTGTTGGGCAATATTTCTTACTAGGGGCGAATAAAAGCGAATACCACTCGCGGAAGGTCTTTCTTGCTCCAAGGCCTCGGATCTTAATTCCTCAACTTCTTCGATTCCGGGTATGGCTTGATCTTCTAAAGAAAAATTGGTCTCAGTCACCTGACTTTGATCATCAGTTGCACCTAACTCATCATCGACTCCCTGGATTTCCAAGGCTTGATGGTCATCTGTCTGAATCAACGCAATAGGTTCTCCAACCTGGACCACTTGGTTCTCCTCGAATAGGCGATCTTTCAAGATTCCACGAACGGGCGAAGGAACATCCGAATCCACCTTATCGGTAGCAATTTCGACTACCGCATCATCCTCCTCTATCTGATCTCCTACTTGCTTTACCCATTTGATCAGTGTTGCTTCTGACACACTTTCCCCCATTTTGGGTAATAATAGTTTATATATTGCCATCTATATTATCTTGTGCTTTTGAGACACTAAGTTAATTATTAAAACTCAACTGACAAGGAAACAAAATTAAATATTTCCATTCACAACAAATAAGAAATATTATTTTCTTAATGCAATTTTTCCTTTTGAAATAAATCCCAAAGCATCAGCAAGGCTTGGGACACGGTGCGTTCAATATTAACCGCTCGGTCGTCAGCAAACAAAAAATTCTTTGCGCACACTTCATTCTTTCCGGCAACCGCTATCCATACGGTTCCAATAGGCTTTTCTGGTGACCCGCCAGTAGGTCCAGCTATTCCACTCGTTGCAATCGCGTAGGTCGTCCTCAGCTTTTCTTGAGCCCCGATGGCCATCTCAATTACCGCTTCTTTACTGACAGCGCCGTGTTCTTCCAAAGTAGTCGAACGAACGCCTAATAACTGGTGTTTAATTGCGTTCGCATAGGCGACGATACCACCTTGAAATATTGCACTCGCTCCGGATACTGCCGTAATTCTCGCTGCAATTTGTCCACCAGTACAACTTTCGGCCGCAGAAAGTGTGCATGCTGAGGCAGCAAAAGCCCGAATAATAATTTCTGCAAAATCAACATCTTCTGTACCCACGACTGCGGGTCCAATTCTTAAGGAAAGACGATCTCTCCAATTGTCAGCTTCTCTTTCCAGTTGTTCCCCATCATTTCCACTTACTGTAATTCGTAGTTTAATGAGACCGATTTGAGGAAGGTAAGCTAAGTGTGCATATCGCGGCATTGTATCTTCAATTTCGGCAATCTGTTCGGCTAGATACGACTCACCAAGACCAATAACTAACAAATATCGTATCGCAACCAATTCCGTAGTGGTCAACCCACTCAACCTCGGTAATACTCTACTGGCGAGCAAGTGTTTCATTTCAAATGGTACTCCAGGCAAAAAAACATAAATTTTATCTTCATGCTCTACCCACATTCCGGGGGCAGTTCCCCAATCGTTAAATAGTATTTCCGCATTGGAAAGCACATTCGCCTGAGTATTGTTGACCGTAGGCATCGGCCGTGAAAAACGCGAAAATATGTTTTTCACATGATCCATCACCTCCTGGTTAAAGACTAAGGAGCTTCCGAAATACAAGGCGGCCGACTGTTTGGTTATATCGTCTCGTGTCGGCCCGAGTCCGCCGGTGCAAATAATCAAATCGGCCCGTTTCGCGGCATGATCCAAAGCCTGTAGAATATGTTCTTGGGTATCGGTAATCGAGGTGATTTGCTCCGCGTAAATCTGATGTTCAGCTAGCCGTTGGGCAATCCACGCCGAATTGGTATCAACGGTCTGACCAAGCAAAATTTCATCACCAATGGTAATTATTTCAGCCTTCATGGTAAATTGATTATTTTTAGTTAGTAGGAATAATGACTCTGCCGCTTGGTCAGCTTTAAATCTTGCAAAATGGATGCCTTCGCTCTGATCGTAATGTTGTAACTCTTATAATTTCCAAAAGGCACCCAGCCTACAGACATATCCCAACAGTGTAAATCCCGATAGATATTGATCTGTGTCATGGATGCTTCTTGTCTGACAAAATCGAAGCCTGTGTTGAATTGCACCTTCCATTTTGGGGTCAGATTAAAATCGCCATGCACGTTAATGGTACTCGTAAGACGCGTCTCCATCCGTTCGCGTTGTCGATTAAAAGCACGAGAGTAGTTCATGCTAAATGAGCCCGCCAGATTCCATGGGATATTAAAATCAACAAAAGCGTTGGGATTAGTACTAATACGAGCCAGGGCTTCAGCTTGATCAGGGGTCAAATTAGGCATAGAGTTTCGAAGAGAGTCAATATTATCTCCCCTATTCTCATTCGCTGCAGGATTAAGGCTATAATCAAAAGAAAGTCCAAAATTAGTCAGTCTTGCCAGCGTTCCGTCTTTTATCGCAAATCGATCAATCCGATTGCCGGTATAAGGGTCATAAGAATACGGATCCAACACACCACTAAAATTAACATTCATTTTCTTATTAAAGAGCGCTGTCCTTCCTGAAAAGCTAATTGTAGACAGCTTCAAGGAATCAGCAGCCACATTGTAATTTCCGCTAAAGGTTAGTCCCTGTAGTATCGGTACTTTCTTTTCTCCGGTTCCTGTCGTATCGTTCGGATCCGCTACTTTTGCCTCCAAGTTATTGTCGATCGAGAAACCGATCCCAAAAGACTGTCCTGCCGATGGCGTTCCGTAAATCCCGTTCTCAAAAATCGAATACTTCTTGTATATACCATTTTCATCTGTGAAATCACGGTAGAATCCATAACGATTATCAGAGAAGTCAGGTCTGTAGTTTACATTAATCGAAGGGGTCACCGTGTGACGCATCGCTTTAATTTTCCCTATACTGGGGTACATACCATATATCTTAGTAGAAAGGCCACTGGAGATCGAATAATCATAAGCGCGCTCAAATCCTTGTACTGTGTCCCGAACGCTCTCATATCCGTTAAGTTGGTTCGACAACCGATTCCGAACAGATTGCATATACCAGCGTTCCGTGTAATTTACCGAGGTATTGAATTGAAAGTGTTTCAGCACGTTCAAACTCAAACTGACAGGAATGTTGTGTTGCATACCGTTGGTAAAATCCTTCAGAGATTCCTTTCTGAACAATAGCGAGTCGGAGGTTGCAATTCGATTCTGCCCCTGTAGACTATACCCTACCGTAATTCGCTGATACCATTTCTGCTCTCCAATTCTATCTTTAGAATCAAAAGGATTAAATGTCGCCACATTTAAACTGATGGTTGGTAAATCTAACGACAATGCTCCTGTGGATAGATTCTGTTCGTGAGACATATTTGCAGTAAAATTCACTTTGCCGTCTGCGAAAACCTTTCCGTAAGCAATTGAAGAACGCATACTATTATTGACTGCTTCCTGTGGATTATAAACGCCTGTTGTCGCGGAGTTTCTGTAAGCATTCCTAGAACCAAAATTCACAGAGGCGGAAAAGGAGGTTCCCGGGTTGGCTTCTTGTCGTTGTGTATGGTTCCATGTAAACCGAAAATTCTTTTCTCTACCAAAATTGTCAGTCCCCTCGATACCCTGAACATACGACCCATATTGTAACGCAAAATTTCCGTTAAATTTGTAGTTAACTAAATACTGCGTGCGCACATTCGCTTCCCAAGTGCCTTTGGAGTAAAGACTGCCGCGAATCTCAGAATCCCAGTAGTCATTGAAAGTGAGATACCATCCTAAATCCCGCATCGCGAATCCCCTTGAAGCATCCTCCCCAAAGGACGGAAACAGAAACCCAGAGCTCTTCTGATCCTGTTTAGGGAAAAAACCAAAGGGTATCGCCAAAAATTTCAGCGGAATATTTTCCACAACTAAATACGAAGGACCGGCAATAATTTGGTTTTTAGTAATTACCCCTTTACTGATCTGTATTCCAAAGTGCGTGTGAGGATAAGGGAGATTACAGGTGCTATATAACCCCTGATAAATTGACATCTCGTCGTAAATATTCTTGCGCACTTCTCGCGCTTGAATGTAGCCACCATCGACCTCGGTCATCACACCGAAAGTCTTAGGAACCTGGCTTTCATAGTTATAAAGTAGAGAATCCACGGCAATAGGTGATTCTCCAGGTAATATCATGACCGGTCGTCCGATGTAATCATCATTATGGTCTGTTACACCAGAAGCAAACAACAGATTGGTATTTCTGTCCAGTCGTATATAATCCGCCGCCAACTCAAACCCCTCATATTTGACCTTGGCACCGTTATAAAGATGAAGTATATTTTTGCGCACTTCATTCCAAGATGAGTCGTTGGCTGTGATTGTAACCACGGTTTCGAGTCCGCTATCATCCTGCATGTGAATAGTATCCTGGCCGGTTACTTCGCGAAAATTATTGTTACTAGTATCAGTTGGTACGGTATCTCGGGGGAGGCTATCAACCACCGTCATTTCTTCCTGGGAAGCACCTTCCACTTGCGCCCACAGAGAAGACGTCCCTACAAGAAAAAGCAAAATGGAAAGGAAAAAACAACTTAAAGCCTTCAAAATGAAATACGAATGTTATTTTTGTGCTAATTTTAAACTCTTGTTGGCAAAAATAGTCAAAAAACAATAACATAATCGAGGTTTTTCGAAAGTTAATCATATTTAACAATTTACCCGAACAAGAGTACCAACAAGATTATTTTGATAAGGAAACTCATGAAATTCAATCTATCCACTAAGCTTACCCTCTCGATAATTGTTATTTTAGCGCCTATTCTTTTGCTCAGTCCGCCTGTTCGATCCGCAAACAGCCCTTTGGAAGAAAGACAGATGTTCAAGAATTCCGTTAGAGATAACAATAAAGCGATGAAACTCATCGTTATCGATCCAAGGACAAGCAGAAATAGTGGAAAATTTGGTCAATGCAATTAAACATTATCAAAGTAGTACAGGATTGGAGTAATAATGATATTGAAGATTAAAGAATGAATCAAGAGAATTTCGTGAACTCAATGAAGAAGACAGGTAGTGTGTCAAAAAAAGCGGGAGGCATTGTGGCCTGTGTGTGCCTTCTAATCCTAACAAACCTCAGCTTAGGGTACCCTCAGGATAATAAAGAAAATTCGAAGAAATTACGAACGATTGTCTTGGACCCAGGGCACGGTGGCCATGATCCGGGTGCCGTTGGCAGACGATCCAAAGAAAAAGACATCGCATTACAGGTTGCTTTAAAATTGGGCAAGAAGATTGAACGAGAATTCCCTGGAATTAAGGTGATATACACCCGAAAGACAGACACTTATCCTAAGCTATACGAACGACCTGCGTTGGCAAACAAACACCATGCAGATCTTTTTATATCCATTCATTGCAATGCTGCGGGCTCCCGCGGATCCTCGGCCAGGGGAACTGAAACGCTCGTATTAGGTTTTAGTCGCACAGGCGATCAGGATGTTGCCATTCGCGAAAATGCTTCAATCTTGCTAGAGGACGATTATCAGGAGAACTATGGCGGGTTCGATCCTAAGGATCCCTCTTCGTATATCGTCTTTTCGTTAATGAAACGCCGGTTCAGAGAAAATAGCATCCGGTTTGCCTCGTATATTCAAGATGAATTCACTTCCTCTAAACGTACCGATCGAGGGGTCAAGGAACAATCTCTCGCCGTCTTAGCTACTGCAGGTATGCCTGCGGTCCTTACCGAGATTGGCTTTATAAGCAACGCAACTGAAGAAAACTTCATGAGATCCGCCGCTGGGCAAGAATCCATTGTTAACGATCTTTTTAACGCGATAAATACCTATAGAAAAAGCCTAGAAAGACGATACTAAACTTCTTTGAGGTCGCTTTTCATGACTAATTCGAACAAACTTTGCTATGTCAGTAGCTTATCTACGTCTAGAAAGCTTTGTAACTTTGGTTAAACATAAGCCACTTGTCATTCGACATACGAAAGTCTTTTTAGGGTTTTCGACTCTTTAATATAAACTTTTTTTTAAATTGGCGGTTAGAATGAGGGAAGCAAATCTTAAATCGGTCCATTTTGAAAATATCAAACGAAACTAAAGTAGGGGCATTAACGAGTGTGGCGATTGCCATCCTGTTTATAGGTTATAGTTTCTTAAAGGGAAACAATGTTTTCAGTAGTGAAAACACGTTCTATACTGAATACGATAACGTTGACGGGTTAGCAGTTTCTAAACCTGTGCTCGTTAGCGGCTTCCAAATTGGAAGAGTGTCCGCGCTCAGACTTCAACCCAATGGAAAAATTAGAACGGAGTTCAGAATTAACGATGATTACGAGATTCCATCGAATACCGTAGCCCGCATCGTTAGTGCCGATTTACTCGGTAGTAAAGCGATTGTCTTTCAGTTAGGTAATAGTACAACCATGGCACGCAACGGTGATCCATTATTATCAGACGTACAAGCCAATTTAATGGAGAAGGTGGAGCCTTTACAGCAAAAAATTGAAAATCTAGTCGTCAAACTCGACTCCGTGCTTTCCGGAGTCAACTCAGTAATGGACGGCGAGTTTCAACGCGACTTTAAAAGCAGCGTGCGAAGTATCGCGGTGTCACTCAAAAACTTAGAAAAGATTACGGGTGACGTTGATGGAATGTTAGGAGCAGAAAAAAGCCGTTTAAGTAACATTCTGGCAAACATGGAATCCATTACGAACAACTTCAAGAATAATAACGAGAAAATCAATAATATCCTGACCAACCTAGACAGCTTGTCAAATGACTTGGCGAAGACAGAAATTAAACAAACCGTCGAGAATGCCAACCAGGCTATGAAAGATGTGCGTGAAATCACGGATAAAATCAATAACGGGGAGGGCTCCCTGAGTCAACTAATACACGATGATCAATTGTACGAAAATCTTAGTAGTGCATCAGCGTCATTGGATCAGCTCGTCAAGGATCTTTCTGAAAACCCTGGAAAGTATCTTAAGATCTCTATTTTTGGGAAGAAAGACACCAAGTAAGAAAAGAGCCGTATCACTCTTCGATGAACGATACGGCCCTCCATTGTCAATGGGTTATGGGTTAATGAATTATTTCAAGGTCTCTTCCAACCAACCAAAGAACTCACGATGCCAGACCTGTGCATTGTGTCCAGACAATACCCAGTGATTTTCTTCAGGTAAATAAATTAAACGGCTCTTAATCCCACGCAGTTGAGCAGCTTGAAAAGCCGCCAGCCCTTGCCCTATCGGAACACGATAGTCTCGACCGCCTTGTATAATTAAAATCGGTGTATCCCATTGATCGACACGTTCAATGGGGTTAAAATCTGTATAGGTTTTCTCGTTCTCCAATTCCCAGTACGGACCACCTAAATCGTGGTTAGCAAAAAACAACTCTTCGGTTGTTCCATACCAAGAAACCATATCAAAAAGCCCACAGTGTGATATAAACGTTTTAAAACGGCCTTCGTGAATCCCCGCCAACTGAAATACCGAATAGCCCCCATAACTCGCCCCTATTGCCCCAATCCGGTCCGTATCCACATAAGATTCCTTAGCCAAATCATCAATAGCAGAAAGGTAGTCCTGAATAGGCTGTCCACCCCAATCCTTGGAAATTTCCTCGTTCCATTCAACTCCCCAACCGGGCATACCTCGACGGTTCGGTGCAATCACAATATAACCTTGGGAAGCTAATAACTGAAAATTCCATCGAAACGAATACGATTGGGTGATCGCTGACTGGGGTCCTCCCTGACAATAAAGTAACGTCGGATATTGCTTATTGGGATCAAAATCTGGGGGATAAATTACCCAGGAGAACAAATCCTTCCCATCGGAAGCCTTAGTTACTCGAGACTCAACATTCACCGAAGCGATTCTGGAATAAATTTCATCGTTGACTCTGGTAATAGGTCGAAGTTCGTGGTCCTTCCAAGTGAATTGATAAATCTCTGGCGCACGCGTCATAGTCGTTGAACTGACGATTAAACCATTGTCCGTCTCTCCCACAATGCCTGTCACATCAAACTGACCTTGGGATAACTGAACAATTCCAGGTCCAGATTCCTCTGGGAAGTTCGAGGGGATGGATAATTCAAACAGTTGTACCGTTCCTTCAGTCGGAGCGACAAAATAAATTTTCTTATTGTCCTGGCTCCAGGCAAATGAATTAACTGTGCCGTCCCAATGCTTGGTCAAATTACGATTCTTTCCTGATAAGGGATCTTGAATGTAAATATCATTTTTATCCGCCTCGTAACCATCCGTTTCCATGCTCAACCAGGCGAGTAAGCTTCCGTCCGGACTAAATGATGGATTAGTGTCATATCCGGACATTCCTTCAGTAATATTCATGACTTGTCTACTCGCTAAATCGAAACGGTAGATATCCGTATTGGTACTAAGCGCGTAACCGGTACCACCTGCTTTCTTACTTACGTAATAAACCGATCGACTGTCCGGAGACCAGGTGTAATCCTCAGCTCCTCCGAAAGGCATCTGGGGCGAATAGAATGGTTCACCTTCCAGCAAATCCATTTCTGGCCCAATTTTGTCATCATCAAAACTAGCAACAAAAGGATGGTTAAATCGACCGTCATTCCAGCTATCCCAATGCCGATAATCCAAACTGTCGTATACATAAACATCCGATTCGGGAAGATCCTTATATTTGTCCTTACTATGAAACTCCCTTAGTAGCACTTGCTTGCTAAACAAAATCTGCTGACCATCGGGTGAGAATTTCACATTCGTTAGTCCACCTTCATAGTTCGTCAACTGTCTCGACTCCTCTGTTCTCAAATTCTTCTTCCAAATCTGCCCATCCAGCATATAGTATGCCTCATCTTCTTCTACTTTCAGGAGACTCTCGCTTCCATCCTGACCACTAATCGGTGTAATATCACCTCCAGCAAGCGGAATTAGGAATAAATCCTTATCCGACTTATTCGTCTTAACATCGTATTGTGAGACCCCGAAAATCAGCTGCTGCCCATTTTCCCAGATCCCTTCGCCACTGACACGTCCTAATTCCCATAAGGTTTGAGCGTTAAGGGGTTCGGCTTCTGATGAATTTCTAACCCGGTTTTCGATTTTTGACCGATCGACCTTCTGCGGTACCTCTTTCCCTGTTTGTGCAATTGCCATAGCATTGATTAATAAAAATGCTCCCAAGCATGAAATCCTGTGCATAAGAAAATTATTTTTGAAGCAAAATAGAAAAAATAACGGACAATTTATGGGTATTGACATGAAGCACCTGATACAAACCAGAGCGTAATGAATACCTAAATATTAAATAAGAGGTGGCGAAAAAGCCTCCTTTTCGACCAACCGGATAGGTTTACCGCACACATCCTGATGTGTTAGGGGGACAACACCTCACCGAAAACCTCTACTTTGATAGAATAATGAAAAAATTAGCGCGTTATAAAACAAAGAGTTACAAACAAAGAAATAAAAAATACATAAAAAAGCTTGACATATATGGCTTTCGTTTCTATCTTTGTGACTCACAAAAATCCTAACTGCGGAAGTGGCGTAATTGGTAGCCGCACCAGACTTAGGATCTGGCGCCGCAAGGCGTGGGGGTTCGAGTCCCTTCTTCCGCACTTGATGTCCTCCCGAAAATAAAGATCGGGAGGATTTTTTATAAAAGGGCGTAAATTATCTCTTCCCTGGAAAGGTAAAAACGACCTTATTGTCTGGTTGCCAGGTGCAGTCAAACACGAACGAAATCGGGATGAGAGACCGCTATTGATCGGCTTTAATTAATTCCGGCGCCCGGCTCAACGTTATCACCTCGATGGGTAGTAAAATAATGCGAAACGCTAAAACACGAGTATGAATATTTCACACCAGAACATTGATGACATCAACGCTAACGTCCAAGTGGAGATAGCTCCCGAGGACTATAACCCTCAGGTGGACAAAGCGATCAAAGACCAAGCGAAAAAAGCAAACCTACCTGGATTCCGTCCGGGAATGGTGCCTACAGGCCATATCAGACGCATGTATGGCAAGGCTGTTTTATTTGATGAAATCAATAAAATCATCAATGATAAAATAGCCGAATACATCAGTGAACAAAAACTAGAAATCCTCGGTCAACCTCTTCCCAAAGAAGAAGATAAAGATGGACAGTATAACTGGGATTTCAAAGATACCTTTAGTTTTAACTACGAGATCGGGCTTGCACCTGAATTCGATACACCGTTCACAGAAACAACGGAATTTATCGAGTACGATATAAAAGCGGATGAATCAACATTAACTGAGCGTATTAAAAACCTACGTCGCAGTTATGGTAAGATGACTAACCCCGAAGTTTCTGAAGATAATGACGTACTCTACGCGATCCTGACACAGGAGAAAGAAGAGGGCATCGAGAAGACTACGTCTGTTAGAATCGACCAAATAGAGGACGCAAAAATCAAGAAATCACTAATTGGCCTTAAAATCGATGACAGTGTTAAACTGGACGTAAAAAAAGCCTTCAAAGTTGCTGATCTCGCACGGATTCTCGATATTAAGGAAGAAGAAGCTGACCAATTAGATATCAGCAAATTCAGTCTAACGGTTAAAAACATCAATCGGCTTGAAGAATCGGATCTCAATCAGGAATTCTTTGACAAACTGTTCCCAGAGGGTGAAGTAACCACCGAAGAGCAATTTAATGAAAAGGTGAGAGAAGAGGTTGAAAACCTATTCAAACAGAACTCAGCTCAAAAGCTACAAAATGACATGTATACTTTTGGAATGGAGAAAGTGGATGTTAAGTTTCCCGAAGACTTCTTAAAAAAGTGGTTAAAAGCAACCAATCCTGAATTGCCAGAAAATGACGTTGAAGAAGGTTTCGCTGATTTCTTAAACAACTTAAAATGGACTATAATTGAGAACCGCATCGTTAGCGCCAACAATCTGGAGGTGAAATATGACGAAGTTTTAGAGCTTGCAAAAGAGCGGATCTATACTCAAATAAAAATGTACAACACCAATGAAGAGCCTACCGACGAGCAACTTCATTCATTCGCGATGCAACTTCTTGGGGACAAGGAACAAGCAAATCGACTGTTCGAGGAAGTAAAGGCCCTTAAAGTGTTTGACAAGCTGAAGGAGACCGTAAAAATAAAATCGAAAAAAATCGATTACGATAAGTTTGAAAAACTTGATAAATAGTTCTAAAAAAGAATTAGTAATAAAATATAAAAACGAAAGGCTAGCAATCAACATGATCGCTAGCCTTTCATTCTTTCTAACCTTTCTCTGGATACAAATACACTTGCAAATTTAGAAGAAGATATTATAGCCTATCGAGAGCTTGCCGTACGGAAATTCCCTGTGGAAATCTGTATACCGTTCATCTGTAAAATGCCCCTGTAAATTAAAATAGCCAGAACTCAAATTGACAGACCACTTTTTATACACTCTTAGGCTCGCTTCCACACTCAAACCGTGTAAAACATAGTAGGAGTCGTTCCCCGATATTGTAAAAAAAACACCGCCGTTGTAGTCAGCATTAATTAATAAACGATTAAACAGCATCAAATCTCCACGGAAACGATACGAAGCTCCCGAACCATAGTTGTAATTCCGACTTTCTCCGTAAAGTAGATACGGATCAGGCACGGCTGCGAGAAGTACGGCTCCTCCACCTAAACTGAGATTTAATCGGTTGCCCGGCGTGAACGCAAATTCAGAAAGCCAATTGTAGTTTAGACTTTGTGCCCCATAGAAAAAAGCATCGTTATTATAAAAATCATAGTGCGCATTCAGAGTGCCATAGTGGTCACCACTTCTGGTTTCAAAAAACCGACCGCCATAGAGAAGGGCATGGACATTAACTGCATTAATAAACGTACTATCGCCGCTACCGAGCTCCAAATTGACCGAAAACTGATCAAAAGGCCTTTTATAATTATGATCACCGTTAGTATAGCGAAAGCGCAATCTCCCATAAAAAGAATTCTTTCCTTTACTGACAAAATCCCCTTCTCGAGCGTCGAATCGCCTGACGCCCAGATCGATCTCTGCACTAATATTTGAAGAATCAACCAGGTAGTAATCTTCTATCTCCCGCCCCCATTTGCCATCAAGAAATCTATTCAACCCCTGAACAGGGTTAACCAATGTCGCAACGATCTCGTTCCCAACACGATTATGATGGTGCCGATTCCGGGCAAGAATATTCCTTGAAACTCTGTGCATCATCTCTCCAAGCAAAATTCCTCCATAAGTTGTATTAACCAAATCATTGATGGATGGATGCTGCGTTTCTCCCGCAGTTTCCCAAATATAGCTACCCGCTACGGTCGCCAGACTAGATTCATAAAAGTTATACCCATTACTCCTAAAAGCATTAAAGTAGATTTGTCCGTGGAATGGATGGTCAATCTGATTCGTTGTAAATTGGTTATCGTCCCAATCCCAAGCACTTAGGCTTTGGTGATCGATGAAATTTCTAAAGGAAATATAGGCGTACGGGTCGCGCGTAATAAACCGATTAAAGGAAGCAGGCAATGCCTGTGCTAAAAACCATTCTGCACCAGCACGCCAGAATTTTTTTTCTCGTCGAGGATTCCGGTACAACACATCATACTCGGGCGTTGGTTCAGAATAAATGTCTTTTAGACTATCGACACATAAACGATCACGAAGGCTCTTGATATAAGGATTCGTTTGTGCAGACACCTCCTCTCCCCTGAGACCGAATAGCAGGAACAGTAAAGCCGGGGCCCAGATACCCAAAACTCGTGAAACTGAAGAAGTATTGGTCCTCATGAATATCAAAAATAACAATTCGTGCGCATTAATACCGTATCAACACTCTTCCCCCAATTAAGCAAGCAGAAAGTCGATAAATATAAAAACAGTTCCGTGTCTTGAGGGTTTTCATTATATTCCTTGTGAACCAAAACATATCGTGATGAAAAGACTACTATTAATGTTTGTGCTTCTACTGTCGTATGGACTCACTTATGCGCAAGACCGAAGTATTCATGGCGCTTATTTAGCGGAAGACGGTGAGGTAACGCATCTCTGGTTATTTGTCGATGGATATAGTTCCTACATACAATACAAAGACGGTGTCTATCAATCCACATGGGGCGGTCCGTATTCGAAAGAAAACGGGGATATACTAGTCTCAGTTGAATACGATGATCAGAATCCGAGTGAAATCGGCCAGCAAAAAAACACAGGCGCAACGCATTCCTCGAGCAACATCCAAATGGGTAATTTGAATTTCCAACAACAAGTGGCGGAAAAACAGGATCTAGACGGACTTTGGCGAATCACAGGACGTAAGCAAGGTGAAGAACTCTCAGAAATTCCGAGAGGAGATAGAAAGACCATCAAAATACTAGTCGATGGCTATTTTCAATGGATTGCAATTAATCCCGCTGAAAAAGGTTTCTATGGTACAGGAGGTGGCCACTACACGTTCAACGACGGAAAGTATACCGAAAACATCCTCTTCTTTTCTAGGGATGACAACCGAGTAGGTGCATCTCTAAATTTTGAAGGTAAAATCCAGGCTGGTCAATGGCATCACAGTGGCTTAAGCTCTAAAGGCGATCCTATCTATGAGATTTGGTCGAGAGATCAATAAAAGACTTCTGGTTAGGGAACACGATACAAGGAACTTCTATCACGCAAGTTGTTCCTTGTATATTTGCTTTGTAATTCAGTTCACCAAATGAGTTCAAAGGAATATAGGCCTGAGGGCAACCAAAGGAAACATATCCACATGGAAAAGAATTCGCCACTGCTTTAAACTGTCTTTAAATTTTCAATAGGTTCTTGAAATAAGATCCCCAAATAGTGCTTGAAGGTTAGATTGACGATGACCTCGCTGGCAATTCAGAACCCCGCTGTCGATCACCCAAACAAATCTGAACTAAGATATCGATCACCGCGGTCACAAACGATGAAAACAACCACTCCGTCCTCTATCTCGTTGGCAACCTGTAGCGCAGCATGAAACGCGCCTCCAGAACTCATCCCCGCAAATACTCCTTCCTTTCGTGCTAACTGCCTGCTCATCTCTTTGGCGTCTCTCTGGTCAATATCGATTATTCGGTCGACACGGGATGGGTCGAAAATCTTTGGCAAATAAGCTTCTGGCCAGCGTCTGATACCCGGTATCGATGCCCCTTCTATCGGTTGACAACCTACAATTTGAATTTCAGGATTTTGTTCTTTCAAAAATCTGGAACACCCCATGATGGTACCCGTGGTTCCCATTGCACTCACAAAATGTGTTATCGTGCCCTTGGAGTCTCGCCATATTTCTGGACCGGTTCCTCGATAATGAGCACGATAATTGTCTTCGTTGGCAAATTGGTTTAACAAATAATACTCACCGCTTTCGGCTTTTTCCTCAGCGTAATCCCTACTGACTTCCATGTTATCCAAAAGTGTCACCTGGGCTCCAAAGGCTTCCATAGTTAGCACCCTTTCTCGAGTTGAACTAGAAGGCATGACCAGTTCGATGGATAATCCAAACATGCTCGCGATCATCGCTAACGCGATTCCAGTGTTCCCGCTGGTCGCTTCAATTAACTTGGTATCTTGAGTGATCTCACCGCGATCAAGAGCAGACCGAATCATATATAGAGCAGCACGGTCTTTAACCGATCCACCCGGATTGTTTCCTTCTAGTTTAGCAAATATTTTAACGCGCGAGTTCTTGTGAAATTGAGTAATTTCAATCAACGGTGTATTTCCTATCGTATCAATAATATTTCCCATTAAGCGACCGGTTTTGTGTCTATAAATTTTGATGTTGTTTGATGGTAAACTGTGGTGTGAGGTGAAATGCTAGTAGTCAACCAAACATTCCCACCAATGACTGAATGATGTCCCACAGTAGTTTCCCCTCCTAAGATTGTTGCTCCTGCATATATAATAACATGATCTTCAATGATAGGATGTCGCTGCGTATTTGCTAACCCTTTTTCTACGCTTAGCGCACCCAAGGTAACCCCTTGATACAGCTTAACATGTTTTCCAATTCTACAAGTTTCTCCCACGACAATACCGGTGCCGTGGTCTATGTGTAAATATTCATCAATAGAGGCTCCCGGGTGAATATCAATACCGGTTTTAGAGTGCGCATACTCTGTCAAAATCCTAGGGATGAGCGGCACTTTCTCTAACCAGAGTTGGTGAGAAAGTCGGTAAATACAGATCGCTAAAAACCCTGGATAGGTTCGGATAACCTCATCCATACTTTGTGCAGCGGGATCTCCATCAAGTATGGCTTGGGCGTCCGTCAGCATGACGTCATAAATCCTTGGTATTTTCTCAAAAAAATCAGACGATATCGTTTGTATATCACAATCTTCACAGGCCTTAGTCTTATCCAAAAGTTCATACAGTGCCAATTCTGATTGATCAAAAGCAACTCGAACATCATCCACACTACTGAAGTTCGTGGAATGACGTTGCGGGAATAGCAGGTGTAATAAATCCAACGCCCACCTCGCAATAGTTCTATTGCTAGGCATATCTTGCACCGCTCGCTGTTTCCTATAAATATATTCGTAAAATGTCATCATTTAATTTTATTGTAATTAGGTGCTGTTTTTAGGAAATGTTCACACGACTAACCTTTCAATTAAGTTTTTGTGGGTGTTCCCGGCATCTAAACAGAGACCAGGATGAACTGCAGAACATTGAATAATGGTACTTCGATTAGCTGTCAACCACCGAAACCGTTCTGTCAGTTCGAGTTCAGCTATATCCCCCCCCGAGGGAAGCCCATAGCAGATTGCCCTCATGGATTCCAAGTGCTTACGGATCTGCTCTAAATCAATATCCATTGCAAATACCCGCATTCTATTTTCCTCCAAATGATATAATAAATCGGCATATTGTTGTTTCCGACAATAAAGTAACACGCCTATATTAATAAATTCCTCCCGTTCTACACGAGGGACCAGACGTACAACCGCGTACTCATATAACGTTCTTTCTTGCATTTTCAATCTGTTTTACAAAAACGTTCGACTGCTCCGCTCTCCTGGTCAGAAAAGTGGTATAGACCTCTCTGGCTTGTTCAGCGGATATTCCCTGTTCCTGATCTTCCAACCATTCATCTGGTAGCACCCTCAGTACTTGACTTATTTTTTCCCTGGTGAATAACTCCCGATATTGTTGATCGATCTCGGGTATTCGTCCCGCGTGACGCAGCAAGACATGGTCTTTAATTTGTATAAAGGGCTTTTCAATGTACTCCTGCCAAGTATGCCAAGTGTGATGAAAATACAAAGCCGCTCCATGATCAATCAGCCATAATTCGTCATGCCAAATCAACATATTGGTGTTTTTCACCGTTCGATCGACGTTCATCAATAATGCATCTAACCAGACAATTTTGGACGCTTCAATGGCTGATATCTTGTTTACGTTAGCATCAAATGTAATCGCACCGTTCAAAAAGCTAACGCCCAAATTTTGTCCGATTGAGAATTTTAATAAATCTTGAATCTCTTCATCAGGTTCAGTCCGTCCAAACCCTTCATTCAAATTAGCCATGACCATTTCGGGTAACCGAAGTCCAAGAAAACGCGCCAGTTCCCCGCCAATAAATTCGGCAATCAAAGCCTTTTTCCCTTGCCCCGCGCCTCGAAACTTGATAACATAACTAAAACCATCGTCAGCATCCACTAACCCTGGCAGTGAACCTCCCTCCCTAAACGGCTGTATGTATCGAATGATATCGACCTCACGGATTTCTAGACTATTTTTCGTCATAGTTTACTAATGTTAATTTTCAACAACTCCTCATAAGGATCACCACTTAGCCCAAGCAATTTCGCAAAGGCCGGTTCGGTCTTCCATCCGAGCGATTTGAGTCTGCGAATGTCTGCTTGAAACGATGCACCATATCTTTCCAATATCTGAAATTCGGCTATCATATGCCTATAACCATATTGTTGGGTTACTGGTCGATCTTCGCCAAAGATTTCCACCGGTATAGCAGCTATTTTAAAGTTAGCAATTCCAACTGTTTTTCCCCGGATGATTTTCATTCTAAACGTATATTGGTCACTATTTCCAAAGCTAATCAGTAGACTCTCACTGAATACTCCCATATCAGGAACACAACACGCAATGTCTAAGTCACTTGTCTGGATGGCTACATCTAGGGGGAAAGTGCCAATTAATATAGGGGAAAATTGATGCAACTTCTGCATAACACATTCTTCGGCTAAAACTCGGTAGGCCTTTTGCTGCATCGATGATCCGCTTGCTAAATAAGACAATTCAGTAAAATCTGGGAGTTTCATATAGGTAAAGTTAAGAGCAATACGTTCAAAACGTCGCGATGGACCTAAATTTGTACAGGAATGTGACCGAAAGGTTAAAGATATTCTAATTATATTTGTGACACTTGAAAAAGTCACCGGAACTAGCGATCTGATCTTGGTGTAAATTCATGATATAGAGATACGTGGAGAGTCATGCGAATTTCGTCCCTAACGGATCTAATTCTAATGAAACTTCACTGGGTAAAACAGGTCCAAGACAACAAAGGGATTACCCTGGTATACGAAGGCCTTACAAGCAATTATCAAGACCTGCTTAATTACGCAGCGTTTGCATTAATCAAATGACGGTTAGAACATAACTTTATCAGACAATGACGTACTCAGTTAGCAATAATCAAAATCGACTCAAACCCAATATTTTACTGTGGGCCGCCAGAGTCGCAGTGGGATTACTATTCATCTTTTCGGGCTTGATTAAAGCCAACGACCCGATGGGGTTTGGATACAAATTGCAAGAGTATTTCCATGTATTTCATCTCGATATATTTAACGATTATGCGTCATGGATAGCGATTATCCTTTGTGCGTTTGAAATTATCTTGGGTGCATTACTAATTCTGGGAATTTCCGGAAGAAAGGTGGCGTGGGGACTATTGCTGTTAATTTTATTTTTCACATTCCTTACCTTTTATTCCGCCGCGTTCGACGTCGTCCAATCCTGTGGTTGTTTTGGAGATGCTATCCCGCTCACTCCGTGGCAATCATTCATAAAAGACTTGATTCTGCTAATATTTATCAGTTATATTTTTCTTCATCGAAAAAAAATAACTCCATTCATAAATAGCCTGTTCACCAGAAACTTACTGGTCACGCTAATTATTTTTGCGTCGTTTGGAATCGGGGTGTATACGTATTATTTCTTACCCTTCATTGATTTTCTCCCCTATAAAGAAGGGAACAATATCCCCGAACTTATGCATGCTCCGGAAGGCGCTGAACCCGATCAGTATGAGCATATATACGAAATCCAGGACAAAACTACTGGTGAGACCAGAAAAGTCAATGACAAGGAATATTTAGGAGACAAACTTTGGGAAGATGAGAATCTGGAAGTTATCGGGGAACCTGAGTCACGATTGATAAAGAAAGGCTACGAAATCAAAATCCCTGACCTTATCATCAGCGATATCGACGGGCTGGACCGTACAAACGAGATCATCAATAACCCTTACTACAACTTTATTGTGGTTAGTACAGATTTAACCCAACTATCGTCGGCTGACCTAACTGCTTTAGATCAAATTAACTCAACCGTTCGTGACCTCGCGGTCGATTACAATATTCGAGCGATTTTAGCAACCGCCTCTTCATCTGATCAAGTAGACTACATCAACGATCAGATGGATCTAGTCTTAGAAACCTTCTACGTCGATGCAGTACCCTTGAAAAGTATGGTGCGCGCTAACCCCGGTGTTCTTTTAATGCTGAACGGCACCGTGATCAAAAAGTGGTCTCCGCAAAATTTCCCTAGTAAACATACACTGATCAACCGTTATTTAGATAGTATCGAATGAGTAATAAACCAATCTTCCTCATCGGATTTATGGGTAGTGGGAAAACGACTTGGGGTAAGAAACTGGCTAATGCTCTTAGTCTACCTTTTATCGATCTCGATCATGAAATTGTGTCCGAAATCGATATGAGCATTCCAGAATATTTTGAGCTGTTTGGCGAAAATAGATTTCGAGAGAAAGAACAGGAAATCATGCTTGCACAGCGAGAAAAGACTGCGATCATCTCAACGGGTGGGGGAACACCTTGCTTTTATGATAACATGGATTGGTTGCTGGAAAACGGGACTGTTATCTATCTCCAGCACAGTCCACGATCTTTGTGGAACAGACTTTCTAATTCTGACATTCGCAAACGACCTTCGCTGAACGGATTACAAGGTGAATCCTTGCTGCATTTTATTGAAGAAAAACTTGAAGAGCGAAGTCCTTATTACACACGCGCACAAATCGTCGTTGATCAGATTAACACACCGCTTGAGAAACTTGTTTCGTTAATTGAAAACCAAATCGGATGAGATCGTTGAACCGCTTCGTAAGATTCTCGATTCTGTTCAGCTTATCGTTCGGCGCGTGTTCCGGCGATCACACGAAAAGCCAAAATGAGCAATTCTCCAGCACAGAACCTGTTTTTGATCTAAAGACAGTTAATGACTTATATCGATTCTTTGATCCAAAAGACAATAATTACCCCATCGTTAGCGCTCACAGAGGAGGTCCAAGTCCCGGGTATCCTGAAAACTCATTGCCGACATTTGCAAGGGTGGCCAAATCCTTTCCAACAATTATTGAGTGCGACGTCGTGATGAGCAAAGACTCTGTTCTGGTGCTCATGCATGATGAAACTTTAGACCGTACCACCAACGGATCGGGGGCAATAAAAGATAAAAGCTTCCATGAGTTGAGTACTATGCGTTTAAAAGATACAGAAGGAATGCTAACCAAGATCGGTATCCCTACGCTTGAAGAAGCACTGCTGTGGGGTAAAGACAAAACCATATTTACTTTGGACATCAAGCGGTCTGTTCCTTATGAAAAGGTGATCGGAGTCATCCGAAGGACTCAAACAGAAGCTAATAGTGTTATCATTACTTATTCCCCAGCACAGGCTGCGATTGTAAATCAACTGGCGCCTGATTTGATGATTTCCACTACTATCAGAAATCCAGAGGATCTCAGTAGAATAGACGATCTGGGAGTACCGACCAATCGTTTGGTTGCTTTCGTTGGGACCAGTGAGCCGGATCCGGCACTTTATGATTCGCTGCAAAAACGAGGTGTTAAATCCATCCTAGGTACAATGGGCAACCTAGATCGATCTGCCAAAAAATCAGGTTATCAACGATATGCTGATTTTATCGTACGAGGAGCTAGCATTATTTCCACCGACCGTCCCTTTGAGGTCCAAAAAGCGCTGGACTTCTATATCAACAAGCGAGAAATTCGGTCCCCTTCATCCGTTAAAAAATGAGATCGCGAGAGATATCTTCTGCGATACTAAAACAGATCCATCATGTAGTCGAGACACTACAAGAAGCGAAGTGGCATGCTCAATGCATAAAAACGGGAAACATTTTTGCTTAGTGATTGTTTAACAATAAAAGAATTAAGAAACCATGAAAAATCTACTACTAACAATAGCCCTTTCGTTGGGCTGCTTAAGTTACAGTTCTGCCCAAGTTAAAACAGTTCCTCAACACTCCGCAGATGTCGGAATGGCGCCTATCCAGCAAGGTAATTGGATGGTCGGTGGATCAATTGGAAGTTTGGGATACAGCTTCGAAGCCGAATCATTCAATATCCAGGTAAGCCCTCGAGCCGGTTATTTTGTGTCTGACGGCGTAGCAATTGGTGCACAAGCCAATTTGGGTTTTACGTCAGTCAAGGACGCGCCTAATGACTGGGGGTATGGAATAGCACCATTTGTGCGGTACTATTTTCCAGGCGGTGCTAGTGCAACAGGGCGTTTCTTTGGACAGGGGGATGTGGGAATCGCGGGAAGTTCTGCTGGTGATGATGTTTCACTCAACGTTGGGGTAAACGCAGGCTATTCGCATTTTATCACCCAAACTGTCGCCCTCGAAGCGATGTTAGGCTATAACTATTCTAAGGCTAATATTAGCTCAGCCTCCGATAGGGCCTCGGGATTAGGTGTATCTGTAGGCTTCCAGATTTTCTTACCAGGAAACAACTAATATTTGATCTGGATTGACCGATTGTTAATGTTTAAAGACTGATAACGCGTCAAAACAGAGTACATTGAAAAGGGACTATTCCGTTAGGTTTGTCCCTTTTCTTTTTGATATCAAACCCGATTGTACTACGTTTTTTTCATTGTCCCTTTCTCATTGAAACTACTGTGCCAGCTTAGTGCCTCTTCCAAAATATGCGGTGTGTGTCCGCCAAGCGCACATGCTCTATCAAAATAAGACTGCAATTGGTTTCTATAATCTGGGTGTACACAATAGTCAATAATCTTTTGGGCTCTTTCGCGTGGCGCAAGCCCACGCAGATCAGCCAAACCTTGATCGGTCACTAGAATGTCTACATCGTGCTCCGTATGGTCAGTGTGAGATACCATGGGCACGATATGAGAAATCTGGTTATCTTTCGAGGCCGCCTGAGTTACAAAGACGCTCAAATAGGCATTGCGGGCAAAATCACCTGAACCGCCAATACCATTCATAATTCGAGTGCCACCGATATGGGTTGAGTTCACATTCCCGTAAATATCAAATTCGATCGCAGTATTGATTGCAATAATTCCCAATCGACGAATAAGCCCCGGAGTGTTCGAAATATTTTGTGGTCGGAGAACAAATTTATCTCTGTATTTGGAGAGATTATTAAACACCCTATCATAACATGATTCCGATACCGTCACAGAGGAGGCGGAAGCAAAGCTCAATTTTCCTGCATCCATCATATCGAACGCCGAATCCTGCAACACCTCAGAAAACATGGTAAGGTCGTAAAAATTACTATCAATAAAGCCTGTCAACACCGCATTGGCAACCTTACCAATTCCCGCCTGTATGGGAAGTAACCGATCGGTTAGATGCCCGAGCCGAACCTCTTCTTCAAAAAACTCAAGAATGTGTTCTGCAATCCGCTTCGTTTTCTCATCCGGTGGAGCGATATCCGCGGGGCTATCTTGCTTATCGGTAAATACGATCGCCACAACATTATCGGGATTAAGCGGAATAGTGCGACGTCCAATTTTGTTCCATGGTGCGACGATAGGAATAACATTTCTATGCGGGTAATCCTCCGCCTGATAAATATCATGAATTCCATAAATATTTTCAGGGACAGACGAATTAACCTCGAGTATCACTTTCTTGGCTAATGCTGCATAAGTCACCGAATTACCCACAGAAGTCGTGGGCACTATACTTCCATCCCGATCAATGTATGCCACTTCTATTACCGCGATATCAACATCGGGAAGGTTTTTGTTATGTAGTAATTCGGCACTTTCGCTAAGGTGTTGATCAATAAATAACACCTCACCGCTATTGATCTTATTTCGCAATATGCGATCGACCTGAAAGGGCATTCTCTTTTTCAATGCTCCTGCTTCTGCCAAAAGGCCATCGGTTCCATGTCCTAACGACGCTCCGGTCATTAATGTAATTTTAATATTCTCCTTTTTGGCCCGTTTCGCTAACGCTGGTAATACGACTTTGCTATCACCAGCTTTGGTAAACCCACTGGATCCTACCACCATACCGTTTTCTATCAGTTTTGCCGCTTCTTCGGCTGTTGTTATCTTGCTACGCAAGCTTTCTAAACGTATTCTATCGATCATAATCAAATTTCTGGACCCCCTTTTTACAGGGAAAAACAATATTAATCAATATTAATCAATATTAATTTTTAATAATTATCGGAAAAAGCCATATAATTTTCTTTTATTATATGCATATAGCGGATAACAATTCTCTCCGAAACCAAGGCGTTATATTAGCAAAATCAAGCCGTGGATCTAATCTTCAATTTAATGTTAATACCCACAAAATACAAGAGTCTATTTACCTTTTTACTTGAACCTGTGATAAGCAACCTAGCGGTTAACGGGTCGATCGCTTGCTTTTTGAAAAGACGGCAACGTCACCTGGCCAATCAGAGATATAAGTTTCGCAAACCCCAACACATCTTCCCACACAGTACAAAATGGTCAAAGGTTTTGTGCTAAAGGAAAAAGAGGTATATTTGTTATCTAATACAGCGATATATCGGCTTTTTGGCTAAACAATTTTCTGTTGTATCTCCTAGTAACTCAAAACCATCAACTTGATGGAATTTAACGGCACATTAAGCCCCTTTTTGGATGCAAAAACAATATGTCGACAAATATTACATGACCGAAGTCGATACTTATGAAGGAAGTATCTACTGCCATCATGCCATGATGGGTGAGAACTATGTGACGGAACATTCTCACAAAAAAGGCCAATTCCTTTATACGGAGGGTGGTGTCGTCTTTCTAAAAACTTCTGAAAAATCATTTTTCCTGCCGGCTAGGCATTATATTTGGATCCCATCTAACGTGCAACATAGCATTCACCCCAGTAGTCCGGATGTGACCATGCGGAATCTTTATTTCCCAAAATATGATACCGATACAGATTTTTTCGACAAGGTCAATATTTATCCCGTAAATGATCTACTGATTGAGCTTATTATGTTCACCAATCGTTGGAACGGTAATATTTTCCCCGATGAGGAACCTAAATATTCGATAGCCAAAGCATTCAAACTGATTTTACCAGAATTATCTCAGACGGAGCTCCCACTAGCTCTTCCGTACCCTAAAAACGATAAGCTCAAGCACATTGTCACCTATTTGGAGAAAAACATTGCTGAGAATATCAGCTTCAAGAGCTTAGCTGAGTATTTCGACATTTCAGAACGAACCTTGGCTCGCCTATTCCAAAAAGAACTAAACATGTCGTACATTCAATATTTTACGATACTCAGAATGTTGACGTCGTTAAAACTATTGCTTGACGAGAAGCTGAGCGTCAATGAAGTCGCGTTACGAGTGGGATACAATAGCTTACCAACTTTCAGTAACACGTTCAACAAAGTTATTGGAGTCAGGCCAAGCGAATACGTAAAAAACAGAAATTTATTATTATAAACCACAGTTACAAATGAAGCTAAACTCGATTGTTGCCGGATTGGCATTAAGCACCCTTTTTGCCTGCGGCGCAAAATCACAGGTCAGTGAAAATTCTGGCCTTGCTCCTAAACCCATTCAATTGTTTAACGGAAAAGACATTAATGACTGGACGCCGAAAATTAGGTTACATGAGGTGGGTGATAACTATGCAAACACTTTTCGTGTAGAAGATGGCTTGCTTAAAGTCCGCTATGATGGGTATGACAACTTCGACCAGCAATATGGTCATCTAGCCTACAACAAGGCTTTCGGTTATTATATATTGCGATTAGAATACCGATTCGTCGAAGAACAGACCCAAGGGGGTGAAGGTTGGGCCTGGCGGAATAGTGGGGCTATGTTGCATGGTCAAGATCCAGAGACCATGTTGAGAGATCAGGATTTCCCAATTTCAATCGAAGGACAACTACTTGGTGGCAACGGAGAGGATGAGCGTACAACATCAAATCTTTGCACTCCAGGAACCAACGTGGTTATTGATGACAAGGTCTTTACTCCGCACTGTTTAAGCTCGAGTTCCAAAACCTATCATGGAGACCAGTGGGTAACTGCTGAATTTGTCGTGCTTGGCGATTCTCTAATTCAACATGTGTTAGATGGCCAAGTCGTTCTTGAATATAATAACCCGCAAATCGGCAATGGAAACGTGGATCCAGTAGATCCGGCCGTTAAACAAGACGGCAAAATTCTAGACCAGGGATTTATCTATCTACAAAGTGAAAGCCATCCTGTTGATTTTAGAAAAGTTGAACTCTATGATCTCGATTCTTATAAAAATGATAACGAGGCTTTACAAACTGTAATCAATACGATTCTAACGAACAAATAGCAATCGTCCATTAATTGATATTACAAGAAAAGAGGCTTCGAAAGTGAAGGAAGTCTCTTTTATTTTGCGCTGTCTTAAGTGTTTATAATAGTGGAACAGCTTCTTGTCCTGGAGTTCCGATTGATTAATAATTATACAAACCAGAAAAGGGATGTTAAAAACATCCCTAAAATACTATTCAAAAAAAGTCAGTCAGCTTAGACTAGACCGTTAACTAACTTGGCCAACTTCGATTTGTCGTTAGCTGCTTTATTCCTGTGGATTACGTTTTTCTTCGTTAAACGATCGATCATCGATACAACGCGAGGTAACATCTCTTTAGCTTCTTCAGCTGAAGTTGTGCTACGTAATTTTTTAATAGCGTTACGGGTAGTTTTCGCTTGGTAACGATTTCTTAAGCGCTTCGCAGCGTTAGATCTGATTCTTTTGATCGCTGATTTATGATTTGCCATTTTTCTTAGCTATATTTTTTTATTCTTTTTTATACTCAAATGCGGAATGCAAAAGTAACATACAAAATCTAATATTCAAAATCATTTTCATTTTTTCGAAATCTTGTATCTTTGTTTATGCAGAAACTTTCTATGGATCAACTAAACCGGGTTGATGTTGACACCTTTCGGAACCAAGACAAAACTCCTATTGTTTTGGTATTAGACAACGTACGCAGCCTCCACAACGTAGGATCTGCTTTTCGAACCGCTGATGCTTTCGCAATAGAAAAAATTATGCTTTGCGGAATCACGGGCAAGCCACCACATCGAGAAATCGAGAAAACCGCCCTAGGCGCCACTCAATCGATCGAGTGGATACATTTAAAAGACAGTCATGATGCAATACAACTGCTACAAACTGAAGGCTACCAGATCCTCATTATCGAACAGACCAAAAACAGTATTCCATTGCAGTCCTTTGCGCCAGACCCCAGCCAAAAATATGCGATAGTTTTTGGCAACGAAGTCCATGGGGTCAGTGAGGAAATCATTCCATACGGGGATGTAACACTCGAGATACCACAATTTGGAACCAAACATTCTTTCAATGTATCGGTAACAATTGGTATCGTGATATGGGATTTTGTTAGTAAAACAAAATTTCGCTGAGAAATAACAAAATACCTAGGATTCCGACTTTCAGAAGTCAACACAAAGTAGTAGATTTGCTTTGCAAAAAACATGACAAAATGAGTGTATTAGTAAATAAAGATTCCAAAGTACTTGTCCAGGGTTTTACTGGGAACGAGGGTACTTATCATGCATCTCAAATGATTGAGTACGGTACGGATGTTGTTGGTGGTGTAACTCCAGGAAAAGGGGGCCAAACACACTTAGACCGTCCAGTATTTAACTCCGTTCAAGATGCTGTCGATACCACTGGTGCCAATGTGTCGATTATTTTTGTTCCACCGGCATTTGCCGCTGATGCAATTATGGAGGCTGCCGCAGCTGGAATCGCACTGATCGTCTGTATTACCGAGGGTATACCAACTAAGGATATGGTGCAGGTAAAATCTTACTTAAGTGATAAGAATGCAAGATTGATCGGACCAAACTGTCCGGGAATTATTACTGCCGAGGAAGCCAAAATCGGCATCATGCCAGGTTTTATCTTTAAAAAAGGTAAAGTTGGTGTGGTTTCTAAGTCAGGAACATTGACGTATGAGGCTGTTGATCAAACAGTCAAAGCCGGATTAGGCATCACTACAGCTATTGGAATTGGTGGAGATCCTATTATTGGGACCACAACCAAGGAAGCTGTTGAACTCCTTATGAACGATCCTGAGACCGAGGGAATTATTATGATCGGTGAAATCGGTGGGGGCATGGAAGCCGAAGCTGCTCTTTGGATCAAAGAGAACGGCACTAAACCTGTCGTTGGATTTATTGCCGGCCAGACAGCTCCTCCAGGGAGACGTATGGGACACGCTGGTGCGATTGTAGGTGGCGCTGACGATACAGCTGTCGCAAAAATGAAAATCATGCGAGAGTGTGGTATTCGTGTTGTCGAATCGCCTGCTGAAATCGGGAAAGCTATTGCTGAAGAATTAGCTAAATAATATAAAACACAGACTTAAAAATATTAGCCTGACGGTTTTACCGTCAGGCTAATATTTTTACAAAACTTTCTAATGTATTGCGCTATCCTTTTCTTTAGTTTCTGACTTGCTGCTCATCGGCTGACGTCCCATATAGCACAAGAATATCCAATAATCGCAAGTATACGCTGAGTTGCCTACGATGGTAGATCAACTGGTTATTAATCAAAAAGCGTAATGCCCCAATTTTGGCATTTCGCCTAAAACCTGCTTACCTGCTCGAAAAGTCCATTTATTAAACCGATCCTCCTCGGATATTTCGTTCACTGCGACTTTATTTTTCTTGAATCCCTCTTCAAGTGCTGCCATTAATTCGTCAGCATTATGAGGTTTAAACGACTTTCCAATCTATTTCCAAATTGAAATCATTTTCGTCAGTGCCAAGGCAATCCAATTATGCAGTTCGACGATATGTCCTGTAAGAGAGCCAAGTGAGGTAGATTTCGGGGGCGGGTTGAACGAAAGATGTTCATCTTTCAGGCAGCCGATAATCTTTTTTGCGCTATCCGTCCCCCTTTCCAATTCGACCACACCCCCTTCGTTAATACCCAAAATATCATTTATTTTTAGTTCCCACAACTAAACGAAAAACGCTAACTTTATTAATGCTAAAAACCATGCTATGAAAAGATGCCCAATTTACCTAACATTCCTGTTCCTTTTCTTAAAAGGCGTTTTTGCACAAGAACCCAAAGACAACTATGTCGAAAACAACTTTGACAAACTGGAAGTAAATATCGACATGCGAGATGGCACGAAGCTTTTCACCTCAATCTATACACCAAAAGACACAAGCAAGTCCTACCCTATTCTTCTGAATCGTACCCCTTACACCGTAACGCCGTATGGTCCTAATGCGTATAAAACCAGCCTGGGTAACTTTCCCGAAATAATGGAGGCCGGGTATATTTTCGTGTATCAGGATGTCCGGGGGAAATGGATGAGTGAGGGCACTTTTGAAAACATTCGCCCTACTCGGAGCGAAAAAAACAAACATCCGATTGATGAGAGTACAGATACTTATGACACTATTGATTGGCTGGTTAAAAACATTAAGGGTAATAACGGAAATGTCGGTATGTACGGTATCTCGTACCCGGGATTCTATTCAACAGCGGCGCTCATCGGCAGTCATCCTGCATTGAAAGCGGTTTCCCCTCAAGCACCAGTTACTGATTGGTTTATCGGAGATGATTTCCGTCATGGAGGAGCTCTTTTTCTCGCGGACGCATTTCGTTTTATGTACACCTTCGATGCCCCGCGTCCTGTACCAATTACTGATCGCCAAGCTCCAAACAGTTTTGATTTTTCCCCGAAAGACCTTTACAGGTTTTTCATGAATACCCCCACTCTAAAAGAATTGAAAGACAACTACCTTGACCATACAGTCAAATTTTGGGATGACCTGGCGAAACATAGTACACTCGATACCTTTTGGCAGGCGCGAACCATTACGAATCACTTGAACGATGTCAAACCGGCGGTAATGGTTGTCGGCGGTCTTTTTGATGCAGAAGATACCTATGGAGCGTTTGAAACCTATAGACAGATTGAATCCAGAAACCCAATAAATCAGTCTTTTTTAGTGATTGGGCCTTGGTTTCATGGTGGCTGGGTCCGTGCTAAAGGTGATTTCTTCGGTGATATTCAATTTGGCGAGAAAACCAGTTTGACGTATCAACAAAACTTTGAACTCCCCTTCTTTGAGTACCACCTGAAAGATCTAGGAAATTTTGACCCGAAGGAAGCGAATATATTTGTTACCGGAACTAATCAATGGCATCAGTACGAGCAATGGCCTCCTGAAGACCTACGAGAAGCCAGCCTATATCTTGGTAAAATGGGTTCACTTACCTCCAAACCATCCAATAATAATCAACAAGGATATATTGAATACAGTAGTGATCCCGACAACCCAGTACCCTTTCAAGAAGGCGTTATAATCGATCGAAGTCGTGAATACATGATTGCTGATCAACGATTCGTTTCTAACCGTCCCGATGTTGTTGTGTTCCAAACAGCTCCTTTAACTGAAGATCTGACAATGCTTGGTCCAATTACCGCGGATTTACACGTGTCGATGACGGGAACTGATGCAGATTTCGTAGTAAAACTTATTGATGTCTATCCAGATTCTACGTCAGCAAGGTCTCCTATAAATAAAGAAGTGGTGATGCCTAATTATCAAATGCTTGTGCGAGCGGACGTATTGCGAGGGCGATTCCGAAATAATTACAGCCATCCCGAGCCGTTTATTCCGGAGCAGATCACACCCGTTTCAATCAAGTTGCCGGATGTTGCTCATACCTTTAAGAAAGGGCATCGAGTCATGGTGCAAATACAACATAGTTGGTTTCCTTTGGTCGAAAGAAACCCGAATCAATTTATCGACGTTTTCCAAGCAAAAGCCGAAGATTACATTCAAAACCACCATAGAATATATTTCGATAAGAATCATCCAAGTACAATCCGATTTGGAACTCGGTAAAAGCATATAAATGAAGAAACTTATTTTTATCATAACAGCTGTCGTGGTCACATTGACGGGATACGCACAGAATAATACTCTTTTATGAAAAACATCAGGTGACGGACATTCTGGCGACTCCTATATATTTGGCACAATTCAGATGACTTGCGCTCCTGATTTCAGCTTAGAAAGAAAAGTAGAGATTGCTTTGGCTCAGGTTGAGCGCTAATCGTTCGAGCTAAAACTGAATCGGCAACACTCAGTCTTGACAATTCGTTCTACCTTTTCGAACTCCTCTCCAAGTTCATCCTACCTCGGCCTCCTAATAAGGAAGGCAACTCGAGCTCTTGTCTCCTTCCAAAGTAACAACAACTGGATAAATGGTCCAAAAACTCCTAAAGTTAGTCTAATGTCAAGCCATTGATACCAGCAGCCCGGCAGACAAAGCTGTTACCGATTCATTTTTTTTTAATTTGGCAATCAAATTAAAAATTGTGGCGTCTCATTGAAACCAGCCTATTTCGTTATTTTTACTGTCAACGCTGCATAAATATACTACTAGAGTGATCCGTCAATCGCGATGAAAATTAATATTTAGCTGGTTGATCAATGTCCGGTATAGAGTTTTTTATAAACAAGCGAATATCATCATTTGCTTTAATTAGATCTTCTTTCCTTAAATACATCATATGACCACTTCGATATCCCACAAAATCCATCCTCGATGCTAATTTTCCGGAAGGGTCCATCTGCCACATATTATACTTGGCATTAAAATAGTCGCATGCGCCATCGTAATAGCCGGATTGCACCATAAGATGCAAAAAGGGATTTGCGGCCATCGCCTTTCTCAGATCCATGCCCGTGTGGTCATCACTACGATCCCATGGGTGGACAGGACCGAACATGTTATATTTAACGTCTGTTTTATAATTTAACTCATTGGTATAATAATAATTAATTGCTGGTGTGAAAGAATGAAGCCATGACGTTAATTCTGCGTTGTAATCCGGTCGTTCGCCACCGTCTCTGCTATCAATCCCAATATAGCGGGAATCCAATCGCCCTATAGTTTGGCCCTGATCTCGTAACAGCTCCTTCCAAAACAAATTGGTTGGAATATCCATATTATTTTGTTCGATGATCGTTTCAGACAATCCTGAATATTTCGCCATCTTCTGAATAACTACACTTTTTTCTGCGTCAGAGATACTGGAGCCTTTGGCTATCGCTGGCAACAATTCGTTCAATGTAAATTGCTCAACCTCAGGCAACACCTCTTCCAAATCTCTACTTTGCAATTCGGGGTTTAGACGTTTGTGAAACCATGCCGTAGCGGCATAATACGGCCAACGATTTGCCTGCTCTACCGCTCCGTCTCTTTCTATTCCGAGGTCTGTTGGGGACACAAGAATCACTCCATTCAAATACATCCATTGTGATTCCTGAAGCTCAAGTGCGAGCCCGGAGACACGAGTGGTGCCGTAACTTTCGCCAATTAAATACTTAGGTGAAGACCATCGATTATAACGAGTTACAAATGTATTAATCCATTCCGCCAAATACTTAATGTCCGCGTTAACGCCAAAAAAATGCGAACGGTCCACCTCGTCATCGAGAACACGAGAATAGCCTGTGTTCACCGGATCAACATATACAATGTCGGCAACATCCAAAATAGTATAAGGATTCTCCTTGACACCATAAGGTTGCAATGGATATCCCTCATCGTCTATATTTAACAGTCGCGGCCCTGTATAAGCAAGGTGCATCCATACAGAGCCTGATCCAGGCCCTCCATTAAAAGAAATAACCAAGGGTCGTTCATCTGGGTTGTCGATATTGTCTCGAGTGTAATACGTAAAGTGTACTGCCGCCAACACTTCTCCATTTTCATCCCAAACAGGCTGTTGACCAGTAGTAGCGGTATATTCTAGCCTCTGGCCATTAGCGTCAATTTCATGATGAGTGATAACTGTCGTGTCTGCTAAAGGGACTCGTTGTGCAAAAAGCAGCGTAGCAAATAAAAAAAAGGAAAGCAATAAGGTAATTTTTCTCATCAAAAGTTGGTTCAAGTTTACTCGCAATTTAAAATTTATGTGTCATTATCCCAAAACAAAGGCCCACAAAAAACAGGGGTACACGACAAAGGCCCACCGTCTTATCGACAGCGGGCCTTATTATAAAATTAGGCACCGACCTACTCTCCCACCTGTTACGGCAATACCATCGGCT
>JBQDCW010000009.1:0-128649 GCA_052092145.1 Sphingobacterium sp. | reverse complement strand
ACAAGGCCCGCTGTCGATAAGACGGTGGGCCTTTTTCGTGTACCCCTGTTTTTTGCCATTAAAGGAATACGGGAAATGCTATTGGAGTTATCCGCAGGTATAAAAAAAGGAGAACCTTCATGGGTTCTCCTTTTTTAGTGAGTTTTTCAGGCCTTAAATGCCTAGAATTTTTCGGTTAAACTCTTCATCTGCACCCGTTGCTGCGAAATCATCGAATGCTTTTTCAGTTACGGGAATAATGTGTTCTTGAATGAATTTTGCTCCCTCAATAGCACCGACTTCGCTGTTTTTTAAAGCACACTCCCATTCCATGACAGCCCATCCTTGGAAATCGTAAGCTGCCAGCTTACTGAATATTGCTTTAAAATCAACTTGTCCATCGCCCAATGAACGGAAGCGCCCCGCCCGTTCTACCCAATTGCTATAGCCGCCATATACGCCCTGTTTACCATCAGGATTGAACTCTGCGTCCTTTACATGAAACATTTTAATACGCTCGTGGTAATGATCTATATAGCTCAGATAGTCTATTCCTTGTAATAACAAATGCGAGGGGTCGTACAATAAACAGGCTCTGTTGTGATTGCCAGTGGCTTCTAGAAATCGTTCGTAACTTACGCCATCGTGTAGATCCTCGCCTGGATGAATCTCATAACACAGATCCACTCCATATTTTTCAAATTCGTTCAATATCGGTAACCAGCGACTGGCTAGTTCTTTAAATCCAGTCTCTACTAGACCACTCGGGCGTTGTGGCCAAGGATAAACC
Source organism: Sphingobacterium sp. (assembly GCA_052092145.1). GTDB lineage: Bacteria > Bacteroidota > Bacteroidia > Sphingobacteriales > Sphingobacteriaceae > Sphingobacterium. The sequence goes on along the minus strand of JBQDCW010000009.1, from coordinate 127,880 downwards.
ATATGCCAGAGTAGGGCGCCACTAAAGGTGGCGTGTTCCGTGAGTCCCAAGTTTGCTGATGCACGCGCGGCATAGAAAAGCTGCTCCGTTGCCCACTGGGTACGTGCTTTTGGGTTATTTCTGTATTCAACAGGAGCGAAGCCATCAAACAATTGGTCGTAAGTAGGATGAACAGCAATTAGTTGTCCTTGTAAATGTGTCGATAATTCGCTGATTTCAATGCCAACTTCACGAAGTTTTCCCTGGACCTCCTGAGCATAGTCTTTACTTTCAGCGGCCTTCTTTAGGTCGAAGATGTTTGGGTCAGTGGTAGGCACTTGCACACCTTTGAATCCGATGGAATTGGCCCACTTGCTGATGCTTAATAAATCATTATACGGCTCCGAATCTGAGAGAAATTGGGCTAAAAATATGCCCGGTCCTTTTAGTGTCTTCATAAATATTTTACTTTGCTTAAATATAAGAAATCGGTTTCTCAATCTGCTCATTCGACGATGGCGAAATTTTATTTTTGGTTGGATTTAGCCATACATTGGTCGCTGGTTTTACAGCGATTAGTTGCGGGTGTTTTGGATTGGCATAATGATTGGAAGTAGTAGTTTAAATTGATCTAATTTGATATGGATTTGCGAAAGCAGGCGCATTCCTGCCATAACCTTCGAGGCTATGGATTTTCCTGCATACAATATTATGAAAAGAATTTTTTTGTTGGGGATATCAGCGATAGCTTTGATGAGCTGTAGCAAAGACACGATCGATAGTGCTGGTCGGGATATTGCACAAAATGCCATTAGGAGCTTCGAATGGACCAATGTCGTTAAGATAGAGTCGGTTGAAGGTGAGGAAGTTTTGAGAGACACCTTGGCCAGTGCTGAGGAGGGCACCTATTTGGATTTTGATTAAGATGGCTACGCCTATATCTTTGACGGAAAAGGGGGGTCCACTTCCTATCCTTACGATATGCCGACTAGCAAATCAATGAATTTTGATAATGTTTCCTACCAAATCAAGGAAAATATTATCCAGGCTACGGTCAAGTTCACATTGGAAAATGTGGAAGCGGAGAATAAGACTATCATCGAGTTTCGTAGAAAGTAAATTAATTTTAAGATCAGAGGGGACCTATTTTACGTACGTCCCCTTTGTTTTTCTCCTCTATCCATTGAGAACGATATTTATTGGCCATAAACTGGTTACTCCAAAGAATTTGTCCCATAAAGTTGAACTGGCGGTGTGCTTCCAGATCCTCAGTTATTCGTTCAAGTTGCTGTTTAAAAGCCAAAGATTCTTTTTTTAGGCTGAATGCACGCAGCATATTTCTGCCATGTTGGGAGGCTTGCTGCCAAAGTGCTTCGCTTTTGTAAAGAGCAATTGCTTGATCGCAAAAATCATCTAGATCATCAACGATAGCCCCTGGCCAGGGACCATTTTGGATCATTCCTTCTGCTCCTATTGAATTTGTGATGGACGGCGTCCCAGCTCGCAGCGCGTCAATAAACTTTCCCTTCTGTCCAGCGCCAAATGGAATCGGAGCGAGCAGCACACGATACAAGCTAAGGGTATAAATGGCGTTCTCCGCTCTGTCCTTTATTCGAAACCCATCTGCTGCGTTATCCAGTTGTCTCACTTTCTCACTCGTGTATGCTCCATAGATATGTATCTCGGAATCGGGTAATTTTCGTCTAATCTTACCCCATATATTTTTTAGTTGGAGTACTGTCCGCCAATTTGGTTCGTGCAGGAAATTACCAATGAAACAAAAATGTTTCCGTTCGGCGTAGGTGCGCGGCGCTGTTGTCGCATCTTTTGATTCAAGCTGAAAGGGTAAGTAGGTTAAAGTTTCAGGGGGTATCCGGAAGTTTTTAATAAGGATATTGTATTCTGTTGGGGAAATAATTAAGCTGAGATCGCTCCGTAGAATTGAAGCAACCTCTCTTTTAGCTAAATCGGAAAATAGTAGCTTTTCGTCGAACTCAATCGCTTTACGATACGCTTCCTGTCGCGCCTTTCGTAGAAAATGCAGGTCTTCGGTGTCCAGTATACGAATAGCCCCAGGACAGACCTTTTCGACACGCCAGCTATACTGCTCTTCAGTCATGTAGCGATCGAACATGACGATATCAGGCTGTAAGGCTTCCACCATATGATCAAAAGTCGAGCTATTCAGCGCGATTTCATGTTCGTGGACTCCATCAGTGTTTAAGGGATACGAGTGTTGGGTTTTCCTAGATGCGGATGCAAAATGGACGGTATGACCCTGTTCACAAAAAAATCGGATGAGCGAGATCATCCGCCAACCCGCGGCAGACGAGGTTGGTTCAGGGAAAATCGAACCGATGATTAGTACTGATTTTGACATATACGTTGAAATCTAAACCTAGTGGAAAACCGAACTGCCTTCAATAGACTGTGATGTTTTAACCGGAAAACAAATTTAGTTAATTTTTGGGCTGTTCCGCTGGGCGTGTGCTTCGCGCTTGGTAAATTACAGGAGGCGGGAGTTTTTCTGATTTTGGGTGGATGGGTTTGTTTTAGCTATTTTTGTATAAATTTTAAGCATTATGTTGGGACTAAAATTATTGACAGATCCGAGATGGGCAAATATTGCCGAATCAAACATTGAGGAGATATTAACCGATCATGCTTGGTGTGAGCAGAAAGCAGCATCAAATGCCATTTCATTGATTACGCAGAACTCCGAATACGAGGACTTAGTGCATGAATTGACGGCAATTGCGATTGAAGAAATGGAGCATTTTAAGATGGTTATCGATATCATCAAACAGCGCGGTTATACTTTAGGCCGTGAACGGAAAGACGATTATGTTGGACGACTGATGAAATTTGCAAAAAAAGACGGTTCTCGAAATCAGGCTTTTATTGATCGTTTATTGTTTGCAGCTATGATTGAAGCGAGAAGTTGTGAACGTTTTAGGGTATTGTCTAAAAACATTGAGGATCAAGAGTTATCGAAATTCTACTATGATTTGATGGTCTCGGAGGCTAGCCACTATACGACTTTCTTGGACTTCGCTAGAAAGTATACGATTGATGTGGATGTGGATAAGCGTTGGCAAGAATGGTTGACTTTCGAAGGCGAACTGATTAAGACCTACGGTAAAAAGGAACATATCCATGGATAACCAATTGAAAGCTGAGGCCGGTTTAGCGTTTAAACAGCTTTTTCTTCCTCTTTGATTGCAAGCTGTCCACAGGCCGCGTCGATGTCTTTCCCGCGGCTCCGACGCACGTTGGTCGTGATGCCTTGATCACGTAAATAAGACGCAAATTCGTCGATTTTGTCAGCTTCCGCATTAACAAAGTCGGCCAGCGCTATCGGGTTGTATTCAATGATATTTACTTTGCAGGGAACATGTTTACAGAATTTTGCGAGCTCACTAGCATCTTGCAGATCATCATTAAAATTGTGAAATACGATATATTCGAAGGTAATTGGATTTTTAGTTTTAGCGTAGTAATACTTTAAAGATTCAGCCAACACCGCTAATGAGTTTTGCTCGTTGATCGGCATAATCTCATTTCGTTTTGTATCATTGGCGGCATGCAGTGAAAGCGCGAGATTAAACCGTACCTCGTCATCTCCCAGCTTTTTGATCATTTTAGCAATACCCGCAGTTGACACGGTTATCCTTTTAGCAGCCATATTCAGTCCATCTGGCGAGGTGATTCGATCAATCGATTTCAACATATTGCTGTAGTTCAGTAGAGGCTCACCCATACCCATGTAAACAATATTGGTGAGGACCTGCCCGTATTGTTGTTCTGCTTGATTTGCGATTAATACCACCTGGTCATATATTTCATCTGCGTTTAAGTTCCGCTTTCTGTCCATGTATCCAGTTGCACAAAATTTACAAGTTAAGCTACAACCTACCTGAGAACTTACGCAGGCTGTCATTCGGTCATCAGCTGGAATTAATACACCTTCGATGATATTCCCGTCATAAAGTGAAAAAGTACTCTTGATCGTTTTATCAGAACTCGTTTGTGATTCTTTGACTTTTACAGCATGTATAGAGAAGTTGGCTTTTAGTTTCTCACGAAGCGCTTTGCTGAGATTACTCATTTGGTCGAAGTCCACAGACGACTTTTGCCACAGCCATTCATAAATTTGTTTCGCCCGAAAGCCTTGTTCGCCCATTTCCATCAAGGCATCTGTCAATTGAGCTAAGCTCAAACTCCTGATATCTACCACTTCTGCTGTATTTTTCACAAAGCAAAGGTACGGGAAAAAATATAAACGCTAAGTAATTTTTACAGAACGGGTTGCTTTTGTGTGGACCAAGTGCCTTAAGGTTTTTCAGAAGAACGATATTTATTTTGACGGCGCATTCCAAACCGCTGGACAATCAGCACTCGCGACGATTAGCCAGATGGGCCAAAGGGTAATCGCTGTAATAGCGATGTGTTCAATCAAATGCCAGCCATTGACAACAGAACCGCTGCTAGGGCCCGTCTGAAGAAGCCGCCTTTAGTCTGGTTTACGTCCGTCTGATGATCAAACAGGTAAATTCTCAGCGTGCAGTATTTGATCTGATCATCCAGACTTCGCATAACGTTTTCAGTGCTTTCTATATCCTCCTGTAGTTGCTGTATTTGCTCTTCTATTTTTAGTAGCTCTTTCACCGAGGACGCGTTTTTCGCCAGCTCCTGATACCGATCGTGTATTTTGTGTGACATTGACTGACTCTTAACTACCTTGTAGCTGTGGGGTATGTTGGAAGAATCAAATGCCTGCTGGTAAGCATAAGAGCCCTTTTGGATCGGGCCCTCACGAGATAAAGCAGAAATTAGTCTACTTTATTTTAGCGCTTCTTTTACCTTAGGTATTATTTGTGTGCCGTAAAGTTCGATCGCACGCATCATTTTAAGGTGATCAGGACTTCCAACATCCATATGAGCCGAGAACCTGCTAAGGCCGAAGGTTTGGTGAACTTGTAGAATCTTATCGACCGATTCGTCAACGTCGCCAACGATCAGATGCCCATGTGAGGATCGACCATAATCAAACTGGGAACGCTGATAAGGGGGCCAGCCTCGTGTGGCACCAATTCGATTCATCTGTGTCGAATAGAACGGATAGTACCAATCTGCAATCTTTTTCGAATCCTCTCCAAAAAAGGCATGCATATGGACACCCACCTGAAAATCATTCATGTCGTGACCGTTATCTTGATACGCCTGTTCATAGGTCTCAAATAGTGGTTTAAAATTAATGGGAGATCCTCCAATAATAGCAAACATCACTGGAAGGCCCAGTCGACCTGCTCGGATAACAGACTCGGTGGTGCCTCCAACAGCAACCCAAATAGGCATTCTATTTTTGGCAGGTCGTGGGTAGAGCGTCTGGTTGACTAAGCTGGCTCTATGCTTGCCGGTCCAATTCACCGTTGGGGATCGATTAATTTTAAGCAACAAGTCTAATTTTTCTTCGAACAGCGTGCCGTAGTCTTTTAGATCATAACCAAATAATGGGAAAGATTCGATAAACGACCCACGTCCAGCCATAATTTCGGCTCTTCCGTTGGAAATTAAATCAACAGTCGCGAAGTCTTGGTAGAGCTTAACAGGGTCGGCCGAACTTAGTACGGAGACAGCACTTCCGAGTTTGATTCTTTGGGTAACCGAGGCAGCCGCTGCTAAGATAATTTCAGGAGAGGCGACTGCGTAGTCCGGGCGATGATGTTCACCCATTCCGAAAAAGTCGACGCCCACATCGTCCATCAAACGTATTTCTTCAATGATTTGCTGAATTCTCTCCTGTGGAGCTTGTATCTTACCTGTTTGGGGATCGATTTGTAAGTCGCCAAACATGCCTATTCCTAATTCCATCATAATTAAACATTTCCTTTCTTAAACGTATTACAAATGTACGTCTTGAGGTTTCTATTAACCTTGATGTATGGTAAGAAAATCTGAATTCAGACTCGTGAAATGAGCCGATTAAAGGGGTGTTGCTTGTTATTTATCGCGAGTCAGGAATATTGAAATCTTCTATTGTAAAACAATAGATAACTGAGGAGCGCCATAGCAATACCAACGTAATCTGCAAAGATGTCCCACCAATCGGCTTGTCGGCTTTCGGTCCAATATAGCTGAGCACCTTCGGTGAAAAAGGCGAAAAACGATGCAATGAAGAAAACAGCAAGGAAGGTTTTGAGCTTGGTTGCTCTGCGTTTAGTGTCTACAAGCCGTCCAAAAATGATTAAGGTGGTCAGCAGATAAAAGCAACCCGTATGTACTAATTTATCAATGCCCGGAAAGAAGCCTTCGGATGGGAGGTCACTGGAGGGGAGTAAAAGCAGGACACACATAATAATTGCCCACAGGATAGACCAAGCATAATTTATAATCCAATTCATTGCTGATAAAAATCGGGTTTATAACTCGGATATAAAAGTTCTAGCTCTTTTTTTTGATTTTTTACAATTCAAGGGATTGTCTTTTAAAAATTAACTGACTGATATGCAGACAAATACGATGTATTTTAAAAAAAATATAGTACTGGGTATTGCAAAGTACTATACAAAGGATATATCTTTGTATTACTATGATAGCTGAGAATACACAAACACAAATGAGGAAAGGAATACTGGAATACTGTATTCTGTCCGTTATTTCTCGAGGAGAGATATACGCCTCAGACATTATCAGCGAGTTGAAGCGTGCGGAGCTTTTGATAGTTGAAGGGACATTATATCCATTGTTGACCAGACTGAAAAACAATGGTCTGCTGAGTTATAGTTGGAAAGAATCTACTTCAGGACCACCCAGGAAATACTATCAAATCACGCAGTTAGGACTAGACGTGCTGAGGAAACTCGATGTTACCTGGAAAGAACTTGTTTTTGCTGTGGAGACATCGTTGCAAAATGGAAATAATCAGGAACCAAACGATAACTAATAGAGCCATGAATAAGACAATAATTATTAATATAAACAGCATTGTTTTTCATATTGAGGAGGACGCATATGAGGCGCTCCGATCTTATATGATTGAAATAAAGCGACACTTCGGGAACTCTGAGGACAGTCGTGAAATTTTAGAAGATATTGAAAATCGGATCGCAGAAATGTTTTCTGAACGCATCCAATCGGGACGGAAAGAAGTGATCAATCACGAAGATGTCAATCAGGTTATTGGACAGATGGGACGGGTTAGTGATTTTGAGACTGAGCTGGGGCACGATCCATTAGCGGATGCGCCTGATGTTTCAGGCACTGAGTCAAAGGAGTCTCATCAACAGGAGCATACGGCCGATACTGAGCCGAATTCCATTCCATTCATGACTTCTAAAAAGTTAATGCGTGATATGGATGACAAGGTGTTCGGTGGGGTATGTAGTGGACTGAGCCATTTTTTTAGTATTGATTCGAAATGGATTCGTGTTATTTTCGTACTCTTTTTCCTCGTCGGAGGATCGGGTGTCCTTTTATACTTTGTTCTTTGGGCGGTTATGCCTAAAGCCTCAACTAGAGCAGATAGACTAGCGATGAAAGGGGAACAGGCGAACCTGCAGAATTTCAAGAAATCTTTTGATGCAGAAATGAAAGGCAGTCGTGAAAATTTTACTGGGGCCGGCGAGCATATTAAACGAGGAGCTCGTTCGGTCGGCGACATTGTTGGTCGCATTCTCTCGATAATTGGGAAAGTTATTGCGATCATTGTGTTGACTTTTGCCGGAGTTACAGTCTTCGGTATGTTTATCTTTTTTGTCTTTAACGTACTCAATATTATGGGGTATCAGAATCCAATCTATTTCCCACCATTGGAAATGTTGGACTCCACATCGGCTTTTTTCGCCATTCTAGCGGGAACCTTAGCTGTTGGCATCCCGTTTTTAGCGCTTTTTTTTATTCTACTTCGGGTTGTTTTTGGGGCTGAGGGGATGAATAATTACGTAAAAATGACCTTATGGGCGGCGTGGATTGTGTCGATCGTTATGATCCTTTATTTTGTGGTGGTCACTAACCAAGATTTTGAACAAGAGAGTACCATCAGTGTGGAAAAGTCTTTGGAGAAACAAGATAGCTATCAACTATTAAACAATGATATACGCGTTATCAGAGCAAAAGAAGAGGACTTCAACAGAAAAGGGCATGACCTCGCTAAACGGGCGGGAGTGATTGGAAACTTCCTCCGTGATGATATCGGTATTCGAATTGAGCCCCTTGATTCACTCGAAGCGCCCTATATACAGTATAATTATCGGGCGAAAGGTAGCACCTACGGAAATGCTTCGGATCGGGCCTCGAAAATTAATTACCAAATAAAACAAGACGGCGAGGAATTACAGTTTGATAGTCATTTTACGCTCCATGAGCAGCAGCTGATAAGAGACCAAGGTGTAATGGTCGTCGTTTATTTGCCCGTGGGGACAAAGGTATCGCTCGCGCGCGAGCTCGACTATCGGGTTCGGGATGTGCACACACACGATTGCCGCCTTAACGATCGTAGCCGATTTAGTGAATGGGTCATGACTGGGGACGGATTACATTGTACGACTGAAAAGCCGGAGGAGGAAGACCAGGACGATCAAGACGACTAAACCTTGATAACACGCTTAATATTTTTGATATGACGCAACTTAAAAGGATTTGTCTTCGTCTATAGGGCGTGGTTTGCCCTAAAACTAACCAATTAATTGAATTTAATACGACTAACCAAAACTAAAATGGGAAGAATAATAACATTAATGATCTTGTTCCTCGCAGGCATAATCAGTAAATCTTTTGCTGAGTCAGTGTCACAGGACACGGATATTAAAGGAAAGATTATCACTCAAGATAATCAGCCGATTGCAGGAGCTTCGGTTTATTTGATGGCAGTTACAGGTGATGTGCTAGTTAAAAGTGCGGTGACGGATGCGACTGGGAATTATGTTTTTATCAAGGCACCCAAAGGACGTTATTATGTAGTGGCAAGTTCCGTGGGGTACAGCAAAGAGCGTTCGGGTGAGTTTGAGCTCGGAGATCAAGCATTAACGGTCGAGGATATAAAAATAACAGCGAGTAGTCAACAGATTGAAGCGGTGACCGTAGAACGTCAGGTTCCCTTAGTACGAAATGTAAATGGAAAACTGGTGCTGAACGTCGAGAACTCGACGGTTGCTGCGGGGAACAATGCGCTGGAAGTTATTAAGAGAGCACCTGGTGTGAGTGTGGATCAAGATGAGAACTTGCAATTAATGGGACAGCAAGGAGTCACGGTTACTATAGACGGCAGACAGACCTATATGACGGGAGAACAATTGGCTACATTTTTAAAATCGACCGATGGTAGTCAAATTAAAAGCGTGGAAGTGTCGACGACTCGTTCGGCCAAAGATGACGCCGAAGGGGCGGTCGGAACAATCAATATTGTCTTGAAAAAGAACACCATGGAAGGTTTTAATGGTTCATTTGTGGCGAGTGCGGCTCATGGAAAACATTTCAGAGGGAACTCATCACTGAATCTCAATTATAAAAAGGAAAATACGACCCTCTTTGGAAGTTATGCCTACACGGATAGCAAACGAGAATATGATCTTAGCCTTTATCGTATTATCGGCAATGGTGATCAGAGTACTGTTTTCGATCAGACCGCTCAGTTGATTGAACCGGAAAAGAATCACAATTACCGGATCGGTGTCGAACAAAAGACCTCGGACAGAAATACTATGGTTGTTCAGTTTACAGGAAATAATAACGACGAAGGAAGCGAAAATTTGAGCACGTCAAATATCGGTGTACAGTTTTCGCCAGCCGATACGGTATTGCGTTCGAACACCTATGGTCAAAATTTGTTCAATCGTTATTCAGCGAACTTTAATAATGAGTTTCTGATTGATACAGTGGGCAGTAAGTTAACCTTTGATTTGGATTGGAGTATTTTCCGTACTGCGAATGATATCAGTTATCAATATCGTACTGAGCGACCTGAGGGAGGACTCTATTATGATGAGGAGCGGGAGAGGAGTTCGATGCCTGTAGACATTGATATTTATGTCGCTAAATTGGATTACGTTAAACAGTTTCAAAAAGGGCGTTTGGAATCTGGGTTGAAATACAGCAACGTGAACTCCGATAACAACCTTCATTTTGACCGGTATTTAAACGATCAATGGGAAGGATATGAAAAGCGGTCAAATCATTTTGTCTATAACGAGCAGATTGCGGCAGCTTTCGCAGACTACAGTAGAACAGTGGGCAAGTGGGCTCTTAAAGCGGGCCTTCGGGCAGAATATACCGTTTCTGACGGCCATTCGATCACCCAAGACAATCGTGTGAAACGTGATTATTTAGACCTTTTTCCATCCGCCAATGTAGGCTATAATGCCAGTGAAACCCATATCTTCAATCTCGGCTACGCCAGGAAGATTACACGTCCAAATTACCGCTACCTCAATCCTTTCAGGTATTATATTGATAAATTTACTTTCCAGGAAGGAAACCCTTACGTAAAACCACAATATACGCATGGACTGACACTGACCTATACCTTAATGCAGATGTTTAATTTTACATTGGGTGCCGATATAACGAACGACGCGATGGTTGAAAGTATGGGGCAGGATTCGGTTACCAATGAAACCTGGATTACTCGGGATAATCTAGCCAAGAATACCACTTCGTATTTGAACATCAATGCGCCATTTCAGGTCGGTAAAATTTGGACAATGAACAACAACGTTACCGGAATATACATGCATTTTAAGGGGCCCATAGCAGGCTCTTTTGCCGACGTAGGTTCTTTCTTTGTTCAGGCGAACAGCATGCATACCTTTAAGATCAATCCGCAGTTTTCAGCGGAGATCAGCTTGAACGGTAATACGCCGTTTGTGTATAATGTTTACAAAATTCACGGTCGATGGAATATGGACGCAGGAATCAACTACAACTTTAAGGACAAGCGCAGCTCTTTGAAATTGGCTGTGACAGATGTGTTCCGCACGAATAAAAACAACATAAGCACCAATTTTCATGTGTTCAACTCTGACATCCGTCAATACAATGACAGTCAAACCGCTCGTTTGACTTATACATTCAAGTTCGGGAATCTCAAACAGCAAATTCGTAAAAGAGATTCCGATAATGAAGAAAGCGAACGGGCCAACTAAAAAGATTTTTGTTTCAATGTTTAGTTAACGGTAAGGCCAGCGCCGACTCGGGCGCGGCCTTTCTTACTGCGTCCCAACAGGGGTGATCACTCTAAGGTGCAGATCTCGAACACACCTTGACCGTTGGAAATGTTAGCTTAAGGGTGCCCACTGCGCGTTGGAATCCAGCAGTAGGTGGCAAGTTATCGGCTTGAGGAACAGAAACTCACACACAAGACCAAAGCGGCCTGATGAGATTGCCAAAAAGACAAGGCTCTAGGCCGCTCGCATGCAACATGGTAACGGCATATGTGTAGAATCAAGATGCTTTTTACTGCTGAGAAAGACCGTAGGGCGAGTTTATGAGGTGTAAAATTGGTATCCTGTTTTAAGCCCACCCGTTAGACGAATTCATTCACAACCGTTGAGCCGGGCACAGTCTTCACGTTTATCTACTCGGAAATGGGAAATAGCTTTTTGCATTGTAATAACAGATATCTTGAATAACTTTACCTATCCAAGCGATGTCGTGAGGTAGTTCGCCGTGCCTGATGTCTTCTGCGAAAATATTACAAAGTAGCCGGCGAAAGTATTCATGTCGAGGAAACGAAAGAAAGCTTCTAGAATCAGTGAGCATCCCAACAAACCTACTGATCAGTCCAATATTGGATAGACTATTGATTTGCTTGGTCATGCCGTCTTTTTGATCATTGAACCACCACGCGGATCCAAACTGTATTTTTCCAGCTATTTTGCCATCGTTGTAATTTCCAGCCATTGCCGCAAATAGATCATTGTCTGAGGGGTTCAAGTTGTAAATAATGGTTTTAGCTAATTGATCGTCAGTGGCCATTCGGTCTAGAAACTGCAAAAGACTTTGCCCTTGACGGAAATCACCAATGCTATCAAATCCGGTGTCCGGACCGAGCTGATGCATTGCTCTGCTGTTCGTGTTTCTGAACGCCCCTACATGGAATTGTTGTACCCAGCCCTTTTGGTGATCCCATTGGGCAAAATACACCAGCATAGCGGATTTAAATTGACTTGTTTCTTGTGGGGATAGTGATGTTCCGTTTCTGACTTTTTCAAATATCTTTTCTATGTCCCGCTCGGTGTAGCTTGCCGCTTCGAGATGACTTAAGCCATGATCAGAAATACAGCATCCATGGGCTGCGAAATAATCGTGTCTTGATTTTAGCGCATCTAGGTATTGGTTGAAATTTCGAATCTCGGTATCGGCGCGCCGTTCGAGCTTGTCGACATACGCATTGAACCCTTCGGGGTTTTCAGTATGCATAGCTTTATCAGGCCTAAAGGCTGGGAACATTTGGAAATTCGCTGGTTTTTCTGAATAGGCCCGGTGGTGACTCAAATCATCAATTGGGTCATCGGTAGTACAGATGATCTCCACCTTCATGCCTTGAAGCAGGCCGTGAACGGCCATTTCAGGTTGATGAAGAGCGGCTGTTGCTTGATCGTAAACTAAATCAGCGTTCTCTTCACGAAGCTGGTCGTGTATTCCAAAATAGCGTTGTAGTTCCAAGTGCGTCCAATGATAGAGTGGGTTACGGACCGTGTAGGGAACTGTCGCGGCCCACTGTCTGAACTTCTCGCGATTATTGGCACCGCCCGTTATGAATTCTTCGGAAATGCCATTGGCCCGCATAGCTCTCCATTTATAATGGTCGCCATCTAGCCAAATAGCTGTGAGGTCGGTAAATGTTTTGTTTTCAGCGACTTGGTCTGGAGGGAGGTGATTGTGATAGTCGATGATCGGTAAATCCTTAGCATAATTGTGGTACAGTTCCTCAGCAATGTTACTTTGTAAAAGAAAGTTGTCGTCTAGAAATGGTTTCATAGGGAGTTGTCCTGGTTTAAGTTTACAGCAATTGTTCCTGAAAAATAATCATTTATAGATAAAAAAACTAACAAACGCCGGGTGTAAGTGTTATATTTAGCAGATAAATGGCGTTAAATTCACAAAGACATGAAAAGATTTTTATTTTCAGCAGTATTGATAAGTTGCTTTTTAGGGAGTTATGCACAGCCTAAATTAACCAAGCTTTGGGAAGCTAATGAGCAACTTCCTACCCCGGAATCGGTGCTATACCATTCCCAAGCAGAGGAATTGCTCGTCTCATTAATTGATGGCGATGGTTCGGAAAAAGACGGCAAGGGTGGTGTTGCTAAACTTAATCCCGACGGGAGTTTAAAGGACGCGACCTGGGTCGAAGGCTTGAATGCGCCAAAGGGTTTGGCCTTGCACGATGGGTTGCTATATGTGGCCGACATTGATGAAGTAGCTATCATTGATTATGCTTCAGGGGAAGTTAAGACAGTGGTTGCCGTCCCAGGATCAGTGTTTTTAAATGACGTTGCTGCGGCAGACGATGGACATATATATATATCTGATACTCGAAATGGCGAAATCTACGTTTTGCAGAATGAACAGCCTTCGCTTTACATGGCGGATGTACCAGATGTAAACGGTCTTCGTGTGATTGATGGTGTGCTTTATGCGTTAGCAGGCAAAGAATTGTGGAAAATTGGAGCAAACAAAGAGAAAACAGTTATTACAGATCAGATTGAACTGGCGGCAGATGGCTTAGAGCCCGTAGGCGACGGCAGTTTTTTGGTGACCTGTTGGCCAGGGCAGATCTACCATATTACTGCCGAGGGAACCGTTTCAAAATTATTGGATGTACAAGGCGAGATGAATACCGCGGACCTGGGCTATAATCAAAAAGAAAGGGTGCTTTATGTGCCGACTTTTCTGAAAAATAGTGTCGTTGCTTATCGCTTAGATTAGTTGACCTTTATCCATTAAGCTTATAAAGTAGTAATTGTAAGGGCGTCTTTTCCTAGACGTCCTTATTGTTTTGGTGGGCAACCCGAGGATATCTCGTTGGTCTGATACTAGTGCAAAATCTCACGGAGTTTGTTCTTCAGTTCTTCACCGTGTAGATTTCGAGCAATGACCTTACCTTCAGGATCTACCAGAATGTTTTGCGGAATGGCCTTGATTCCGTATGCTAGTCCGGCGGAACTGTTCCAGCCCATTAAATCAGATACATGCTTCCAAGTCAGCTGATCATCCTGAATCGCTTTAATCCAAGAATCAAATTCTCGATCAAAAGAAACGCCTAATATTTCGAAATTTTTGTCCTTGAACTCCGCGTAAGTTTTTACCAACTTCGGGTTTTCTTCCCGACATGGCGGACACCAAGAAGCCCAAAAATCAATCAGTACATATTGCCCTTTTAGATCAGATAGGGCGAAAGGCTCACCGTGTTGATCAAATTGGGTAATGCTAGGTGCTGTCTTTCCAGGCAAGGTGTTTTTCAACGCGTCCAAATATCGCTTGAAGAGTTTGCCTTTGGTTGATTTTCTGACTTTTCGATCCAAAGTCTTAAAGAGCTCTAGGAGCTCCCGGTGATCCGGATCGTAGCCCCCCACTTTCCGAATCAATGCTATCGTGTTGACGTCTTCAGGCTTTGCTTCGATTTGAGTGAGAAGATCTTGCTTGGTTTGTGCAAATAAAACCGATGGAATGAATGTTAATAAAAATATAATTTTCTTCATATTTCGACTCTTACTGGAACGATTCACTCAAAGTTAGGTAATATCATTAAAAACCACTCTAAAACGTGTAAAAATCTCCATACGAAACACAGTCAATAATAGGAGGAGGTCGAGTTGGTTTGGCCAGCTTCATTCGCTAGGAGCACTGGAGGTTGATAGGACCGCACACAAAATCCAGTTGCTATTCGGTGTCGGTTCGCTTATTACGTTGCTTTCTTCATGGAATTCGCGCAAACCAGGTGTCTTTTATGTAGAGACACAGATAAATTGCTAGATTTGAGGTTCACTAAGGTATTTTCAATTAAATGGCACGATTAGATTTATTAGAGGGAACCCGTTCTGGGAAAGTTCCTGTAACGGTTTATGCCTCCCAGCAGGAAGCATCTGTTGAAGTTGCTCAACGCATTGCTGCAATTATTAAAAAGAAGCAGTCGACCGGAGAGAAAGCAGTATTAGGCCTGGCAACGGGGGCTACACCGATTCAGGTTTACAAGGAATTGGTCCGCTTGCATCGGGAAGAGGGGTTGAGTTTTAATAATGTGGTGACCTTCAACCTGGATGAGTACTATCCGATGCAACCGACAGCGGAACAAAGCTATGTGGCTTTTATGAACGAAAATTTGTTCAACCATATTGATATTCCGAAAGAGAACATCAATATACCGGATGGAACAGTGCCTGCAGAGCAAATCCAGGAGTATTGTGAAGCTTATGAGCGGAAGATTTCCACGTCCGGTGGTTTAGATATTCAACTCTTGGGAATTGGCCGTACCGGGCATATCGGCTTCAACGAACCGGGGTCTGCACCGAATTCTGGGACCCGTTTGGTAACCTTAGATGACCTGACCCGAAGAGATGCGTCTCGTGAGTTCGGAGGAAAGGAGAATGTGCCAACCAAAGCAATTACAATGGGCGTCGGAACGATTTTCAAAGCCAAGGAAATTGTTTTGATGGCTTGGAATGAAAAGAAAGCCGAGATTGTTAAAAAGGCGGTTGAAGGGGAGATTTCTTCGGATATTCCGGCGACCTATTTGCAGATGTCCGATCGTGTCGAGTTCATTCTAGACGAAGATGCAGCTTCAGCATTGACGCGTCCTGTGTAGTGTACGACGATATTGTATCGAAATTTTCAGTATAACTCCAGGTCAAATAGGTCGTGGCAGCTTGTTGATCTGGATTGTTAATAGCCAATCTTTTTATGCCACTTCCTGGGCACGATAAACCGCATTTTCTGTATCGATAGACCGTACAATTTCTCGCAGACGGTGTTCATCCGTATCGGTGTATTCTTTCACGCCGATACAGGTTACGCGTTGACAACACCGCAGTCCAGAAGAGATTCCTTTTCAGAGGAAATCACCGAACGAGACGGGAAAGGGGTCGGCTTTGCTCCGTCTACTCCATTCGTTCGTGAGACATCGGGTTTATTTGCCCTGCCTTGGATTGCCAAATCGAATTAGCACAAAAGAAGTATCTTTTTTATACACACACGGTGATAAATTGCTAAATTTGAGGCTCACTAAGGTATTTTTCACTTAAATGGCACGATTAAATTTATTAGAGGAAACCCGTTTTGAGAAAGTTCCTGTAACGGTTTATGCCTCCCAACAGGAAGCATCCGCTCAGGTTGCTCAACGCATTGCTGCAATTATTAAAAAGAAGCAGTCAGAGGGAGAGAAAGCAGTATTAGGCTTGGCAACGGGGGCTACACCGATTCAGGTTTACAAGGAATTGGTCCGCTTACATCGGGAAGAGGGGTTAAGTTTTAATAATGTGGTGACCTTCAACCTGGATGAGTATTATCCAATGCAACCTACAGCGGAACAGAGCTATGTGGCTTTTATGAACAAAAATTTGTTCAACCATATTGATATCCCGAAAGAGAATATCAATATTCCGGATGGAACATTGCCTGCAGAACAAATCCAGGAGTATTGTGAAGCTTATGAGCGGAAGATTTCCGCGTCTGGCGGTTTAGACATCCAACTCTTGGGAATTGGCCGTACCGGGCATATCGGCTTCAACGAACCGGGGTCTGCACCGAATTCTGGGACCCGTTTGGTAACCTTAGATGACCTGACCCGAAGAGATGCGTCTCGTGAGTTCGGAGGAAAGGAGAATGTGCCAACCAAAGCAATTACAATGGGCGTCGGAACGATTTTCAAAGCCAAGGAAATTGTTTTGATGGCTTGGAATGAAAAGAAAGCCGAGATTGTTAAAAAGGCGGTTGAAGGGGAGATTTCTTCGGACATTCCGGCGACTTATTTGCAGATGTCCGACCATGTCGAATTCATTCTAGACGAAGATGCGGCTTCAGCATTGACGCGTTTTAATTTGCCCTGGCTCGCTCATGACGTCGTCTGGACTGATCAGCTCGTGAGAAAGGCGGTCGTTTGGTTATCTCTGCATTTAGATAAGGCGATTCTGAAACTCACGGATGATGATTATAACAACAACGGTATGGCCCAATTAATTACCGAACAAGGTCCTGCCTATAGCATCAACATCAAAATATTCAATGAGTTGCAACGTACAATTACTGGATGGCCAGGTGGTAAGCCGGGTGTAGACGACTCCAGTCGACCCGAGCGTGCGGATCCTGCTTGTAAAAATGTGATTTTGTTTTCCCCACACCCCGATGACGATGTGATTTCAATGGGCGGAACCTTTATCCGTTTGGCGGATCAGGGGCATAATGTACATGTGGCGTATCAAACCTCGGGAAATACCGCCGTGTGGGACGATGATGTCCTTCGATACTTGGAGTTTGTCCAAGATTTTGCTGTTGCAGTGGATGATGACAATGGGGTAACCACAAAAATTTATGATCAGGCCCGCGAATTCTTTGAGATTAAACAACCCAATCAGGTTGACCCGGAAATTATACGCAGCATTAAAGGCTTGATCCGCAAAGGGGAAGCTATCGCTGGAGCACGTTATGTGGGGCTACCAGATGATAATATTCATTTCATGGACTTGCCATTCTATGATCGCGGTAAGTTTTCTAAAGAACTGGACTACGAGGACGATATTTTGCAAACCATGGAGCTGTTGCGGGAAGTGAAACCTCATCAGGTATTTGCTGCGGGTGATTTTGCCGACCCACATGGCACACATAGAGTCTGTTTTGATATTATCTTAGAGGCGTTCTTAAGACTTAGAAAAACGGATGAATGGACGAAGAATTGTTGGGTTTGGTTGTATCGTGGAGCATGGCATGAATATCCGGTTCATGAGATCGAAATGGCTGTGCCACTATCTCCACAAGAGGTTAAACGGAAACGGTTAGCGATTTTCAAGCACCAGTCACAAAAGGACTTGCCCGTATTTCCTGGGGATGACCCAAGAGAATTTTGGGTACGTGCTGAGGACAGGACAAGTGAAACCGCCGGATTATACCATAAACTAGGGTTAGCGAATTACGAAGCCATCGAGGCATTTGTACGCTGGAAATTTGACTAATACAATTCCCATTTTTGTATACATAGAAAGTCTGCCATCTGGTGGACTTTCTTGCTTTTTTGTCTTAGCGATTGATTATTTTCTTTTCATTTACAGCCCGGTTTCACATCCGGTTTCGGGTTTAAGGGAACGGGGCAAAATACCGAAGCGCTTTTTGAAAGCGGACGTAAAATGAGTGGCATGTCTGTAGCCAACCATGCTAGCGATATGGGCAATAGGATAGTTTCCCGAAAGAATTAGGTCTTTTGCTTGTTGCATCTTCTGTTCGTTTATATAACGCATAATCGTTGTTCCGCACGATTCTTTAAAATACTTTTTTAGATATTGCTCATTGGTTCCGACGCGTTTTGCTAATTGTGCTATGGTGTAATTTTCGGAAATCTTTGTGTCAATCATTTCTTTTGCGGCTATTACTTTCTCCAGATGATCGTTATGGGGGGATGGGTGTTGATCGCTTTCTAAGAAAATTTGCTCCACTTGAATGGCTATAGCGTTGATTAACAAGGATTCAATCTTAAGTTGATGCGTTGACCAATCCGTGAAGTATAGGTCCGCTACTTGGCGCAGAGACCAGTTAATTCTGGCCTCTTTAGTCGTGTAGGAACCGCCAACTCGATCGAGTTTTTCGAGGATTGCTAGTTGATGCAGCGCAGGCAAGCGATCTTGAGGTAATATTATAATTACAATTTGATCATCACATGAGCTCCCTCTCAGATTACAAATGGTTCCTTTTTGAATCTGGGTCGTCAAACTGTGGTGAGCAGGTATGTGATGCAGCTTGTGACCTACCCTAAAAGATGTATCCTTTTCCGAGGTGAGCACTGTTGCCTGTATTAAACCGATGGTCGGTGAACGGAAAGTAAAGATTTGACGACCCTTTAATACCAAAAAATAGATCGAATTGCCAAGCTCTTGAATAGGCTTGTCGGAAATAGTCGGTTTTTCCGCATCGCTTTTATGAATTGGCTTTCGTCTCAATTTTTACGCCCTCATTAGAATTTATTTAGTCTAGTTCTAAATAACAGCTAAGATAGAATTTTCAATCGAAATAAAAAAAGCGGAATTTAAAGGAAATAAGATAGCAGCTGGCTGTGGGTCAGCAGGCGTCTTGCTAGACGACTTTTCGCTGTAAAATAGGCGCTCGTCTATCACATAGCGAGAATGAAATCGCACAACAAAGCAATCAACCGAAGGTTATGCTTGTTGTGCGAAGGGGGCCTAACGATCAGTTTTTCTTATCACCGCTGAACCTTCCAATGATCATTTCGATCACTGCGACGGCGATTGCAAAGAAACACGCAGGCCAAAACCCATTGACATCGAATTTCGAGCCCATAATCGTGTCGGCCAGCATAATCATTAACACGGTAATGATAAATGAAACCAAACCAAAAGTCAGCCAATTTAGTGGAAATGTAAACAAGCGCAAAATGCCACCTACAACTGCGTTGACAAACCCAATGACCAGACCCGTTAAGATCGCCCAACCGAAACCGGCGACACTCACCCCCGGAATAATCCAAGACGCAATCGCGACGACTAGACCGGTTAGTAAAAGACTTATAATGAATCTCATAATCTGAATATGTTTATACTATTCAGAGTTTCAAATTTGATGCCATAAATTATTGCCAATGAGTAGAGTGGGGCGTGTAAAGTGGATAGATAAGAGCACCTTTGGTTTTTTTAGCTCGTTGCGTGCAACGACAGGGGCACTTAGATAGCTGGATGTTACAGATTATCGACAACAAGGGACAGCATATTTTAGGCTACCGATCTGTTTCGGGTTGAGTGATGTGCGGAAAAAAGGCTATATTTACAGCTAAAATCAACAATTATGTATAAAACCTTAAAACCGGCCCTTGAGACAGAACTGGCGTCTATCCGAGAGGCGGGCTTATACAAAGAAGAGCGTATTATTGTAACGCCTCAGGGTGCTGATATTAAAATCAGTACCGGACAGGAAGTTATTAATTTCTGTGCCAATAACTATCTAGGACTTTCTTCTCACCCTAAGGTGATTGAAGCCGCTAAATCAGCCATTGATAGTCACGGCTACGGAATGTCCTCTGTCCGGTTCATTTGTGGTACTCAGAACATTCATAAAGAATTGGAAAGCAAAATATCGACCTTTCTCGGCATGGAAGATACGATACTATATGCAGCCGCCTTCGATGCTAATGGAGGCGTGTTTGAGCCGCTGTTTGGCCCAGAAGATGCGATTATTTCCGACGCGTTGAATCACGCGTCAATCATTGACGGAGTGCGACTTTGTAAAGCGAAGAGATTCCGATACAAGAACTGTGATATGGCTGATTTAGAGGAGCAACTTAAGGCTGCCGCTGGGTCTAGACATAAAATCATTGTAACCGACGGTGCGTTTTCCATGGACGGTTCTATTGCGCCTCTAGACAAGATCTGTGATCTTGCCGATAAATACGAAGCGTTGGTCATGATTGATGAATCACATTGTACGGGTTTTATCGGGAAGAATGGGCGTGGCACACATGAGCTTTTCAATGTCATAGACCGTGTTGATATCATCACCGGAACCCTAGGTAAAGCCTTGGGCGGCGCCTCTGGGGGATTCACCTCGGGTCGGAAAGAGATTGTTGATATGCTGCGTCAACGCTCGCGTCCTTATTTGTTTTCCAATACACTTGCACCAACAATAGCAGGAGCATCAGTCGCCGTGTTAGACATGTTGAGTGAAACGACTTCATTGCGTGATAAACTGGAGGAAAACACGAAATACTTCAGAGATCAGATGACAGAAGCTGGTTTCGACATACAGCCAGGATCTCACCCTATTGTGCCTGTGATGCTATACGATGCGAAGTTGGCACAGGAGTTCGCGGCTAAGATGTTAGACGAGGGCGTTTACGTAATTGGATTCTATTACCCTGTGGTACCACAAGGGAAAGCTAGAATTCGAGTGCAAATTTCCGCGGCTCACGAACGCTCACACTTGGATAAAGCGATCGCTGCTTTTAAGAAAGTCGGCGCATCACTTGGCGTTTTAAAATAGAAGTCTGAGCAAGGATATTTAGGCCGTCCGTGCTCAAGTATTTGAGAACTAAAGGCAAATACCCAAAGATCTAACAAAATATTAATGGCAATAAGTAAAATAAGAGGTGCAAAATATATATCTTTGCACCTCTTATTTTATAACACATTTCTCAATGCAGAATATTAGAAACATAGCGATCATCGCGCACGTCGACCACGGGAAGACAACTCTTGTTGACAAGATCCTTCATTTTACCACCCAATTTAGGGATAATGAGACCACAGGAGAGTTAATTCTCGATAACAATGATTTAGAGCGTGAGCGGGGGATTACCATTGTATCCAAGAATGTATCTGTAAAATTCAAGGATACAAAAATCAATATAATTGACACACCAGGGCACGCCGACTTTGGAGGAGAAGTAGAGCGGGTTCTAAAAATGGCTGACGGTGTCGTGCTGTTGGTGGATGCTTTTGAAGGTCCGATGCCACAAACTCGGTTTGTGACTGGTAAGGCCTTGGCTCTGGGAATCAAGCCGATCGTTGTGGTCAATAAAGTAGATAAAGAAAACTGTCGTCCTGACGAAGTGTACGAAAGTGTGTTCGATTTATTCTTCAACCTAGGGGCAACCGAGGAACAACTCGATTTTCCAGTATTATATGGCTCCTCTAAACAAGGATGGATGTCCACCGACTGGAAAAAACCGACGGAAGATTTTACGGAGCTCTTAGACGCAATTGTTACGCATATCCCTGCACCGGAAATATCGGAAGGCACCTTGCAGCTGCAAGTCACTTCATTAGACTATTCAACCTTTGTGGGACGTATCGCTATTGGACGCGTCGCTAGAGGAACGATTAAGGAAAACCAGCCGGTGTCGTTGGTAAAACGTGACGGAAAAATTGTTAAATCCAGAGTAAAAGAACTTCAACTATTTGAAGGTCTTGGGCGTATTAAGGTTTCTGAAGTGCGTGCTGGCGATATTGTTGCCGTGGTTGGTATTGAAGGTTTTGAAATCGGGGATACTATCGCTGATTTTGAAAACCCGGAACAGCTCGAGGTGATGCATATTGACGAACCTACGATGAATATGTTGTTCACAATTAACAATTCTCCATTTTTCGGAAAAGAAGGTAAGTTTGTGACCTCGCGTCACATTCACGATCGTTTGATGAAGGAGTTGGAGAAAAACTTAGCCCTCCGTGTTACCCCGAGTGAATCGCCGGATGCCTGGTTAGTCTATGGGCGCGGTATTCTCCACTTATCGGTATTGATTGAGACGATGCGTAGGGAAGGTTATGAACTGCAAGTAGGACAGCCCCAGGTGATCGTAAAAGAAGTCAACGGACACAAACATGAGCCGATTGAAGAATTGGTTGTGGATGTTCCCGGAGATGTTTCTGGCAAAGTCATCGAGCTTGTTACGCAGCGGAAAGGTGAGCTTTTGGTGATGGAAACAAAAGGTGAGATGCAGCATTTAGAATTCTCTATCCCGTCCCGTGGTATTATCGGTTTGAGGAACAATGTTTTGACGGCTACAGCAGGTGAAGCTGTCATGGCTCACCGTTTGAAAGGATACGAACCGTGGAAGGGACCGATTCCAGGGCGCTTAGCTGGTGTTATGATTTCACTGGATACGGGCACTACTACTGCATATTCAATTGATAAATTGCAGGACCGTGGACGCTTTTTTGTTGACCCAGGTACAGATATATATGAAGGACAGATCCTAGGAGAACACATTCGTGATAACGATTTGACGATCAACGTAACCAAAGGGAAGCAACTGACCAATATGCGTGCTTCTGGTTCTGACGATAATGCGAGAATCGCACCAGCCGTTAAGTTTTCATTAGAAGAATGTATGGAATATATTCAGGGGGACGAATATATTGAGGTGACCCCTCAAAGTGTCCGATTACGAAAAATTTATTTAACTGAAAACCAACGCAAAGTTAACGCGAAAAAGTTCTAAACGCTATTTCGCAAAATATAAATGCATTCAAAGGGCTTTCGTTTATGATGAAGGCCCTTTGTTATGGTATAGGAGCTCTGGTTGAGCATTTAGAAACGCGCGTTGATTTTCTTATTTTTACCTTTGGATTAAAAAGGAGTACGTATGGAGGATTTGGAAGAAGACGATTTAGTATGGCACAAAGTTCCCACAGCGATAGACGATACGCGGAACTATGTCAAGGCGCTCCATGTGGCCGGCAAAAAGCTTTGTTTAATTCGTGAAAACGATGTGCTCTCGGTAACCTCAAGTCGCTGCCCTCACGCAGGAGCGGATCTTACGCATGCGTGGTGTGAAAACGGTAAACTTGTATGTCCGTTTCACCGACACAAGTTTAATGTTGAATCCGGTCAAGGCGATCCAGGTCAACATAACGCGATTCGCGTTTATCCCTTAAAAAAAGTTGATGGGACCTACTATGTCGGTGTAAAAAAGAGTCTTTGGAATAAGATTTTTGGCTAGACAAGCTTTTTTAACCATTGAATCACCTTGTTGGTGCGTTCGGTGTAAGGGTACCAAAACACCGCCGATATCGGACCTAATTGTGCCTCGGCGACGGCCCGCTCGTGTGAGAAGGTACGAAACCCATACCAGCCTAATGACTGACCAGTTCCAGAACTATTGACGCCACCCAAAGGCAGTCTAGGGTGCATTATTTGAATCATTGCGTCATTGATACAGGTAGAGCCCGCACTCGTATGTCGTATAATATGCCGGCTAAATAAAGGGTCGCTACTGAATACATATAGGGCAAGGGGTTTAGGACCTTGCGTAATATAATCAATAGCTTCTTGAACTTGTCCGTAGTAGACAATCGGGAGTATGGGGCCGAAGATCTCTTCTCGCACCAGGCTACTGTTCTTAGAAACGTTACTCAATACGGTCGGTGCTATATATTTTATTTGCCTTTCGCTTTGACCGCCAGCGATGAGATTTGCACCTAATGATATGGATTCCTTTAAAGCATGTTGAAGGCGATCGAACTGCTCCAGGTTAATGATCCGGGCGAAATCTGGCGAATTGAGCGGGTCCATTCCGAAAGCATGTTGGAGTTCCTCTTTAAAAAGTGTTTCGATTTCTTGACGGTGCAGACGGTGTACTAGCAGATAGTCCGGAGCGATACAGGTTTGTCCGGCATTGACGAATTTTGCCCAAATCAAGTTTCTGACTGTTCGCCTCAGGTTCACGTTCCTGTCCACAACGGCAGGAGATTTGCCGCCTAATTCCAGTGTTACCTCGCACAAATGATTGGCAGCAGCCCGAGCGATAATCTTTCCAACCTCTGAGGAACCTGTAAAGTGAATATGATCGAATCGAAGCGTTAACAAATGACTGGTTTCTGGCACATTTCCTTCCACCACGGCGACATGCTCCTCTGGGAAAACGCTCGATAGAATCTTCCGGATAACCCGATTGGTATGAGGTGCGTATTCAGATAGCTTGATAATGACCGTATTTCCAGCAGCAACGCTGGCAGCAAGATGCACGATGGGCAACATAAACGGATAGTTCCAGGGGGTAATAATAAGGCTGCTCCCTTTGGGTTCGTAATGAAGATAAGCCCGAACGTTAGGCATTTTGATTGTTCTACGCAGCCGTTTAGCTTTCATCCATTTAGGAAGCGCTTTTATTAAGAGCTCGAGTTCCCATTTGACTGCTAAAAACTCTGTAATCGCAGTTTCAGTACTGGATTTATGAAAGTCATCATAAAGGGCTTTCTCAATGTTTTGTTCTTCGGCTATGATGTGAGAAAGGAGAATTTTTAGCCAAGATTGGCGGACCTTCGCGTGACTATGTTTTATCGTTTCTCTGTAGGCGTTTTGGGCTCGGTAAAGGCGATTGATATCAGTATTGGACGTTGTGGGCATATCTACTTAATGAGGGCTTGAAAGATAGTCGTTTAATCGTTAAGGAAGGCTATCATGTTGGATGAGAAAAAGCCGACCGTTTTTGGGTCCGCGGACGATGCCACCCCCTTATGTTCCTTTCGACTACACCTCTCGTTAATTGGTTTAATCACTTTCTTGACCCAAGGAAGGCCGAGCTCCTTATCCGTCGTTTGAAGAACCTCTGAAAGAGCAGATTTCTGATAGCTTTAAAGGCTGTAGTACAGTCAATTGTTGCACTTTTGTTGTACGGCGCTGTTGATCCGGTGATCTTGGATTTTATCAGTCACCGATTTTTCCACCACGACATCCGCGTCGGACGCATAATTGTGAATCTCCTTTTGGTTCTTTAAGGCATGATCGTAGGCATCTCGTGCACTCATGAGTTTAACAAAAACAGGAAGACACTCAAAGAAAATAAAAAGTAGCGTGATGAAAAAAACGGCATACTCGGTCGATTGGTTAACCGAGCCATCGGGTCGGATGTGTAGTTTACTCAAAGCAGCGTTGCGGTCAGCAAAACCCGCAAGATTCACGACGCTATCGAGGGACTGCTCCGAATGGATACTTAAATTTAAAAGCCCTTCTTGAGATTTTCGCTGCATCAGCGCATCCTGGTGGGCGGAAATCTGGCGGTGTAAACTGTCGAGATAGAATTCTTGTCTGTCGAGTTGCGCCTCTTTCATTTTAGCGTAAGGACCATAACCCATTATTCCCGAGGTTTGGTCGGTTTTCGTTCCAAATAGTTCGTGGTTAAACCGCTGCCTTTCGGTCTTGATCGAAGCTTCCAGTGAATCAGATTGAGTTTTCAATTGCGCTAATTGCGTATGCTGGTTATGATACTTATTCTCAAAAGTTTTGTTCAGCGTGTCTATCCGAGCACTCTGAAGGGTAAGATATTCGTTTCTAAGGTAATCTTGAATTTCTTTCTCAAAGATCTTAAGTTCCAGCGGACGTGAGATCACCAACCCAATGAGAATAGCCAATAGGATTCGCGGCAAAGCTTGCAAGACCTGCGTGCTGGTACTTCGGCTCTTATCCATACTTAAAACGATGTATCGATCCAAATTGAAGATCGCAAGACCCCAGATCCCACCAAACAACAAGGCCATGAAACCAGCGAAGTCGTTACCACTGAAGACAAAATACAAAGCATATCCTCCCGCTAAAGCAGCAAAAAGTCCAGTGAAGAATATGGTCGCGCCGATGCTGACATATTTGTTGTGTTCCTGCGGAAACTGTTGGAGGGTCTTTTGGTGCACACCTGCACACCACCAAAAGAATTCTTTCATCGGATAAGAGTTTGTCTATTAGACGTTAGTGGGTCAAGTTTGTTACAAAAAAAGATAAAAAACATAATTTTTATCCTGAAATTATTCTCCAAGGTGAGGGGGGAATATTTAATGAAGATTAGCTACCTTTGCCACAGGTTGAAATAAATGAACAGAACATGAATAGAAGAGGTTTTTTGCCCTGCTGTGTCGTAATAGCGAGCTTAATGGTTGGGTGTAACAATGAAACAAAAAACGTGAAGACTACTGATTCAAATAATCCCCTATTGTCCGTCTATGAAACCAGCTTTGGTGTTCCTCCATTTGATTTGATAAAGGATGAGCATTTTAGACCGGCTTTCGACGAGGCGCTGCGTGTGCACCAGGCTGAGATCGATTCGATTTTATCAATTTCTGATCCTGCTAGTTTTCAGAACACCATCGTGGCATTGGAAAATTCCGGAGAGCTACTCATGAACGTAGCACGCGTATTCTCCAATTTGAATTCTGCCAATACGAACGATTCGATACAAGCGCTCGATAAGGAATTAGCCCCCCTGTTGTCTGCACATCGTGACGAGATCAATTTGAACAAAGATCTTTTTGAACGCATTAAGGCGGTATATGAGGAGAAAGATAATCAAGGGCTTGATGCGGAAGACCAGAAGCTATTAGAGGAAACCTATAAGAGTTTTGTTCGTTCCGGAGCCAATCTTAATGATCAAGATAAAGAAAAACTGAAGGCGATTAACTCGGAAATATCTAGTTTGACGGTACAGTTCGGTCAGAATATGTTAGCCGAGACCAACGCTTTCGAGCTCGTGGTAGAAAACCAAGAGGATCTCTCCGGATTACCTCAGCCGTTGCAGGATGCAGCAGCAGCAGAGGCCGCCTCGCGTGAGCAAGAGGGGAAATGGGTGTTTACTTTGCAGAATCCCTCCATCATGCCCTTTTTGCAATATGCCGACAATCGGGAGCTCCGTAAAAAGATTTGGGATGCGTATCAGCTGAGAGGAAACAATGGCAACGATAATGATAATAATGAGATCCTAATTAAGATTGCGAACTATCGTTTGGAAAAAGCCAAGTTACTAGGCTATTCGTCACACGCTGCTTATGTACTTGAAGAATCTATGGCAAGCAACCCGAAAAATGTCAATAACCTTTTAAATCAGCTTTGGGAACCGGCGCTAGCGAAAGCAAAAATAGAGGCAGAGGATATTCAGAAAGAAATCGAAGCCGCGAGTGACACGTTCCAAGTTGCGCCTTACGACTGGCGTTATTATCAAGAAAAAATTCGTCAAGAGCGCTTTGCGCTGAATGAAGAAGAGACGAAGCCCTATTTCAGTTTAGCAGATGTACGAGAAGGCGCATTTTCCACGGCTAATAATTTATGGGGAATCACTTTCATTGCGCTGAAAAATGTGCCCGTGTACCATCCTGAAGTCGAAGTGTATGAGGTTCGTGATAAAGATGGTTCACACTTGGGGTTACTGTATGCCGACTTTTTCCCTAGAGCCTCTAAACGCGGCGGTGCATGGATGACTTCATTTCGCAGTCAATCTAGAGCGGACGGTAAGCGGGTAGCACCGGTTATTTCTATCGTTTGTAATTTCACAAAGCCTGTGGGAGATAATCCTGCTTTGTTGACATTTGACGAAGCGAGTACGTTGTTTCATGAGTTTGGACATGCGCTACATGGTTTGTTCTCTGACGTGAAATACCGTAGTTTGGCGGGAACATCAGTACCTCGTGATTTTGTCGAGCTACCCTCGCAAATCATGGAAAACTGGGCAGCTGATCCGGAAGTAATGAAATCATATGCTAAACACCATCAAACTAAGGAGGCGATCCCTGATGCGCTCATCGAAAAGATGGAGAAAGCAGGAACGTTTGATCAAGGATTCGCGACAGTCGAATATTTAGCAGCTTCCCTACTAGACATGGCGTACCATAGTGCAACCTCACCCATTTCAGCTAAAGCCAGTGCGTTTGAGCAGGCAGGTATGGATAAAATAGGTTTGATTGATGCGATCATACCACGTTATAGAAGTACTTATTTTCAACATGTATTTAGTGGAGGGTACTCTGCTGGTTACTATTCCTATATCTGGTCTGAAGTATTGGATTCAGATGCCTTTGCAGCCTTCAAGGAAAAAGGACTATATGATCAGGAAACAGCTGCTTCTTTCAGAGCAAATATTTTAGAGAAGGGAGGCACCGGA
The DNA here is from genome assembly GCA_052092145.1 of Sphingobacterium sp. GTDB lineage: Bacteria > Bacteroidota > Bacteroidia > Sphingobacteriales > Sphingobacteriaceae > Sphingobacterium. The sequence goes on along the minus strand of JBQDCW010000009.1, from coordinate 99,331 downwards.
GACCCAGCGGAAATGTACCGGAAGTTCCGGGGAGCTGATCCGGATCCCGTTCACCTGATGAAGAAAAGAGGATTGAATTAACGTTGTTTTAAAACATTAAAAAAGGTCTTGCCGAACGGCAAGACCTTTTTTAATGGTATTCCTGTTGAAAGATTAGATACCACTTGAATGAAATTGTAATTCGTACAATTGGCGATAATGTCCGTTCATCTCAAGTAATTCACGGTGACTTCCCATCTCTTTAATTTCGCCTTTTTCTAAGACGATAATCTTATCTGCTTTTTGAATTGTTGACAGCCGGTGCGCGATGACTATGGAGGTTCTTCCGTCCATTAGGTTGTCGATGGCCACCTGGATGGTCTGCTCGGTTTCTGTGTCGATGGACGAGGTAGCTTCGTCTAAAATTAATATTCTTGGGTCATGCACCAGGGCTCGAATGAAGGAGATGAGTTGCGCTTGTCCCGCCGAGAGCGTCGCTCCCCGTTCTTGTACTTGATAATCGAAATCGCCGGGAAGGCGCATGATGAAGTTATAGGCCCCGACGCGTTTTGCTGCTTCCAAAATAGCTTGACGAGTGATTTTTGGGTTATTCAAGCTGATATTCTGTGCGATGGTGTCCGAGAAAAGAAAAACATCCTGAAGCACGGTCGCAATGGTATTTCGAAGAAAGGAAAGCTCATATTGGCGAATGTCGATTCCATCCAGCAATATTTCTCCTTTTTGAATCTCGTAGAATCGACTCAGGATATTGATGACTGAAGATTTCCCAGCACCTGTTGCCCCCACTAAAGCTAATGTTTCGCCAGTCTTGACGTGGAAACTAACATCTTTTAAGACCCACTTTTCATCATTATAAGCAAACCAAACATTTTTGAAGGTGATCTCGCCTTTAACGTGTTCGGGCGTGTAGGAGCCTTGATTGGGAGTAAATTCGTCGGTATCTAAAATATCAAAGATACGTTCGGCGGAAACCATACCCATTTGAAGGGTGTTGAATTTGTCGATGAGCTCTCGGATAGGACGGAAAATCATGTTGATGTACATAATGAACGCGACCACGACACCAGGTGAAATCACATCAGCAAGAATCTGTTTGGAACCATACCAAACCAGCAAACCAGTCGCGATTGCAACGATGACTTCTAACACGGGGAAAAAAATAGAAAAATACCAGTTCGCACGAATGTGCGCATCTCGATGTTCCTTATTCGTGGAGCGGAACTTACGCATCTCCTGATCTTCCCGAGCAAAATATTGAATCACGCTCATGCCCGTGATGTGTTCTTGGAGAAAAGTGTTCAAATTAGAAACCCAGAGACGCACACTTTGAAAAGCGGATTTCATCGCTTCTTTAAAGATATAGGTCGCTGCGATCATTAACGGCATCGGAATCAACACAACCAGGGTTAATTGCCAATCGGTATAGAACATCACACCCAGGATGACAAATAATTGCAATAGGTCGCCAATGATTTGGATGAGCCCTTCTGAAAATATGTTAGCAATAGTTTCTAAATCCGATATCGTTCGGGTAATCAGCCGACCAATTGGCGTATTGTCAAAATATTTTAATCTTAAATTAGTGATGTGGTTGAACACCTGGATTCGGATATCACGGATGACAGATTGCCCTAAAGTATTGGTCATCAAGGTATGGAAATATCGGATGAAGGTTTGCCCGATCAGCAGCGCGAACATCCATATCAACATAGTGGTCAAGCCCTGATTTTTGCCGGCAAGAATATAATTATCTAAAGTATATTCAATTAAAAGAGGGAGTGCTGGAGCGACCGCGGCGAGCAAGATGGTCAGGACCACTGAAACCCAGAAAGTCGTTTTATACGGCCGAATATATTTCGCAAGACGACCCAGAAGTTTGCTGTCGTAAGCGTTGCCCGATATTTTGTCTGTTTTCAAATCTATTTTTTCTCTATATAAGGGTATACCACCTCTGTCAGGTAGAGACCACAAGCAGGAACGGAGGTGCCGGCTTGTGATCGATCTTTACTTTCAATTACTTCTTTAATATATTCGACGGGGTGTTTCCCCAGTCCGATTTCCATTAACGTGCCCACAATTGCGCGCACCATATTTCTCAAAAAACGATCTGCTGATATATGGAAAACCAATCGTTCATCCATTTGTTCCCATTCCGCTCGTTGAATATCGCAAATATTGGTGAAAACCTGCGTGTTGGATTTAGAGAAGCAGGAGAAATCTTTTTTTCCAAGCAAAAATTTTGCGGCTTGATTCATCTGATCTATAGCGGGGCGACTTCTTATTTGGCAAGAGAACTCCTGCAGGAACGGATCTTTTCCGAAATGCACATGATATTCGTAGCTGCGCTTTGTTGCATCAAAACGAGCATGCGCGTTGGTTACAACCGGGATTAAGCCTAATGCTGCAATGTCGTGGGGAAGTAATGCGTTGAGTGAACGGATGAACCGGTCCGCATCTCGCAGTATGGTAGCGTCACTATCAAAATGTACGTAGAGCTGTCTGGCGTGTACCCCGGTGTCGGTACGCCCAGCTCCAACGGTCTCCACCGGGGTCTTCAGCAGTACGGCAAGCGCGTCGTTTAATTTTTCTTGCACGGACAGCGCATTATGTTGGACTTGCCAACCATGATAATGCGTGCCTCTATAGGCTATTTCCAGAAAATATCTTAGCATTTGTTGATTCACGTTCACAAAGTTAATAAATAGAAACAAAGCCACCACAGAAAAGCGATAGCGTGATTTTACCGTGATAAAGAGATGCCCGGGTTGCGCTGATCTAGCCCATACCCAGTTTAGGAATTTAAACTAAAAACGATTTGAGTTGTTTGTATTATATTTGCGAGATCAAAAGCAGATTCTATTATGATACAACGTGTACAGACCGTTTGGTTATTAATCTCTAGTCTGGTGCTATTCGGACTATTTTTGTTTCCTTATATCGGCTATATTGACTTGGTCGGTTTGGGTAAGAACATCTACGTGACTGGCGTTTATTCGTCAGCAAATAATGTAACGAGTAAGGAATCGGGTTTTTTACTGATGACGATTGTTACCGTATTGATCGCGTTGTTTCCTTTGTTTATCATCTTTAAGTATAAGACAAGAAAACTGCAATTGAGATTAATATTAGGTCAGGTAATTTTACTCTGCTTGTTTTCGATTTGGATGTTTATTACCGCGAATCAAATCTTAGGTCAGATCAATCAAACTATCGGCGCCAATAATATTGGAGTTGGATTTTTTTTACTCCCTGTATCGATTCTTTGTCTTGCCTTGGCGATTAGAGGAATTCGGAATGATGAGAAGTTAATTAAATCTGCTGACCGGCTTCGTTAAATTGAAAATCAAATGCGTTTAATATTATTTGTATTACTGATCATGGCAGGAATGATGCCCTCGAATTTATTTGCTCAGCAGGGCGAGGATCCGACCGTAAATTTGGTTGATGACATCCAGTTTGATTTATATTCTTCCGCTATTCAAGGCGATACACTGGAAGTCAAACTATTTGCCATTTCTTACGATAAGAATCCTCGGGAGTTCCGCATGAATGTGTTTGCTAGCGGATTGGTAGACACTCTGGGGCAAACGCACCTGTTTCATTCGGTTCAAGCGGACCGTGTGGTGGTGCAGCTTGCTGATCGTCAGAATTATCTCAATTACTTGCTGCATCAAGACAAACCCGTGCAGATTACCCTCAAGGTTGCACCAGTATCTCAAGAAGTTCGCGCCGGTGAACAGGTGAAGCTTGTGTTCTCCTCGCTGGAGGAAGAAGGCCGCTTTCTGGAAGCCTTTATCGATTTGGAATCCGATTCCCAATCGGACTGAACTCGTTGTTCTACTAGACTGTTGGGTTCTCCGGTTCCGATTCGTCCTCGAGCCGGATCAGTTCCTCGTAGTTTCTGTCTAGTTTTTTCACCAATCGGAGATAGATTAAGCGGTAGTATAATTTGACTAGGGTGATACACAGCCAACCGATTAAAAACAGAACGATTAATAACAACGTCACTTCCATGATGATTTCGCCGGTCGGTCCAGACCCCATATTTTTTCGCAAGAACAGGCTCACCCCGGCCATCGCCATGTTGAAGAAAACCAGATAAATATTGAATTGAATATAGTTGTGGACGTTTTTGCGCGCAGCTAAAATATCGCCGAGTAACTCTTTCGTGTTTTTGGTGTTTTTGATCTTTTTATAAGAGCTAAAAAAATTGTACATAAAGTAAATGATGGCGATATACACCATAAAATCAAACGCATAACCGATCACTTTTAGGATCAGCGGATCGTTATTGGTCTCCGGGTCAAAGAAAATATACCAAACGCTCAAGACGATTCCTAGTGCGAATTCAATCACACTAATCAAAAAAATCCATTTAACAATTGAAGAGGAACTCTTGTAGATCATGCGATGAATGGTCTGCTGTTCCACCTTGGGAAAATTTTCATCCCGTTTCCAATATTTTTTTAATAAATCCAGCTCGTTCATTAGATCACGCCTTTTTTTGCCAACATTTCTTTTAACTTAACCTTGATTCGGTTCATTTTTACCCGAGCATTTATGATACTGATTCCTAATGTCTCTGAAATCTCGTTATAATCTTTGTCCTCCAAATACATATAGACCAGTGCCTTGTCGATATCATTCAGTTGTCGAACAGCCTGGTATAGCCACTGCAACTGTTCCTCTGTTTGATCATTGTACTCTTCATATTGAATATTCAATAAAGATTGGTCCCAATCTACGGTGGATATTTTCGTCCGTGTGCCGCGATACATACTAATTGCGGTATTCAGAGAAACCCGGTAGGCCCAAGTCGAAAATTTAGCATCGCCTCGATATTTCGGAAAAGATTTCCAGAGTTGAATGACCATCTCCTGAAACAAGTCTTGATGTGCATCAAGATCTGCAGTATACAATCGGCAAATCTTATGGAGGATATTTTGGTTGTTCTCCAGTAAGGTCACAAATTCTTGTTCAAGTTGTTGGTTCATTCTATTGGTATAAGTCGACAATACTAAAGTATTGTTACAACATATAGAGACAATTTTTTACTTTCGTTAATGGCGAAATCAAAATCAGCATATTTCTGTCAATCGTGTGGATACGAGTCCGCCAAATGGCTGGGGCAATGTCCTTCATGTAAACAATGGAACAGCTTTGTGGAAGAAGTGGTCTCCTCCGGTCCAAGTAGAGTGCCTGAATGGCGCAGTTCGTTGAGCTCTCCGAGCAACAGTAAGAAACGGAGCAATAAAGCCGCGGTCATTCATGAGATTGTCTATAGTGACGAACGGCGTATCCTGACGCCAGATAACGAATTCAATAGAGTGCTTGGCGGAGGTATTGTACGGGGGTCACTCGTATTGATCGGAGGGGAGCCCGGTATTGGTAAATCCACATTGATGCTACAACTCGCACTTTCTATCCCCAAGATACGTACTTTATATATTTCAGGCGAAGAGAGTGAGCAACAAATTAAGATGCGCGCAGAGCGGTTGGTTAAACAATCATCTGCTGACTGTTATATTCTGACAGAAACAGCGATGGAAAATATTTTCAAGCAAATTGAACAAGTAGAACCGCATTTAGTTGTCATCGACTCCATACAAACCTTGCATGCCACGCAGATCGAATCGGCGCCGGGCTCCGTTTCGCAGGTTCGAGAGTGTACTGCCGAATTATTGCGCTTTGCGAAAGAAACCAATACACCAGTAATGATTGTAGGACATATTACCAAAGAGGGCTCCATCGCGGGACCGAAGGTGCTGGAACATATGGTGGATACCGTCTTACAGTTTGAGGGGGATAGAAATTATGTCTATCGAATCATCCGCGCGGTAAAAAATCGGTTTGGATCGTCATCAGAATTGGGTATCTATGAGATGCAGGGCTCGGGGCTTCGAGAGGTTTCTAATCCATCGGAGATTATGATTTCTCAGCGAGAAGAGTCGGTTAGTGGTGTTGCCGTGGCAGCGATGTTAGAGGGGCTCAGGCCCTTGTTAATAGAGGTCCAGGCGTTGGTGTCCAATTCAGCCTACGGAACGCCACAGCGAAGCTCTACGGGTTTTGATACCAAACGATTAAATATGCTATTAGCGGTGTTAGAAAAACGGTTCGGTTTTCGTTTGAGCGCGCAAGATGTATTTTTGAATATTGCCGGTGGACTTCGAGTAGAAGACCCAGCGATAGATTTAGCGGTAATCGCTTCGATTATATCGTCTCAGCAGGATATGGCATTGCCCCCCACCATTACTTTTGCAGGGGAAGTGGGGCTTTCTGGCGAAATTCGAGCGGTGAACCGGATTGAACAGCGCATACAAGAAGCTGATAAACTAGGTTTTGAGCAAATCTTTATTTCCAAATACAATACCAAAGGATTGGATCTAAAGCGTTATCAAATTTTGGTGCGACCCCTGGCTAAGTTGGAAGATCTTTTCCGGGCATTGTTCGCTTAGTATAACAAAAAACGGGCAATTGCCCGTTTTTTGTTTACTCTAGTATCTCCGCTAGTTTTTCTTCAAGCGCTGCACCTCGAAGGTTGGAGGCTATAATTTTACCGTCTGGATCAATTAAAAAGTTTTGTGGTATCCCTTCTATTCCGTATAAATCAACCACTTCGGATTGCCAAGCTTTAAGGTCAGAAACCTGCGGCCATTGCTCCAATTGATCGTCTTTAATCGCTTTAAGCCAAGCTTCTTTCCCATTCGCGCGATCCAGCGATACACCGAATACCGTGAAGTTTTTATCCTTAAACTTATTGTAGGCAGCCACTAGATTTGGATTTTCCTGGCGGCAGGGAGCACACCAGCTTGCCCAAAAATCAATCAGGACATACTTCCCCCGGAGAGAAGACAATGCCGTTACTGTCCCGCTCGTATCCGGTAGCGCAAACTCAGGGGCAGGAGAGCCTATTGCAACTTTTTTCAGTTTTTCGATCTTAGCCGCTAATGCTTTGCCCTTTGCTGTGTTTTTTAAGGGAGAGGCCATTTTCTCAAAGGTTGGTAGAACCACTTCATTGAGGTTTTCTGCATTGACAATCTCACCCAATAGACCAAGGGTAACCACACTATTCGGACGCTCGATAACATAAGCTTCGGTGAGCCGAGTTTGTTCCTTAAAGATGTCTTCAGCTCTGTCTTGCAAATTGGTGATGAATGTTTCATCCTGTTTCTGCTCGTCGCTAGCGGCCTCAAACTCGTCATTTAATCCCATGTACTGCTCGTTCAATTCTTGGGTTAGGGCTTTATATTTCGCAAAATCCTTATTGGCATCATTGCCCGTAATCTTTGCCGTTTTTAAGTCCTCGCCTTCGATTTGAATGACGCCTTTGGCCAGATATAAGCTGGTTGCGTCTGGATTGTTGAGCGTTGGAAGCGGAGTTCCATCCGCAGACAGTACGATATGGGCCTGTGTGGGCTCCGATACGATTCCATTATAGGTAAATTGGCCATTTTCAATATTGGCTGAATCCAGATGTCGTTCTCCTGCATCCATATAAATCAGAAACACCTTTGCCGGCGAATCTATGTTTTTCAATGAACCTTTTAGAGAGAAGTCCTCTTGCGCAAATAGCAACGTAGGTACCGCCGCTAATATTCCTAAAATTATTTTTTTCATGTTCTGTTCAACTGTATATAATGATAACCAACACTTATCGTTCCAAACTACCAGCGACCACTCGCTCCACCGCCGCCGAAGCCACCGCCGCCGAAACCTCCAAAACCGCCGCCTCCTCCACCGAAGCCGCCGCTGCCTCCTCCACCGAAGCCGCCACCGCCTCCTCCACGTCCACCTCCGGCTAAGGCATTCAACAAGGTCCACCAAAACAGGTCTGACGAACCACGTCCGCCCATAACTCTTCCGCCGCCTTTTCCTCCGCTATCTCCACCTTTCGAAATGATCGCGATGAGGATAACGGCCCCAATGACAATAAAGATGATCGGTATACCTCCCTTGCCTTCTTCGCTTTCCTTCGGATCAGCTTTATACTCTCCTTGGGTGTAGGATATCAGTGCATTTGTGCCCTTATCTATTCCTTGGAAGTAGTCGCCTCCACGAAAGGCGGGTTTAATTTCATTCTCAATAATGCGATAAGCTATTACATCCGGCACCGCGCCCTCGATACCGTATCCGGTACGGATTGTGACTGCGCGATCACCTACAGCAACGAGCATCAGGATTCCGTTGTCGTACTTCTGATTACCAATACCCCATTGCTGCGCCAATCGGTCACCGTAATCAGCGATATCGTAATCACCAGTCGAATTCATGACCACTACAGCAATCTGAATCGATGTAGAGTCTTCAAAGGCAAGGAGTTTACGCTCTAGGTGCTGTACTTGTTCCGATTTCAGTGAATTGGTGTAATCTGAAACCAATTGATCAGGTAATGCGGGAAAATCCTGAGCGAATACGCCGATACAAAAAAATAATCCGCTCAGTAGTAAAGTTAATTTCTTCAATGTTTTTGCAATTCTCTTTTGCGTCTTTAGCATGCTTTTAGGATTTTCCGAAATAAATATCGTTGGGAAGCTCGTTGACATCATCATCATCTAAACGTGGGAAATAATGTGCGAGTTGCTGTCCGGCGACCTCAATGCCGGTGATCAAACCATTGAGGTAATCGTCTTTTTTGAAATAACCGATCATGATTTCTTTGGTCTGCTCCCAGAAGTCCGACGGAACTTTTTGATCAATCCCGGCATCGCCAATAATAGCAAACTGATGGTCTTCGATTGCTAAATAGATCAATACCCCGTTGCGTTGAGTCGTTTTATGCATACTCAATTTTTCAAAGTAATGTTCCGCCTGTTGGAATGCTTCTTTCTTAGGTACACGTCGTTCGACCACCAATCGGATCTCTCCCGATGTGAGGTTTTCTGCCAAATTGATGGCCTGGACTATTTTTTCTTGTTCAATCTGATTGAAGATATCCATGCGATAGTGAGTTGAAATGAGTGGATGGATCATGACGGGAATACTCCCACATCCATCCTGTTACGGGTTGTGAACTAGCCCATTGCCACGATGGGGAATGGGCTAGTACTTCTGGTAGCGAGCTGCTCTCGACCTCTTATGAGGGCAGAAGTTTTAAATTCACTCGATATTCAGATTACACATCCGATTTCGAGATCGTGTGTTTTTGCCGAAGAACCAATAGGTTACAACCGGCTGTAAATGAATGTTATTAGAACTCGACAGTAGGCGCTGTATCGGAGCCCTCTACGGCCTTAAATGTGCCCTTAGCACTAAAGCCAAAGATGCCTGCCATAATGTTGTTAGGGAAGCGTCGAACAGTCGTGTTGTACTCCTGTACCGCTTCGTTATACGCTCTGCGTTCTACCGAAATGCGATTTTCAGTACCCTCAAGCTGAGCTTGTAATTCCTGGAAATTCGAATTAGCCTTTAGATCAGGATAAGCTTCTACACTGACCAACAAACGGCCGATGGATTGCGATAAACCGTCTTGCACCTGTTGGTAATCGGCAATCGATTCGTCATTGAGGTTACTCGGGTCCACCTGAACTGATGTCGCTTTGGCGCGTGCTTCAGTGACTGCCGTTAATGTTCCTTCTTCGTGGTCCGCTGCTCCTTTGACGGTATTGACCAGATTCGGAATGAGATCTGCTCTGCGTTGATAAGCATTTTCAACTTGCGCCCATTTTCCTTTAACATTTTCATCTTGCGCGACCATGGTGTTGTAGCCACAAGAACTGAAAGAAAGTGCGGTTATCAGTCCGATGAATACGATCAATAATCTTTTCATGTGTAATTCTTTTTACGAGTATGTGTTAAAAGTAAGAATTTGTTTTCACTCATGAAAGACCAATTTTGATACCAGAAGCGACCAAGGTGAAATTTTGGCAGTTTTTGGTATCTTTGCCCTCTAGTCTAGTTTAAAGCCCAATCAGTTTATGCAGCGAGAACTTGAAATCTCTATTCCTCCAGCACTTTTTTCCGATCAGGACCACATCCTTCAGCAAGGTGCTAAGGCGCTACAAATGCCCGCAGAGCGGATACAAGGGTTTCTCGTTCGCAAACGTTCAATTGATGCGCGTGCTAAGCAGGTGGTGTATCGGCTCCGCGTCGTTTTTTTTATCGATGAACCGGTTCGTCTCCCGCAGCACGTGAGTACATTAAAAAACGTGCGTGATGCTCCAGTCGTTATTATAGTGGGGGCTGGACCAGCTGGGCTTTTTGCCGCCTATCGCTGCCTCGAGTTAGGGTTTAGGCCAATCGTGCTGGAAAGAGGGAAGAACGTGAAGGATAGACGTCGAGATTTGGCAAAAATCAATCGAGACGGGTTGGTTAACCCCGAGTCGAATTACTGTTTTGGCGAAGGCGGGGCCGGCACGTATTCCGATGGAAAGCTCTACACACGTAGCGACAAAAGAGGAGACGTCCAGAAGGTGCTCTCCGTATTTGTTGAGCACGGCGCGCCAGCTGATATTTTGGTAGACGCGCGTCCACACATCGGAACGAATAAATTGCCACATATTATTGAGCGAATCCGGGAACGTATTATAGAGCAGGGTGGAGAGGTGATCTTTGATACTAAAGTGATCGATATCTTAGCGCCCTTCGGAAAAATACAAGGTGTTTTAACCCAAGACGGAACCATTCGTTCAGAACATGTCGTGCTAGCAACTGGACATTCAGCCCGGGATATATATCAGCTGTTTTTTGAGAAAAATTGGTTGCTCGAGGCTAAACCTCTGGCGATGGGTGTACGTATTGAGCATCCGCAAGAGTTGATCGATCAAGCGCAGTATCATTGTTCGGTACGGCCTGAGAATCTTCCACCGGCTTATTATACCCTGGTGGAACAAGTAAACGGGCGAGGAGTGTTTTCATTTTGTATGTGTCCCGGAGGCGTGATCGCTCCATGTGCCACGGATGAGAATGAAATTGTGGTTAACGGTTGGTCCCCATCCAAAAGAAATAATCCTCATGCCAATTCCGGTACCGTTATACAAGTTAATTTAAGTGACGTTCCCCAAGCGGATAAAAATCCGATGGCGATGTTGGACTTCCAGCGCGCAATAGAACGAAGAGCTTTTGAATTTGGCGGAGGTAGCCTAGTTGCTCCGGCACAACGGCTGGTCGATTTCGTAGCACGCAAAGTTTCCCAAGATCTTCCGAATAACTCCTACAAACCGGGCACAAAGTCGGTGGATCTAAACGAATTGCTTCCGGATTTTATCGCCCGTTCGCTTCGGCGTGCTTTACCTTTGTTCGGAAGGAAGATGAAAGGATATTATACGAACGAGGCAATCTTGGTTGGGGTAGAGTCACGAACGTCATCACCGCTGCGAATTCCAAGAAGTCAACAGAACCTGCAGCATCCACAAGTGGTTGGCTTGTACCCTTGTGCAGAAGGAGCGGGATATGCTGGGGGGATTGTATCGGCGGCAATAGATGGAATCAATTGTATTGATGCAATTGCAAAAACGTAACCTATTATAGCAGGCGGACCGAAAAAATCACAATTTTTCCGTTTTAAATGTTGCTAAGCATAAAGTAAAGTTGTATTTTTGTATCACCTCAAGCGAAAGTAGCTCAGTTGGTAGAGCACAACCTTGCCAAGGTTGGGGTCGCGAGTTCGAATCTCGTCTTTCGCTCCAAAGAACTTCCTCAACCGGAGGTTTTTTTTTGTGCTTTATGTCCTCGGAACTGCTTTTCTCGTTCTGGAGGAAAATGTATCCAAACACAGGAGCGGTCATAATCAACTTGAACACCTTTACCTTTGGAGCTGACCGCAAACGGAAAAAGCGTCTCAGACTAAACCAAGACGCTTTTGAAAACTACACTACTATTTATTATCTTTCTAATCCTTTTTCAACTAACTTCTCTACGTGGTTTCTAATCACCTCGTTAGAGAAACGGGAGGTCACGTCGAAAGCAAAGGCATGCACTAATAGCGTGCGGGCACTTTCTTCACTGATCCCACGAGAACGCAGGTAAAATAATGCTTCATCATCAAATTGTCCCATAGTACAACCATGAGAACATTTCACATCATCTGCAAAGATCTCTAATTGCGGTTTGGTATATACCGTCGCCTGATCACCGATCAACATGTTGTTGTTTTGTTGGAAAGCATTGGTTTTTTGAGCGTCTTCTCGCACAAATATTTTTCCGTTAAAAACCGCTATTGATTTATCCTGAGGGATATTTTTATACCACTCATAGGACTCACAATTTGGCTTCATATGATCCACCACCGTGTGGTTGTCAACGAATTGCTCATCAGCGAGCAGGTTTATCCCGTACAGGTGAGATTCTACATTTTCGGCGTCTAAACGGACGTTGAAATCATTACGGACAAATGCAACTCCTGGGAAATTGCAGTTGTAGTTGTTGTATAAGCTATATTGTTCTTGGTAAATCTCGACGTGGTTGATATAGTGGCTGTTAACGTCCGCTAATTGCAGGTAATAGTGCTGCATTTTTGCGTTTTCCTGGACCACAATCTCTGTTACTTTGTTGTTTAAGTTTTGGGCCGGGCCATCCAAGCTGATAAAACTTTCAATGATTTCGACCTCGGCATTTTTTCCGACAACAACTAAGTTTCTGGTTTGTACAAAGAAATCTTGATCGCCTGTTGCAACGTGAACAATCTGAATGGGTTTAGAAACGATTTTGTTCGCATTGATTTCAAGATACAGTCCAGAGGTGTGAAGTGCCGTATTTAAAGCAACCATTGCGCTGTCGGTTGCGTCAGCATGCTGCGCAAAATGTTGCTGAAACGCAGGCTCTTCTTGTCCCTCTTCAATAGGCTTTACGGTGAGTCCAATTTCATCATCAAGGGATGAAAAAGCCAACACGTATTGTCCATTGACCAACACGATGCGGTGTGCATCAAGTCCAGGGATGTCCGCTGCGCTAAGATCTATTGCCGAAACATCGACGTCTTGATTCAGCACATAGCTTTTACTAATTAAACGATGGATATTGGTGTATTTCCAATCCTCATTCTTAACAGTAGGAAAGCCGCCAAGTTCGACAAAGCGGGCGAAAGCCTCTTCTCTTTGCGATTTCACGGCAGTGGTGTCATTGCTCGTTTCCAGTTCTTGGAACGTGCTGGCCAACTGTTCGTATAAGGAGTTTTCTACTAATGTACTCATATTGTTTGTTGTCAATCCGCTCATTACCTCAATTCATTTGTCAATCCGCCTGTTTAGGCATTTTGCGTCTCTATCTCACGCAACCACTCGTATCCTTTTTCCTCCAGCTCCAAAGCCAATTCCTTCGGTCCGGATTTCACGATGCGACCATCGTTCAACACATGGACATAATCGGGAATAATGTAATCCAATAAGCGTTGGTAGTGGGTGATGACGACGAACGCATTCCCTTGTGAGCGAAGTTGGTTCACTCCCTTGGCGACAATACGAAGCGCATCAATATCAAGTCCCGAATCGGTTTCATCCAAAATGGCAAGTTTTGGGTTTAAAACTGCCAATTGAAAAATCTCATTGCGTTTCTTTTCACCACCGGAGAAACCTTCGTTCAGCGAGCGATTGGTCAGGCTTGCCGAAAATTCCACTAGTTTTTGTTTGTCCTTCACCAGTTGTAAGAATTCTTTAGCTTCAATCGGAGGGAGTCCTTTGTACTCACGAATATCGTTGATAGCTGTTTTTAAGAAGTTGATATTGGATACTCCTGGAATCTCTACTGGATACTGGAACGCTAAGAATAGCCCCTCACGTGCACGGTCCTCTGGAGAAAGATCCAATAGATCCACACCATCCAAAAAGGCCTCACCTTCGGTTACTTCGTAAGCTTCCCGACCAGCAAGCACATTTCCTAATGTGCTTTTTCCAGCCCCATTGGGACCCATGATCGCGTGGATTTCTCCTGGTTTAACTTCTAAGTTTAATCCTTTTAATATTTGTTTATCGTCGATAGACGCATGCAAATTTTTAATGCTTAACATATTCATTCTGTTGTATATTGTGTACTGGGATATCGCCCAATTCAAATATCGTTTTTTATCCTACTGATCCTTCTAATGAAATCGCCAATAATTTTTGCGCTTCTACGGCAAATTCCATTGGTAATTGATTCAATACCTCTTTCGCATAACCATTGACAATCAAGCCCACGGCTTTTTCAGGGTCAATTCCACGCTGGGTCAAATAAAATATTTGATCTTCCCCGATTTTTGAGGTCGTGGCTTCGTGTTCCAGTAACGCTGATTTGTTTTTGGTCTCAATATACGGGAAGGTGTGCGCGCCACAACGATCTCCAATCAACATACTATCACACTGCGTGAAGTTCCTAGAGTTATCTGCCTTGGGGCCAATTTTTACCAACCCACGATAGTTGTTATGGCTGGTTCCGGCGGATATTCCTTTTGAAATAATCTTTGAACGGGTATTTTTACCCAAGTGTATCATTTTTGTGCCGGTGTCTGCCACCTGTTTGTTCCTGGTCATGGCGACCGAGTAAAACTCACCAACGGAATGATCACCTTTTAAAATTACGCCAGGATATTTCCAAGTAATAGCGGAGCCGGTTTCAACTTGTGTCCAGGAAATCTTGGAATGGTCACCTTTACAGATTCCTCTTTTGGTGACAAAGTTGTAAATTCCACCTTTTCCGTCCTTATCCCCAGGATACCAGTTCTGGACAGTCGAATATTTGATTTCCGCGCTTTTCATGGCAACTAGCTCCACCACTGCCGCATGAAGTTGGTTTTCATCTCGCATAGGGGCCGTGCAACCTTCCAAATAAGAAACATACGAATCATCTTCTGCGATGATTAGTGTGCGCTCGAACTGTCCGGTATTCTGAGCATTAATTCGGAAATAGGTCGATAGTTCCATTGGGCAACGTACCCCTTTCGGAATGTACACAAAGGAACCATCCGAAAATACCGCAGAATTCAAGGCTGCGAAAATATTATCTGTTTGAGGAACCACGGTTCCTAGATATTGTTTAACGAGTTCGGGGTGATCTTGGACTGCTTCACCAAAAGAACAAAAGATAACACCCTGCTCTTTTAGGGTTTCTCTAAAGGTTGTTTTTACAGAAACGGAGTCGAAAACGGCATCTACCGCAACGACGCCGGCCAAAACTTTTTGTTCGTTTAACGGTATGCCCAGTTTGGCGAATGTATCCAGTAATTCTGGATCAACTTCATCCAAGCTGTCCAGCTGTTTTTTGGGTTTGGGCGCTGCATAATAAGAAATACCTTGTAGGTCAACTTCAGGTGTTTCGAAGTTTTGCCAACTAGGCATACTCATCTTAAGAAAGTGTTGGTACGCTTTAAGGCGCCATTCTAGTAGCCACTCGGGTTCGTTTTTCTTTTTCGAGATTAGTCGAACGGTGTCTTCATTGAGCCCTACAGGGGCGACCTCCATTTCGATATCCGTCGTAAAACCGTACTTATACTCCTCGAGCTCTAACTCTTTTAATAAATCGTCGTCTTTGGTGCTCATATCTCTCCACTATTATCTATGGGTTGTGTGCCCATGGTTTTGATTTGCAAAGTTACGACTAAAAATGCAGAAAAGGAGCTAGGTTAAAGTGTTAGGGTAGAGTTTTTGAAAAAAAAACAACAAAAGTCACTTATGATGCAGTTAAAGCGATTTTGCGAATTTACAATATGACAATCGGGTGATTTATATAGTTAAAATCAATATCTATTTCTAACAGAAATAGATATTAGCTATCGGATAATAGTTTTTTCTATTCAGGAGGCAGGTTTGTGCGAAACCAAATAAAATATTGTATATTTATCGATCCTTTATTTTATTGAATAGCCTATGTCTTACCAGCCTGATAAAACGGACTTAAAGATACTAAAACTCCTCCAGGAAAACGGAAGGATTACAAATCTGCAGTTAGCAACCAATATCGGGCTTTCACCAGCCCCAACATTAGAGCGCGTTCGGAAGCTCGAAAATTCTGGGTTTATTAAGAGCTATCATGCTTTTGTAGACGAAGAAAAGCTGGGGTTAGGGATCAAATCTTTTATTCAGATTTCGCTTGATTTTCACACCCACAATGCAATACCTGAGTTTGTAGAAGCAGTGCGCGCCATTCCCGAGGTGACCGAGTGTCATCATGTGACTGGCAATTGTGACTTTATCTTGAAAGTGTATGTGAAGGATATCAAAGCATACGAGGCTGTAATTATGGAGAAAATTTCCAAAATACCGGTTGTGAAGACCTTTCAGACGATGATGATTATGTCGACGAGTAAAAAGGAACCAATTGTACCGCTAGAATATTAATTCCGAGCATGGATTATCGAGATTTCGCAATTATATTAACTTGGCCTGATGCCACTATACGTGGTGACGAAAAATGGATGATGTTTTTCAAGAAATTGGGGATCGTCAAAAACCTGAATTTCAAGGTGGGACATACTGGGGTAGTTATCGTGAATCATCGATCTGGGGAAATGTGTTTTTATGATTTCGGTCGCTACATCGCTCCCCGAGGTTACGGGCGCGCCCGATCCAAAGATTCCGATCCGTTATTAGCCGTCAAAGTTAAAGCCGTTATTCAGAACGGAGAAATTCAAAATATTGAAGAAATAATCCGACATTTCGAAGATCTCAAGCACGCCATGTATGGGGAGGGCCGTCTGTTTTTTAGTATTGCTAAGGGCGTCAATTTTAGTGTGGCCAAAGCGTATGGTGATCAATGTGTGCTAGAAGGCACCTTTCCATACGGTGCAGTGGCAAGAAATAATAACAATTGTTCGCGTTTCATCACCAGAATGTTGATAAAATCGTCACTAACCTACCATTTTTGGCACGGGATTAATCTGCCGGAAACTTTTAAGGCAAGCCCAGTGAGTAATTTGGTGAACGTTTGTCGCTCTCGCAAGATGACCAGTTATACACCTGAGGAGGGGCTGAGAACATTTCGCATGAATCGCTGGCAGTCATTTTTGTTTTTGCTCAAACAGCTGGGAGACAATGTTTATACGAGTAGAGCTAGCTTATTGCCGAACGACTTGATTATCGGTGCTGTCGAATACGGATCAAAACCAATTTCGGTCCCCACCCATGCTAAATATTTAGGAGGAGTGGGCGATGGGGCCTGGTATGCTCTTGAGGATAAGCAGAATGGTCAACTGGAAATTAGCCGTTACAATACCAAGGGACAAATCGAGTATGTGGTTTTGGGTGAACCAAGCCAACCCATTGATCTCCAGGAAGAATGGGAGATCGCCTACGATAGCCATTTGCTTTTTACACATATTACGCAACAGGGGAAAAAGATTAAGATCGACCACCTCGAAGTGCTTCCTCTGGAATCCTATCGGGTCAAAAGTTTGGCTGAACGATATGCCTAGGTTAATTTAATACGAAGGCTGCCAATCGATGGTCTGAGAATGATTTTCTTTTAGGTAGGTGTTCGCTTGTGAAAAGTGTGCACACCCAAAGAATCCGCGATAAGCCGAGAGCGGGGACGGATGGACTGCCTGTAGAATCAAATGTTTGTTCGCATCGATTAATGCTCTCTTTTCTTTGGCGTAGGCTCCCCACAACATAAAAACGACGCCCTTTTTTTTGTCCGAAATAGATCGAATAATTTGATCGGTAAAGTATTCCCAACCTTTTTTCTGATGTGAACCCGCCATGTGCGCCTGAACGGTCAAGGTCGCATTCAATAACAGCACACCTTGTTCGGCCCATTTTCTCAGATCGCCATGGTCTGGATAATTAAAACCAGGAATATCGTGGCAAAGTTCTGTGTAAATGTTGCGAAGGCTGGGAGGAATTGCTATTCCCCTGGGAACTGAAAAAGACAGACCATGAGCCTGTCCCGATCCATGATAAGGATCTTGTCCTAGAATAACGACTTTCAAATGGTCAAAATGTGTCAACTGGAAGGCGTTAAGAACCAAGTCTCTGGGCGGGTAAACGGTGTAGACCGCTCGTTCTTTCTCAACGAAGGCGGATAGTTCCCTGAATACATTTGTTTGGAATAAGGGGTGCAAAATGGCTTGCCAAGATCTGTCGTATTTTGCTGTCATGGAGTTTTGTGTGTGTTGATCTCGCTGTTTCCAAAAAAAAGTATGCGATTTGGATTAGCGATCGACCGCTCAACACGAAATTAGCCAATTATTTTGGAAATTAAGGCGCGACGAGCCCTGCCATTTTACAAGGGTCGTTTTTGTTAAACGATTGATAATTTTGCATTAATCCAACCTGTTTGGTTGGATTAACCCGTAAATTAACCGATATTTGCAAACTCAAAGTATAACTTTTTCATATGTCAAATATAATACGAATCATAATCTGTAGTGTGATGGTTTTTGGAACTGTAGCGCTGTTCTGGACGGGACATTGGGGATGGGGTATTCTGGCCATTCTGGTCACTATTCTAGCTTGGGTTACCGTGTTTTTCAACGAAAAGATGCTGATCGCACAATGGTTCCTACGGAAGGAGCGGATGGATAAAGCGGAACGGTGGCTTAAAAAAATAAGAAATTACCAAACGGAACTGATTTCGGC
This sequence comes from Sphingobacterium sp., assembly GCA_052092145.1. GTDB lineage: Bacteria > Bacteroidota > Bacteroidia > Sphingobacteriales > Sphingobacteriaceae > Sphingobacterium. The sequence goes on along the minus strand of JBQDCW010000009.1, from coordinate 80,849 downwards.
GCAACATGGCTATTATCATATGCTGTTTGGTTTGATCGAATCGCAGCGAGCTCCTCTTCAATCCGAGAAGTTTTTCAAGAAAGCGTTATCCATGGGCTTGCATATGGATCATAACGTGGCATTAGCTAAACTCAGCTTGGCAGGAATTGCGATGGCAAAACGAAATAAACGGGAAGCCGAGAAGCTTCTTGCGGAAGCGAAAAAAGCAGACAAAAATAAGTTGCTTGATGAGCAAATTAAATTGATGAAATCTCAAATGGGAATGATGGACCGACAACAGTTCCGATATTCTCGATAAACTGAACAACAACAGCCAGCTAATGCTGGCTGTTGCTGTTTTAAACAAACCGATTAACCCCATACGGTCTTACGCTAGTTTTCATTTTCCTTCCAAATGCGAAGAAAATTCTCGCCCATAATCTTAGCGACCTCCATTTGGCTATAGCCCCGCTCCATTAGTGCTTTGGTTAGTAATGGAAACTTAGACACATCTTCCAAACCTTGCGGCGGCGATTCAATACCATCGAAATCGGAGCCGATAGCGACATGATCGATGCCTACTTGATTGACGAGATAATCAATATGGCGTAAAAGCTGCTCCAATGAGGTGTTGGCCTGGTGCTGATCTGCGGGGCTTAGACGGCGGTACAGCTCTCCGATTGACGGTTCTTCTTCGCCAACTTGGGCTGTTGCTGGTGTTTTCAGGGATAGCTCTTTAACTCGCTGAGCATATCCAGAATCCAGGAAATCCGAATAGAAGTTCACGCCTATAACACCACCGTTCTTTTTTAATGCGGCGAGTTGGGCATCATCTAGGTTTCTAAAATGAGGGGTCAACGCTGCGGCGTTGCTATGGGAGACCAAAACCGGTTTGGAGCTTATTTCCAGCACATCGTAGAAGGTCTGTTTACTGCTGTGCGACAGATCAATCATCATCCCTAGCTCGTTCATTTTTCGGATAATGGATTTGCCATGTGCGGAAAGGCCCTGCGCTTGCTCGCCCTCTTTTGTCTCCGCGGCGGCGGTTACCCAAGGCAAATTATAATTCCAAGTGAGCGTCAGATAGATGGCGCCCCTTTGGTGAAGTTTTTCGAGGTAATCCATGTTTTCTTCAATCATGTTACCTCCTTCAATGCCAATAACCGCTGCTATTTTACCTTTCGCATTGATTTTTTCAATATCTGAGTGTTGGCGAGCCAGTTCGATTTTATCGGAATTTTCATTTAACACCTTTTCAAGCGCGTCAATCTGATCGTTGGCGTGTTGAAAAGCGCCCTGTTCCCATTTTTTGTCATTGGACCATACTGCGAAGACTTGTACGTCGAGGCCGCCTTCAAGCAGCCGAGGGATATCCGTATGGCCTTGAGAAAGTCGGCTGCCAATATCTCGGCCCTTTAGGATGCTCGAGATGATGACATCGTTGTGTCCGTCGACGATCGTTAGGCTTTTGTGAAGCTGGACGTGGTCTTGTGCAACTGCGTTGACCACGATACAGGTCCAGCAGCCGATGGATAATAGTTTGCGTAACATTGAGTTTTATTTAGCGTTAGCGATCGTTTCGTAGATCACATCCTGAATTCTGCTGCGAACGTTCAAATCATAGATTTTATCAGAGACCTGCGGATGTACTCGATTTGACAGGAAGATATAGATCAACTGATTGGCCGGATCCATCCATATACAGGTTCCGGTATATCCGGTATGTCCAAACACAGAATTATTTGTCAATTTAGAAGGATACGCTACCTCAGGCCTTGGGTCGTGTCGATCGAACCCGAGTCCTCTACGACTGGTAGCCGATTGTTTGGATGTAAATAAGTCTACGGTTTCTGGTTTATAGTAGTGAACGCCACCATATTCACCACGGTTTAGAAGCAATTGTCCATAGATCGCCAGATCATTTGCGGAGGCGAACAGGCCAGCATGTCCCGCGACCCCCCCAGCCATCGCAGCCCCCTCATCATGTACAAAACCCTGCAGGAGCTCTTTTCGAAAAGCCGTGTCATTTTGAGTGGGAACAATACGGTCACGATCAAAACGTGTTCGGGGGAGATATCCTGCTGTTTTCATGCCAATCGGTCGATATAAAATTTGTTGTACGTATTCCTCGATCGGTGTCGCAGTTTCGTGTTCAGCGATTTCCTTCATGACATACATGCTGATGTCAGAATACACATAATTGCCGATTGGTTTTACCGGGGAGCTTAACATCTCCGGCCACATCACGTCGCGATAATAGTTGTTCCGTAGAAAGGCATTATCAGACACTTGAACCTGGTGCGTTTCCGACGGTACGTGTTGCAAATCCCCTGATTTGAGATGACGATAAAAAGGAATAAAGGGTGTGAAACCGCCTTCATGTAGCAAGACTGTCCGAAGACTGGTCTGCGCTTTGTTACTTTCCTTGGCTTGCCATAGGTAGTGGCCCATGGTGCTATCGAGGCTGATGACCTGTTGTTCTTGCAGGTGCATGATGACAGGCGTTGTACCTGCAATCTTGCTGATTGAGGCTAAATCATAAATATCATCGATGCTGTTTTTGCGCGTCTTGGCGTAGGTGTGGTGGCCGTAAGCTTTTTCGAAAATCACCTGCCCTCCTTTCACCGCCATGACCATCATGCCTGGCGTTGCGTGTTGCTGAATAGCATCTTCCGCAATGGCGTCAATCAAAAGAGTCATTCTGCCCAGGTCTAGCCCCGACTGCTTCCCATCACTATATTGTAATCTGCTTTGTTCCGTTTTGATAGCACCTTGCGTAATTCTCATGCCGCCGAAAATTGACATTGCGGCCTGTTTCTGTATCTCCGGCTGGGACGAAGGACCTTGAATTATACTTGTAAATCGCCCCAGATTGGTCGGGCTGAGACCAATCTGACTGTAATCTCTTTGGGGGCCAAAAAGAGAAAGAATGACGTCTTTATTATTCACCGCCGAATGTAGAGCCAGGGCTAGATGATTGGGGCCTAAATCCTCGATATCGCCAGCAATGATAAGCGTGTTGTAATATTTTGTGTCCTCGTCGTAGTGTTCAAACCCAAAACTTGTTACCTCACCATAGCGCTTCAGTTGGTTAATAAACGTTTCGAAACTTGCGCTATCGTTCGTGATAACGGCGATTTTCCGGTCATCCAATCGGGTAAATGGAATGACATTGTTTCGATTGACGAGTAACTGAGTTAGGTTGGACTGATTTTGTCTGTATTGCGCATACCCGGGTTCCAGCAAACAAATTAAAATTAAAAATAGGTTTATTGCACGTGTCATAAGCAGTGATCTGATAGCTGTAAATGTAGTAAAAAACGCAGAAACCTGCACCAGGCCGATGTAATAAATACGTATATTTGGGTTATGCCCGAACAAGTTGCCAATAAAACGGTGTTTACGTTGCTGGAAGTTGCTAAAAGTATTCAGAAAACGATAGCGGAACGCTATCGCAGCAGTTATTGGATCAAGGCCGAAATGAATAAACTTAATCATTATACACATTCCGGACATTGCTTTCCGGAATTAGTGGAAAAGCGTGACGGCAAAGTCCTAGCGGAGATGCGATCTATTCTTTGGAAAGGCGACTATCAGCGCATAAACAAGCAGTTCATGGAAATCTTAGATGAGCCGCTGAGTGAAGGGATTACTATTCTGTTTCAAGCCAACATCACCTACGACCCACTCTACGGACTTAGTTTACGTATCGTGGATATTGACCCGGCCTTCGTTTTGGGAGAGCTGGAGAAGGAGAAGCGAGCGAGTATCGGAGCGTTAAAGCGAGAAGGCATTTTTCAAGCCAATAAAGCGTTGGCTTTCCCTTTAGTGCCGAAGCGACTGGCGATTATATCGGTTGAAACCAGCAAGGGCCTATCCGATTTTTATAAGATTGTTCAGAAAAATCCCTGGGGCTATCGGTTAGAAACCACACTCTATCCAGCCATTCTACAAGGAGAAAGATCCATCGAGGCCATACTTGGACAGTTGCAGATTATTACATCTCGGTTAGCACAATATGATGCGGTTGCCATTATTCGAGGCGGAGGCGCGGAGGTGGGCTTAACGTCCTTCAATCATTATCGATTGGCGAAGGCCGTCGCACTCTTCCCCTTGCCCGTATTAACGGGGATCGGACATTCGACCAACGAGACCGTGACGGAAATGGTGGCGCATATCAATGCCATTACGCCGAGCGAACTCGCTGATTTCGTCTTGCAAAAGTTTCATGCATTTTCACTCCTAACCAACCGGGCCGAAGAACAACTTGTCCAATCTGCTCGAGGTCTCTTCGCTGAACATCATGACCAATTGGAAAGGCAAACCTCGAAAATTAGCTGGAGCGCTAAGACTTTATTGCTTCAGCAGCATGCAGAGCTTCGCGCGCAGAAAGGCCGACTAGACCAGGCGGCGCGTACGACTATTAAGCGTGAAAAGACCCATCTTAAACATCTGGAACGTATTTTAGCGGTAGCTGATCCCGTGCATTTGCTCCGCCGAGGCTTTAGTATTGTTCGTGTAGCGGGTCAGTCGGTGCATAAATTAGAGCAAGTTCCCCTAAACACGGAGTTGGACATTCAACTCGAAGATGGAATAGTTCGATCAAAGGTCATTTTAAAAACAGAGCAAAATGGAAAATAATTTGAGTTATACCGAGGCATTCGATGAATTGCAAGCCATTGTTTTGGAAATTGAGACGGGGCATATTGCCGTCGACGAATTAACGAAGAAAATCAGCCGAGCATCTGATCTTTTAGCCGTGTGCAAAGCAAAATTGACCGACTCGGAAGAAGAAGTTGAGAAGTTGCTCACTCGGCTCACAAATGATCAAGAGGAGACCGATACGGATTAGATCGATGTCCTCGAATAAAATAATTAACTTTGCCGGAATTGAGTAGATAGCAGCTATGAGAAGATTGATGATAATAGGATTAGTTTTAGGTCTGACGGTTATGTGTACCGCTTTTCTTGCCGGTACTGGTCCTTCGGATCTTAGGACTCTTTATAGCAAGCCTGTTGAGCAATGGCCACCTCCAGAAATCGATAGTGGCGTTAACTGGGAAGAATTCAAATCTCTACCAAAATTGGACGCCAGCTATTTTAAGCTGATGGAGCAACCTAAGGTCGCTTTGGGTAAGATGCTGTTTTTCGACCCTATTTTATCCGGTTCCAATCAAATTTCGTGTAGCTCCTGTCATAACCCGCAAACTTCATGGGCGGACCACGCTACAGTCCCTGTTGGGCACGATCACTTAGTGGGTGCACGGAATACGATTTCATTGTTAAATGTGCATGCTCGTAAAACCATGTTTTGGGACGGACGAGCGCATAGTTTGGAAGAACAGGCACTCAGTCCCATAGAGGCTCATAACGAGATGGCTATGGATTTAAGCAAATTGGTGCCAAAACTTAAGGCTATTGGAGGTTACCGGAAATTGTTTCGGGAAGCCTTCGGCGAGGAAGACTTCTCCATGCCCGAGATCATGTCCGCATTAGCCGCGTTCCAACGTACGCTGATCAGTCGACGCAGTCGCTTCGATGCGTTTATGGACGGAAAATATAACGCGTTGACGGACGATGAAGTTGCTGGCCTCCATTTGTTCAGAACCAAGGCCCGCTGCATGAATTGTCATCACGGAGAATATTTCACCGATGAGGACTTTCATAATATTGGTTTGACCTATTTTCAACGTAAATATGAGGATTTGGGGCGCTATGAGTTTACCGGAAACCCCGAAGATGTTGGCAAATTCCGTACACCTTCTCTACGGGATGTGATGAATACAGATCCCTGGATGCATAATGGCCTTTTTGATAATATTATTGGTGTATTGAATATGTATAACAGCGGTATGGGCATGAACAACCCAAAGACGGCTGAGGAACTGGCAGACCCGATGCACCCTCGGGTAGACCCCTTGATGAAGGAGTTGGATCTAAGTCAAGAAGAGATCCGTCAGGTCGCCGCTTTTTTAGAGGCCATAACGGCGACAAAGTATCGTATGGACCGACCAGAAGAACTTCCGCGCTAAGCTCTTTACGTTCGCGACGGTCACGGGATTTTTGTTCCCTCTTCGGAGATCTTTTCGATAGATTTCCCTAACTTTGGGGGTTATGCAGAAACAGGCAATCCATCATCCAAAAACACATGTGCAGATTAAAGGTGCGCGGGTCAATAATCTAAAAAGTATTGATGTCGACATCCCAAAGAATCAGCTGGTGGTCATTACCGGAATGTCTGGTTCCGGGAAATCGTCTTTAGCTTTCGATACCTTATACGCCGAAGGGCAACGGCGTTATGTAGAAAGTCTTTCTTCGTATGCCAGACAATTTATGGGTCGGATGAATAAGCCTGATGTGGACTACATTAAGGGGATTGCACCGGCTATCGCGATCGAGCAAAAAGTCATTTCAAGTAATCCCAGATCGACGGTAGGCACCTCCACGGAAATATACGATTATCTCAAATTATTATATGCGCGTATTGGTCGCACGTACTCTCCGGTTTCAGGAGAGGAGGTGACCAAAGACACCGTCAGCTCGATTGTCGACCGACTACAGCAATTCCCTGAAGACAGTATGATTACGATTTACAGTCCGCTGATCGCAGTGAATGACCGTAAGCTTAAAGAGGAATTGTCGTTGCTATTACAGAAGGGATTCGTTCGGGTGCTGTTCGATGGTGAAGTGCAAAAGATCGAGGGTATTATTGAGAACAGCCAAGTGGCTAATTCTTCGCTGTCCAAGCATGAAGTAATGATCGTGATTGATCGACTACGTATTGACCGACAGGAAGATACGCTAAGCCGATTAGCAGATTCGATACAAACAGCTTATTTCGAGGGAAAGGGCACTTGTGTGGCCGAAGTAGCGGGAGAACACCTTCCCTTCTCCGACCGTTTTGAGCTAGACGGTATAACCTTTGAAGAACCCAGCCCTAATTTTTTCAGTTTCAATAACCCGTATGGCGCTTGCAGACGATGTGAGGGCTACGGTAAAGTTATAGGAATTGATCCAGATCTAGTTGTGCCAGATAAAAGTCGGTCAGTTTACGACGGGGCTATTGCACCGTGGCGTGGCGAAAAAATGGGTGTTTGGCTAGAGAAATTAGTCCGTCATGCGGTCAAGTTTGACTTCCCAATTCACCGATATTTTAGTGACTTAACGAAAGCCCAACAAGACTTGTTGTGGACAGGGAACAAGTATTTCGGAGGGCTGAATGCCTTTTTTAAAGAACTCGAAGAGCAAACCTATAAGATCCAGTATCGCGTAATGCTTTCCCGCTACCGAGGCAAAACCACGTGTCCTGAGTGTAAAGGAACCCGTTTACGAGAAGATGCGTCGTATGTTAAAATTCAGGAATATTCAATTACCGATTTGGTGTTGAAGCCAATTGATCAAGTATTGGCGGTTTTTTCTGAATTGCAGCTTAACGAACGTGAGGCAATTATTGCAAAACGACTGCTGGCCGAGATCATCAACCGATTACAGTTTTTAGCTGATGTAGGACTAAATTACCTGACATTGAATCGACTTAGTAACAGTCTTTCAGGAGGAGAGTCCCAACGGATTAACCTGGCGACATCATTAGGAAGTTCTTTAGTAGGCTCCATCTATGTGTTGGATGAACCAAGCATTGGATTGCATCCTCGGGATACTCAACGGCTAATTACCGTTTTGAAATCCCTGCGTGATGCGGGAAATACCGTAATTGTGGTGGAACATGAGCAAGAAATGATGGAAGCAGCCGATTACGTGATTGATATTGGTCCAGAGGCCGGAATTAACGGCGGTGAGCTTGTGTTTGCAGGCACCTTCGAAGAAATTCTTCAAGATCCCAAAAGTTTAACCGGTCAATATTTGATCGGCGAACGGGCCATTGCAGTTCCTAAAACTAGACGAAAGTGGACCGAAAGTATCCGGGTAATGGGGGCACGAGAAAATAACTTGAAAAGCATCGATGTCGACTTCCCACTCCATGTGTTTACCGTGGTGTCCGGGGTGTCTGGGTCGGGCAAAACCTCTCTGGTCAAACGGATACTTTACCCCGCTTTACAAAAAGCGATTGGGTCCTATTCTGGAGAACAAACTGGACAATACGATCAACTCGAAGGATCGGTTACCAGTATCGAACAGGTTGAAATGGTGGATCAAAACCCGATTGGTCGATCTTCGCGATCAAATCCCGTGACTTATGTCAAGGCTTGGGATGAGGTTCGAGCGTTGTATGCGTCGCTGCCGGCGGCCAAAGCCAACGGTCTGAAGCCTGCTGCATTTTCTTTTAATGTTGATGGAGGGCGCTGTGAAACGTGTCAAGGTGAGGGTTTTGTGAAAATTGAAATGCAGTTTATGGCCGATATTGTACTGCCTTGTGAAGCCTGTGATCGAAAGCGTTTCAAACAACATGTTTTAGATGTGACCTATCGCGAAAAATCGGTCGCTGATATCTTGGATCTGAGCGTAGATGAGGCCATTGACTTTTTTGAAGACCAGAATAAAATTCTCCAAAAATTGTTGCCGCTACAGGAAGTGGGATTGGGTTATGTGAAATTGGGACAATCCTCCAGCACCCTCTCCGGTGGAGAAGCGCAGCGGATCAAGCTCGCGTCATTTTTGATCAAAGGAAACAACCAGAAAAAGACGCTATTTATATTCGACGAACCGACAACCGGCTTGCATTTTCACGACATTGATAAATTGCTTAAAGCATTTAATGCATTGATTGCACTGGGAAACACGGTATTGGTTATCGAACACAACCTGGATATGATCAAATCTGCGGATTGGGTCGTTGATATCGGTCCCGAAGGAGGCGAATTGGGTGGTCATGTTGTTTTCACCGGGACGCCAGAGGATTTGATTTCCTGTAAGGAATCTTATACCGGTACCTACTTAAAACGCCACTTAAATGTTAATACTTAAACCTTCATCCATGATCAACCTAAAGAAAATAAGTATTTCCATGTTGCTCGTTTGTGCTTGCGGCGTCCTATCGGCACAAGTTGAACGACCCAAACTCGTGATTGGACTCATGGTCGATCAAATGCGGTGGGATTATTTGTATCGATTTGCTGACCGTTATGGAGAAGACGGATTTAAACGCCTTCTTCGGGAGGGCTTTTCCTGTGAGAACACGGTCATCGATTACGTGCCCACCTTCACAGCCATCGGTCACAGTTCGGTCTATACTGGCAGTGTCCCATCGATTCATGGAATCGCCGGAAACGATTGGATTGAACAACAAGAAGGGACAGCGATGTATTGCACACAAGACGACGCAGTGGCGGGTGTAGGCACCACCGGAAAAGAAGGAAAGCAATCGCCTAGAAACCTGTTGGCCTCGACCGTGACCGACCAGTTGAAATTGGCGACCAACTTCAAATCTAAAGTCGTTGGAGTGGCGATTAAAGATAGAGGTGGTATTCTTCCTGCCGGGCATTTTGCCGATGCGGCCTATTGGTTTGAAGCGAACTCTGGCAATTGGATTACCAGTACCTATTATATGGAGAAGCTTCCCGCCTGGGTCAATGGGTTTAACCAAGAGAAACTGGCTGATCACTACCTCAAGCAAGATTGGAATACGTTGTATCCGATCGAAACCTATACCACGAATAGCATAGCGGATGACAATATTTACGAAGGACGGTGGGCAGGGGAGGAATCGCCAACTTTTCCTAGGAAAACCTCTGAGTTGATGAAGGATGCAGGTTATGAGTTGATTAAATCTACCCCTTATGGAAATAGCCTCACTTTAGATTTTGCGACAGCTGCAATCGAGAACGAGAGTTTAGGAAAAAATCCGGATCAGGCGACCGATTTTCTCTGTGTAAGTTTGTCTGCAACGGATTATGTAGGGCATAGATATTCCCTCTCGTCGGTTGAAATTGAGGATGTGTATTTGCGTTTGGATCAAGATTTAGCCAAATTTCTTAATTATTTAGATGAAACAGTTGGGGAAGGTAATTACACGTTCTTTCTGACCGCAGATCACGCCGCTTCGTATAACTCACGTTATTTTATGGATAAGCGAGGAAATGGTGGTTATTTCTTTTCCCGTCAAATATTGCGCCAGATGAATGCGTCGCTTCAAGAAGAGTTTGGTGTTGAGAACCTAGTCCTTAGTCTATTGAATTATCAAGTACACTTGAATTATGCGGCCATCAAAGAGAAGGGGATCGAGGAATCCGAGGTGAAAGCGTTGATTATCGATCAATTAAAACACGAAGATGGAGTGGCGTATGTCGTGGATATGGAGAGCGGTACAGACATGATGATGCCTACAGCGATCAAAGAAAAAGTGATCAACGGGTATCATCGTAAACGAAGCGGTGTTATTCAAGTGATCACTGAACCGCAATGGTACGACGGCACCCCCCGTTCTACGGGGACGACCCACGGGACTTGGACACCGTACGATTCCCATATTCCGCTCGTATTTATGGGCTGGGGTATTCAGGCAGGACATTCTAATCGCCCGGTTCGCATAACCGATATTGCGCCGACGATTTCCGCACTTCTGCATGTGATGGAGCCGAATGGTTCAATTGGGACACCTATCGTGGATGTGCTTCACCAATAATTGCCGAATACCTATGGAAAACGGTTTCGGACTCTGCCGATTCAGCAATTGGCAGGGCGAAACTTCGCCCTAAAAGAAAAAGTGGTATATTTGCCTATAGATTATCTGGGGTGTATCTCTTTATATAGGGTGGAGCCTCATATGAAAGGGGATGGGCAGGCATAATTTGCTCAATAGACCCTTAAACACGCTCCCGATTTAAGAAGGGAAGAATTAACAAACTTGTTTGAACCGATTGGTTACTTATGCTGTCAAAAAAAACAAAATACGCGATAAAGGCACTCATGGTGCTGGGCAGGAATTACGGGAACCAACCGATGCAGATTGGAAAGATCGCCGAGGAGGAAAGAATCCCGAAAAAATTTTTGGAACAGATACTATTGGAAATGCGTAACGCTGGTATTTTGTACTCAAAAAAAGGAGCTGGTGGAGGATATAGCCTAAACAAGGCGCCCGAAGATATTTACCTTTCTCAGATCATGCGCTTGATTGATGGTCCTATTGCGTTACTCCCTTGCGTGAGTTTAAACTTTTATCGTTCCTGTGAGGAATGTACGGAGGAACATGCCTGTGGTATACGAGACACCTTTGTCGAGGTTCGGAATGCGATGCTGCAGATCCTCAACGACACCAGTGTGGATCATTTGATCAAGAAAGAAAAGTCGTTGAACCTAGACGTTGAGGGTTAAAGCTCATATAATTCGATGGGCAGACCATCGGGATCCTCTAGAAATGTAAATCTTTTCCCGGTAGTCGGATCTTGTCGAATCGATTCCACCGAAATATTTTTTTCCTTTAATTTTTGAATTTGCTCTTCAATAGCATTGACCGAGAAAGCCAAATGTCTCAACCCTCGTGCTTCGGGGAAGCTGGCGCGATTGGGCGGATCAGGAAAGGAGAAAAGTTCGATGACGTATTGGGAGCGACACGCGAGGTCCAATTTGTAGGAATCGCGTTGCTTACGGTACGTCTCTCGGATGATGTCAAGTCCTAATATCTCGGTATAGAAGTGTTTGGAGACGTGATAATCGCTACAGATAATTGCAATATGGTGAACCCCTTGTAAATCGAGCATTATAACAGTTTCATTAATGTTTCGAAGGCCATGCCGCGGGAGGCCTTTAATAGGATCGTATGATCCACCAAAGGGAGTGTTTCCAATCGATTGACTAGCTCCTCTGTGCTCTGAAAGTACTCCGCTTGATTATCTCGGATGGAGTAGAATGTTTGGCCAACAAAAAATAGCGCATCAAAGCCTAGTCGATACGCTTTGTCACGCAAAATTTGATGTTCTGCTAAACTCTCCTCGCCCATTTCAAACATATCACCAAGAATAATCGCTTTTCGTTCGCCTTGGATTTGTTGGAGATTGTCTAATGCTGCGGACATACTGCTGGCATTCGCATTGTAGAAGTCGGCGATAATGAGGTTGCGCGCTGTTCTGATTATTTGGGAACGATTGTTCTGTGGCCGATAAGTCGCCAAACCCTGGTTAATTTGTTGTGGGTCAAGCTTGAAATAAAGACCGATCACTACAGCAGCCAACATGTTCTCCAGGTTGTAGGTGCCCGTTAAATGCGTCCGCACTTCGTGTTTTACGGTCGTATTCGTTTGTTCCCAATAAATCAGGAGATAGGGGTCGGCCGCAATCAACCCACCTTGCAGGTAATTTGTTGAGTTTAGCCCGTAGGAAACCATTTCCCCGAGATTCCGTTCGGTAGCCATTTCCAACAAGTGTTCATTATCGCCTTGGATAAAAACGGTACCGCCGTGTTGTTGTAGAAAGGCATACAGTTCACTTTTGGCCTCTTTAACCCCCTGGAATGAACCAAATCCTTCCAAGTGGGCCTTGCCTACATTGGTGATCAAACCATGGGTGGGGCGAGCCATATCGCAGAGCAGCGAAATTTCATGAAGCTGATTCGCTCCCATTTCAATAATCGCTATTTCGATGTCTGAGGTCAAGGAAAGAATAGATAGCGGTACACCGATATGGTTGTTCAAGTTGCCTTTGGTCGCAAAGGTTTTATATTTCTGGCACAGCACACTCAACAGTAATTCTTTAGTCGTTGTTTTTCCATTGGTCCCGGTAATTCCGATCACGGGAATCGCGAGATGTTCCCTGTGGAACCTCGCCAACGATTGTAAAGTATGCAGGACGTCGTCCACCAAAATATAATGTGCGTCTTGTCGGTAAAAGTGCTCATCATCGACCACTACATACTGTGCTCCCGACAGCAAGGCTTGCTCGGCAAATTGGTTTCCGTTGAAATTGGCCCCTTTGAGCGCAAAAAATAGGCAGCCCTTTTGGATCGACCGCGTATCGGTACAGATCGTTGGGTATTGTAGGAAAATTTGATAGAGCTGCGGTATGAGCATGGTGTGTGTTTTCAACAAAGTTACACAAGCGGGCTAGCAAAAAAAACAGACTGGGCAAAATTTACAACTAAAAAAGCAAAAGAGCTACAACCCGATCGGTCGCAGCTCTTCTTTATCGTTTAAGGGGATCATCTTACAGGGAAAGAATCTCTACAATTCGTGTGAGGTTGGTGTTGATTTTGTCAATGTGCTTGATGGCTTTCCCAAAAGGTGTAAACTGCACATTGCCACCGATTAATCCGACCATTTCTCCTTTTCTGCCTTCTAAAAGACCCTCGACAGCCGCCACGCCGAGCCGGCTTGCTAAAACACGGTCCATGCAGGTGGGACTCCCGCCACGCTGGATATGGCCCAGTATCGATAGACGAACGTCGTAAGCGGGGAAGTTTGCTTGTATCTTTTCTGCGACGACCATTCCACCCTCTTTATCGCCTTCGGCTACGATAACGATACGAGACGATTTGTTTTTCCGGGTTTTATCTAGCCGTTTCATAATGGCATCGTAATCCACCTCAAGTTCAGGAATCAATACGGCCTCTGCACCCGTGCTTATCCCCGAACGAAGCGCAATGAGACCAGAGTCCCTACCCATGACTTCTACTACAAATAAACGATCGTGAGATTCCGCAGTATCACGGATTTTGTCGACAGCGTCAATGACCGTATTGATGGCCGTATCGTAACCAATAGTAAAATCGGTTCCGCTCAAATCGTTGTCAATTGTCCCCGGCATCCCAATGATCGGAATGTCGAATTGTTCTAGAAAGATTGACGCTCCGGTAAACGTTCCGTCTCCGCCAATAACAACCAGGGCACCAATGTCCAGCTTTTTCAGGTTGTCGTAGGCTCGTTCTCTACCCTCGGGTGTACGGAACTCATCACTTCTTGCCGTTTTAAGGATCGTGCCACCCCGTTGAATAATATTGGCAACAGATTTAGCGTCCATGGGTTGAATTTCCCCCTGAACCAAGCCATCATATCCTCGGCGTATGCCGAACATGTTGACGCCATGATAGATGCCCGTCCTGATGACGGCGCGAATTCCCGCATTCATTCCGGGAGAGTCACCTCCTGAAGTTAATACCGCTATGTTTTTAATGTTGCTCATATCTCAAATATACCGAAAACCTTATTTTATTTGATAAAAATGTCACAAAAGCTACTTTTTGGCTTCATAGGCGTCAATCGCAGATTGAAGATACGCGCGGTAACTGTCAATGTTGTAATTTGCGCCGCTGGTCGGGACTAAAAGTTCCTCATTCTCATCGAGCATGGCGTAAAGCGGTTGTGAGTTGCTGTTGAATTTACTGATCTGAAAATCCGTATTCTTCCTGCCAACAGTTGTGATCTTTTTTCCTGTGGACGAGACATATTGCTCGTTTTCAGGTAATTTAAGGTCATAATCGTCTACATAAAGCTCCGCCAGTATAAACTGTTGATTGATCATTTCTTTGATCCCCGGGTCAGACCATACATTGGCCTCCATTTTTCGGCAATTGACACAATTCCAACCTGTGAAATCAACCAACAATGGTTTACCTTGTTCTTTGGCAGCTGCAAGTGCTTCGTCGTAGTCGTAGTAAGGGTCCATGCCTTTAATCGTCGCTCGATCGTGAAAGTGGCTGAAATGGCGACGGCTTGTTGCGTCCGTAGATGTCGCGGACCCGCTGGATACGCCTGCGGAAATATCGAAATCCTGTGTGCCGATTGGGGGTAGGAACGCGGCGATAGATTTAAGGGGTGCTCCCCACATACCCGGGACCATGTACACCACGAACGAAAATACGAGGATAGCAATTACCGTGCGGGGAACCGACAAAAACTTCAAATCACTATCGTGCGCAAATTTGATTTTTCCGATCAGATAAAGTCCTATTAGAGCGAATATGACAATCCATAACGCTAAGAAAACCTCCCGGTCTAAAAATTGCCAGTTGTAAGCCAAATCTACATTAGAAAGGAATTTCAAGGCCAATGCTAGTTCCAAAAAGCCTAAAACGACTTTGACGCTATTTAACCAGCCGCCAGATTTTGGCATTGATTTCAATAGCGACGGGAACATCGCAAATAAGACGAAAGGGATCGCTAACGCGAATGAAAACCCCAGCATCCCTATTGCTGGACCTAGCCGATCGCCTTTTGTGGCCGCATCGACAAGCAGCGTGCCGATGATAGGACCGGTACAAGAAAAGGAAACAACGGCAAGACTCGCGGCCATAAAGAAATGGCCTAAGAGTCCTCCTTTGTCAGATTTAGCATCAATTTTATTGACAAATGAGCTGGGTAGAGTAATCTCGAATGCGCCTAGAAATGACGCGGCGAAAAACACTAAAAGCAAAAAGAACAAGAAGTTAAAAACACCGTTTGTCGACAACGCATTCAATGCTTCAGGACCAAAGGCAATGGTAATGAGCATGCCCAATGCGACGTAGATGACGATGATAAACAAGCCATAGGTCAGGGCCTGGGTAACAGCTTGTAATCTGCTAGCGGACTTTTTGGTGAAAAAACTCACGGTCAATGGGACCATTGGGAATATACACGGCATCAGGAAAGCCGCAAATCCACCCAGTATACCTTTGATGAAAATCTCCCAAAGAGAGATGCTTTGTTCTGGTGTATTCGGATCCGCAGCGACGTCCTCTTGGAGTGCCTCGGGCTCGGTGTCTTGTTCGCCGTCGCTAAATACGACGCCTTCTAAGTCTGTGATTAAGGTGTCCTCATCTGATCCGCTCTCCTGTTGCCCCGCGCTGAACTCGACCTCATCGAAGTCGATCAATGTGTCTTGTGAAAATACGGCTAAAGGGACGATATTAACGAGAAAAAGCCATATCATGGCCAGAAACACTTTAAAAAAGTTGTTCATAGTTATTTATTAATAACGCCAAAATTAAGAAAAAGGCAGGGAGTTCCTGCCTTTAATCGAAATCGTCAATAGAATTTTACTTTATTGTTACTGCGAACTCGTAATCATCGGGTGGTAAGCAGCGCTCCTGGTCACAAGCCATGAAAGAGGCCACGCCTTTAACGGTGGTTGGATTAGAATTAGCTAATTTCACCTTCTGCTGGAAGACGACCTGCCCACTGTAATACGGCACGGTCATACTGAAAACATCTTCGTATTTTGTTTTCGGTTTCTTTGCTGCAGCCTGGCCATTCAGTTCAGCGCCATTTTGTGGGCTGAAAGTGAAAGAAGTGGAGATGGGCCCACCTTCCGGAACATCCATTCCGTAGATATGCCATCCCTGATCAATGTCAGCCTTTAGGAAGACGACAGCTTCAGAATCACTTAATTTCTTGAATCCAACGGACCACTTTACAGGATCCGCAACCTGTGCGAAGACCCCTGAGACTGCGAAAATTAAAAACGCAATTAATAAATTTACTTTTTTCATAAAACCACAAATTTACTAGTATTGGACTATACCGTCCTTCCAAAGTTTAATTCAAAATTAGTCTTTATTGGCTAATAAAGAAACTTGTTATTGTATTATTATGATGCACTCAACTTCTTAGTCCACAGGTCGCCCCTTTCCAAAGGGTGGTTTGAGGCCTGCTCTATCGTTTGAGCAAACCCACAGAAATCGTGTCATTATTTTAATAATTGTCGGTTGGTAGACGCCCTTTTTTCTAAAGTCAGCTGGGTTGTACGACCCGTTATATAAATTCAATCTCTTTGAAACGGTAAGTATAGATGTCTCCGTCCTGATGGCGTATAATCAATTGCCCCTCCGCGTCCACTTTTTCGATGGTGCCCCTTACCATTCCTTTTTTAGGGCAACGAAAGCAAGACGAGACACCGATTCGATATAAGCGCTGATTGTATTGGGATAATAACGAGGCGGAAGAAACCTGTTGCTCTTTATAGCTGTTCACACGGCGTTGTAGACGCTCCAAAAGCGCAAGACAAAGTTGAGGAAGGTCCTCCCATTTTTGGCCTGTTCGCAGTTGCAATGAGGTCGCCTTTTCTTTTAAATCACTTGGAAATTCGGTCTGGTTGACGTTGACGCCAATTCCAAGGATAGACTTGCTGATCTTTCCGGCACGGAAACTATTTTCAATCAAGAATCCAGCAACCTTTTTATGGTGAATGATAATATCGTTGGGCCATTTGATTTGGGCGGGGATGCCCAAGCGTTCCAGCCAGTCGATAATGCTGAGACTAACCAAGATATTGAGTGTGAAATGTTGCGGTAAACTTAAAAAGTTCGGATAGAGTAAGACGCTGAATGTCAGGTTGACTCCGGGCGCGACAGTCCATGTGTTTCCACGCTGGCCACGGCCCGCAGTTTGGTGTTTTGCCATTATGGCAGACCATTCGGGGAGTGGCTTGAAATTTGTCGAATCAGTTTTAAAATAATCATTGGTGGAGCCGATTTCGTCCAAGACAATTAATTTTTGGCGTGGTGTTTCTCCCGAAAATGTGTTATTTTGCAAAAGATATGGGTTTAAATATTTTTTTTATCAAAAATATAACAATTTTTAATGAGCGAAAATAATAAAGATTCGCTGTCTGAGAAACTAGCATCAATCGTTATACACGGGATGCAAGAAAAAAAAGGCAACGAGATTGTGAGGATGGATATGCGAGAGGTGAACAGTACCCTATCGGATTTTTTTGTCATTTGTCACGCTGACTCCACAGTACAAGTGAGTTCTATTGCGAAAAGCATTGAAGAAGAAGTTTACAAAGTTTTTGGGCAAGATCCCTGGCATAAAGAGGGACAAGCGAACGGAGAATGGATTCTGCTGGACTTCGTCGATGTTGTCGTTCATGTGTTTAAGACAGAGAAACGGGAACATTATCGGATAGAAGACCTGTGGGGTGACGCGCAAATGAGTACCTTTCAGAGCGCATAAAAAATAGATTTAAAACGTATACGTGTTATAAATGAAGAAAGTTCCAAGTAAAAAAATTACGCCGATGCCACCTAAATTCAACATGATTTGGATTTGGATCGCAATAATTGTGGGCGTCATAGGGTTTCAATATTTTTTGAGTGATGAAACCACTAAAAAAATCGCCTACAAAGAATTCGAGCAAACCATGCTCATTCCCGGGGATGTGGAAAAGTTGGTTGCCCATAAAAGCAATGAACTGGTCGACGTTGAAGTATATATTAAGTCGGATCGATTGGATCAAGAGAAGTACAAGGAATTAATCGACCCGAATCCTAATGCGCTTTCTTTAACTTCAGGAGCAACAGGACCACAATTTAGTTTTACCGAAGCCTCAGCCGAGATTCTGGAACAGAAGCTGAAAACCTCACAAGACAGTTTGACAGGTGGCGCGCAACCGATTGGCGTAACTTATGAGGATCGATCAAACCCTTGGGCCGGCTGGTTCATCTCCTTTATGCTACCGCTATTGGTCATCGTGGTAATTTGGATCTTTCTTATGCGACGGATGAGCGGTGGAGCGGGAGGAGCCGGCGGAGGCGCGCTATTCAATATTGGTAAATCGAAAGCCCAACTATTTGATAAAGAATCACAAATTAACATCACCTTTAATGACGTTGCTGGATTGGAAGAGGCGAAGCAGGAAGTGATGGAAATTGTCGATTTCTTGAAAAACCCAAAAAAGTATACCGATTTAGGTGGAAAGATTCCTAAGGGAGCTTTGTTAGTCGGCCCTCCCGGGACAGGGAAGACCCTTTTAGCGAAGGCAGTGGCAGGCGAGGCGCAAGTGCCTTTCTTCTCTTTGTCTGGTTCGGATTTCGTTGAAATGTTTGTTGGTGTGGGTGCTTCTCGCGTGAGAGATCTATTTAAACAGGCGAAAGAAAAAGCACCATGTATTATCTTCATCGATGAAATTGACGCCATTGGAAGGGCCCGCGGAAAGAACTCGATGATGGGCGGGAACGATGAGCGCGAGAATACGTTAAACCAGTTGTTGGTTGAGATGGACGGTTTCGGCACGAATGTCGGGGTTATTATTTTAGCGGCGACAAACCGATTGGATGTGTTAGATACTGCGTTGCTACGTCCTGGTCGTTTCGACAGACAGATATCCATCGATAAACCAGATTTGATCGGCAGAGAACATATATTTAATGTGCACTTACAACCGCTAAAATTATCGGAAGAAGTAGACTCCAAGAAACTTTCTGCGCAAACGCCGGGTTTTGCCGGAGCGGAAATCGCTAATGTGTGTAACGAGGCGGCTTTGATTGCGGCTCGAAAAGATAAAAAGGCGATTTCGATGCAAGACTTTCAGGATGCGATTGATCGGGTGATCGGAGGATTGGAGAAGAAAAACAAGATTATCTCGCCTGAAGAGAAAAAAATAGTCGCCTATCACGAGGCAGGGCACGCGATTGCCGGCTGGTTTTTGGAGCATGCGGATCCACTCGTCAAAGTCTCTATTGTCCCTCGAGGGGTAGCGGCACTGGGATATGCGCAGTATTTGCCAAAAGAACAGTTTTTATACACCACCGAGCAGTTGATTGATAGCATGTGTATGACCATGGGTGGACGGGTTGCAGAGGACATCACCTTCGGTAGAATAAGTACCGGTGCTCAGAACGATTTGGAGCGTATTACCAAGTTGGCTTACGCAATGACAGCTGTATATGGGATGAACCACAAGGTCGGAAATGTCTCGTTTCGAGAGGGTTCAGAAGGACAGTTCCAAAAACCCTATTCCGATCAGACCGCTGAATTGATTGACGAGGAAGTTAGAATACTCATTTCGGAGGTTTACGAACGCACGCGTTTGTTATTAATGGAAAAACAGGATGGATTAATCCAAATTGCAGAAAAGCTTTTGGAGAAGGAGATTTTGTTTCAGAAAGACCTGGAAGAAATTTTGGGGGATCGACCGTTTGCGAACAAAACAACGTACGACGAATTTGTTAACGGTGGCGCCGGTGTACCGCAGACCGATCTACCATTGCCATCGGGCGAACAAGAGGACGCGCAAACACTTCCCGAAGATCAGTCGGATTTAGACGCAGAAAAATAAACACTTAGTCAGACAGGGCATCATCGTCCTGCCTGTTTTTATAATGAATATAAGGAACACGACGGCCAAAGAAAAGATGCTGAAAAAAATTCGGCAGGCACTCCTTCAAAAAAAAGAGAATCCTCATCCTGCTTTTGAAGACAGGCCGCTCTATGGTGATCAAGAGGACGCGCTAGACTTGGTCTTCGCGAACGAATTTACCCAGCTAGGTGGCCAGTTCCTATATTGTGATGGTGAGATCGATTTGATCGAAAATTTGATCATATTGGTCGAAAAAATTAAGGTCAGTAAAATCTATGTTTGGGAGAAAGCACTTCAAGAGATACTCGACCCCTACGGTTTTCCGTTTAGAAAATCAATACAAGAATTTGAGGAAATTGACGCGAGTATCACGAGTTGTGAGGCATTGATTGCACGTAATGGCAGTATACTACTGAGTAATGCATCGGAATCGGGACGGCGCTTAAGTGTCTATGCTCCGGTTCATATTGTAATTGCAAAAGCCTCCCAGCTCGTATTGGATATAAAGGATGGTTTTGACCTCATTCGCGAACGTTACGAGCCCAATCTCCCGACCATGATCAGTACCGTGTCAGGGCCGAGCCGGACCGCCGATATCGAAAAGCGGCTGGTATTAGGGGCCCATGGCCCAAAAGAACTTTATTTATTTTTGTTAGAAGATCGCTTTTAGATGATATCCCACTATTTAACAGTAACTCCAGTTTCCAGTATTATCTTTGCTTTAACCATCGGTTTGAGCATCTATGTTTTTTCAAATCCTGAATGGTATGGCAGATTGATGCTGCATCCTTATACTGTTCATCGGAATAGAAGTAGATGGTATTTGATTTTAACCAGTGGGTTGATTCATAAAGACTGGATGCACTTGCTCTTTAACATGATCACCTTTTATTATTTTGGTTTTGGATTGGAGCAGGTCTTTGTTAGCATTAGTGGACCAACAGGGCACCTGTTATTCCTTTTGCTATATCTGATTGGGTTGGTGCTCAGCGATATCCCGACCATTCTGCAACAAAAGAATAACTACAACTATCATAGTTTAGGAGCATCAGGAGCGATTAGCGCTGTGCTGTTTAGCTTTATTCTATTCGACCCTAAAATGATGCTGGGTATTTTCATGATTATCCCGATGCCCGCTTATATTTTTGCGGTCTTGTATTTGGGATATTGCATGTGGGCCTCTAAGAATGCAAGAGACGGAATTAATCACGATGCCCACCTTTTCGGAGCTTTGACTGGCGTTCTGTTTACGTTACTGGCATACCCCTGGGTTATTAAACATTTTATCGCCCAGTTCTAAAGCAGTAAGCTGTTTGGTCCGTCTGTCGGGCCATTACCCTAAGGCGACCTGAAGAACACGTTGTCGCTGGAGTCCATCTCATGGGTTTGGCAGCAATTGGCGTTTTTCAAGTTGATTCGGGAGCTTTTGGTGAACTATTTGTCGAAATTCAGTAAAATTTGATTAAATGAAAACAGATTCGGTCTGTTTTTTGTTACTGTTTTAGTAGCAAGTGAGATTGATTTAACAAACTTAAATTACAGCGTAAAATGAACGATAACGGTAAAATTGTAACTGCGCTTCTGGCCGGTCTAGCCGCTGGAGCAGTATTGGGAATTATCTTCGCCCCTGAAAAGGGAAGTGAAACCAGAGAGAAATTAAATGAATCAGTAGCCGACCTAGGAGATGCTATTAAAGAACGAGCGGAAGAACAGTTCGATCAACTTAATGATTTGAAAGATAAATTAGCATCAGTAATTAAATCAAAAGTAGGTCGGGTAGAAATGGATTTTGATGAAGAGATCGTCGAGCACGGCTAGACCGTGATTTAAGGTCACACACGAATACGGGTTCTTGGGCCTTTTATGGCCCAGAATCCCCATATGGAACAATACATGGAAGAACAAAAACAGAAATTTTCAATTTCAGAAACATTCAATAAATCCAAAGAATATCTGGAGACCCAAATGGAGCTGGCGAAGCTAAAGGCAATTTCCAGAGCTTCTCGTATAATTGGGTCGTTGATTGTAGATGCCAGCAGGGTTTTATTGCTTTTGTTGATTGTGTTCTTTCTCTCAATGGCTTTGGGATTTTATCTTGGAGAAGTCCTCCAGAGCAATGCTTTGGGATTCTTGGCGACCGGCGGTATTTTTATTTTGATTATGTTGTTGATTCGAGTGTTTGCCTCGAAAATAGAGGTCGCCTTTACCAATATTACGATTCAAAAAATCATGTCTAAATGGGGAGATGATGACGAAGATGACGAAGACGAGGAGGAACAGGGGCCGAAGGAAGAGACCATCACCAATGAAGACCACGAGGATCAAGATGAGCAAGAGCCGGATGAACCGTTAGCGACAGATGGAGCTCAAGATCAGGAACAAGCACGAGTTTAAAAGCATATGAGTACTACTATCACCAATTTTGATGAATTGACGGCGGAAATTGCCCGATTGAAAACCGAAAAGAAAGAACAGGAGATCTTTCTTAAGCAGCAATATGACCTGTTCTGTTATAAGATTGAAACACCTGTTCGTGTCGCTAACATGCTGATGTCTCGTGTTCCCGGAGTGGCCGCGTTTAAAGGACTTGCCTCGGGAATAGGGAGTGTAGCCGGGGCGAATACGAAAGGGGATTGGCTGACGAGAGGCCTCCAATTGGGATTGCCATTAGTTTTGAGTCGAACCGTATTGAGAAATGCAGGCTGGCTGAAAAAAGGGCTCGTTTTGTTAGCCTCCGAAACTGCTGCCAGTCAGGTGAATAAAAACCGAGTTACCTCAGTCATTGACCGAATTGCCAAATTTATCAAGCCCAAAAAGAAAAATAAGTCAAAAGAAGCGGAGGCGAATGGATCACCGAATCCCTCAGGAATAGCAGGTCATTCTCCAATAATTACCGCTGAGGAGGGCGTACCGGATGACGCTCACGGAATCCCAAAGGATAGCGAATCGTTCTAAGAATTGCATAGTTCAACACGTGTAAGGAAGCTTAACTAGCGCTAGCGGATTTGACCCTGTTGGATTCGCGTTAGAAAATCACGATAAGCAAGTTCAATTCCCTCTCTGAGGTTAATCGTTGGTTTCCAGCCTAGCGCAGTAAGACGGCTCACGTCCATGAGTTTACGAGGCGTGCCGTCCGGTTTACTGCGGTCGAATTCCAGCTGACCGTCGTAGGAAATAACCTCTTTTATTAATTCTGCCAAGTCTCGGATGCTGATATCGGCACCAACCCCAATATTTATAAATTGAGAATCACTGTAGTTTTGCATGAGGAAAACACAGGCATCTGCGAGATCATCAGCGAATAGAAACTCCCGCAAGGGTTGCCCTGAACCCCAAATTGTGACACTGGGACTGCCGATCGTCTTCGCTTCGTGTATTCTACGAATCAAGGCAGGTAAAACATGTGAGTTTTCCGGATGATAATTGTCGTTTATCCCATAAAGATTCGTGGGCATCACCGAGATAAAGTCGTCTCCGTATTGCTGGCGATAAGATTCACACAGCTTAATCCCAGCGATCTTAGCAATAGCGTATGGTTCGTTTGTCGGTTCCAGAGGCCCCGTTAACAGCGACGCCTCTTGAAGTGGTTGGGACGCAAGTTTCGGATAAATGCAGCTCGACCCTAAGAACATGAGCTTTTGAGCCCCGTATTCGTGGGCGAAATGTATTACGTTATTTTGGATCGCTAGATTTTGATAAAGAAAGTCCGCTCGAAAAGTATTATTGGCTAGAATACCACCCACTTTGGCTGCGGCGAGAAACACATAATCGGGTTTTTCTGCTTCAAAGAACTGTTTGACAGCTTCTTGGTTCCGAAGGTCAAGCTCTTGGGAGGTTCTAGTAACCGTGTGATTGAATCCCAGATGCGCTAGTTTCCGAAGGATCGCCGACCCGACCATTCCCCGATGTCCGGCTACGTATATTTTTGCGTTTTTTTCCACCTCAATGTATTCTTATAATTACAAATATAAGGTTATTTTTGCGACTAAAAGATCAAGCATGGGAAAGGACAAACTTAGAAAATATGCCGAGATAGCAACCTTTAAAAATGTGGTCCAATTGGATGATGGTATGGCTTATAAAGGGCAATGGGCAGAAGCCTTTTTTGGCAATAAGAAACCGCTAGTTCTAGAGTTAGCTTGTGGTAAAGGTGAGTATACGGTCAACCTAGCGACGATGTTCCCAGACAAGAACTTTATTGGAATTGATTATAAAGGGAATCGGATTTGGCGAGGCGCCAAAACAGCGCTGGAGGAAGGGATTTCAAACGTAGGTTTTCTTCGAATTCAGATTGAAAAGATACTCGCGTACTTTGAACAGAATGAGATTGCGGAGATTTGGATCACCTTTCCTGATCCTCAGCCACAAGACAGCCGTGAAAAAAAGCGCCTCACTAACGTTGCGTTTTTAACCTGCTATCGCCAGTTGCTACAGCCCGATGGGGTCATGCATTTGAAAACTGACAACGATGGGTTCTTTGCTTATACTCTTGACCAAGTGCGGGAGCTTGGGTTGACAAAGATCGCTGAAACCCACGATCTTTATCACTCAGATTTACTTGATGAGGTCCTGTCGATCAAGACCTACTATGAGAAAAAATATCTAGCGGAGGGAAAGAATATCAATTACCTACAGTGGAAATTTGACGCGCAATAGGCACTGCTTAGGGCGGTGTCCGCATTAGAGAAGTTGACCGCCGCTCTGAGCAAAAATATTCTTCTTTTCGATGAGGCCACCTTTGTCAATGGCTTTGGTAGCTTTGGAGATCATGGCCGAGGAAAAGCCTTCCTTTAACGCATCCATTGCTGTGTAATAGACACAGAAATCCGCGGCCAAACCACACACATGCACATCTTCAATTTTGCGGTCTTTTAAATAGCCCGTTAACCCGGTGTTTTTCCTCCTCCCGTTATCGAAAAAAGCACTGTAACTATCGATACGGGGATCGAGACCTTTGCGGAATACTGCTTCAATACGCCGAGTATCTAATGCTTGTGATAATTGAGCGCCTGGACTTTCCTGCACACAATGGTCTGGCCAAAGTACTTGCTGTAACCCGTGTAATTCGATTTGCTCAAAGTTGGTCTTCCCCGGGTGCGCGCTAGCGAAACTTTGATGCGTCGCCGGATGCCAATCTTGGGTTGCTACAACCAGATCGTAATCGGTTTGAATTTGATTGATAATCGGAATAATCTCATTGCCCTTAGCGACAGCTAGTGACCCGCCAGGGAGAAAATCATATTGTATATCGACGATAATTAATGCTCTCATTGTTTTTCTTGTTGTTCCTCAAATGATAAAGTATACCCAATTCCTCGCACATTAACAATCTTAATGCGCGGATCGCCAGAAAGATATTTGCGCATGCGACTGATAAAGACGTCCAAACTCCGGCCCGTAAAAAAAACGTCGTTGCTCCAATAGGTTCTGATAATTTCATCTCGTGGTACCACCCGATCTTTGTTCTCAATCAGCCGCTTTAAAAGCTCCATTTCGCGGTAAGACAGTTTTTCGGTTCCACCATTTGCGCTTAGCGTGTTTCTCGCTGTATCCAATGTGTAGTGCCCGACGGACAGGATACCGTGCTTGTAGTCCGGTCTGTTTTTTTTAAGGGAGGCTTCGATTCGGACAATTAATTCCTCGATTTTAAACGGTTTCCGGATATAATCGGTCGCCCCCAATTTGAATCCCTTGACGACATCGTCGGTTTGTGTCATTGCCGTCAGAAATATAATCGGGGTATGCAGGTCTGTCTTTCGTATCTCGGTCGCAATAGAAAACCCGTCCATTAAAGGCAGCATGATATCCAATACGATGACATCGGGCGTATGTCGTTGTTGATTGGCCAAGGCTTGGCCCCCATTGCTGACATGGTGTACCTGGAAACCATGAGACTCCAAACTGTCTTTGACAATCATAGCAAGACTTTCTTCGTCTTCCACATACAATACGTTGATCATTGTACCTCCTTTGGTAGTGTGATGGTAAAAATACTTCCAGCCCCTTCTTCACTTTGAACGGTAATTCGACCTTGATGTTGATTGACGATCTGTCTAACATATGCAAGACCGAGGCCAAACCCTTTCACATTGTGGATATTGCCGGAAGGAACTCGAAAAAAGAGATCAAAAATCCCTGGTAAGTATTGCTGAGGAATGCCGATGCCGTTGTCGTTGAACTGTGCAGTGATCAGATCGTCGGATTCGGTTAACAGTACATGAATGTGCACCGGTTCCTCAGCGTATTTGATCGCGTTGTCTAATAGATTATTTACGACATTTTTCAGATGGGCTTGATCGCCAAGTATTCTAAAGGAATCTCCTTGTTTTTCCACGGTGACGTGCGTTTTCTTTTTGCTAAAAAGTTGTGCGTTTTCTGTACATTCTTGTATCAATAAATCAAAATCAAACCCGGCCTTTTCCAGTTGTACCCCGTTAGTTTCCGCGATATCCACTTGGAGAACCTTCTCGATCATATTGGATAAATGATCCAGCTCCAGACGTGATAAATTCAGGTATCGATCCATCTTTTCTTTATCATCTTGGGCGCCATAACGTTGTATGGACTCGATGGCCGCCATGACGGTCGAAACCGGTGTTTTTAGCTCGTGCGTCATGTTGTTCACGAAGGCTTTGCGTAGCCGAGCGAGTTGTCGCTGCTTTCGGATGGTCGAGAGCAGACCAAAAAAGGTTCCCCACAAGGCAAGGGTCAGGACAAGTGAAAAGAATAGCTGCCAGCCGATAGATCTTAGTAGGTAAGCGCTGGGATCTTCAAAGTCGACCTCTAAAAAAAGGTTTTTAGAAGGATCAACTAAAATCGGGCGTGTTTTACTATCCCTGAAACGTTGAATATAAAATTCCTTTGATCGATCGGTCTTGTTCGGCAGGGCCACCAAATGTAGTTGAAAGGGTGAATACCGGTTTTTTATTTTCATGGCGCTGGCCAAACGACTCTCCAAGGAGTCAACAACCTCATTCGTCCAAACAATCGATTTAAACATATAGGATGAAATAAAGTGTCGGCTACGCTTGGTTCTGGCGCGACCCTTTTCGTCCTGGGTCAGTAAAAAATCGTTGTCTGTTGTGGATCTATTGAAATATTGGTGCCGTAAAATCTGCTGAACGGTGTCTGCGTTAATCTGGGGGTAACGCGCTTGCAAATGACGGGTCATTCGTTCCAATCGGGATATTCTTTGTACTTGGTTTTCCCGATCGATGTCTTGTTGGTTTTCTTGATAAAAATCTTGCGTTACGTCAAAAAGTTCCCGGTCGGTATAGCCTAAATAGAATTGTTTGTGTCCACGATAGCTGCCAAATAGCCAGATGCCGAGTACCAACATGATTCCCCCGGCCGTCAACACGATAGCGACTAGTAATATTTTATACTTTTTTAACATAATTAAAACAAATTTAAATTAGTAGATTTGCTTCGCATAAACAATAGGGGGCTTTTAACAAATTATAACACTGATTAACAATCGCCTAATAGTTTTATTGTCGCATTTCAGTGAATTGCTGCGTTAACAGTCAATAAGATGTTATGCGAACGAACAGAGGAAAATGGATGGAACGGGCCGGAGTTGTACGCTTTTGAGGGGCAAATATGCAGTTTGTTAAGACACAAAGTTGTCGTTAACCCTCCGAAACCCGTAGTTTTGCTAGATTATTGATTTTTATGATTAGACAAATACGATTGTTTCTTTTTGTTGTCCTTGCTTTGGGCTGGTCATTTTTTATGATCGGATGCGATAAGGATATGGGAATATCTCTGGACAACGAAAATATCGACAACCTGAATGTAACAGCGGACGATACGTTGAGCGCAGTGATATCGACAGCGGTCTTGCCAAATTTACCGACCAATGGAACCGGTATAATTGTGGTGGGTAAAGTCACCCAGCCCGGTATTGGGAGTCTGGAAGCGCAATCCTCTTTTGTGTTGCAACCTTTAGCCAGTTTGGGCGAGATTCCAGCCAATGCGGTGTTTGACTCGTTGAATTTGATTTTGCGACCGAATTCCAGCCGGTATGTATACGGTGACACGACCGAAATTCAACGGTTTTCAGCCTATCGTCTGACGGAAGCGCTAGAAACCGAGACGATCGATAATTCGATGACCGGTGAGCCGACACCCGTTTATGTCACGGGGCCGGCAATTTTTAGTGATCAGACCTTTGCTCATGAGCCGCAGCCGTTGGGTACTGCGCGTTTCCTGCCCCAACGTGATGGCATGGATTCTGTCTCGATGCGGTTGAGTGATGCACTCGGTAAAGAGTTCTTTAATAAAGTTAGGAATTCCGACGTCGATTTTAATTCTGCAGCTAATTTTCAAGAATATTTTAAAGGAGTAACACTCATCCCGGATGACGAAAATACCGCTATTGTGGGTTTCCGGGATACCGTGGAGCTTAAACTGAACTATTCCTATGTGGGATCTGATGGTTTCACCAAAAGTGACTACAAGGTTATCGAACGCGGGAATGACCCTTATCAATACAATCATTTCAAAGCAGACCGTAGTGGGACATTGTATGCCGAACTCAAAGAAGGCAACTCCGTTTCCACGGATATCACAAAAGGGGCGTCCTATATTCAGGCTGGTTCGGGAGTCGTGACAGAAATCAGCTTCCCTGCACTCAAAGAGTTTCTGCAGCGGGAGGGTATCGCCATTAATAAAGCAGAGCTAGAAGTAGAGGTAGCTTCCTCACATTTAGGATTCTTCACAGCAGAACCCAGACCGATACTAATGATAGCCGATGAAGGGGTGCCGACTTCGTTTGTCTCCCACCCATTTGATGCGAGCATTCAGCAAGGTGCGTATTATCTTGGAAATAATACCGGCGGGAATGGCAGGTATAGTTTTAATCTAATTGAATACATTAAATCGGTCAACGAGCCGGGCGAACAACAAAAGACCTTGTTGCTCTCGAGCATGCTTCCTTCGTTGCTCAATACAGGAAATACAACTATATTAGCAACGGAGAACAATAAACCGAAAGTTAAATTAAATATCGTATATACAAAATTTTAACAATTTATGAATAAGAGAAATTGGCTTGTACTACTTTTGATAGGAGCCTTCGCAATTACTACTTTTAATTCCTGTAAAAAAGAGGAAGAGACGGAAGAAACAGGAGAGACCGAATGGACCAGATCAAAAGTATTCATCGGGGATCCACGTAGCGGTGCCGCGTCTTTCACCATCGATGATGTCGCTTATTTGGTTGGGGGATTCTTGAAAACCAATGAAGTGTTGAATGACGCGTATTCGTTTAACGGAGATTCGTGGTCTAGCCGTGCTGATTTTATTGGTCCAGCGCGCCACAGTGCCGTGGGATTCTCCGTGAGCGGAAAAGGATATGTAGGTTTAGGTTATGGTGGTGAGGGAGGTAGTCTCGAGGCATTGAAAGACTTTTACCGTTACGATCCTGCAGCGAATTCTTGGACTAAAATAGCCGATTTCCCGGGTGAAGCTCGTTGGGGTGCGGTTGCTTTTTCGTTAGGTAATTACGCGTATGTGGGTTTAGGTACTCGCTCGACAGACAAGACCTACAGTGATTTTTACCGGTACGATCCTAGTGCGGATACTTGGTCTCAGATCGAAACACCATTTTCGTATAAAAAAGGCGATGCTTTTGCCTTTGTTATCGGTGAAAAAGCTTACGTTGGCGGCGGTTTTGCCAACAACGATTTACCTGGAGATTTCTACTCGTTTGACGGCGAAACGTGGACTGCAGAGGAGGACTTGAACACCGAATCTTATGATGCCAGAAGATACCGTGCAGTTGCGTTTTCTATTGGCAACAGCGGTTATCTTGTGAGTGGCCGCTCTTTCTCAGGCGTTGTATCTACCGTTTGGAAGTATGACCCGTCGGCTGGATCTTGGTCGGATGGAAGCGAAGCTCTTGGAAGCCCTCGTGAGAAAGCAGTTGGCTTTTCATTAGATGGTGTTGGATATATTACAACCGGTGTTAGTGGAACAAGTTACTTAGACGATACATGGGAATTTAGACCAGTAAGATAGTCTACCCTTTATTTGAACATAAAAGAAGCGGGATAGTCGATATACGATTATCCCGCTTCTTTTATGCAGAAGGAACGTAGCGATTATTTATTATAAGGCAAAGGGGGAAGATTACGCAGAATTATTTCCCCCCGATACAACGATCAGATGCAAGAGTCTATAGCTATAATTAATTGACGGTTTCCTGTATCTGCTGCACCTTTTTTTTTCGAATGATGGAAGCTCCTTCGGGCGTCGAATAGAAAAAGGCCACGCGATACTCCTCGCGCGGCCTTCCTTATTATTATACCGTCAAATGAATGGATCTAGATGAGCGATTTCTGATGAAGCAGCTCGGCAATCTGAACCGCGTTCGTTGCAGCACCCTTACGAAGGTTGTCGGCGACGACCCACAGGTTGAGCGTGTTCGCTTGTGTCTCATCACGACGGATACGACCTACGAAAACTTCATCCTTGCCATGCGCATCTTTAGGCATCGGGTAAGCCAGGTTTTCCGGATCATCTATCACAATTATTCCGGTTTGTGCCGCTAATGTTGAGCGTATGTCTTGAAGATCGAAATCCTTTTCAAATTCGATGTTAATGGATTCGGAATGTCCCCCAATAACGGGTATACGGACCGTTGTGGCCGTAACGCGGATCGAATCGTCTCCCATAATTTTATTGGTTTCCAGAATCATTTTCATTTCCTCTTTGGTATAGCCGTTGTCCTGGAACACATCGATATGGGGTATGACATTCAAATCAATAGCATGCGGGTAAGCTTTCTCGCCCTCGATTCCATTTCTTTCGTCCATAAGCTGAGTGACAGCCTTAACGCCAGTGCCGGTAACCGATTGATAGGTAGATACGACCACACGCTTAATTCCATACTTTTGGTGCAGTGGTTTTAAAACGACCACCATCTGAATTGTTGAACAATTTGGGTTGGCAATAATCTTGTCGTCTTTCTCAATGGTCTCACCGTTGACTTCCGGGACGACGAGCTTCTTGGACGGATCCATACGCCATGCCGAGGAATTGTCGATGACGGTAATACCGGCATCGGAAAACTGGGGTGCAAACTCTGTCGAGGTGGTGCCTCCAGCCGAGAAAAGTGCAACATCAGGCTTAAGTGCAATAGCTTCAGTTGGTGTAACAACTTTATACTTCTTTCCCTTGAATTCGATTTCCTTCCCCTTGCTTCTTTCAGAGGCTACGGGTATCAATTCGGTAACTGGGAAATTACGTTCCGCCAAAACAGTTAAGATTTCTGAGCCGACAAGTCCTGTCGCACCCACTACTGCAACTTTCATAGTTTATAAAATTAAAATTTCAGAATGCTCGACGATGGCTGGTATTGTAGTCCAATCGAGAATGGCAAACTTAATAAATAATGAGCAATGTTTTCGAGTTAATTTGTTGATTTATAAACTATTTGTGTCGTTGGGGAATGATGTTCCATAAAATAGGGTAATTCATGAAAATAATTCAGTAAAATCAAGATTTGATTGATAAAGTGTCATTTGCTCATCACGGTCGCAGTCCATTCCTGCTCACTCGCTTTGTTTAGATCACATTTGCCAGACAGAAAATTAAATCATACGTTTGCGCAAATTGACGTAGAACTATGCAATTCAGCCTATTAATTGGTAATTTCGCCAAGTGATTGGTGAGGAGAGGAAAGTGTAATTTATTCATAGAAACTATCATGAAAAAAATGGAAGAAGTCATTTTGATGATCGGTGCTAACGGTCAGATTGGAACGGAGTTGGCGGCCGCATTACGCATCAAATTTGGAGAAAATAATATCATCACAAGTGATATTCGGACGCCCAAACAAGCTGTCGACGGACAAATTTTTGAAGTCTTGAACGTTTTGGATAAGGAGGCCCTTGCCGGGCTGATTAAGAAATATAAACCCACGCAGATTTATTTGTTGGCCGCGATGCTGTCGGCAACCGGGGAACAGTATCCACAGAAAGCCTGGGATTTAAACATGAACGGCTTGCTCAATGTTTTGGACACCGCGTTGGAACTGGGGGTGAAAAAGGTTTTTTGGCCCAGTTCAATAGCCGTTTTTGGTCCCAACTCACCGAGGGTAAACACACCACAATATTGCATTATGGACCCCAGTAGTATTTATGGGATTAGTAAATTGGCAGGAGAACGTCTATGTGAGTATTATCACCAAAAATATGGATTAGATGTTCGTAGTATTCGGTACCCTGGTATCATTTCGTGGAGAACTGAACCCGGAGGGGGCACCACAGACTATGCTGTTGATATATTTTTCGAGGCCCTTCGAAGCGGTGTTTATACCTCATATCTTTCGCAAAACACCGAGCTTCCCATGTTGTATATGGACGATGCTGTACGGGGCACGATCGAATTGATGGATGCACCAGAAGAGCAGCTGAATATCCGTTCTAGCTATAATTTAGCGGGTATGAGCTTCACGCCAAAGCAAATTGCTGAAGAAATTAAAAAAATTCTACCTAATTTTGAACTCAGCTATTCAGACGGCGATCCACGACAAGCCATCGCGAACTCGTGGCCAAGATCGATTAATGATGAAGCGGCAAAAAGGGATTGGGGTTGGTCACCGGCTTTCGGTTTGACCAGTATGGTGAAGGATATGATAGAAAATCTAAAAACTAAACTGAAATAATAATGGGTAGAGCCTTCGAATTTAGAAAAGAACGAAAATTTAAACGCTGGGCCAAAATGGCCGTTCAATTTACGCGTCTTGGAAAAGAAATCGCTATTGCTGTAAAAGAAGGCGGGCCTCACCCAGAAAACAATGCTCGGTTACGCACAGCAACTCAGAATGCCAAAGCAGTTAATATGCCCAAGGATCGGGTTGAGGCTGCAATTAAACGTGCTTCTGAAAAGGATTCCAAAGGGTACGAGGAATACGTATATGAAGGATATGGTCCACATGGTGTGCCTATTTTGATTGAAACGGCTACCGATAACACCAATCGGACGGTGGCGAATATTCGTAGTTATTTCGCGAAATCTGGCGGTTCATTAGGCAAGACAGGTTCCTTGGATTTTATTTTTCAGCGTAAATCCGTCTTTCGTTTCCCTGCGGCAGACGGCCTGGATACTGAGGAATTGGAACTGGAATTGATCGATGGTGGGTTAGAGGAATTGTATGTCGAAGCGGATGAAGAAGGAAATGATGTGGTCGTCGTGCAAACTTCCTTTGAAGATTTCGGGAATATGCAACGTCTGCTGGAAGATAAAGGGATTGAAACTTCTTCTGCCAAACTCGAGCGTATTGCTTTATCACATACTGAAATTTCCGAAGATGATGCGGCTGAAGTGTTGAAGCTGATCGACAAAATCGAAGATGATGACGATGTACAGGCCGTTTACCATAATATGGATTAAGCGGGCAGAATCACTAAATTTTTACAGAGGGGGTAAGACCCTCTTTTTTTGTGCCCGATTGTTTACATTTGTGTATGCTTACGTTTACCGAATTCTTTACGAAGAAGAAAATTGACCTTCAAGCGATCAAGAATGCCAAGCCCGAGCTTTACCAAGAGTTTGAGCGGGATTACGATCAGATGGGTGAAAAAAGCTTCGATCACAGTAAGAAATATTGGTTCAATCGGTTACGAAAGCAATTTCTATTGGCGTCTATCGAGATTCCCAAATCTAATCCATCTGAATCTCAGGCTAAGCGGACAACATCCAGTGAAAAGACAGCCAGTAAGCCGACCGGTTTTCGACCTAGATTTAAGGCGAGCACGCAAAATGTACCGCCAGAAAATAAAGATGTCCAAGATTCTGTAAACCCGGGTGGTTCGTCTAAACCCAGTGGATTCAAACCTCGGTTTAAAGCGGGGGTCACCTCCTCGGACGATAAGCGGGTTGACAAAGCCGAATCGCCGGAAACGGATTCGGAGCCCGCGTCTTCACCAAAAGGTTTTACGCCTCGCTTTAAGTCCAAACAACAAACGGATAAAGCCTCTGATTCTGAAAAGGACGGTGTGCGCGAAACACCAGTTGAACAAAAAAAAGATTCGCAAACCAGCTCGAAACCCGCGGGTTTTAAGCCGCGATTCAAGGCTGGAATAACCCAATCTGCACCGAGTGCTGATCTGCAAAATGAAGATAAACGCTCGGAAAACACAAAAGGTTCTTCCTCAGAAAATGAGGGACAGGGGACGGTGAGCCGTCCCCAAGGTTTTAAACCTCGGTTTAAAGCTAAACCAGTAACGGAACCCGCGAATACTCCGGTTGGGGATGCGGATGCGAAGCCGATGGACAATCAGCCAGCGAATTCGAATGATCAAGGTGCTGAAGCCGGGGAGATTGGCGATCAACCCACTGCCGCAAGTAAAGAACAAGCCGAGAACGCTGAATTGGCGAATGATGCAAAACGGAATCCCGATAAAAAGCCACTCGGGTTTAAACCGAGAATGTTGCAACAGAAGAAAAATAGCCCCAATAAGGATTCGTCAGATACTACCTGATATTTTTTAATTTTTACGTTCGATTTTAGGTCTAAATTATGTTAAAAGAAGAAAGACAAGCCTACATTATCCATCAAATAAATATTCATAACAAGGTGCTCTCATCGGACCTCAGTGTACAACTAAATGTGTCTGAAGATACCATTCGCCGTGATCTGAACGAGCTCGCGGAAAGTGGCAAGGTTCTTAAGGTGTATGGAGGGGCGCTCTCTCGATCGTTTCAATACCCCTTTCAGGAAGGGAATGTTTATGCCAAAGAGGCTAAAAAGGAAATTGCTGCAAAAGCCATTTCGTTGATAAAAAGCGGGATGACTATTTTGGTTGGGGGAGGGACGAGTATGATTGAACTCGCTCGCTTAGTGCCGAAAGATGTGCAATGTACATTTTTTACCATCAGCCCGCTTGTGGCGCTCGAACTGGCAGAGAAAGAGAATCTAGAAGTTATTCTTTTAGGCGGGAAGCTATCCCGCAATACCAATGTGGTCTCTGGTTCACAGGTAATCAATGAACTATCCGATATTAAAGTGGACCTTTGTGTATTGGGCACCAACAGTCTGTCAGTGGAAGAAGGAATCACAGATTCGGATTGGGAGGTGGTGCAGATAAAGAAAGCAATGATTAAGTCTTGCCATAAATTGGGCGTGCTCAGTATTGTTGAGAAGCTTAATTCGAATCAAAAGCTGCGGGTATGCCCGTTGAAAGATATCAGTTATTTAATTACCGATTTGGACCCTAAACATGCTAGTCTGGTTGAGTTCAGCAAGCAGATTACTGTCATTTAAGACCTGTTTTTTTTCGAATAACCCGCTCGACAAGCCATTTGTTACTTTCGATAAAAAGATTGTGCCACAACATATTGTAGTTGACGCGTGGGTTGAATAAAAGTCGCTTAAGGTGCTTGGCTATTTTTGTTAAACTGTAACCCGACATGCCATTAAAAGGGCCGGCGTAATAGGCTGCATGATGTTTTTCCCACTCTAATAAAGCCTTTTGTTCGACATGGGCTAGATAGTCGGGGTGATGGAGCTGTCGATTAAGCCGGGTAAGATGATTGCTGCTTTTCGTTCCATCCAAAAGTTCGATACGCGTTCCATCCTTTGTCGCCATATGCAAACGATGAGTTTTTAACACCCCTTCTTGAAGTTCAAGTTCCAGAACTCCCCCGAGATTCCAGCCAGTCGGGGAATTTGGTGCGTCGAAATAGAAATTCCCCAAGCTATAATAAATCGGCTTGCCACGGTGTTCTTCAATTCCATGCACCTGATGCGGGTGATGGCCGATAACGATATCAGCCCCAAGGTCGATCAATTCTCTATAACGATTTCGCCATTCAGGGATGGGGATATCCCAAAGCTCGACCCCTGCATGGACTTGAATAATCAAGTAATCGACCAATTCCCGATAGCGTTTGATGTCCTGATTAACGCGTGGATGATTAATCCAAGCATGACCGACGTCCCGATCTCCGTTTAGCGCACCATAACCATTCTCTCCGTAGGCCAACAGTCCATAGCGAACACCGTCGATTTGTATCTGCTGTAGCTGGTAGGCTTGTGCTGTCTGCCCTGCTCCCAGCAGCGTATGGCCCGTTAATGATCGCATGGTCTGCTTAAGCGCTTGGGGACCAAAATCGTTAATGTGGTTGTTGGCTAAGCAGAAACAATTGAAGCCCATTTCACCGAGCCAACTTGGAGCAGCTGATTCCTGTTGAATCAATGGTCCCGTTTTGACTATAGGCGCGCCGACTCCTTTAATGGGCGCCTCGAAATTACAACAGGCGATGTGGGCACGCTCCATAACCGTACGCAGACCTAACCCGGGGTTGGGCCGGCTATGGCAAACAACATCGCCGACAAAGACGAACCTATGTGTTTTGACTGTAGACATTTCTCTGCATTAATAAGGTTTCAATAGGCTTGATGGTGATATAGGCAAAATAAGCCTCCAAAAGCGTGTTTTTAGCCCCCAGCAGCTTCAGTACTCCCTTAATCTTCGGGGTATGCATCAGCTGTTGAAACACCCGTTCCTTTCGTCCGATATGTTGGATCTTTTGGTTGATCCACTCCAGGTAAGGGACCTCAAAAAACTCCCGAAGAACGCTCACAGCAAGGGGCGGTATGCGTTCGTTGGTCAACGCATGGTAGTTCAATGAGTTTTGATAGGTATAGGGGTGTTTTTCTTGTTCGAAAAGCAAGTTTTGCTTTCGGAAATAATCCTGTTGCCAGAGGCGGTTAGTCCGTCGGTCTGTCGGTAGGTTTAGCATCGCCATCGCTACTTTTTCATCCAAGAAAGGAGAATAGCCTGGGTACCCCATCGCCTCGGGGACCGTAATGAGATATTGCAGCATCATCATCTTTGTTCGCATCGCCGTAATGATCCGATATTCCGGACTTTTCAAGGCGTCCTTTTGGCGGTCGAATAGCGGTTCGATGATCGAGAGGTAGTCAGTCTTGGTCGCCAGCCTCGAATTCGCACTCATACCGTGCGTATGCCCGAGTAGTCGGTAGGCATGAATATCGCGAATCTCCGGGACGTTGACAGCACCCGCCCAGGCATCGCCGATGATGCCACTCAAGAGTCGCATTGGATTCCCCTTTTCACGCTCCTGTATCTTTTGGTAGAATTCGATATGATAGGTGCCTGATGCCGCAACAGACGGACCAAATTGCTCGAACCATTGGCGCATATAGACGTTGAAAACACCCAGCGGGATCCGCGCCCATTTGGTTCCTAATCGCTGTGCCAATAGATCGGCATAAATGGACTCTCTTGACTGTTGCTGGTTGGCGGATGTCCCATAGGTATACGCGTGAATACGCGATTTATCCTTTATAACGGTGTTCAATAATCGAGAGTCAAAGCCACCGCTGGTGGGAATTAAAATATCCTCGGAGAACCCGCTAGCCCAACCGTTGACCGCCGAACCGATCTGTTCAAGCACCGCGTCTTCCGAACTGGGTACACCGAGTAATTCAAGGGTTTGATCCTGCGTTTCATGCAATTGAAATCCGTTCTCTCCCAGATGAAGAGATTGATAGGGCAGCAGATATCGTACATCCTTGACAGGGGTTCGCCCAAATACACAATACCCGTAATCGAGATAAGCCGCCAAACCCTCCGGATCGATTTCTAGATTGTTATAATCGATTACCTGGTTAATGTGTTCGCTATATTGTTGGGTCTTCTGATTAAAAAAAAGGGTTCTATAGCCCACCCAGTTTCCTTTTGCTACTTCCATTAGGCCGATTTAGAAAATTTGCTTTTCAATAGACTCAGAACTTCCTGCCAAATTTCATTTTTGATAAATTGATTGAAGATCACGTATACAACAACGAATATAAGGCTTTGCACTGTGATTAACAGTAGATCGTGAGAAATCAGATCCAAGTGTAGTGGAACAGAAGCTAACGCAGCAGAAAATAAACTGGTGAAGAAAGCAGGAAAAAGATCCGTTAACTGTTTGAGTACCCCATAGCCATAGACGCGCTGACTCATTATTCCAGCCATTAAAAAACAGACCATTCGCAGGCCGATTTGCCCGTAAATAATAGCGAACAACCCGTATTGATAGGTGAAGTATAGGATTGTCAGCGCCAGCACCCACTTGATGATTTCCAGTCTCAATGAGACACTTGATTTACCTTTGATGTTCAGGAAGTTGACATTCAGATCTCCAAGCGAAATAAAGAGCCCTGCGAAACAAAGGAGTTGAAAATAAGGTACCGAGGGCTGCCATGTTTCCGTTAGGAAATAAGAAAAACAAGGCTCTGCGACGGCGATCGCCAAGAAGCTGACGGGAAAAAGGACAAAGGCCAAGGTGCCCATGGTTTTACGACAGGCATTTAAGAACCTAGGACGGTCGTCCTGGATTGGCGTTAGAGTCGACAGGGTGGTCCCTTGTATAATTGATGAAATCAACAGGTTCGGTGTTTCGCCCCATTTATTGGCTTGATAATAATATCCCGTGTTTATGATCGAAAAATGGCTTCCAATAAAGGAGTAATAAAAAGGGGATAGTGCCTTTCCCAGTATACTCGATATCATAAACGAGGTTGAAAAGGCGAGGTGACGTCGAAGCGCCTGATAATGCACTTGGAAGTTGATTCTCCAATCGCCCCATAACCAAAGTAAAGAAGTGCGAAAGAATGCGTAAAGCACCGGCTGTAAGATCAGCGGCCAGACGCCGTAACCCAAGTACGCTAAGGCGATCACAATTCCCCCAGAGAGCAGAATGGACAAGACATTAATCCTCGCGGTTATATGGAACTGGAACTTCTTCAGTATCTTAACATACTGCACGATACCGAAGGCATGCACTAGAATTTGTAAAAACATCACGCGTGCGTAAAGGGACAGGTTCTCAATATTATTATGCTGTTCAATCAGCGGCGCGAGGAAGAACAACAAGCCATACAGTGCAATACTAGCCGTTAGGTTGAAAACGAACATGCTTGAATAATCCCGTTCGTCAACGATTTTGGTGCGGACTAAAGAGGTGGCCAGCCCACTATCTATAAACGCGGTGGCTACCGTAGAAAAAATAAGCAATACGCCGATCACGCCAAAATCTTCAGGCGTCAGTATTCTGGCCGTAATGACGCCAACGATGGTCACAATCGCCTGATTGCCGAAACGATCTATCGCATTCCAAAACAGACCTTTGATCGTGATGTTTTTTGTATTTTCGCTCATAGGATGAATAAGTAACAAATTTAGAAAAGTTTCTTTTACCGAGCGGGAAAAAAGAGTTATACTTAAAGCATTGAAAATTAACGGTTATTTTTAGAACTCGAAAATTGAATTCTGACGCATGCTAGCACCAATCGCTCTTTTTGTATATAATAGACCAATGCATATGCGCAAGACCCTGACGGCTTTAGAAGCTAACGCCCTGGCAGAGCAATCCGAGATATACATCTTTTCCGATGGTGCCAAGACCGCGGAGGATATTGAAGCGGTAAACCAGGTGCGCTCCATTATTCGCGAACCTTGGAAATTTAAGCATATTTATATCATCGAGCGATCACAAAATAAGGGACTTGCCGATAGCATTATAGAAGGTGTGAGTCAGGTTATTCAAAAGCATGGACGGATCATTGTGCTGGAGGATGATTTGCAAACAGCACCCCATGCGCTTAAATATTTCAATGATGCGTTGAACCATTTTCAAGATCACGAGCGCGTGATGGAAATTTCAGGTTATATGTATCCCGTTGAGGGACAAAAAAAGTTACCCCCTACATTTTTCTTCCGCGTGGCCAATAGCTGGGGTTGGGCAACTTGGGGAAGGGCTTGGGAAAAATTCAATCCCGATATTGAAGAATTGACTAAGAAACTCTCGAGGAAGCAGAAAAAAGCGTTCGCTGTAGAGGGGACCGAGAACTTTTGGAAACAGGTGAAGCAGTTTAAAGCCGGAAAGATTAATTCATGGGCAATTCGTTGGTATCTGTCCATCTTTCGTGAACAGGGACTGGTGCTCTATCCGCGGTATTCCATGATCCAGAATATTGGTACGGATGGTTCTGGAACGCATTCGGACATTGATGAGGTCTACCGGACGCCATTAGCGGAAAAACCAGTGCGTCGATTCCCCAAACGTATCCAAGAAGATCCTCGAGCCCTGGAACAAATTAAAAACTTCTATAAAAACAGAAAGGGAACGTTCTTTGAAAGATTAGCCCGTTATCTCGAAAAGAAACTTAAGGAACGCCGGCTTCGTTCTTTAAAGGATTAACGGTGTCGATCTTTAAAAAATAAGGTCCGTTTGGTTTTAGCAACCAATTCATAGTGCTGATCGTGCATGAATTGGTAGATTGGAGAAGCATCAAGAGCAGTAAAATCGATTTCTTCTTCCACGAGTACAAATCCGGGACGGAATTTGGTCCAGTCGTTGGACTTTAAAACAATAAGATCAAATCCTTCCGCGTCGATGGAAATAAAGTCGATAAAAGTCCCCTGATTTACATGATTGGTGAGTACCTCCTTTAATGGTAAGGTCGGCACAGGGATTGTTTTTAAAAGATGGTAACGGGATTGAAGTCCATCTCGCTTTTCTGATATTTCCTTCGAAAAGCCATTTAATGCGGGCTCGTTGAAACAATAATACGTGAGTTCTTGAGGCGTATCGCTGATCCCTATGTTCAAGTTCGTGTCTTTGGGGCGGAAAAACTTGAACCATTTCAGGGCCTCCGGAGAAGGCTCAATATTAATTCCCCGCCAACCTTTGCGATAAAAATACTGGGTATTAGAAAAGCGATAAGGATGGTGGGCCCCCACGTCAACGTAAAAACCTTTGTATCTCTTTTTTCCTTCGTAAAACCCGCGAATTACCATGTCTTCCCCTTCCTGTGAATACGATCGAGCATGGAAGAATTTATCAACAGGCAGGTACTTCAGAATGATCTGTTTAATGTTAGCCAATCGGCCCATGGTTTATTTATATGATGTATCTGGGTTTTAAGGTACAAAAAAAATGCGCGTTCTGAAATTTAGAGGCTACGGCTTAAAAACTAGCGCCTGATCCCGTAGGGTTTGACCGCTAGAATTATTGTGGCGGATGCTGCCGGTTATTGTCCCGTTATTCACTATTTTTGTCCCAGGAATGGATCAAAAACAACTTGAAATACGCGGCCCAAAGGTTTCGATCATAACGATTGTGTATAACAACGTGCAAGATATCCGATTTACGCTGGAGTCTGTCGCTCGGCAAAGTTATACGAACATCGAATATATCGTGATCGATGGCGCGTCGAGCGATGGAACTTTTGACCTTGTCCAATCCTATGCCGGCGTGGTGACGAATATGTTGTCGGAACCGGATAATGGAATCTATGATGCGATGAACAAGGGTTTGGCACGAGCGACCGGGGACTACGTACTGTTTCTAAATTCAGGAGATGAGCTGTTTGAAGCCGAAACCCTAGCGTATATTTTTAGTCGTGAAGATGACGCCGACATTTATTACGGAGAAACCAAACTTATTGATTCACAGCGGCATATTATTGGCGATCGTCGACATCGGGCACCAAAGGAGTTCACCTGGAAATCCTTTCGGTACGGCATGAATGTCTGTCACCAAGCTATTTATATCCGTCGGAGTCTGGTCGAACCTTACGATACGCGATACGAATTGAGCTCGGATATCGATTGGATTATTCGGGCCGCTAAACGGGCTCAGAAAATCGTGAATGTGGAACATTATGTCGCCAAATATCTAGTGGGAGGGATGTCGCAAACACACCTGAAACGAAGCCTTAAGGAACGCTACGAGATTTTTAAGACCTACTACGGGTTTTTACCAAACCTGTTCAATCATTTCATTATTGCGTTGCGACTTGTCGTGCATAAGATACGTTATGGAAAAACCAGAGATTAATTTTTTTGACTCAAAGATTCTGATTGAACTGGCCAACTACCAGATGCCTTATGGAAAATACAAAGGGCATCGGTTATGCTATTTGCCGGAAGCTTATTTAGTCTGGTTTCGTTCCAAGGGATTTCCTAAAGGAAAGTTGGGGACATTACTGGAATTATTGTACGAAATTAAACTCAATGGTTTGGAACATTTGCTGTATCCCCTGATGAAAAAGTAACGGAGTTTACTGTAACTCCCACTCAAATTTATTTATCTTTGCACCATAATTTAAACATTAAACGCCGTTTGCAGCGGTATCAATGATTTTATGGAACACTATCAAACTTTGCTGTACTACTGCTACAGCCCTATTCAAGATGCGGAACAATTCGCAGAAGATCATCTAGCATTTTGTAAATCTCTAGGACTCGTGGGACGAATAATCGTTGCCGAGGAAGGACTCAATGGGACTGTTTCCGGGACCGAAGACGCCTGTCGTGCGTATATAGCGCACATACATGCGGACCCGCGTTTTGCCAAAACTGACTTCAAGATTGATACGGTGGAGGAGCCGTCCTTTATTAAGATGCACTGTCGTTACAAAGCGGAAATCGTGCATTCAGGATTGCGTAACCCCGCGCAGATTGATCCGACACGAGAGACCGGGATTCATTTAGAACCAGAGGAATTTCTGAAGATGAAGGATCAGGAAGATGTCGTGGTGTTGGATGTGCGCTCCAATTACGAGCATAGTGTAGGACGGTTTAAGAACGCGATGACGTTAGATATCGAGAATTTCAGAGAGTTTCCTGAAAAAATCAAAGCGTTAGAACAACTTAAAGGCAAAAAGATTTTGACCTATTGTACCGGCGGGATTAAATGTGAAAAGGCGTCGGCGCTCCTGTTGAAAGAAGGCTTTCAAGATGTT
This sequence comes from Sphingobacterium sp., assembly GCA_052092145.1. Taxonomy (GTDB): domain Bacteria; phylum Bacteroidota; class Bacteroidia; order Sphingobacteriales; family Sphingobacteriaceae; genus Sphingobacterium. The sequence goes on along the minus strand of JBQDCW010000009.1, from coordinate 38,153 downwards.
TACCAGTTGCATGGCGGGATCATTAAATATGGAAAAGAAGTAGGAGGACAAGATTTCCAGGGCGATTGTTATGTGTTTGATAACCGTGTAACCGTTCCTGTGAATTCGGTGAACCCCACTGTGATCTCGACCTGCAGGAACTGTGGTGAGGTAACCGCCAAGATGATCAACTGTGCTAACCCGGTGTGCAATGAACATTTTACACAATGTGAGGCCTGCGGGTGGGAGATGGATGGATGTTGTTCAGAGCCTTGCATGGTTCACCCTCGAAAACGGGCGTATGATGGAACAGGTTATTATGTGAAGGTGCCCCAGCCGATCAATAGCGAGAAGACTTCTAAACGGAAGCATAAAAAAATAATTAAAAACTAATAATATAATTGATAACTTTAGGGTATCCACTTGTATGACGGCCTGTAAAACCATTTGTTCTTAGCAAACGGGATCTCGCCTTACCAACAGATAAGTGGCTTTTTTTCGTAACCTATAAATGATACAAATGGATAGTCAGAAAGTGGATATGTTTTTAATATCCTACAACAAGTTTTTTGAATCTTACCATCTAATGGAAATAAAAGATTTGCTCGCTCAATCGGATGACAACAAACTAACCAATATCCAAATCCAGCAATATCAAGACCCAACAACGGTTTTAATTGTCTCGCTTTTAGGAGGACCTTTCGGCATTGACCGTTTTATGATCGGTGATACGGGCCTGGGTATTGCAAAACTACTCACGTGTGGCGGCTTAGGTATCTGGGCTGTTATTGATTGGTTCCTAATCATGGGCGCGACCAAAAGAAAAAATTTTGAGCGGCTGATTAACGCACTTAATTATTAATCATGGTTCACCAAAAGAACAGGCTATATCTGACGACAGGCATAGTTTGTTTTTTTGGGAGTGTTTGGTTATTGATCGACCGATATATTGGGAGTCACGGGACGGTCTGCCCAGTAAAGATGGTAACCGGATATCCTTGTCCTTCCTGTGGTAGTACGCGTGCCATTCACCTTTTTTTTGAAGGACGTTTTACCGATGCGATGATGCTTAATCCGTTAGGAATCGTATCGTTATTCCTGCTGGTGTTCATCGTCGCGCTTCTGGTGATCGATGTATTGGCAAAAAAAGACTTTTATTATCAATCCTACGAGCGGCTCGGCAAGCTGTTGAAGGAGCAGCATAAACTCAGCGCGGTGCTCATCGTTCTGGTAATAGCAAACTGGATATGGAACCTGTACAAAGGCCTTTGAGACAAATTTCAGTACGACTGCCGAGGACGAAAATACGTCTCAACGCGCTCTTTTGATGTCCTTGGTCGCCTGGTTTGTGCCCCGAACGGATGTCATGTGCGATGGATCGAGTTTGCTTATTGGGGCGCTCACAGGTGAGTCGTGAGCGGGTTTGAGAATGAATTAACGCCCCCAACTCCTTCCCCCGGCACGACGTGGGCGGCCTTCTCCGCGAGAATTCTGGCTTGCCCGGCCTCCAAAGTTTCGAAGGTGGTAGGTTAAGTTGAGTAGAAAATAACGATTGAGCGTATTGGAATGGACATCGGAAATAGCGTATTCACTCACTTGGCGGTTGATATTCGAGGCATTATTGAGCAAATCAAACGCTTTGATGGACAATTCTGCGTTTCGATTTTTAAACATTTTATAGCCAATCGACGCGTTGAACAAGGTTGTTGATGTTCCGGCGTTGCCCATAACGCCTCCATTATGTAGATAACTTAGATTGTAGCCCAAAACCACGTGTTTGAGAAACTCCAAGTGCAAGGTGTTACTGAGTCGATGGTTCGTGACGGTATAGTTTTGAACCTGGCCTGTAGGATTATGAGTAAACCGCATGTCGATATGATAATTTAGGCCAAAAATTAAGGTGTTGCTGAAGGTGCTGAACGTCCCGACGCGCTGGCTAAAGCCATAACTGTGATTAGGCGTTAGTTCATTGTTCAATATCGCGAAGTTGCGGTTATAATACAGGTGGTTGTCAAGATTGAGATTGATACCTAGACGCTTTAAAGGGAGACCATAATTATTGCTAGCTCGAATGGAAAATACGCCATTGATATTCTCCGGAACGACATACTGACCTCCGGCACCTAAAATCACATCTTCGAACAAAGTTATCGTGCTATCGGTCGTAAAGGTGGAGTTAATGATTTTATCATTAACATAATTAAAATGTATTTGTGTGTTGAAACTACGTCCGTTCTGTCGATTGACATCGCGATACTGTAGGCGCAAACCGTGGTTGTATTCTTGATCCAAGTTTGGGTTGCCGTTTCTGATATAAAGCTCGTTCGTATTATCGATATAGTCCTGTAGCTGATCGATATTGGGGGTCTGGGTGGACGCATTATAATTGAACTCGATATTTCGTTCCTTAGTGAAATAATAAGCAGCCGTTAACGAAGGCAGAATGCTGTAAAAATTGGCTGCCGTTTTTAGGTGGACAGGTACCGTTCTATTGTTCATGCGAACCCCATGTTCATAGGCCATACCTACTTGCAGTCGAAAAGTATCCTGTCTATTATAGGAGTAGGTTAGACCGGTATTCCCATGGTTGAAATCGTTACGGAACTCGTTCGACAGGCGCTCGTTCAATTCCTCATATTGCCCGGTCTCGGCTAGAAAATCCATGGTTTTTCTGTCGGAATAATTACTGGTGTTGCGCCAGCCTAGATGGGCTTGCAGGCGCGAGGAACGCGTGAGGTTGTGGGTGTACGAGAGCCTGCTGTTGAATCCTGATCCGTATCCATATGTCGTGTTTTCGCGGTTATTTGTGTCGATTCTATCGAGTAGCGCATCTTTGTAGTATTCATTGAAAGCTAGTGTTTTTCCAAAATCGTTATTGCTGTTTTTGTTCGCGTCCAGGTGCAGTGACAGCGTCTGACCGAGAGATTGAAATCGATGCATATAGGTTAAACCAACACCATAACGATAACTGCTATTCTGATTTTCGGAATTTCGATCAATTGCATTGAGCATTTCGTGGTCGCCCTTTGACATATCGCTTAATACCGAATGGACACGGTCGTTGCTGGTATAGCTGAAATTCGGACGAAAATCCAGTCGGTTCATACTATCGATATCCCACTTCAGTCGAGCGCCTAAGCGATGATCCTGATTGCTCACCGTGGAGTTTTGTTGCTGGCTCTGGAATTGATCAGCGCGACTTCCGGTGATGTATTCCACGTCGGAACTTGATTGAGTAAAGGTGTTGTTCTTTTGCAGTCGGTAATTGGCGTTAACTTCCATTTTGTCTGCTAAAAACGTGTTGCTGTAGTTCGCCGCACCAGCATAGGTGTCGGCGAGCCCTCCCTGGGCACCGCTATTGCCTCGGCGACGTCCTCCACGACCCTGTGCGCCAAAGTTTGTTTCGTTGATATTGTTGGCCATCAAATTGAAAGAGATTTTTTCATCTCCGCGGAAAGCGTTGATTGAGCTGTTGAGTGTGTATTTATCTGCATCGCCCTTTCCTGCATTTGCCCGGCCGAAATAGCCTTTTCGCTTTTCTGGTTTCGTGACAATATTAATGACTTTTGATCGCTCGCCGTCGTCGAATCCCGAGAATCGCGCCTGCTCTGATTTTTCGTCGATGATTTGTAGTTTGTCGATGATCTCGGCTGGTAATGTTTTGAGCGCCACCTTTGGATCCGTGCTAAAAAACTCTTTGCCATCAACTAAAATTCGTTTCACCTCTTCTCCATGCGCCGAAACATTTCCTTCTTCATCGATGCTAACACCCGGTACCTGAGCAACCATTTCGTCCGCGTCGGCAAATTCCCTAGTCTTGAAATTACCGGCATTAAATTCCATCGTGTCCCCCCTCACCGAGACAGCTGGGGTGGCGGTAATACGGATCTCCTCTAGCTTAATATCGGTGGGCTCCATGCGGATCGGGAGCTTGATGGGATCTTTTGATAACTGGACTTCTTGTTGAAATCGTTTGTACCCCAAGAGGCTGCTGCTAATTTGGTATTTCCCGCCGCTGAGGCGTAAAAACGTAAATTCACCTTGATCATTCGTCTTTATGGAACGTCTACTCGAATCTTTGAGATTGAGAAGCTGCACGGTGGCATCGCGGAGCGAACTGCTTATCGCTTTGTCGCTGACCCGGCCTGAGATTGAAACTTGCCCATAAAGGCCATGTCCATATAAAAGTAAGAATAGGACTGCGCAAAATAATCTCATTGATAAGGAATAATTGACCCGGTCAATATTATCATTTTTAAATGATAAGCGTTTGATAATCACAAAAATGATACAGTAGCGGGCACCCGTTGGGTCGAACGATAAATCAAACCGCTGGGGTAGGATTACCGATGCCTAGCAGCCGGGTGCCGCAGCAGCGCCGGGGGCGATATTTCGGAAAAAATGGTATATTTGTTCCGTATAAGTCCATGAAAGAAACTGTGTTAAGTAGGAAAGAGAAGATTTTGCAAACGGCTTTGCAATTGTTTGCCAGCAAAGGGTATTTGGATACCTCTACTAAAGAGATTGCGGCAAAAGCAGAAGTTTCTGAAGCGCTGATATTTAGGCATTTCGGAAACAAAGACGCTTTGCTTGCCCATATCATCAAATCAGGCTACAGAAAGGTGTTACTCCATCATAAGGGAATGATGAGTTATAACAGCGCCAAGGACTTCCTGAGAAACATGGTTCAATTACCAAGTAAACTTGTCGCCGACGAACCGCTTTTTTGGAAATTGCAAGAGCGTTTGTCCCATCATAGTTTCTCTCGCTCACAACATGAACAGTTTATTAAACCTGTTCAATCGGTTTTACTGAAAGCCTTCGAAGAGTTGGGCTACCCGGACCCAGAATTGGAAACCCAATTCCTGATGTTAGTTATCGACATGCTCTGGAAAAAGGAAGCTTGCGGAGAAATCAAGAATGCGGCAGACCTTGCGCGCTTGGTCGAACAGAAGTATAAACTCTAGGCGATGCGTGTTGTTGCGCATTTATCTGTTAAAAACGCAAAAACATTTTAAATAACAATTAAAATTCCCGTATTTCGTATCAAATAAATTATGATGGCCAAAAAAATATTCATTTGCGGGCTGATTGGCCTGCTTAGTATAGGGATCAGTGTTGCCCAAAGAAAGGCGGATCCCGTTAAATTTATTAATCAGCAGCACAATTGGGTCGACTCTGTGTTCAACACACTTAGCCCGAAAGAAAGAATCGCTCAGCTCTTCTTAGTCAGAGCACATACAAACTTAGGACAGAACTACATCGACTCCGTTAGAAAGGTGATCGAGGCGGAACAGCTTGGTGGTCTTGTTGTTTTCCAGGGAGGACCCGTTCGACATGTCCAGATGTTTAATCAATATCAGCAAGTCAGTAAAGTACCTTTGCTCATTTCCTTAGATGGCGAGTGGGGCTTGGGTATGCGTATGCCAGACTCGACCATCTCCTACCCTTATCAAATGACCTTGGGCGCCATCCAGAATGATAATCTCATTTATGAAATGGGACGACAAGTCGCTCGCGATTTTAAACGTATGGGCATGCATTTTAACTTTGCGCCCGTGGTTGATATTAACAATAACCCAAACAATCCTGTCATCAATTTTCGCTCCTTCGGGGATGATAAAATAAGCGTCACACAAAAAGGTAAAGCGTATATGCGAGGAATGATTGATGGCGGAATTTTTGCCTCCCTGAAACACTTTCCCGGTCACGGAGATACCGATGTAGACTCCCATCACGATCTCCCACAGTTGCCTTTTGACCGTGCCCGACTCGATAGTTTAGAGATCTATCCTTTCGGTGAGCTCATTCAAGCAGGAGCTCCTGCTGTGATGGTTGCGCATATGAATATTCCGGCCTTAGATGATACACCGAATATACCTTCATCCATTTCCCGTAAAATCGTAACCGATATCCTGCGCGATGAATTGGGTTTTAAAGGGCTATCCGTAACCGATGCGATGGATATGCATGGGGTCAAGAAATTTTTCCCCGACGGGCAGGCTGACGTTATGGCTATTATGGCGGGGAACGATCTTTTGGAAATCTCGGAGAACAGCGCAAGGGCCATTAATTTAGTGATGGAAGCTGTTGAATCAGGTAAAATAGCGCAGTCAGATCTTGACGCCCGGGTAAAAAAGGTTCTGGCCGCAAAGTTATGGCTAGGCTTGGACCAGGGGGGATATACGAATCCGATTGGATTATACGATGATTTGAATAGTCCGAGTGCCAAGACCTTGGTGCAACGGGTTGCAGACGCGGCAGTAACTTTGGTGAAATCCGATCGGGGCTTGCGTCGATTTGATACCAAGCAGGAAACAGCAATCGTTAGTATAGGAATCGACGAAGCGCAGGATTTTGAACGCGGACTGTCTAGACGGCTCGATACGTATACGCAATACTTTGTTCAGGGTACAGAAGACGAAGAAGATCTTAAAGAAGTTTTAAAAGCGGCACGTGGTCACCGGCAAGTAGTTTTGGTGGTTCACGATAACCGGGCGCGGCCCGCGAGCGAACTCAAGTTGAATCAGGCAACGACGGACTTTATTGATCGGTTAGCAGGCAGGAGAACCATCAGTGTCATGTTGACAAATCCCTATGCACTTAATTCAGTTGACGTGATGAGAAGTGCTTCTATATTGATCGGCTATCAAAACGATAGCTTTATGCAAAGAGCAGTTTTGAAGGGGCTCTTGGGACAGATTATCCCAACAGGTAAGCTGCCCGTGACCATTTCCGAGGAACTGCATACCGGGGCAGGAATTTAAACCGTTTCAAGCAGAAGAAATTTTGACAGCCGGCAGATTTTGCCGGCTTTTTTATTCGGCTTTTTACCGCTACTTTTGCGCTATACATTGTTCCTTTACATGTACCCGAGCTAGACGGGTATGGAAGGGAAAAATGACCACCTTTTTAGATATCATGGCAAAAGAGCAGATTTCTATTTTCGACATGTTTAAGATTGGGATTGGACCATCCAGTTCTCATACACTGGGACCATGGCGGGCCGCCCAGCGTTTCATTTCCGACCTATCCAAGAGAATCGCATTGACCTCGGTACATGAGATGAAAATCTTGTTATATGGTTCTTTGGCAAAAACCGGAGTGGGACACGGGACCGATATCGCCGTGTTGTTAGGTTTGAGTGGCGATGATCCGGTTACCTTTCAGGTGGACGACGTGCTCCCCAAGGCGGATCGAATCAAGGCGAGTCAGAAGCTGATGTTGGGTGCTCAGCATGAGATTCCATTCAACTATCAGGAGGACCTCTTGTTTTTATATGACCAAAGTTTGCCGTTCCACCCCAATGCCGTGACCTTTCAGGCCCTTTTGGCTAATGGTCAGGCGATTAGTGAAACTTACTTTTCCATTGGCGGTGGGTTTGTCGTGCAACAAAATGATACGGAAAGTGTGTTGTCAGAGATCGATTTACCCTTTCCAATAGAGTCGGCACAAGAACTAATGGTCTCCTGTATGCGTACCGGGCTCAAGATTTCAGAACTTGTTCTGGAGAACGAATGCGCCTGGCGTCCAGAACACGAGACCAGAGCGGGCGTGTTGACTATTTTTCAGGCGATCAAGGAATGTATCTATAAAGGATGTCATACCTCGGGTGTGCTTCCAGGGGGACTGAATGTGGAGAGACGCGCCTCAAAGATGAATAAGAGGCTTTTGAAAGGACGCACTTACCATGATTTTGATTCCTGGGTAAGGGCCATTCGTGCGGGAGGAAAAGATTTTGGGTATATCTTAGATTGGGTCAGCTGCTTTGCTTTAGCCGTGAACGAGGAGAATGCCTCCTTCGGCCGTGTGGTAACCGCCCCAACCAACGGTGCGGCAGGTGTGATTCCTTCGGTATTGCAGTACTACGTTGTTTTTCATGACAGTTTTACCGAAGACAAAATTATTCAGTTTATCGCAACAGCCTCTGAAATAGGTTCGATCTTTAAGAAAGGAGCGACCATCTCCGCCGCGATGGGTGGTTGTCAAGCGGAAATCGGTGTGTCATCCGCGATGGCTGCTGGCGCGTTGACCGAAGCATTAGGGGGCTCCCAACGACAGGCTTTGATGGCCTCAGAAATAGCGATGGAACATCATTTAGGATTAACTTGTGATCCCATTGGAGGATTGGTGCAAATACCTTGTATCGAGAGAAACACGATGGGGGCCATTAAGGCGATTACAGCGGCTCAGCTGGCTTTACGTTCCAATCCGGACAAAGCCAAGGTTAGCCTAGACGCCGTTGTTAGTACGATGTGGGATACCGCACAGGACATGAATGTCAAGTACAAAGAAACGGCAGATGGGGGATTAGCGATTAAAGTGCCGCTGAGTCTTCCTGAGTGCTAAATAGAGCGGAATGGGAGGCACAATGCACATAAAATTATAACCTATACAGCATGATCAGGTATTGCGCGTTAGCTTCAGGGAGCAATGGAAATAGCTACTTCATCGCAAAGGATGATACCGCAATTCTGGTGGATGCGGGGATTAATTGCAAACAGCTCCAGCTTCGCATGCAAGAGCGAGAAATCGATCCATCGTCGATCCGTGCTGTATTTATAACGCATGAACACGTCGATCATGTCAAGGGACTTTCTGTCTTTGTGAAACGGCATAAGATCCCAGTTTATTTGACCTCTGGAACCTATACGGCCTTGCGAACGGAACTGCCCGCAGATTTGTTGAATTTTATTCCTGTTAACGCGCACATTCAATTGGGCGCGCTTTCCATATTCGGTGTGCCCAAATATCACGATGCCAGCGAGCCTTGTAGTTTTTTTATTTCCGATGGGCGGCTGAATATTGCGGTATTGACCGATATAGGCAGGATTTGCGAAAACGTAAAAAAGACCATTGCCCAATCAGACGTCTTATTTTTAGAGGCCAATTATGATGAAGAACTGCTCAGGTGTGGCCGCTATCCAATTTACCTTAAGAATAGGATTCGAGGCGGTTGGGGACATTTGTCGAACACCTCCGCACTTGATGCGTTTTTGACCCATAAATCCAGCCGATTAAAACACCTGATTCTAGGCCACCTTTCTGCGGAGAATAATACCGAGGAGTTGGTTTATAGTCTTTTTGAACCCCATTGTCGACAGCAGGTTCGTCTGTCGATCGCGCGTCGTACGGAGCCGACACCACTTTTCGAATTATCAAACACACCAACCGCTGTACAAACGGAACTTTTTAGCAGTGTTTTACAGCAAGACAATAGGAAAGACCTGGGGTAGCGTTTTAACCCGTCATTTGCATACCAAATAACTGAGAAAGATGACCTTTTAGTTTTTCCTTGACCTCACTGATCTCGACAGGCCGACCGAGTTCTCGTTGTAAGGATGTGACATCCTTGTCCTCGATGCCGCAGGGTACAATGTGGTTGAAGTAATTTAAATCGGTGTTGATATTGAAAGCAAATCCGTGCATCGTCACCCAACGTGAGGCACGAACACCCATTGCACAGATTTTTCTGGCTTTTTCATTATCGGCATCCAACCAAACACCCGTGAAACCAGGGTAACGCCCAGCTTTTATGTCATATTCGGCCAACGTATGAATGATGGCGTCTTCGAGTGTGCGGAGATATAGGTGAATATCGGTGAAGAAATTGTCCAGATCCAAAATCGGATAGCCCACGATTTGTCCAGGACCGTGATAGGTAATGTCACCCCCGCGATTGATCTTATAGAACGTAGCTTGATGTTCGCGTAGTCCGGCTTCATCGAGTAGCAAGTACTCCATATGACCGCTTTTACCTAAGGTGTACACATGTGGATGTTCCGTAAATACCAGGTAGTTGGGCGTCAGGTCTTCCGTGCCATTTATCCGGTTGTCGTGTTTTATTGCCACCGTCCCGGCGAACAGTTCCTCTTGCTTATTCCAAGCATCTTGGTAGTCCATCACACCCCAATCGATGAATTGAACGTGTTTGTTTCGCATGTTTTCCTTTTAATAAAGTAGATTATTGTACGGGTATCGCGCAGTATGCATGGTCACCACAATATCGTAAACTGTTTTTTTAAATTCCTCAACATTGACCCGGTCAGTGGCCGAAATAAAAACAGCAGGGTCGGAGTTTTTTGCCATCCAAGAGTTTTTAAACTCAGATAAGCTCGGCTGGACGGCTTGTTCTGCATCTGAATCGGCTGTATTGCCGGGCTCTCGATACGTGTCAATTTTGTTAAATACCGTGATCGTTGGTTTGTCTGCTGCACCGATATCTTTTAGCGTTTCGTTTACTGCTATGATATGGTCCTCAAAATAAGGATGGGAAATGTCCACCACATGAATCAAAACATCGGCTTCTCGCACCTCGTCTAATGTCGATTTGAAACACTCGACTAAATGGTGCGGTAGTTTTCGGATAAAACCGACGGTGTCCGATAACAAAAAAGGTAAATTATCGATCACCACTTTACGCACCGTAGTATCCAGTGTGGCAAATAGCTTATTTTCAATCAGTACATCCGATTTGGAGATCATGTTCATAATTGTTGACTTGCCCACGTTGGTATAGCCCACTAGCGCTACGCGAATCATCTCTCCCCGGTTTTTGCGCTGCGTTTCACTTTGCTTATCGATGCTACTCAGGCGTTCTTTCAGTTGCGAAACCTTGTTGAGAATCATTCGGCGGTCACTCTCGATCTGGCTCTCCCCGGGTCCTCTCATCCCAATACCGCCTCGTTGGCGTTCTAAGTGAGTCCACATTCGGGTTAATCGCGGTAGAAGGTATTGTAGCTGGGCTAATTCAACCTGAGTTTTTGCTTGGGCGGTTTTGGCGTGTTTGGCAAAAATGTCGAGAATCAGATTCGATCGGTCTAATATTTTGACGCCAAAGAATTTTTCAACGTTCCGCAGTTGGGAGGGTGATAACTCATCGTCGAACACGACAATATCGATTTCCTCCGCGTCGATGAATTCTTTAATCTCGTCCAGTTTCCCGGACCCGACGAAAGTCGCACGATCCGGTGCAGTTAACTTTTGTGTAAACACGCGCTTGGTCATACCGCCGGCAGTGGAAACTAAAAATTCTAATTCCTCTAAATATTCTTTTGCGGTTTCGTCAGAAACACCGGGTGTTATAACACTCACAAGCACTGCTGTTTCGGGTTTGACCGCTGTATCGTAAATTTTAAATTTTGCCATTCCAATTCTATTGTTTCTGTTTAGAAGACAGGTTGCCGCCTATTCTATTCTACGCTTTGTAGAACAAGTATACAAAGGTAAGGTTTTTAAGAAATTTTATCCCAGAAAATAGCGGGGCTGTTTCGTTCCAGATAGTTCAAAAGTAGACGGTGCCGGTCAAGCTGTAGGTTTGGGTCTTCTGTAAAGATTTGAATGACCGTTTCCCGAGCGTGAGAAAGTAAGATCTGATCGTGCGCGAGATCCGCAATTTTCATATCGAGGATACCGGACTGTTGTGTGCCGGACAGGTCTCCGGGGCCTCGCAGTTTGAGATCGACTTCCGCGATTTCGAATCCGTCGTGGGTTCGAACCATGGTCTCTAGTCGGGTTCTTCCGTCTTTACTGAGCTTATTGCCGGACATCAGGATGCAATAGGATTGTTCTGCTCCACGTCCAACACGACCTCTGAGCTGGTGAAGTTGAGAGAGTCCGAAACGTTCTGCATTTTCAATAATCATCACCGATGCATTAGGAACATTCACTCCGACTTCAATAACTGTTGTGGCGACCATGATCTGGGTTTCGCCTTTCACGAATCGCTGCATCTCAAAATCCTTATCCTTGACGGGCATTTGGCCATGGACGATACTGATGTGGTATTGCGGTAACGGGAATTCCTTGATTAAGCTTTCTAGACCCGCCTCGAGATGTAGCAAGTCCATTTTTTCACTTTCTTTAATTAAAGGATAAACAATGTAGACCTGACGACCTTTAGCGATTTCCTCCCGCATAAAACCAAATACGCGTAGGCGCTGATTTTCAAAAAAGTGGACGGTTTTGATGGGTTTTCGACCGGCCGGTAATTCATCGATGATTGAGATGTCTAAATCACCGTACATGGTCATGGCGAGCGTTCGGGGTATGGGGGTCGCAGTCATGACCAACATATGGGGTGGAATGGTGTTTTTCCTCCATAGTTTCGCTCTTTGTTCAACTCCGAAACGATGTTGCTCATCGATGACCACCAGACCAATGTTATGGAATTTGACTTTGTCTTCGATAAGGGCATGTGTCCCGATAAGAATGTTCAAACGACCGTCTTCCAGGCGGGTATGAATTTGTTTCCGGGCTTTAGCACGGGTGGAGCCTGTCAGAAGACTGACCTCACAAAGCTCGTCTCCTAATAATTGCTTGATGCCCTGATAATGTTGTGTCGCGAGGATTTCTGTTGGCGCCATCATACAGGTTTGATAACCGTTGTCAATGGCAAGCAACATGCTCATTAATGCCACTACTGTTTTGCCTGATCCGACATCACCCTGTACCAGTCGGTTCATTTGCGAACCAGTATTACAGTCCAATCGGATCTCCTTGATGACGCGCTTTTGGGCTCCCGTTAACGAAAAAGGAAGGTGGTCTTTGTAAAATCGGTTAAACTTATCCCCCACCTGAGCCAGATAATGTCCTTTATATTTTTGGGTATTCAACTGTTTATTACGCAACAAACGCAACTGGATAAAGAGTAGCTCGTCAAATTTTAACCGCTCGCGCGCGGCATGCGCTAGCGCCTCGTTTTGGGGGAAATGAACATTAATTAACGCCTCTCTATACCCCATAAGGTTGAACTTCTGGATAATATATGACGGTAGGGTTTCCTCGATAGCCGACAGGCACGAGGCAAGGGCCGCTTGCTGTAAACGCTGGAACCCTTTGGTGTCCAGGTTGAATTTTTTGAGTTTTTCAGTGGAGGAGTAAACCGGCTGCATACGCATATTCCCTGGAGCTTTGGCTTGCGGATTGTAAAGCTCCATTTCTGGGTGCGTAATGGAAACTACGCCGTTGAAAACCGCAGGCTTACCATAAATAATGTAAGCGGAACCCACTTTCAGGCCCTTTCGAAGCCAGCTGAGGCTCTGAAACCAAACCAACTCCATGACACCAGTTTCATCTTTGAAGGTTCCTACCAGTCGCTTTCCTCGCTTTTCTCCTACTTCCTGAAGACTAACCAAACGCCCCAGCACCTGCGCACCTGTTAATTCGGAATGCAAATCACGCACTTTATAAAATTTCGTGCGATCAATGTAGCGAAAAGGATAATGTTGAATAAGATCACCTATGGTAAAGATTTGTAACTCTTTCCGGAGTACTTCACCTTTTTGAGGGCCCACGCCCTTGAGGTATTCAATCGGTGTTATGAGTTTCAGATCTGCCATCAGTTCAACACTGCTAAAGTACTAATTTTTGACAAATCGGTGCCGATTGGCTACCGAGGGCGTAGGTTTGTCCGGTCAATACCCAAAACGGGAACTAAAGCGGTGCTGATCTCGCCAGGTTGCGGTATGTAAGTTTGGGTTTTCCATCTTCACAGGTCACATCAGTCGGTGGCGCAACCACATCGCAAGTCGAGGTGATTTTATAGGTTACATTGTAATCCTGTTCTGCTTGCGTGTACAGACGAACGCGGCCCATGAATTCAGCGGTGTCGATCGATAACGGATACGCCAAATAGCTTTGCGGTCCACCACAGGCCTTGCTGCCGATTGCGGTAAACTCCCATTGAGAATCATCCACGCAGTCAACCGTATCTACGGTCTCATGGATATCCTTGAGCATATCCGAAAGTTGCTCGCGATCTCTTTCTTGCGGGTCTTGTGTGCTTGATTTTTCACAGGCGACCAAGCCCACAATTGCGAATAAAATCATCATAATTTGTTTCATCCTTTTTCGATTTTAGTTTACGTTAGTGATTGCTAATAACGTAAACAATCTTAACAATGCTACACCTCACGCGTGCCTTTAGAAAGGCCGAAATCGAGCTTTTGTAGCCGCTTGAAAAGCACCAGCTGGATGGATAACGCTGTTCAAAATTTGCGGACGGGGAAGTTTATCCAGCGGTACAGGGTCTGCACCGCTGATAAAGGATGTTTATGCTTTCCAGGCAATGACAGAAATTTCTACGTTGACTTCTTTGGGAAGCGTTCGAACGGCCACACATTCACGTGCCGGTTGATTTTCGTTGAAATATTCCGCGTATACTTCGTTAACGGTGTTGAAATAGTCCATGTTGCTTAAAAATATACTTGCTTTAACGACGTCTTGAAATTCGTAACCGGCATGCGTTAAAATGGCGCCAATATTTTTAAGTACCTGGTGCGCTTCGTCGGCCACACCGGTGCTGATGAGCTCCATGCTTTCTGGTATTAACGGAATTTGTCCAGAGACGTACAAGGTGCGCTCTACTTTGACCGCCTGGTTGTATGGCCCAATTGCTGCAGGCGCTTGATCGGTGTTTAATAAAACTTTCTTTGTTGACATATTGATATCGTAGTTTTTGTCGTTTAGTTGTTGTGTGCATTAAAAGTAGACCATTCGATCCATGATCGCCCAGGCATGAGGCCAGAACGCCTCATGCGGCATCTTTTCTGTCTACTAATATACAATTCAAGGATTGTATTTTCAACAGCAGAAAACATTAATTAACTTACAGCATGGAACTTAAAAAAGCGTTAATTAACGGCAAAATCCTTTCTGGTTACCAAAATTATGAAAATCATGCCTTACTAATTGATGGTCGTCAAATTAGTGGCATTGTCTCCAACACAGCTATTCCTGCTGCTTATCAGAAAATAGACCTCAACGGAGGGTATATCTGTCCGGGACTGATCGACCTTCAAGTCTACGGTGCGGGGAACCACCTATTCTCCGCTGATTTAACTAGAGAATCCCTTGAGAATATAGAGCAAACCCTGCTACAGCAAGGTTGCACATCCTTTAATTTAACTTTAGCCACCAATACTTTGGAAGTCTTTCGGGAAGCTATTGCTGTTTTCGCTGCCGCTAAGCCTCGCGTGGCTTTGGGCCTCCATTTAGAGGGGCCGTTCTTGAACGACCAAAAAAGAGGGGCGCATCCTGAAGAGCTCATTCGAAAAGCTGAACTCGGGACGTTGAAAGAGCTGTTATCTGGGAATGGTCGCGTGGTCACGATGATCACAGTGGCTCCAGAGTGTATGGACTTGGATTGTACGCGATACCTTAACGAGCAGGGCGTTTTAATTTCCGCTGGTCACAGCGCAGCTACTTTTACCCAAGCTTTGGCTGCGTTCGAGGCCGGAATACCCGCAGTTACCCATTTGTGGAATGCAATGTCAGCGCTCCATCATCGGGACCTGGGACTGCCTGGCGCCACTATGCAAGATGAACGCGCTTGTGCGTCCATTATCGTTGATGGTGTGCATGTAAGCTATCCAGCCGTAAAACTGTCAAAAGCGCAAATGGGCGAGCGTTTGTTTCTGATTACTGACGCAGTTGCAGCGTGCAGCAAAGGCATTTATCAACATGTACACAACGGGGATCATTACACCTTGCCCGATGGAACACTTTCCGGCTCTGCGCTGAGCATGCTTCAGGCGATTAAAAACTGCGTGGAACAAGTGGGTATTCCACTCCAAGAAAGTGTTCGTATGGCCACAGCGTATCCCGCACGCTTAATGGGTCGATCGGATATCGGAAATTTGGACACGGGCTCCTGGGCAAATGTCCTGGCTTTTGATAATGAATTTCAGGTGCAAAACGTATGGTTTCAAGGAGAAGAAATTTCAAGAGCGTGAACTTTTTGGCACACGAAGGTCTCGATTACTTAACGAGGATATCGGCGTTTAAGCCCGCTCAGGCAGTAATTAAAGCGTGGGGAAACCGATCGATCTACTTTATGAAAAAAAGTGTAGTTTTGGCGATCAAGAATTTTATATGATGAGAAATATATTCCGGTTTAGTTTGATTTGTTTGCTATTGATGACGATGATGGCCTGTGGAACGAAGAACCGAGTGCTTCAACAGCCGGCGACGACCAACGTGAATCAGGAGGAGATCAACCCAAAGGCAGAAGAGGAAAACCCCAAAGATATGCCGAGGCATACGGAATCGGCAAATACAGCTGAAATAGACCCTCCTGAAACTGTAGTTGAACCCGAGTACCGAGTCGACTTGCCTGAGGTGCCTCGTGAATTCAGGGCCGCTTGGGTGGCCACGGTCGCGAATATAAACTGGCCGAGCAGGAATAATCTGAGTACGGAACAACAAAAGCGCGAAGCTATCGAACTGCTTGATTTATTAAAAAATAATAATTTTAATGCAGTCATCTTTCAAGTCAGGCCCTCCGCAGATGCATTGTACGCCTCGAAGCTAGAACCCTGGTCTTATTTTTTGACTGGAACCACGGGTAAAGCCCCCAATCCGTTTTACGACCCCTTGGATTTTTGGGTCGAAGAAGCACATAAAAGAGGGTTGGAGTTGCATGTTTGGTTGAACCCTTATCGTGCGCATCACTCCAGTGGCGGGACAGTCACTAGCCAATCCATGGTTCGGAAAACAGAAAATGTGATAAAACTTCGCAACGGCATGTATTGGTTCGATCCGGCAAGTAAGCAAACGCAGGATCATGCGGCGGCCGTTGTGATGGACATCGTTAAAAGGTACGACATTGACGGCGTGCATTTTGACGATTATTTTTATCCCTATGCCTCCTATAATGGAGGAGCTGATTTTCCAGATAATAAAACTTGGACCGCCTATAAGCGAGGTGGCGGTACACTAAGTCGTGCGGATTGGAGGAGAGATCATGTGAATCAATTCATTAAGCGCGTGTATACCGAGATAAAAAATGAAAAGCCAGCTGTAAAGTTTGGATTGAGCCCATTCGGTATATGGAAGCCCGGTTATCCAGCGGGCATTACCGGCTCCTCTCAATATGACGAATTGTATGCGGACGCCAAGCTCTGGTTAAACGAAGGTTGGATTGACTATTTTACGCCACAACTGTATTGGCCGATTGATCCACCTAAGCAAAGCTTTACCAGCTTATTGAAATGGTGGCAATCCGAGAACACACACAATCGTCACCTTTGGCCAGGATTGAATACGGTGGAGGTTCGCGCTGCAAATAGGGCAGAGGAAATAAACAGACAGATTGAGGAGACCAGAAAGATTATTCCCAACAGTGTAGGCGCAGTACACTGGAGCATCGCTGGATTGACCAAGAATCCGGTGTTGTTGAAGGGACTGCGTGAAGGTCTCTATTCACAAAAGGCTTTGGTGCCTGCTTCGCCCTGGTTACCGGCGAACCCGTTATTGAAACCCACCTTGTTATTGACCGACCAGAACAACAGTTTTTTTGTGAAATGGCTTCATAAACAGCCAGATCAGGTTTTCAAATGGATCACCTACGCGCGTTATGGCGATACTTGGGAGGTGCAGATTCGGGACGCGAGTGCGAGCGAAATGAATCTTCCCAAACAAAAGGACGGCCGAGGGTTGAATGCAATTGCCGTTAAACCCATTGATCGTTTAGGCAACGAAGGGGATTATGTGGCCGAGGCGATCGAATAGCATCGCTGCTCAGCGGACCCATAGACTGAGACATTTTATTTTTTGTAGAAAGCACCTGTCATAGCACAACGACAGGTGCTTTTTTATTCGTTACTTTATCCTCTATTGTCACATAAATGTTACGCGTTTGTGTGGAGCTTACACTATCGTTGGGCGGTATTTTTTATAGGAAAACGCGTAATTATCTGAAAATCAGTGTTTTTTACTGTTCGTTGTCCAGGATGCTGAAGCACAAGGGTTTCCGATTTGTGCGTGTTTGCTGTTTGTTTTTGCAAAAAGCACTTAAAATAACGGTTTGATTTGCTCTATTGTGCGGTATTTGTTTTAATTTAGTCCTATAACAAGCAATAACCAGTATGACCGTTATCGGAAACCGTATGAAGAATCTCGCTAAGGCGCTCGCTTTTGTCGCTTTTATAATCTCTGGCTGTGGTATGGCTGATGGCCAAAAAGAGGAGGGTCAAGACCAGGAAAGGGGGGCCAAGGATACGACCCAGGCTATAATGACCGGGGCAGACCAACTCGATGCATATTTGCCGCTTCTGGAAGGCAAAAGCGTCGGTTTGATGGGGAATCAGACATCCGTGGTGGGCGCAGACAACGAGCACCTGGTTGATGTGCTTTTGGACCAGGGAGTAGATCTCCGGTTCGGGTTTGCTCCAGAACATGGATTCAGGGGTGAAATTGAACGGGGTGAGAAAGTAAGTAACGAGGTGGATGAGAAAACCGGACTGCCCTTATTTACGCTTTATGGCGGTAATGAAAAGCAAGACTCTATTGTGCAGTCGATCGATGTCATGATTTTTGATTTGCAAGATGTCGGCGCACGCTTTTATACTTATATCACCTCTATGCACCGAATCATGGAGCTTTGTGCAAAGCACGATAAAGAAATGATCGTATTGGATCGTCCGAATCCGGCTGGCGATCAAGTTGACGGCCCGGTACGGAAAGACGATCAATTTAAATCCAATGTTTCTTTTCACAAAATTGCCATGATTCATGGCTTGACGGTTGGCGAATTGGCCAACATGATCAATGGAGAGAAATGGCTCGAAAACGGGGTGGAGAGCAAGCTGACGGTAATTCCGGTAAAAAATTATACACACGCGACTCCCTACGAATTACCCGTCGTGCCTTCTCCAAGTTTACCCAATCACTTGTCGATACGTCTTTACGGCTCCTTATGTTTGTTTGAAGGCACCGATGTGTCTGTCGGACGGGGTACAGACTGGCCATTTCAAGTCATTGGATATCCAGATTCAACATTTGGTGAGTTCACATTTACACCGGGTGAAAAGGCTGGGATGGCGAAACATGTGGAAGGAAAAGGAGAAACCAATTATGGTTTGGATCTAAGGGATCTCAATCCAGATGAGCAACAGTTTACGCTGAAATATGTGATTGATTTTTATGAAAAAATGCCGGATAAATCGAAGTTTTTTGCGCGAGCTGAATTTTTTGATAAACTCGCTGGGACGGACCAATTACGCAAACAAATTATTGCCGGGAAGACCGAAGAGGAAATTCGGGAAAGTTGGCAAGCAGACCTTGATTCCTATAAAGAAATGAGGAAAAACTATTTGCTTTATCCTGATTTCGAATAATGATCAAGTAGGCTCGATTGTATTGAGCCTTTTGTGTTCTGGGACGTTGCCCGGAAATTAACGAAATAATAAAACTCGGTTGGATCAAAATGGAGAACCGAATTATGACAAATCTATTTTATTAATTATTAATCTATAAGCAATGCGAAGACTTCTACTCTTTTCTCTCGCTCTCGGGTTGACCATGCCTTCTCACTCACTATTTGCTGAGGATGATGGCCGAGTAAATCCGAATAATTCTGCTGGCTGGATGAACGCTTCATCTGTCCTCCAAAATACAGTAACCGGTACGGTCACGGGACCTGACGGTCCGATTGTGGGGGCAACTGTTGCTGTGGTCGGATCCTCATCATCCGCAGCAACCGATGAAGCTGGGAACTTTACCATCACGGCAGAAATTGGCGCCCGGTTACGCGTTTCATTTATTGGGTATGAATCCCAAGAAGTGCCCGTTACGGGAAATACGGTTAACGTTGCCCTGGAATCTGCGAGCGATGTACTGGACGAAGTTGTTGTCGTTGGGTACGGTACGCAACGAAAGGGGAACTTGACAGGTGCTGTTTCTTCGATTAATGTGGAAGAAAATCTGGAAGGGCGCCCGATCGCTGATGTTGGACGTGGTATTCAGGGCACAACGCCAGGTTTAACCGTTACCATCCCGAGCGGGGAGGTCGGTTCGGACCCGAAGATGAAAATCCGCGGAGCTGTCGCTTCGATTCAAGCGAACGGGGATCCATTGATTTTATTGGATAACGTGGAAATTCCTAGTATTCAATATGTAAATCCAGATGATATCGAGTCCATTACCGTGCTAAAAGATGCGGCTTCTTCGTCAATCTATGGTGCAAAGGCTGCTTTCGGTGTCATTTTAATTACCACTAAAACGGGTTCGAACACTGAAAAAACGGATATCAGCTATTCCAACAACTTTGCTTTCCAGAACCCCTTTAAAAAATACGAAATGGGTGGGCTGAACGCGTTGAAATACACCAAAGATGCGATGCAGCGTCAAGGAACTAATATTAGCGGAGCGTTCTATTACGTGACACCGGAGAGTTACGAGCTGGCTAAAGAATGGGACGAACAATATGGAGGTTCACTCGGTCCAGAAGACCCAACACTGTACGGTAGAGATTGGATTGTGGACCCGACCAACACCAGTAGAAAGTTGGGTTTACGTACCTACGATCCTTACGACTATATGGTCAAGGAGTGGGCGCCTACTATTACCAATAATGCATCCTTGAACGGTAGTATCGGAAAAACGAAATACACGGCAACTTTTGGCCACCTTTCGCAGAGTGGTATGCTTAAGCCGGGAAATTCAGATAAATTCAAAAGAATTAACGGCGCGTTGCGACTCTCTACGGAGCTGAACGATTACGTGACCTTAAGGGCTGGGGCGATGTTCGCTCAGCGCAACAAGCTTTAT
Source organism: Sphingobacterium sp. (assembly GCA_052092145.1). Classification (GTDB taxonomy): domain Bacteria; phylum Bacteroidota; class Bacteroidia; order Sphingobacteriales; family Sphingobacteriaceae; genus Sphingobacterium. Next base: position 17,624 of record JBQDCW010000009.1, on the reverse strand, counting down.
CCCTACGCGACTAACTCTACCAGGGCGGATCCTTGGTTTTACATGTATCGTTGGAGTTCGATCTATCCCATGGGGGTAGACGGGAATGGCACTGATATTCGGAGTCCGTGGAGTGAATACAATGCGTCAAATGAGGCATCCATGAAGCGTAACTACATCAACCTCAACGCGGGGGCGACCGTCAACATCAACGATAATTGGTCGGTGGATGTTGATTATAACTTCACGAATGAAGATTACGATTGGTTCCGTCCTGGGACGAGATTTACAGCTGCGGATAGCTGGATTGCCCCGGTACAACGTTTCGATGAAAGTGGAAATCCAGTCTATGTGGACGGCACGGGAGCTGTCGTTCCCCAGGGAGCCGAAGGAGCGATGCCTGCCTATGGTTTAAATACCCACGAATATACCGCACCCGGAGCGAATCCAGATCACGTGTATGCGCGAGCGGCGTATGAATATAAGCACACCTTAAATGCTTTTACCACCTATAACCTGAATTTGGACGAAGGACACGACTTCAAATTTATGGCGGGTACTAACGTGGTTTCTGATTTTGGTAAATACAATTGGACACAGAAAACAAATATTCTTGACCTGGGGAACCCGCAATTCGATTTGGCTTCGGGAACGGTCACCGGAAGCGGAGGGACGTATTGGACGAGCCAAGCCGGTTTCTTCGGTCGCGTGAACTATGCCTATAAGAATAAGTACTTATTTGAAGGGAACGTTCGTTACGATGGGTCCTCTAAGTTCGTGGATGATTTGGTTTGGCGATGGTTTACCTCGGCCTCAGCGGGATGGGTTGCCTCGGAAGAAAACTTTATGGAATGGGCAAAACCGACGCTTTCTCATTTGAAATTTAGAGCGTCTTACGGTGTTATTGGCAACCAGGCGGTTGATCCAGGCCTCTACTCGCCAACGATGGAAGCATACGAATCGACCTGGGTCGGCGGGTCCAATAAGTTTTATGCTGTGAGATCTCCTAAATATAGCTTACGTGATATTTCCTGGGAAGAATTGGAAACCACCGATTTTGGTGTGGATGCTAGATTTTTGGACAACCGCTTAGGGTTCGTATTTGATTATTATATCCGGACGACTAAAAATATGTTTGCACCTTTTGAAGGGACGACCTGGACGATCGGAGGAGAGGCACCGTTAGGAAACTTTGGTAGCCTGAAGACCAAAGGCTACGAAATTGCAGTCGACTTTAACCACCGTTTCGCCAACGGACTTGGCATTAATCTACGCGCTAACTTCGACGATGCGGTGTCAAGATTCTATGACTATACCTCTTCACGTTTAACCAGTGCAAATTACGACGGCCGAGCTTACGGCGATATATGGGGTTATGAAACAGACCGTTTATACCAGTACGATGATTTCGTTTTGGATGCAAACGGCAGCCCACAATTGGTTGATCTGAACGAAGATATGACGAGATATTATACCGATGGGCAAGGAAGGACGTATTTGCAGAAAGAAGGTCCAAATGGCGAAAAACCAGTCTATCAACCGCGGTTAGAGAACAGTTCCACATTTAATTTTGGACCTGGAGATGTCAGGTTCAAAGACCTTAACGGCGATGGCGAAATCGATAATGGTGATGGTACGATCGATAACCCTGGCGATATGCGGATTATTGGAAACGTAACCCCGAGGTATAATTATGGCTTCCGTTTAGGCGCTGATTATAAAGGATTCGATTTTTCTGTTTTTGTCCAGGGAGTTGGGCAGCGCGCGTTGTGGGGGGATGGTGCTTTGGCCATTCCAGGGTACAATACAGGGGATGGTGCAATGCCAGCAGCTATTGTTGATGATTATTGGACCCCAGAGAATACCGGCGCATTCTACCCGGCCGCTTATAATAATGCCGGCAGCAACACGGCGAACAATATGCAAACACAGTCGAGATACCTATTGGATCTTTCATACACACGAATTAAGAACATCACTTTAGGCTATGCGTTGCCACAAAGTTTTATTGCCCCGGCTAAACTTAATAACGTACGAATTTACGTTGCCCTAGAAAATTTCTTTACTTGGGATAAACTGAACGGCTTGCCAATTGATCCCGAAGTGGAAAATGGGTATTCCATGTTTAACGAGGATGATTATAACGGCGGTCGTACCGGTGTGGGAACGCCGACGTTTAAGAGTGCGTCATTTGGTCTTCAGTTGAACTTCTAATTTTTAAAGCAATGAAAAAACTATCATATTTGATACTTGGGTCAGTCCTTCTGTTTTCCAGCTGTGAGACGTTCTTGGATAGACCGGATTTGAACTCCATGGTCGATTCAGAATCGTCCTATTGGAGAAACGAAAGTGATTTACGTTTGTTCGCGAACGATTTTTACAGCAACTATTTTGTCGGTTATAATGCCAGTTATGGCGTGGCCTATGCTCCGCTAAGAGGCTATAATTTCTCCGATGACCTCACCTCTGAAAATCAGCAACTGGCTTTTCTGGGTTCCGTTCCTACCGATGGGGGCGGATCAGCTTCCCTGTTGACCACTACCCTTAGAGCGGAACATCCGGGGCCGAATTGGAATTTCTATTGGGTTCGTAAAGCGAATTTGATGATCGATCGGATTGAGGAATTTTCGAAAGAAAAATTAACCGAAGAGGAATACCAACATTGGTCGGCCGTAGGACGTTTTTTTAGAGGTTTTGAATACAGCCGCCTGGTTAGCGTGTTCGGCGATGTGCCTTATTTTGGTACGTCCATCGAGCCCGATGATTTCGATACGCAGTATAAAGACCGTGATGATCGTGGATTTGTTATGGATCAGGTATATGAGGATTTTAAATATGTGATGGACAATATGCGGGAAGAGGATGGCGATGGCACGCTTAATCGCTATGCAGCTGCCGCATTAATTTCCAATATGATGCTATTTGAAGGATCCTGGCAACACTATCATAATTTAGATAAAACTAAGGCGCAGGCCTATCTTGAATTGGCGCGGGATGCAGCCGAGTATGTGATGGATAGCGGTTTGTATAGCTTTGGATCTGATTACAAGAGCCTTTTTGCTTCAGAGAGTCTTTCCAGTAATCCAGAAATAATCTTCTACCGGGCGTATGATGATGCATTAGCGGTACGACATGCGGTTGCCTCGTATAGCAACGGCACAGAGAATCAGCCCAGCTCGGTGAATTTGAATCTCATTCAGGCGTTCATTTGTAATGATGGGGAGGTTTTCCAAAGCTCTTCGCTTGACCAAGCTGATCAATTCCGTTTGCAGGAACTCGTGAAGACCAGAGATCCTCGTTTTGAAGCAACAGTCATGGACACCGTCAATTCACCAGCGATTGGAACATTAGTCTACACCCATAAATTTGCGGGTCGTGAAGCGCTAACCTACCTTAATTCAGGTGAGGCATACCCACCAAAATGGGGATCAAACACCAACACGAACGATGCGCCAGTGGCTCGTTTGGCGGAAGTGGTGTTGAACTGGGTAGAAGCGAAGCAAATTTTGGCTGAGTTTTACGGTGGTGCTGCGGTCACACAAGGCGATTTAGATAAATCCATTAATGCGATAAGATTGCGCCCATTGGACGCTGACGCTGAATCCAAAGGAGTGCAACAAACCGCACCTCTTTCTTTGACCGCTTTGCCAAATGATCCGACAAAAGACGCTGATGTATCAGCACTGATGTGGGAAATTCGTCGTGAACGCCGTATGGAATTTGTTTTTGAATACGCTCGGATCCAAGATATCCGTCGTTGGAAAAAGTTAGATAAAATGAATTTTAATGATGATAGCTATCGTTTAGGTTCGTGGGTGATCGGTGTTAAAGATTTTGGTGACAAAGCCAATCCCGGCAAAATATTACCGAGCTTCAAAGATCGGCTTCAAGTACAAAAAGCCGATGGCACGGTTGTTACGTACAATGGGACAAACGATGCGGCCATGGAAGGGTTTTACGTTGTTCGCGATTTCACCAATCGTCCCGCAGTCCAAGAAAGAAACTATTTGTCTCCAGTCAGTATTGCTCTGATTCAGACGTATCAGGATAGAGGGTATACCCTTACCCAAACTCCAGGCTGGTAAGCAAACTATTTTGACAACAAGCGGAAGGTCGTTAACGACCTTCCGCTTCTTTAAATCAACATGAAAAGAATTTTCTTTTTTTTAGTCCTCCTACTACCTCTTTCCCTTTATTCGCAATCCTTCAAGTTTGCACAAGTTACCGATACACATGTTGGAGGCGCCACGGGCGAGGAGGATCTTCGAGGAACGGTCGCGGATTTAAATCAGTCATCCGATATCGATTTCGTGATATTATCGGGTGATGTTACCGAGTTTGGATCCGACCAAGAGTTAGCCATTGCTAAACGTATTCTCGACAGCCTTCGGCTTCCTTTGTATGTTGTTCCAGGCAATCACGACAGTAATTGGTCTGAAAGCGGCGCCAATAGTTTTAGGAAGGTGTTCGGTGATGAGACTTTTTTCTTCGAACATAAAGGTTATCATTTTATTGGAACCACATCCGGACCCAATATGCGCATGAGTCCCGGTCAAATCCCAAGAGAGAATTTGGTTTGGATGGATTCCGTTTTTTCGGCAAATCCCGATCGTCAGACACCGCTTATCGCAGTGAATCATTATCCGTTGGACTCCTCGTTGAATAACTGGTATGAAAGTATTGACCGTCTTAAAACACGCAATGTTCAGCTTGCTCTCTGCGGCCACGGACACCAGAATAAATTGTATGACTGGGAGGGAATTCCCGGTGTGATGGTGCGTTCTAATCTTCGGGCTACCGAAGAGATAGGTGGGTATAATATCATTACTATCACCGGTGATTCAGCATATTTTCAAGTCAGAAGACCGCTTCAGAAAACCGAGGATTATTGGCTTAAGGTCGCTTTAAAGCCGGTTGCCCAAGACGCAGCCATCGATGTTCGAAGACCGGACTTCCAAGTCAATGAACACAGCCAAGCAAAAGCGGTTTGGGAATACGAGGATCACGGAGATATCGGAGCTGGGATTAGCGCCGATGGCGAGCTCTTGTTTACTGCCAATACGGTGGGCGAGGTTTATGCGCTAGATGTCAAGACTGGAGAGAAAAAATGGAGTTATAAAACGGGAGGGAAGATCTATGGGACACCCGCGGTCTCTAAAGGGATCGTTGTTGTCGGGTCATCCGACCATTTTATTTATGGTGTGGATGCGCAGAATGGTAGTCTACGCTGGAAATTAGAGGCAGAAAAAGCGGTGTTAGGTTCCCCCGTTGTAAAAAAAGGGAAGGCCTATATTGGTGCTTCCGATGGTATATTCCGATGTATCCAAGTAAAGGACGGTGAATTATTGTGGACGTATAAAGGGGTTGAAGGTTATGTGTCCACCCTGCCAACATTGGCCGATAATAAAGTGATTTTCGGTAGTTGGGGGAATGGTTTTTATGCCTTGAATCAAAAAACCGGAGCTTTAGTTTGGGACTGGGATAACGGACACCAGAACCGGATGTTCTCAGCGGCTGCCTGCTACCCAGTGGTTGCTAAAAATCGAGTATTTATCGTCGCCCCAGATCGATTTATGACGGCGATTGACCTGAAGACCGGTGAGACGATATGGCGAGAGAAAAAAGACGATTATCGCGTGCGAGAATCAATGGGACTCTCGCGGGACAACAAGCTGGTGTTGGCCAAAACAATGGATGGTGAGCTGATCGGCATCCCGGTTCGTGCCGACAGCATGGAGGTCGCGTGGAAATCGGACTTGCGTCTCCCGTATGAATTGGCGCCTACGGCAATCTATAGTAATAAGCGATTTATATTCGTGCCAAGCGATAAGGGACTTTTGAGTGCGGTTGATCTCAAAACCGGCAAGACGATTTGGCAATATAAAATATCAAACGGAATGATTAACCCGCCATTGGTACTCAAAGATCGAGTTGCGGTCAGTACAATGGATGGGAAAATTGTGATGCTAACTTTCTAAAACCTAAACATGAAGAAACTTATTTCCTTACTTGTTACGCTGTTTGTGATCCTACAGCTTTCAGCGCAAGACCGTGCCTGGATCAGAATTAATCAATTGGGTTATCTCCCGAGCAATAAAAAGGTAGCGGTTTGGGTTAGCAAAGACGACCAAAAGATCAAACGGTTTTCATTGGTGGATAGCAAAACTGATCAAGTGGTGTATAAGGGAAAAACGGGGAAGGCTTTTGGACGCTATGGCCCCTTTGAAATGGGGTACAGGCTCGACTTTAGTCGGTTTGACAAAAAAGGAGATTACTATATTCTCTCTGAGGATGGGACCAAATCACCGAGCTTCCGAATTGACGAAGATGTGTATGAAGGAGCAGCTGACTTTGCATTACGATATATGCGACAACAGCGCACCTTGTTCAATCCCTATCTTCAAGACAGCTGCCACACACACGACGGATTTACCATGTACGCCAGTTCGGTCGGAATGCCTGATAGCACACGTGTCGATGTTGGCGGAGGATGGCATGATGCATCTGACTATTTACAATATGCGACAACCTCGGCAAATGCAACGTATCATATGTTGATGGCGTATCGGGACTTTCCATCGGTCTTTTCGGACCAAAAACAAGCCAACGGGCTGGAGGGTGCGAACGGAATTGCGGACGTACTCGATGAAGCGATTTGGGGTCTAGACTGGTTATTAAAGATGCATCCCGAACCCCATATTATGTACAACCAGATTGCGGACGATCGCGACCATGCCAGCATGAGATTACCGGGTTTGGATTCGTTGTATGGCCGGGGACACGAGCGTCCGGTGTACTTTATTGATGGTAAACCGCAGCAACGTGGAGAGTTCTTGAACAATACAACCGGGACCAGCTCTACGGCAGCAAAATTTGTGGGGGCGTTTGGCTTGGGCTATCAATTGCTGAAATCCGAGCAACAAGAATATGCGGAAACCCTAAAAAGCAAAGCCCATAGTGCCTATGATTTTGCACATATCCAACCCGGTGTGACACAAACCGTCTCGGTCAAATCACCTTACATCTACGCGGAAGACAATTGGGTGGATGATATGGAGTTGGCCGAGGCAACGATGTACCAACTCAATGGTAATCAGGAGCATTTTGATAAAGCGTTGGATTATGCCAGACAGGAATCCATCACACCATGGATGGTTCGCGATACAGCGAATCATTACCAATACTATCCTTTTATTAATTTGGGGCATTTCGAGCTGGCTAAAAACGCTCAGGGTAACGCTAAGCGCGAGGTGGTGAACTATTATAAACAAGGAATTCAACAGGTATATCAGCGCGCTAAAGACAATATGTTCCTCAGAGGGGTGCCTTTTATTTGGTGCAGTAATAACCTGACAACGGCCTTTGCCATTCAGTGCTTGTGGTATCGAGAGGTTTCCGGTGACGATAACTTTGAAGAACTAGAGCAGGCGAACTTTGATTGGCTTTTTGGCGTAAACCCCTGGGGAACCAGTATGGTGTATGGATTGCCGGCGGATGGTGATACACCGTCCGATCCACACTCCGCCTTTACGTACTTGCATGGCTACCCCATTGATGGGGGACTGGTAGATGGTCCAGTTTATTCTTCCATCTACGAGAATCTGATCGGTATTCAGTTGTATAAAGAGGATGCCTATGCTGGGTTTCAGAGTGATTTAGTGGTGTATCATGACGACTTTGGCGATTACAGCACCAATGAACCGACAATGGATGGAACAGCATCATTAATCTACTTGCTAGCAGCGAAAGAAAACGAATCAAAAAAAAAATAATTGACACTTTTGGAGCGACCGTTCAAGGAGACACTAGTAAAAGACAAATTAGTTTGGTTTTCACTGGGGATGAGTTTACAGAAGGGATTGAACCTATTGAGCGTGTACTGCAGAATCAACGCGTATCGGGTAGTTTTTTCGTGACGGGTCGATTTTTGGAACAAAGACAAGCTAGAGATGCGATTCGCAGGTTAAATAGAGCAGGGCATCACGTCGGCCCGCATTCCGACGCACACCTATTGTATATGCCTTGGGAAGACCGGGGAAAGCTATTGGTGAGCAAGCAGGAGTTCAAGAAGGACTTGGAAGAAAACATTCGGAAGCTTCGTCGCTTGGGCGTCAGGGACATGGATAAGTTTGTCGCTCCATACGAATGGTATAACCGCCAAATCACCCGGTGGACCGAAGAGCTTGGTCTGGAGCTCTACAATTTTACGCCAGGATTACGGACTGCGGCCGATTATACCTATCCCGAGATGGGAGATCGGTACATGAGTTCGAAAGCCATTCTGCAACAGTTGTTACAGCATGAACAGGAAAATGGGCTCAACGGTTATATTATATTGATTCACCTGGGGTCCGATGCGCGGAGAACAGACAAATTTTTTGATCAACTCGACCAAATGATAGACATATTAAAAGATAAAAACTATAAATTCGTCTCCCTAGAGGAAATATGATGTGTGCGCGTTTTTGCGTTTTTTGTTAAAAAGTCGCATATTTACGGAAAATGAATATTGTTTGATTAGCTAATGAGCACTATGATAAATACAACGGAAAAAGACTCCAACTATCAGGATCTAGATAAAATGACGGTGAATGAAATACTCACCAACATCAACCAAGAAGATAAGACCGTCCCGTTGGCGGTGGAAAAAGTAATTCCACAGATCGAGTCTTTAGTGAATGTGGTGTCGGATCGTATGCAAGCAGGTGGACGTTTGTTCTACATAGGAGCTGGTACATCAGGGCGCTTGGGTATTCTTGATGCCTCAGAGTGTCCACCGACCTATGGCGTGCCCTTTGATTGGGTCATTGGACTCATCGCCGGTGGCGATACGGCCATACGAAAGGCGGTCGAGTTTGCAGAAGATGATGTCGATCAGGCTTGGCTTGATTTGGAAGAATATGCAATTAACGAGAATGATTTTATACTCGGTATCGCAGCCTCTGGAACGACCCCCTATGTGATTGGCGGACTTGAGCAAGCGAATCAGAAAGGTATTGCAACGGGATGCTTGGTCTGTAACGGCGATTCGCCGATTGCCAAATGCGCACAATACCCTATCGAGGTTATTGTGGGGCCTGAATTTGTAACAGGCTCTACCCGGATGAAAGCTGGAACTGCTCAAAAACTGGTGCTCAATATGATCAGTACGGCCGTCATGATCAAGCTTGGACGTGTTAAAGGGAACCAGATGGTCGATATGCAACTGTCCAACCACAAGTTGGTCGGGCGTGGTGTGAGAATGGTGATGACAGAGACCGGTTTAGATGAAGATACCGCGACCGACTTGATTGAAAAATTCGGTAACGTTAGAAAAGCGATCGAAAATTACAATCAAAATAAAAACTAAAGTAACCCTTTTATGTCACCAGCTGTACTTCTGACGTTTATAATAGTCTATTTTGGACTGCTGTTAACGATCGCCTATTTCACGTCTAGGAAATCTTCGGATAATTCAACTTTTTTCGTGGCCAACCGAAATGCTAAATGGTATATGGTTGCCTTTGGGATGATTGGAACGGCGCTTTCAGGGGTAACCTTTATTTCAGTTCCGGGCGATATTGGCAATACACCAGCAGGCTTGAGTGAACCCAACAACTTTAGTTATTTTCAATTTATATTGGGTAACGCTATCGGGTTTGTGGTGATCGCCTATGTTTTGTTACCCTTATATTACCGGCTGCAGCTTACTTCGATTTATTCCTACCTGGAAGACCGGCTAGGACATAAGAGTTATAAATCAGGTGCGATGATTTTCTTGATTTCCCGAACTATTGGTTCGGCTTTTAGACTGTACCTGGTTGCGATCGTACTACAACGTTATATCTTCGATGCCTGGAATGTGCCGTTTATTCTGACCGTAGCGGTGTGTTTAATTTTGATATGGCTTTACACGAATAAAGGGGGGTTAAAGACCATCATTATTACGGATATCCTTCAAACAACATTTCTATTATTGGCGGTCCTGCTATCCATTTATTTTATGGCAGACGGGTTGAACCTGACGATGTTTGAAGCGTTTGAGGCGGTTAAAGAAAGCTCCTATTCTAAAATATTCTTTTGGGAAAATGTATTGGGAGATCCACGCAATATCTGGAAACATATCGTTGGGGGTATGTTCGTGACGATTGCGATGACGGGGTTAGATCAAGATCTAATGCAAAAGAACTTGAGCATGAAAACGATTAAAGAGGCGCAAATCAATATGATGACCTTTACCGGCATCTTTGTTTTCATTAATCTTTTCTTTTTGGCAGTAGGCGCAATGCTTTACTTCTATGCAGAAGCGAACGGAATTAATTTGGCCGCGATTGGAAAATCAGATTATATATTCCCAGAAATTGCATTAAAGCACTTGACTATAGTCCCTGGGATTGTTTTCATGATGGGCCTCACAGCAGCGACATTTGCAACTACCGATTCCGCTTTGACCGCACTAACGACTTCTTACTGTGTCGATTTTCTGGGTTTCAATAAGAAGGCAGATCCAAACCATTCGAGTTTGGTCAGGAAACGGAATATAGTACACCTTGGCTTCTCTCTAGTCATGCTTTGCGTTATTGTCGTATTCCATATCATCAATGATGAATCCGTTGTGTCAGCCATTTTTACAGTAGCGGGCTATACCTATGGGCCGCTGTTAGGACTTTTCTCATTCGGTATTCTGACCAAACGTAGCGTCCAGGACAATTTGGTGCCTTATATCTGTTTGATTTCGCCTATTTTAATCTTCTTATTGGCGCAATATGCATTGCCATACTCGAGCTATAAGATTGGTTTCGAGCTAATTCTCTACAATGGTCTACTTACGTTTTTACTGCTTTGGTTGACCTCTCCAGGGAAAAGTAATTCAACCCTTCGGGCGGTCAAATAGACGGGGGCTGATTTGTCTGTGCAAAAAAATAACGTTAAGTTTGAGTAAATAGTTTTTTGCACACATGTATCAGATGATCGCAGAATCCGTCGAGGCGATCCGACGGAAAATCGGTGAGTTTACCCCAGAATTTGGTATTATTTTAGGCACCGGATTGGGTAAGCTAGTCGATGAAATCCAGATTGACCACCAATTAATGTATGCTAATATTCCGAATTTTCCGATTTCAACAGTAGAATTCCACACAGGAAAATTGATTTTTGGGACCCTAGAAGGTCGGAAAGTAGTCGCTATGCAAGGACGTTTTCACTATTATGAAGGCTATTCGATGCAAATGATCACTTTTCCTGTTCGCCTCATGAAGGAGCTGGGCATCAAAAAGTTGTTCGTTTCTAATGCTTCAGGATCGCTTAATCCCGATATCAAAAGAGGCGATATCGGAATTATTGAAGACCATATCAATCTTTTACCGGATAACCCTTTGCGCGGTCATAATGATGAAAATTACGGCCCGCGTTTTCCAGACATGAGCCAGCCTTATAGTTTTGAAATGATTGACCAGGGTGCCGATATCGCCTCGAAGCTGGGCATTAAAGCGCATAAAGTGGTCTATGTTTCTACGCTGGGGCCTAATTTTGAGACGCGCGCTGAGTATCGATTTATGCGCATCATAGGAGGCGATATTGTTGGGATGAGCACCGTTCCGGAAGTTATTGTTGCCAACCATATGGCGATTCCAGTATTTGCCATTTCGGTGGTAACCGATGAAGGGTTTCAAGGCGGGTTGGCGCCTGTTACTTTTAGTGATATTGTGGAAGCCGCCGCATTGGCCGAGCCTAAAATGACAAGTATTTTAAAAGAATTGATTGCGGTACAATGATGTTGTATTTTTTTGCGCTATTTTTGAAGGCGTAGAAAAATGTTGAGACAGATTTGAGTATGCTAAAAAGGTTACTGTTCGTTTTGATACTGTTTAGTTTGGTTCCCAAACTTTACGGACAGACTGAGGATGAATTCAGTGCTGCTCTGGATTCTGCCCGGGCCGCAGAAGATAATAAAAAGGATTCGGTCGTTTTTACCGCCAAGTACGTGCGTTATACCAATCTTTCCACGATGAAGAAAGGGACGAAAACCTTCCAAATCGATACCTCACACGTTAATTTTCAATACTATAACAAACAGAACCTCCCTTGGGATCCTTCGATCAATTTGGGATCCTACGGTCTGGCTACGAGAGATCTTTTGTTCAACCCAAATAAGACGATTGGATTCCAATCAGGCTACCATGCTTTGGAACGCTATTTAGTCCATCCAGATTCCCTTCAGTATTATAGAGCTCGAGCGCGTTATTCGGAACTGTACGCAGTAGGCTTCTTTTTTGATGATCAAGTTTTCCGTGCGAAGATCGCCCAAAACATCAACCCTCACCTAAATATCGGAGCTGAATACCACGCGACCAATACGAGCGGTTATTTCAACAATCAACAATATAGTGATCGTAAAGGGGCTGTTTTTGCTTGGTATGAATCGCCGAGTAAACGATATAACTTGTTGACTAACTTCACCTTTAATACCTTAGATGCTACCGAGAATGGATCGGTATTAAACGACACCTTGTTTAGGGACACCTCGGAGAATACAGCGCCGTCTCGATATGCGGTCAGACTGGATGGCACGCAAGCCAACCGACCCTATAATAAATGGAATGATATGGGTTTTTTTCTCCGTCAATCCTATTATATTGGCCGGATCGATACCTTAAGCGGGGATGGACCAGATGCAGAAATCCACCCAACAAATGTTATTGCCCACAATACTCGGTTAAGACAACAGAAGTTTATTTTTTTTAAGAATCAACAGGATTTATACAGCGCGCTTCCTTTTGATAATATCGATCGTGCCGATGATACGACCAAGGTTACGACCATTAGCAATGATTTTAGTTATAGTTTCTACTTGCGGGGCCAGAACATGAAAAATGAGGCAAAAGTAGAGCTAGGGTTCCAGAACGACCTGATCTGGTACGCGGACAGTGCGTTTAGTAGTTTCTTCCAGAACAGCATGGTCAAAGGTGCTGTTGGGTATAAGTTCAGTGATCGGATCGACGTTAATTTTGCTGCGAATCAAATTATTCTCGGGCGGCACTTTGGAGACTATCTATACGAAGCGCATGCCGATATCCATCTGAGCGATGTTATTGGTAAAATCCGCGTCGGCGCATACTCTCAAAATAAATCGCCGGAGATGATTTTCCAAAATGCGAACCTGTCCTATCATAGTTGGAACGAGTCGACTTTCAATTTGGATAAAATTAAAACCCAGAATCTTTCGTTCCAGTATGCTAATCCACACGTAGGCTTCAATGGTAAAGTGGAATACTTCTTAATGAATAACCACACCTACTTTAAGGAAATCGATAATCCGGCCAATGATCCGTTACTGACCAAAATCATTGAACCGACGCAAGCCGGGTCATTAAATCTGCTTAAAGTCTCCGTTGGTCAGAATTTTAAGTTTAGAAAGTTTCATCTAGACAATTTGGTCGTTTATCAGAAATCCGACGCGATGGATGTATTGGCCACACCCGAGCTTTATACCTGGCATAGCCTTTACTACGCCAATATTTTGTATAATGTAATGGATTTCAGAATCGGCGCGGACGTCCGCTTCAACACGCCGTTTAAGACCCCTTCTTACGCCATCAATGCTGGCCAATTTTATAATGATAATCAAGGTCTTGAATTTTCAACCTATCCAATAGTTGATTTTTGGCTGACCGCCAATATCGACCGCGTTAATTTATTCCTGAGTTACAACTTTGCCAATCAGCACGTCTATCCCAGAGGATATTATACGGTTCGCCGTTACCCGATGAATCCCGCATTCCTACGTTTTGGTGTGTCCTGGAAATTTTACGATTAACACAAGAGATTTTCACGATGTGGTCTTGCGTATATTGTGCTGAATAAGGCCCCTTAATTTGTGACCCTATTCAATCCTCTGCTCCGGCAACTCAAAGTTTTGCGGCGAAGCGTGAGGGATAGCCTTATAAAAGTTGCTTACTTACAGACGGACATTAAAAAAGCCATTTTCCAAACGAAAAACGGCTTTTTTGTGGGGATTACTGGATTCGAACCAGTGACCCCTACCTTGTCGAGGTAGTGCTCTAAACCAACTGAGCTAAATCCCCTAAATTGATGCAATCGAAATCTGCTTTTCAGCCTAATTTGATCGTTTAAAAAAAAGCATCAACTGCTTTGATGCTTCATGGAGTGGGGACTACTGGATTCGAACCAGTGACCCTCTGCTTGTAAGGCAAATCCCCTGCGAGCATAAACACCTTATTATGTGGGAGTTACAAATCCTTATTTTTTCTCTGTAACCTATTTGTAACCTTTTTTGGTAACAAATCATAAAGTAAATATTCAAAAAACTAAATCCTAATATTTCGCTAGTAGGATCAATTCAAATATACGATTTTGTGCGTTCATGCACAAAAAAATCTTTATTTGTTTTGAACACCAGCTGCAATATCAAGTATCAAAACCTACGAAAACTTTGTATTGATATCCCCTTATTTTAAGAACTGTTTCAGACGATTGACCTGCTCAGTATATTTTATGGGGTTTTTATCCTTCAGCTTCCGTAGATTTAGCAGTTTCCATCGAATGGATGGGTATTGGTCAAAAGGGTAAATAGACCAGTCCGGTTCCAGGGATTTAAAACCCATTAAAAATTCTTTGTCTTTACTGCTCAATGATTTCTGAATTTGCGTAATCAATTCTTCCTTAGTTGACTCATAATCATCATATGTAAAAGGTACATCAGTCATTCCATCAAATTGATTTATCAGGGCCTGTTTCTGATCCAACCGATGGGGATTGAGGATTTCAAAGATCGGTCGCTCACTTCCGAGAAGACAATAGATAAACCCGCTCTTTATATCTTCCGTAAAGCCCTCTGTTTCCAAAAGATACTTAACATCGAATAGGTCTCTCGGATGCTGTCGATCCAGCGCCGCACAAATCTTACCTCCAAACAATTGCCCCAAAGACACCATATTTACCTCGACAAACGTGTCAAATGCTTCTTGGGCCGAGTCACACAGCACAGCTTTCTCAGTATTTTTGAATATCCCTCTTCCGACTAGGTTTATCTCCAATTTAATCGTTGCCTTCTCATCGGATATTATTAACTTTCCTATTTTTGGTTTCGGCTCTACCGTCGACCCGGCTAAGTTGGCCTCTATTCGTTTTTTTAACCGTAACAAAATTTCCTCTATGTTACGGAGCGTTGTTTCCCTTTCCTCTACGGGAATGTAAGTGAGGTCTATATCTACCGAGAGTCTTGGCATGTCCCGCACGAAAAGGTTTATCGCCGTGCCACCATGTATTGCCAATTGCCGCTCTTCTGCCACAAATGGCAATACATTAAGCAATAGTCTTACTTGTTCTTTATATTCCTCGTTCATCCTTTTCCAATTCCTTTGGTACTATTATTTGATATTTTGCATTGTACACACCTTTTCCAGCTATGCTTCTCTTGCCTTTTCCCAAATCTATTTTGTCGACCTGTAAGTACTTGAACCAGCTATGGTTAGCTTTGTCAGTCATGTACAGAAATAGTCGCTTTACCTTCACAGATTTACATTTCTCCAACAGTTCCTGTACATTTTGGGGGCGTAAATTGTTCAGTCCTTCTACGATTTCGTAACATTCAAGGAGCGATTGCCCTTTTGGTGCAAGGTAAAGACATTCCATGATCGCTCTTGCAGGAGAAGACATCTTTATGACATGCCCATTGTAATTGACTTCTATTATACCGATGTCTGCAGGCAGAAAATCCGTTTGGGTTAAGGTAAACTTATCTCTCCAGCCTTCGTAATTGATGAACCACTTTGGTAGGTTTTCCTTAGGAGGTGCAAACAAGGCTGTTTTTTGCTGATGCATACTAAGGTAGTGAGCTTTCCCATGGATTCCAAGTGCACTTTTTGCTCCGATATGCACGCATAGCTCTAATTGGTTTTGCAAAGAAAATAATGCTCCCTCAAGTGTAACTTGCTCATTGACCCTTACCATAGCCCCTGCACCGATAGATTCGAACCAATTGGTCTTTCTGTACTGTCTCTGCAAGTCGAGGCTATAGCCGTTCTTTACCATCCATGAACTGGTAAAGACCACCCCTTGTGGTTGAGATTGCAGTAGCAGGTTTATTTTTGACGAATTCTCCGTATTCATAATACAAAGATACGGTTTTATTTAAACCATCAATCAGCATGGGTTTAAATTTATCATAATATTCGTATTTATAATACTTATATTAGAATAAAAATAAACACCTATCGACCATTAGTAACCTGTCACAACAGGTTCAATATTCAGAGAAAGATAAGCGTTACAAACGTCGGATTTTTCCATCTTCAATGCTTGAAACTTAACTTAATGATGAACTATTTCAACAAAAAACAACAATTTTATCTGAGAATAAGCCATCATCTATGGTAAATAAAGTCATCCTTAACATCAAATTACTTAGTTAATGCTGGTTAAAGTCAACATAATTTTATAAAGGATATCAGGAATTTGCATAAAACAAGCTCATCCTTATCACAAAGAATATAGCCCACATTTGATTAATTGGCCAATAGCATTATCACTTGCTCCGCGTTTCCCGTATATTTGCTTATATCAATTTTAATATTTTATTTACCCTCATTCCAATAATAGCTATCGGGATAAATCCTTTGCCCAAAAATAGCCGTACCCACTCTTATAATGGTTGCACCCTCTGCTATGGCTATTTCTAAATCCCCACTCATACCCATTGACAATTCCTGCATAGCTACATTTGGTATTTTCAGGGCTATAATCTGTTGTTGAATGTCTTTGAGCAAGCGAAAGCATTTACGCACTTTTCCGGTTTCGGCACTGAATAAACCAATAGTCATCAATCCCTTTATTTTCAAAGTTTCCAACTGTGCCACCTGTTTTACTAATTCAATAGCATTATCAGGATGTACGCCAAACTTGCTTTCCTCATTAGAAGTATTTACCTGTATCAATACTTTGATGGTTCTGTTTTCAGACTGTAACCGCCGATGCAGTTTTTCTGCTAAGTCCAGACGGTCAAGCGACTGGATACAGGACACATTATATTTTAAAAGGTCTTTGATTTTATTGGTCTGCAAATGCCCGATGAAATGGTTGGTATGCGGGATTTCTTTTAAGGCTTCGTATTTTTCTTTAAGTTCTTTCACCTTGTTTTCAGCGATCAGGGTTTGCCCAGCCTGTAATGCTATCTGAATACGCTTGACAGGGACGGTTTTGGTAGCCAATAATAATTTTACCTCATCGGTGTTTCTGCCACTTTCATTACAGGCTTTTTTGATACGTTCCTGTATGACGACAATGTTATTTATAATTTCTTCGTTCATATTTATACGCTTTCTTTTGTTAACTTCCAATTCGCTGATCAATATACCCTTTTGCTTCGGCAACCGTATTAAAGGATGCAAAGTAGTCTTATCTCTTTAATTTTCTTACTTTCTTTTCACCGAGCCCAATATTTGCACATTAACCACAAAAGTATTAAAGTACTTTAATACTTTTATATAAGGATTATTATTTATATTTGTTTCATGTTGGGAACTTATTAAAATTTTATACACATGCAAACAGCTAACGAAAACATCATCAATGTCCAGGAACTCGAACCTAGATTAAGGCATCAGACCATATTCAATGTATTCAACACATTAAAGGAAGGCGAACAT
>JBQDCW010000008.1:47060-140345 GCA_052092145.1 Sphingobacterium sp. | reverse complement strand
AAGATCTTTCTAGGACTAATGGTTAAATCTGTAAAGTTTTTCTAGGACGAGACACTATTTGCACAATTACAGTTTAGCGAGATGGAAATAAGAAAATATAGGTTTAGTTAACAAAAAATTAATGAACGAAAACGATTGCGCAAAAACGCACAAACGTTTGCGTGGTAAATAGAATGTAACTGAATTGTACAAGGCGATCGGAAAATCGCAGAGATCCTATTCAAGGAATAGGTAGACATGCAACGAAATGGATTGCATGGAGAGTAAGCGTGCGGCAGAATGCTGAGTCAAAACAGCGGTCAGCAGTCACGGGGTACCCGAGTGTTCCAGTTTGTAATAAAAAGCGAGACTTTAAGAATCTGCAAATTACTTCGGGGCTCTTCTCAAGAGGTAAATACTGAGTAGTAAGAAAATAACGTTTGGAATTAAAACAGATATGAGCGGATCCAATCCACCTTTGATGGAGAACATACTAGCAAAGCGTTCAAGCACAATATAAATACAACTTAGCGCGAGCCCGAGTCCTAAACTTAATCCGATTCCTCCTCGTACCTTTTTCGAGGAGAGTGATACACCGATTAAGGTTAGAATAAAAGCAGAAAATGGATTAATCAGACGTTTATACTTTTCTAAAAGCAATTCGTTCATCATTCCTGTCCCGCGAACAGCTTCTTTACTGATCCGATCATCCAATTCTTCTTGATCCATCGTCGTGAATACATTTTCATAGGATTCAAAATCCTGAGGTCGCATATCCAGGGTGGTGTCTTGCTTCTCCCCTTTTATCATCTCTTCTTCCAAACCATCAATCGTCCGATTCGTGTACACGTGCAAACTCCATTTATTAGCAACGGAATCCCATGTGACTCGCTCGGCCATCAATTTTTCAGTCATCAAATCTTCCTCGAATTTCTCCAAGCTAAAGTTATAACCGACTTTGGTCTTGGTATCAAACGAACCCATATACACATAGGTATTGGAATCGATCTGCATATGAATGGATGAAGAGGTCGTGCTAACGCGATGCGGTTTTACGTAAACATTCTCAAAATTCACCTTGACCTTATTCGTATAGGGGATAACATATACGTTGGAAATCAGGGTCATGGCAAATATCAGTGATGCACAGAGCATATACGGCCGCAACATCCGATAAAAACTCATCCCTCCACTCAAGATGGGCACGATCTCCGTTTGATCTGCCATCTTAGAGGTAAAAAAAATAACCGCAATAAAATTGAAAAGCGGTGTGAGCATGTTGATAAAGAAAGGCACGCTCCCCAATGCATAATACTCCATAAACACCTGATACATCGATGCATTGTGTTTATTGAAATCGTCGATTTTTTCCGATATATCAAAGATCACAATCACCACACAGAATATCGCAACGGTAAAAACAAACGTTGAGAGATATTTCTTGATGATATATTTATCAATGGTCTTCATGTCTTGGTATTATAGGCGTTGGCCCAGGATCGGGACCATCTTATTCTTCCACTGGTAAAATGTCCCCTCGATAATTTTCTCTCTGGCCTGACCGACCAACCAAAGGTAAAAATGCAGATTGTGTAAAGAGGCGATCTGAGCGCCCAGTATTTCTTGTGACCGAATCAAATGACGAAGGTAAGCTTTGTTATGGAATCGATCCAACAACAGATCACTCTCCGCTTCAATAGGAGAGAAATCATCCTTCCACTTTTCATTCTTAATATTAATAATACCGTTCCTAGTGAATAACATACCATTCCTAGCATTTCTAGTCGGCATCACACAATCAAACATATCTATCCCCAAAGCAATATTTTCCAGAATATTAACCGGAGTTCCCACACCCATAAGATAGCGCGGTTTATCCTTCGGCAGAATATTCGTAACAACCTCAGTCATCGCGTACATCTCCTCAGCAGGTTCGCCCACTGACAATCCGCCAATCGCGTTTCCTTCACGCTCAAAGGAAGCAATCGTTTCTGCAGACTGCTCTCGTAAATCTTTATACACGGAACCCTGGACAATGGGGAACAAAGTCTGTTCATAGCCGTATAGCGGTTCGGTCGTATCGAAACGTTCGCAACAACGCTTCAACCACCTGTGGGTCATTTCCATTGACTTCCTGGCATAGTGATAATCGCAGGGATAAGGCGTGCATTCGTCAAAGGCCATGATAATATCTGCACCAATAACCCGCTGGGTATCCATTACGTTTTCTGGCGTAAATAAATGCTTTGATCCGTCAATGTGAGAACGAAAAGTAACTCCTTCTTCTTTGATCTTACGCACCTCGGTCAACGAATACACTTGATAACCGCCGGAGTCGGTCAGAATCGGTTGATCCCAATGAATAAATTTATGCAATCCACCAGCCCCTTTTATTACATCCAGTCCTGGTCTTAAGTACAAATGATACGTGTTACCTAGTATAATTTGCGCTTGGATATCGTTAATTAACTCGTGTTGATGAACCGCTTTAACCGTGCCTGCTGTGCCCACCGGCATAAAAATAGGGGTCTGTATTGCTCCATGAGCTGTTTGAATCTCACCCGCCCTCGCTTTGGAAAATTGATCTTGTGCTTGAAGCTTAAATTGCATAGTACTCCTTAATCGAGCACAAAAATAACACAAAATTCTCAGCGAAACCCAAATAGCCCGATAAATTCGCATTTCTTAACAATTGTCGGCCTTTTTCCTAAGGGAAGCTGTATCTTTGCCCATTAACTCTATGGGTATCCAATTGTTCAATGAATTTAATTTACAGCTAGCTCCCTATGGGATTTTGCTGATCCTGTTGCTGATCCAACTCTATTTCATACTGTTGGTGTATGGCAAGTTGGCCCTTCACAAAATTCGGTCTCATCAAGAGACTACGGATGCAAGACCGTTATCGGTGGTTATTTGTGCCTATAACGAAGAAGATAATATTCGCCGGTATCTCCCCTCTATTTTGGAACAGCGGTATCCCGACTTTGAAGTGATCGTCGTGGATGACTGTTCCCAAGACGACACAAAGTGGGTGCTCAAGGAACTTTCAGAGCAGTATTCGCACCTGCGAGTGATTGAAATTAAAGAACATATTCAACTCAAACACAGCAAGAAATTTGCATTGACCATGGGAATTAAAGGTGCTCGTCATCCGTATTTGGTGCTCACGGACGCCGATTGTCAGCCGGCCGGTCCGTATTGGCTCAAAGAAATGGGCAGCGCTTTTAATGAAGGAACGGAAATCGTTTTAGGCTACTCTCCCTATTTTAAAAAGGCGGGGCTCCTGAATCGTCTGATCCGTTTTGAAACCACACATACGGCGATGAGTTACCTTTCGTATGCCTTAAAGAAAGACGCATATATGGGCGTTGGTAGAAGTCTCGCGTACACCAAAGACTTATTCTTCTCAGGAGGCGGTTTTACGAAACATATGCACATCCGGTCGGGAGATGATGATTTGTTCGTTAATCAGAATGCGACCAAGAGAAATGTGCAGATTTCGATTCATCCAGACGCGCACAGCTATTCGGAGCCTAAAGATAGTTGGAAAACCTATTACAAACAAAAAGCTAGACATGCGGGAGCTTCTACCCATTATAAAGGAAAACACCAATACATGCTGGCCCTGCAGCTCATCTCGGCGGTATTGTTCTATTTGATGATTCCAGTCAGCATCCTGTTATCTGCCAGTTGGTGGTATCTGGCTTTAGCCGCTTTTTTTATCCGATATTTCTGCCAAATTTTGATCTACCGGCCGATCTACCGCAAACTACAGGTTTCAGATCTGCTCATCTGGCTGCCACTATTGGATCTATATTATTACTTTTATATTTGCTTCAATGGCGTATTCAATAGGCATAAAAAGCAAATAGCTTGGAAATAAACATTTAAATTTTGATTGTCGTGAACCCAACCGTAGAGATTATTTTTCAGTATTTCCCTCAGCTAAACGAGCAGCAAAAGGAACAATTCACCCGTTTAGGCGATCTTTACCCGGATTGGAATGCGCAAATCAATGTCGTCTCCCGGAAAGATATCGACAGCCTCTATTTGAAGCATATCTTGCATTCCTTAGCGATCGGTAAATTCATTAGCGAACTTACGCCTGAAACCCGTGTTCTTGACGTCGGTACAGGCGGCGGGTTCCCGGGTATCCCACTGGCTATTCTTTTCCCTCATGTCGAATTTCATTTGGTGGATTCCATTGGAAAGAAAATCAAAGTGGTTCGAGAAATCGCGCAAGCCATTGGTTTGCGTAACGTTGAAGCCTATCACATGCGTGCCGAACAAATTGATGAAAAATACGACTTTGTGGTTTCTCGTGCTGTCACGCGTTTAGCAGACTTTATTCCATGGGTGCGCAATAAGATCAAAAAGCAAGATCGCAATGGGATTCCTAATGGCCTCCTTTATCTCAAAGGAGGGGATCTAAAAGACGAAATTAAAGAAGCTCAGGTGAAAGCCGAACTTCATCCCCTATCGGCCTATTTTAAAGAAGATTTTTTCGACACCAAATACGTCCTCTACCTTCCACTGTGAGCGGCCCTTTTGCTAAAAACAGATTGGGGGCTACAGCCCACAGTAGATGCAGGTCTTGGCGCCGAATTCATTTACTGCGGTTCCTGCTGAACAATAGAAACACCGATTAAATTGATTTCTTCATCCATACCGAACATGGGGAGGCCGGTTTCAGGGTTAAGTTTTAACCAGGTGGTATCGGTGTCCTTAATAATCTGGACGTATTCTTTGCCCTCTTTGAAAATTGTATAGGTGTCTTTTTCGTCCGGAAATACTGAATAGGTGATTCCCTTGATTTCAATGTCAAAAGGCTCTTGCATATCTTCACTTGTTTAATTCGCAAAGATACATAATTTGATACAGCTCCCTCACGGCCTTCCGTCAAGAGGTACGCATGTCAACCCGTGATAGACCGCTACAAAAGGTCGTAAAAATATAAAAGACGAATTTTCATCCTGACCCTCAGCAGAATAGCACATTGCCGTAATTTTCTTTCGTGATCGACCAAAATTTTGTTACTTTTGCCGTGGGTAAGTCCTCTACGACCAGCTCCCATTGACTCCCCCAGATTGGGAACAAAGCAAGGGTATTTGGTTGAGCGGTGCGATAGAGGTCGCTTACCCATTTTTTATTCAACCTCCTACTTCCCTATTTTCCAATTTGATTTCCCCTGCCACATGTAAGATATTTTTTGTTTATTTGTAAACCGAATTAATCGAGTCTATGAGTTGGTTTAAAAGAAATAAAGCAGGTATTCATACTGCGACAGAACATAAGAAAGAGGCCCCAGATGGCATGTGGAACAAATGTCCTAATTGTAAAAAGCCCCTTTTGAACGTAGAACAAGTTGAGAATAAATACGTTTGCCAGTACTGTGACTACCATATACGTATAGGCTCTACTGCTTACTTCTCCATATTGTTTGATGATAATGAATTCTCTGAACTATTTGCGAACCTCACCGCTGGAGACCCGCTAAAATTCGTGGATACCAAACCCTATGCGGACCGTCTTAAGGATAGTCAAGCGAAAACAGGGCTAAAAGACGCCCTGCGCTCTGGTGTAGGTAAGCTAGATGGGCAAGAGCTGGTGATCGCTTGTATGGACTTCTCATTTATTGGTGGTTCAATGGGGTCGGTAGTCGGTGAAAAAATTGCCCGCTCCATCGACTATTGCATTGAACATAGGTTACCTTTCATGCTCATTTCAAAATCGGGAGGCGCTAGAATGATGGAAGCGGCATTCTCGTTGATGCAAATGGCGAAAACGTCCGCAAAATTAGCACTTCTTTCCAAAGCGAAACTTCCCTACATCTGTCTATTGACTGATCCGACCACCGGAGGAGTTACCGCGTCGTACGCGATGTTAGGAGATATCAATATCGCCGAACCTGGTGCATTGATCGGGTTTGCTGGCCCGAGGGTCATCAAAGAAACCATTAAAAAAGACTTACCGAAAGGATTCCAAACATCCGAATTTGTTTTGGAGCATGGATTCCTTGATTTTATTGTCGATCGAAGACATTTAAAAAATAAAGTGGCCACTTTCTTGAAGTTGATTCACTAACATTAGGAAAAGCCAGAAAAAGAAAGAGGAGAAAACTAAATCAGTTTTCTCCTCTTTCTTTTTCGGCTGTATCTGCATATTTCACCAAAAACTGGATAGATTAATTCTTTTTCACTAATTTAATACACAATTTAAACCAAACGATAAACCAAACATGATACGCAAACTATTTCTTATTATCTGGGCTATTTCCCTGGGCAGCCAGTCCACCAGTTGGGCACAGTTACGATTACCCAATTTCTTTTCCGATCATATGGTGCTGCAACGGGAAACACCCATCAATTTTTGGGGATGGGGGGACGCCGGATCCACGATCGAGCTCACCGGCACGTGGTTCAGCGATACCATTTCGGCAAAAGTAGATGGCAACGGACACTGGAAAGTAGTTCTTCCCGAAGGTACAGCTGGAGGTCCCTATCAACTTCAAATAAACGCCGACCAAAAATCCATCGTGCTAGACGATCTCCTTCTCGGAGATGTGTTCCTTTGTTCCGGCCAGTCCAATATGGAGTGGGGCGGCAATCAAAATTTACAGGAAATTATCGAGGAGCTTCCGCAAGCGAACAATCCCAATATCCGACTCCTCCAAATCAGTCGAAAAGCGGACCGATATCCGCAATCACAAACCCCAGATTCATGGGATAGATTAACGACTGAGAGTCTGAAACCTTTTTCCGGAATAGGTTATTTTATTGCCAAACGCATCCATCAGGAGGAAAACATCCCAATCGGTGTCATTAATGCGAGTTGGGGAGGCACCGCAGCGGAAACCTGGACACCAGAGCACTTAATTCACCATGACCCATTCTTGAAAAAAAAGGCAGAAAAACAACAAGCTGGTGATTATAGACCACATCAAGCCGGATCCACCTGGAACAGCATGATCCACCCATTGGCAGGTTATAATTTAAGCGCCGCGTTTTGGTACCAAGGAGAGAGCAACGTGGGCACCTGGGATGGGTATGACAAATTGATGAAAACCTTAGTGAGCAGTTGGCGTTCGGCTTGGAATATTGATTTCCCTTTCTATTTTGTCCAGATTGCCCCTTTTCAATATAACAATGCACAACCTTTAGCCGCTCTATTACGGGAACAACAGGTCAAAACGGCGCTTGAGCTCCCTCAGACGGGAATGGTCGTGATCACAGACTTAGTCGACAACATCCAGGATATCCATCCCAGTCAAAAAAAGGACGTCGCTAACCGACTGGCAGATCTAGCGTTGGTGGAAATTTATGGCCAAGAAATCAAGGACTATCAGTCGCCTGTTTATCAATCGCACGAAATCAAAGGAAATACAATCGAAATAAGCTTCCACCATTTGGACGGAAACTTAAAAGCCGAAGGGGAACTCACGGAGCTCTATATTGCCGGCGCTGATCAGGTATTTAAAGCCGCGAAAGGAAAAATTCGCGGGAATAAGCTTATTGTCGAGTCACCAGCGGTCAAAAGCCCCGAAGCGGTCCGATTCGGTTTCTCAGAAACTGCAATACCTAATTTATTCAACAGCCGCGGATTACCAGTGTCACCATTTCGGACCGATAAATGGTCGCTATAAGAGGAATCACCCCTTTTAAACGTCACAAATATCGATAAAAGGACCAGAGACCTCGGTGATCTAAATAGCTTAAGTCCTGTTCCTTAGCGTAGGCCTCCCGTTCGAAAGATATCGTGCGATAAGCGGTTTGAAAATCTCGGCATTGAATGAATCGAAAACAAAACTCAATCAAATAGCAAAAATAGAAAGGGATAACCAGTAGTTCTAAGGCCTGCCGGATGTGGATACGCTCGTGATTGATCAGTGCGGGTTCCAATCGATCCTGCTGACGCTTCAAGAAAATAAACGGAAAAAGCGTAATGGCTCGGGCCTTCCCTAAAGAAAAGAATCTAGTCCAAAAGACGCTAACAATAATTTTACCCCTCATGGTCGTTTCAAATTTAACAAAACAGCGGGACTCATCAACAGACGAACCTTTTTCCTAATTCCAAACTTAGATTGTATATTTGTTATAGTCAACAAATTCTGATGTTCATGCCATACAAAGAGCGAGAAATAAATAAGTTATACTACACCATGGGAGAAGTCACTGAAATGTTTGGTGTCAATGCTTCTCAAATTCGTTTTTATGAGCGTGAATTCGACATTCTTCAACCCAAGAAAAATAAAAAAGGAAATCGGCTTTTTACCCAAAGTGATATCGCTAATCTCAAAGTCATCTTCAATTTAGTGAAAGACAAAGGCTATACGCTCCAAGGCGCTCGCGACTACCTAAAAAGTAACAAGAACGAGGCTCGGGAAAACCAACGGATCGTTGATTCACTCGAAAATCTCAAAAAATTCTTGGTCGAGGTACGCGATAGTTTATGATCGATCCCCCAGTTCGATAACTTCCATCCCCTCAACGCGATCTTCCTGTATTGTAAACCGCATCAATGTCCTCACTTTATGCCAACCCTGTTTTCCAGCTGCTCCAGGATTTAAATGAAGAAGTTGCAGCTTAGGATCGAATTGTACCTTAAGGATGTGCGAGTGCCCTGAAATAAATAGTTTGGGTGGACTTTTTTGTATCGCATTCTTCACCAAAGGACTGTATCGTCCGGGATATCCTCCGATATGTGTCATCCAGACATCGACATTCTCGGCATTAAATCGAAGGTGCTCCGGGAACCGACGCCGAATTTCGGCATCATCGATATTTCCATACACGCCACGCAGGGGTTTGAACGCTTCAAGTTCCTCAACGACGCGCATGGAACCAAAATCACCGACGTGCCAAATCTCATCACAGGTGTCAAAATACTTAAACACAGCATCATCTAGGAAGGCATGCGTATCTGATAGGAGTCCAATCTTTATCAAAATGCTAAAAAATAGGGGGTTAAAATTCTTTTATAGGCTGCCGAATAAACCTGTGGCTTGTCGTAAATTATCAGCTCTTTATATGCTGTGGCCTTATCTTGTCTAGAAAACACCAATATCGATCGGATCACCGGACTCGCAGCAAACGAGCGGATATCGATTTGTTCCGTAATCAGAAGACCATAACCGTGGGCAAGAGTTTTCAGCCAATCTTTTGCCTCAAAGGGAACGACAATCTGTAATTTCCCGCTTGCTGTGAGGTGATCGCTGGTAAACCGCAAAAGTCCATCAAAGAACGCCATATCCCCATGTCTCGCCATACTTTTTCTCTGGTTCGGATTTTTTAACGCGTTCATATAAAAAGGCGGATTGCTGACAATTAAATCGAAATGAAGGTCGATGTCCCATGTCAAGACATCCTGATGAAAACAGTACATTCGTTCGCTGAACGACGATTTCAAGAAATTATCCTCCGCACGACGGGCAGCCGATTCGTCAATCTCTATTCCAAAGACCGCTGCATTCGAATACCGCTGGGCCAACATCAGGCCGATGACGCCGGTACCCGTGCCGATATCAAGGATACGTTCGGGGTTTTGCATAGCTGCCAAACCACCTAGCAATACGCCATCGGTATTGATGCGCATCGCGCAACCCGTTTGATCGACTGAGAATTTCTTGAATCTAAATTGGTCTCTGGCTGTAGCCATCCGTGTTTAAGTTTTCAAAAGTCGTTGAATTTCATCTAGTTTCATCAACGCTTCGACTGGTGTGAGCCTATTGACATCTAGATTATTCAGCATATCGCGTATCTTTTCTAAGACGGGATCATCGATGGCAAACATTTGCAATTGATATGCCTGCTTCTGTATTTTCCGCATACTGTCTTTGATGCCCTCGCCCCCGGTTCGCTCTTGTTCAAGCCGTTTTAGAATCTCATTTGCGCGCAGAATCAATTTAGATGGCATACCCGCTAGCTTTGCTACATGGATTCCAAAACTATGTTCAGACCCACCGGGAACCAATTTTCTAAGAAAAATAACTTTGTTATTCACTTCCTTGACACTGACATTGAAATTTTTCACCCTAGCCATTGAATTGCACAACTCATTCAATTCATGATAGTGGGTAGCAAAGAGTGTTTTCGGACGATGCGTGGGATGATTATGCAGAAACTCCGCAATCGCCCACGCAATAGAAATACCATCGTAGGTGCTCGTTCCACGACCGATTTCATCCAACAAAATTAAGCTTCGATCGGACAAATTATTCATGATACTCGCCGTTTCATTCATCTCCACCATAAAGGTCGATTCTCCGGAAGAAAGATTGTCCGAAGCGCCAACACGTGTGAATATTTTATCCACCACACCCAAATGAGCTTCCTTTGCTGGAACGAACGAACCTATCTGTGCCATCAACACGATCAACCCGGTCTGACGTAGCAAGGCTGATTTACCGGCCATATTGGGCCCGGTAATAATCATAATCTGCTGGCTTTCAGGATCTAAAAAAGTGTCATTGGTGATGTAGTCTTCATCGGCTGGCAAACTCTTTTCGATAACCGGGTGTCGGCCCCCTTTAATGTCCAATGTGTTGCCTTGATCGATTTGTGGACGGACATAATAGTTCTTCTCAGCGATGGTCGCAAAATTTACTAAAACATCCAGTTGTGCCAATAATTGCGCATTTTTTTGAATAGGCTGAATAAATTCCGCGATCGTCAATTGCAACTCGGCATACAGTCTATTTTCAATGGCTTGAATCTTTTCCTCAGCACCTAAAATCTGCTCTTCATATTCCTTAAGCTCCTCTGTAATGTATCGCTCAGCATTCACGAGTGTTTGCTTTCTCACCCAAGTCTCTGGTACCTTATCGCGATGGGTATGGGTTACTTCTAAATAATATCCAAAAACATTATTGAACGCAATCTTTAACGAAGGAATACCGGTGTTTTCAGACTCACGTCGTTGAATTTCCAACAAATAGTCCTTGCCACCGAAAGCAATTTTCCGAAGTTGATCAAGCTCCTCATCTACGCCCTGCGCAATTACATTCCCTTTGTTGATGGAAACAGGAGGTTCCGCCTGCATGTTTTTCTCGATGCGGTCACGAATGGTTAAACAGGGCTCCATACCCTCAGCAATTTGTTTGAGGGAAGTGGAATCCTGTCGTTCGCAGAGTTCCTTTAATCGATCAACAGCGTAAAGACTCCGTTTGAGTTGCACAATTTCCCGAGGGTTTGCTCGGAGCAAACCGATCTTACTGATCAAACGTTCCAAATCACCCACCTGTCGAATTTCATCGATCATTTTAGACCGCAGTTCCGATCGCTGTAAAAAAAAATCAACCACCTCCAAACGCTCGTTAATTGAGTTCGCTTCTTTTAGCGGCATCACGATCCATCTTTTGAGCAGGCGCGCACCCATGGGCGAAGAGGTCTCGTCCAAAACATCCACTAAGGTTTTAGCATCTTCATGAACCGATCCGATAAGCTCCAAATTACGAATTGTAAAGCGATCAAGCCACATATAACGGTCTTCCTCGATTCTGGAAATATGACAAATATGCTGTAAGTTCCTATGCTCTGTCTCGTTCAAGTAATGTAAGGCAACACCGGCTGCTATATGCCCCACTTCCATGCGCTCTACACCAAACCCTTTTAGCGATTTGACCTGAAAATGCTTGATCAGACATTCATACGCATAGTCGCCTGTATAGGGCCACTCCTCTAACGTATAGGTATAAAACCCACTACCGAATTTCTCTAAAAACTGACGGTACTGTTTTTTAGGAAGAATAATCTCCGTGGGTTTAAAACCTTGGAGTAATTTATCTATGTAGTCCGAATTCCCCTGCGCGATCAAGAACTCCCCGGTAGAAATATCCAAGAAAGAAGCACCGACCTGCTGATTGTCAAAATACACCGATGCGAGATAGTTATTGGATTTTTCGTGTACAATATTTTCGTTGTAAGAGACTCCAGGAGTAACCAGCTCGGTCACACCACGTTTAACGATCGTTTTCGTCTGTTTAGGGTCCTCAAGCTGATCACATATCGCGACTCGTTGCCCCGCCCGCACCAATTTGGGTAAATAGGTTTCCAAAGAGTGATGGGGGAAACCAGCCAACGCTGTTTCAGATTCGGAACCATTCCCTCTTTTAGTCTGCACAATACCTAAGATCTTGGCCGCAGTCACCGCATCATCTCCAAACGTCTCATAAAAATCCCCGACCCGAAACAGCAATAAGGCACCCGGATATTTCGCTTTTATCGAGTTATATTGCTGCATTAAAGGAGTTTGCTTTTTTACTTTTGCCAAGATTTCTCTCCATTTTGATAAGACGTAAAAATAGTAGAATTGTACCGATTTGCAAACCGAGTTTTAAACAAAAAAAACAGTAAGAATGAGAAAAAAGCATAAATTTGCTATACGATTCGTTCTTAGCAAAAAGCCATGGTCATCAAGCGTTCAATAAAAAAGAAAAAGCGCTACTCGCGTTCGACATACAACAAACTAAAACACCGCCTCATCCCCTTGCTAATCAAAGCGTTATTGTTGTGTTTTGTGCTAAGCATTGTTTGGGTGATCAGTCTCCGTTTTATTAACCCCCCGATTACCTACCTCATGTTGAAACGAGGTTTTGAGCGAATTGAAAATGACAAGGAATGGAAGATTGATAAAAAATGGGTGAATTACACCGAAATCTCGGACAATCTTAAGCGAACAGCAATTGCTGGAGAAGATGCGCACTTTATGACCCATCATGGCTTCGACCGTGAAGCGATCAAAAAGGCTTTTGAACGCAACAAACAAGGCGGTGGTCCACTAAGAGGAGGAAGCACCATCAGTCAACAGACGGCCAAAAATGTTTTTCTATGGCCAGGGCGGTCCTGGCTACGAAAAGGTCTTGAGACCTACTTCACTGTACTTATCGAACTTTTCTGGAGTAAAAAACGAATTCTGGAAATCTATCTAAATGTTATCGAAATGGGGCAAGGGGTGTATGGCGCTGAAGCCGCTTCGATGTATTATTTCAAAAAGTCCGCCAAGGGTCTGAGTCGAAAAGAAGCCGCCTTGATCATTGCTATTTTGCCGAGTCCACGAAAGTGGGATGCACGTCGCCCCTCGAGCTATGTGAACCAAAGAGCGAACAGCATTGTGCGATACCTCAATTATTATCAAATTCCCGATTAATCTTCCGCTCCGTAAATAGAAACCTCAATCGTTCCATCGTCCCGCACAGTGCCGCGGTACATGCCCGCCGTATTGAAGGGCATCGCAACCTCGCCCTGTTGATTGATGGCAATTAACCCTCCATTGCCTCCCATCTCCCCAATTTCATCGATCACTTCTTGGGCTGCTCTAAAAAGCGATAGTCCTCCATATTGAATTTTGGCACATACTTGCACAGCGGCGGCCTGTCGAATAAAATATTCCCCCCATCCTGTACAAGAAATCGCTGCAGTGCGATCGTCCGCGTAGGTCCCTGCACCGATGATAGGTGAATCACCTACCCGACCAAATCGCTTATTCAGCATCCCTCCAGTAGATGTTCCAGCAGCCAAATGACCTTCGTTGTCTAAAGCCACACATCCCACGGTTCCAAACTTCTCCGCAATGGCAGGAAGCTGGTGATTGGGCACCTGATCCATGCCCGCTCGTTCGTCATTGATCTCCAATTTATTCTGTAAATCATTCCAGCGTTGCTCGGTCCGGAAATAAGACGGATCTACTACTTCAAGTCCGGTTCCACTCGCAAATGCTTCTGCGCCTTTCCCGCTCAACATGACATGCGCTGATTTTTCCATGACAGCGCGCGCAGCGCTAATCGGATGTTTGATCGTGCGCACTCCCGCGACTGCACCCGCATTTCGAGTAAAGCCCTCCATAATGGACGCATCCAGTTCGTTGTGTCCCTCGTGCGTAAAAACTGCGCCTTTTCCGGCGTTGAACAAGGGTGAATCTTCCAATACTTGAATGGTTAATTCCACCGCATCCAATGAACTTTTCCCCTGGCGAATTGCGTCATAACCAATCCTCAGCGCATGTTCTAGCGTTTCTCGATAGGCGAGTTCTAAGGAATCCGTCATCTTCTCTTTAAGAATCGTACCCGCACCTCCATGAATCGCCAACACAAACCGAGGTTTTTCGAAGGAGGACTTTTGCCCCAAGGCAAACAACGGCACCAGTATTAGATAAAAGAAGGTGAGTAAATGGCGTGTTTTATTCATGGTGTAGCGTTTAAGCAAAGGTAAAGGAATCGTCTACAGATAACAAGGGGCAGTCCTTGTCGGTACCACCTCCTCGTGCTACTCCAGTCCCCCCATCGGGAAGCGTTGCCAGCTCCTTTCCATTCAGTGCCTCGAGAACAAGAGATTCCTTACCAAGGTTGCGGTCACAACATTCGCTTTTCTCTAAAACAAATTGCTTTAGCTGGATTTTCTCAAACTCAATTTTTCGAGCGACCGTTCTCTGAAGCGCTCTTTCCACCGAATCGCTTCCTCTATTTTTGGCCGTGACCATGAAGAGAAAAAGAAAAGCGCAGCGAAGAATCTATAACCGTTCCAAAATAAGTGATATTTAGTCTTTGGCGCCATCGGTATCCTCCCACCAATCACCGCGAAGGTCATCGATTTCCCGTCTATCTTTCTTTGTCGGTCGGCCTGTGCCTCGATCACGCTTAAGCACCGGTGCTTGGAAGGTCGATTTGAATGCATACGTATCTTCCTCTGGTGTCTGGTCTTGATAATATTGAGCGGCTGTCTTGGCATCACCTCTTCGTGCTAACAGACCGGTCACATGAATCAACTTTCGTTCGATTCCCTTTTGAACCGAATACTTATCTCCAATTTTGACCAAGGCGGACGGTTTAACGTTTTGGCCTGCCAGCTTCACCTTACCGGCTCTGCACGCTTCGGTCGCCATGCTTCTAGTCTTAAAGATCCGAATTGCCCAAAGATATTTATCGATGCGTAACTTCTCTACTACTTCTGCCATTGTACAAAAATAGGATAAATTCCAAAATTGCCCGTTGGGTAATCCCAGATGTCGGTAAAATTCACCATATTTGTGATTAAATTTTTTAGTTCAGACAGTATTATGATAGATATCCCCACCCTAAAGAAATTGATAGAAGAAGCTTGGGAAAACAAACAACTGCTCGAGTACAAAGAATACTATGAAGCGATCGAATTTGTGATCCAACATTTAGACAAAGGTGAACTTCGCGTAGCCGAACAAGTAGGTGAAACCTGGTACGTCAATGACTGGATAAAAAAAGCAGTCATTTTATATTTCCCAATCCGAAGCATGGAGATCGTCAAGAATGATCCCTTTGTCTATCACGACAAAATGAAACTAAAGACGAACTACAAAGACCTGGGTGTTCGCGTCGTACCCGGTGCTTCAGCGCGTTACGGGGCGTTTTTGGCCAATGGTGTGATTATGATGCCCTCCTATATCAATATCGGCGCCTATGTAGATCAGGGCACCATGGTGGACACCTGGGCTACCGTCGGTTCTTGTGCTCAGATTGGTAAAAATGTACATTTAAGCGGTGGAGTTGGTATCGGTGGTGTACTGGAACCCGTGCAAGCGGCACCGGTTATCATAGAGAATAACGTATTTGTAGGGTCAAGAGCTATCGTGGTAGAAGGTGTGCGCGTTGAGCAAGAAGCTGTTCTGGGTGCCAATGTGGTTTTGACTGCCTCTACGAAAATTATTGATGTATCTGGCGCGGAGCCCATCGAATACAAAGGGTATGTTCCTTCTCGATCGGTCGTCATCCCCGGTTCGTATACGAAAACCTTTCCTGCTGGAGAGTATCAAGTTCCTTGTGCATTAATTATCGGGCAACGAAAAGAATCCACGGATAAAAAAACATCATTGAACGAGGCTTTGCGAGAACATAATGTCGCTGTCTAATGTTCTTTTATTAGCATGAATAACGCTATCGCTCAAGACGATCTTCAGCAGGCGCTAGAAACATTGCGGTCTGGCGGTCTAATTCTTTACCCCACGGATACCATTTGGGGAATAGGCTGTGATGCGACTAATGCCAAAGCTGTGGAAAGGGTATTTGATCTTAAAGGTCGAGACCATTCCAAAAGTATGATCGTACTGCTTGCCAATGACAATCAATTGCAAAGCTATGTACAAGATGTGCCCGAAATTGCCTACGAACTGATTGAGGCGACAGACAAGCCGCTTACAATCATCTATTCGTCGGCTAAAAATCTTGCGGGTAACGTTCTCGCAGAAGATGGTAGTGTGGGTATTCGCATTGTCAGTCATCCATTTTGCGAACGTCTGTTACAGCGTTTCCGCAAACCGATCGTTTCCACTTCGGCGAATATCAGTGGCGTGTCATCGGCACGAAATTTTGACGAAATTTCCGAGAACATTCTCCAGGGGGTGGACTATATCGTTAAATTTGGGCAACATGATCCCGTATTGGGTCAGCCCTCTACGGTGATGAAGCTCGATCCCAGTGGAAAATTCAAATTCATAAGAAAATAGCCATGAAGAATTTAATCAGTGTGATGACCTGTTTGTTCATCTTGTTTGGTGCAGCACAGGCGCAACAAAACATCCAGCCCGCAAAAACGGGAACCCAGTATGGAAAGCGGATCGACCCAAAAGGAGCGATTTCAGTCAGCGCATTAGAGAAAGTATTCGAACAAAAGGATACCTTCGCCGGAAA
Source organism: Sphingobacterium sp. (assembly GCA_052092145.1). Classification (GTDB taxonomy): domain Bacteria; phylum Bacteroidota; class Bacteroidia; order Sphingobacteriales; family Sphingobacteriaceae; genus Sphingobacterium. The sequence continues at coordinate 123,715 of JBQDCW010000008.1, read as the reverse complement.
AATTGAAGGTGAAGTCGTTCAAGTCTGTAAGAAAAAAGGCTGCTTCTTAACCCTCAAAAGAGCGGGTGATCAGGAGCCAATAATGGTTCGGTTTACCGACTACGCTTACTTTGTACCACAAGATATTATTGGCAAAAAAGTCGTTTTAGAGGGTAAGGCTAAGGTCAAAGAAACATCCGTTGAGTGGCAACAGCACTATGCGGAAGATTTAGGGAAAAGTGAAGCGGAAATTGCGAAGATTAACAAACCCAAAAGAACTATTTCCTTGGTCGCCGACGGTGTCCTTGTTCTAAAGTAGTTAAAATAACTGTAGGAGGCTGTAAACGACATTTGCAGCCTCTTCCTTTTTAAATCGGATAACACATGCAAGTTTTTCAACCTGCGCACTGCCAGACCATTAATCTAAAAGGAAAGCTCATGACCTTCGATACTCCGAAGATAATGGGAATTCTTAACCTAACCCCTGATTCTTTTTATGACGGGGGAACTCATCAAGGACTTGATGCGGCACGGACCCACAGCCTGAACATGGTGACAGAGGGCGCTGATATCATCGATATTGGTCCCTATTCAAGCCGTCCAGGCGCCTCCTCAATCAGTGCGCAACAAGAAATAGATCGAGCGGTGCCGGTAATTGAAATGCTGCATGATGAATTTCCAGACATTCCGTTGTCTATAGACACCTATCGAGCGGAGGTCGCTGAAGCTTGTATACAGGCAGGGGCGCATATCATCAATGACATTTCAGGTGGCACGTTAGATCAAAACATGTTCGCCACTGTCGCTAAATTACAAGTGCCTTATATCCTCATGCACATGCGGGGTACGCCCGCCACCATGCAGCAGCTGGCACAATACGAAGATCTTGTTGACGACATCGCAGTTGAACTGGGGCAGCAGATTGCCTGCCTGCGGGAATTGGGGGTGAAAGACATTATCTTGGATCCCGGGTTTGGGTTTGCCAAAACCATGGAACAGAATTATGAGCTTCTCCTACGCGTCAATGAATTTCACTATTTCGAACTACCTATTCTCGGGGGAGTTTCCAGGAAGTCAATGCTTTATAAAAAGCTTGCACTACAACCAAAAGATGTACTTCCGGGCACAATCGCGCTCAACACATTGCTGTTGGAGCGAGGAACTCAGATCTTACGCGTACATGATGTCAAAGAAGCCAAACAATTAGTCGATATCTTTTTTAATTAGGAATTTTGAGTCAGAAAACAAAAGACATTATTACCATAGGGTTTGCACTATTTGCGATGTTCTTTGGTGCCGGGAATCTACTTCTACCGCCCTATATAGGAATGCAAATAGGAGACCATGTATGGATCACCATCCTGGCCTTTGGATTATCAGGAATTTTATTACCCTTTTTTGGCCTGCTCGCGGTTGTCAATTCCGGGGATCGATTTGAAGATCTCGCCAGTCGGGTACACCCCTGGCTCTCCCCGATCTTGGGTACAATCATCATTCTTTGCATTGGACCCTTGATTGCCATCCCGCGAACAGCAGCGACTACGCATGAAGTGGGCATCGCGCCAAACATCCCTTCGGTAAGCGCGGTTTGGAGTTCCATTCTCTTTTTTGCACTTACCTGGTCATTGACGATCCGACCCAGTCGCGTTGTGGATACGATTGGCAATATTCTGACGCCTATACTACTCGTTCTACTGATTTTCTTGGTTTCACTGGGAATTTGGGCACCCATTTCTAACTATAGCGACTCGCTCCTGACGGCCTCCGAATCGTTCACATTAGGTTTCGTAGAAGGTTACCAAACGCTCGACGTGCTCGCTTCGGTTATATTTGCGGGAATCATCATAGCTGCATCCAAAACGAAGGGCTATCACAGTATTAAGTCAAAAAACCAAGTGGTCATTAGTGCTGGTATACTAGCAGCTATCGCTCTTTTTGTGATCTATGGTGGGTTGATCTACCTGGGCGCCACTGCTGGCATAGCGGACCTGGAAATCAAACGCTCGGAGCTGCTCATCCGCATATCGAAATCGATTATGGGACCTTACGGAACGATCGGAATTTCGGTGGCTATCGCGCTGGCTTGTCTGACGACTGCTGTCGCGTTGGTTTCAGCGACCGGCGCCTTTTTTGAAAACCTCAGTAAGGGGCGTTTGCGGTATAAGCTATTGGTCACCCTATGCTGCATCTTCTCCTGTACACTATCCATCACTGGCGTGGATAACATCATCTCTTTTGCCTATCCGATTCTCACCTTCGTATATCCAATTGCCATTACACTGGTGCTCTATACGGTATTTTTCGGCCGAATTGTTCGACTTAAAGCACCCTATGTAGCGGCTTTACTCGGATCAACGGTCATCGGCGTTTTCTCCCTGTTAAAACAGTTGCAGTGGGTGGGTTCAGACCTGTTGGAGAAATTAAATCACATTCCTTTCTTTCAATACGAACTCGGTTGGGTTGTTCCCTCTTTGTTGCTCTTTTTTGGGACATGGGCACTCTGCAGAGGAGACCGTAATCCCAGGAGTCAGGGCTAAAAGGGGTGTTGCTGTTTAATAACAAAAAAACACAACGCGATGTGTTTTTTGCGCGCGCCCTCTGGAAAGAATAGATCAATGGGTTTAACCTGTCGCCCGATACAGGCTGGAGGGGAAATGGGAATTGTTAGGTATCACATCGCCCCCCATTTCCCTATCTTATTACTATTCCGTTTTTAACGCACCGGGCTACCGGGCGCTATCTCGCCAGCGGGACGCACGAAGTCCAGCTTTCCATCCCCGTCCTCAGCCATCAAAATCATCCCCTGAGACTCAATACCTTTAATTTTTCTCGACTCTAAATTCACGATAATCGACACCTGTTTTCCGATGATATCTTCCGGTTTAAAAAACGCCGCGATTCCTGAAACCACAGTTCTTCTATCCAGTCCTGTATCAACAGTCAATTTGAGTAGCTTTTTTGTCTTAGGCACTTTTTCAGCCGACACGATTTGTCCGACTCGAATATCCAACTTGGTGAACTCCTCAAAGCTGATATTTGGCTTCTCTGCCATCAGGGGGGAATCGGTAGTCTGTGCCGTTTTGGCTGCAGCTAATCGATCCAACTGCGCGTCTACTTGCTCGTCAGTGATTTTTTCAAAAAGCAGCTGTGTATCACCCAAGACATGACCTGAGGCGACAAGATCCGAGCGTCCAGCTTTATCCCACTTTTCAGCAGACAGATTCAGCATTTCAAAAATTTTCTCGCTGCTAAAAGGCAAGAAAGGTTGCCCCATAACCGCTAAATTAGCCACGATCTGACTGGCAACGTAAAGTATCGTTTTCACACGACCCTCATCCTCTTTAACCAACTTCCAGGGCTCCTGGTCTGCCAGATATTTATTACCCAACCTCGCGGCATTCATAAAGTGAGCCTGGGCTTCTCTGAACCTATACTGTGCTAAAGAATTCTCAATCGCTCCGGGAACCTTTGCTAATTCCTCTAGCGCGTGTAGATCATCTGGGGAAAGTGCGGAGCCATTCGCTATTTCACCGTTGAAATATTTATGCGATAAGACCATCACCCGGTTGACAAAGTTCCCTAAAATGGACACCAACTCGTTATTGACTTTGGCTTGGAAATCCTTCCACGTAAATTCACTATCAGAGGTTTCGGGTAGAATAGAAGTTAACATGTATCGGAGCTCGTCCTGTTTACCCGGAAAATCTGTCAAATATTCGTGCAACCAAACGGCATGGTTTCTGGACGTAGAGAGCTTATCTCCTTCCAGATTCAGAAACTCATTGGCCGGCACATTTTCAGGCAATATATAATCTCCATGTGCCTGAAGAATTACAGGGAAAATAATACAGTGAAAGACAATATTATCCTTTCCTATGAAATGAATAAGCGTGGAATCATTGCTCGGGTCGGGCTGCTTTTTCCAATAGAGCTCCCAATTTTTATTTTGTTCTATTGCCCATTGCTTCGTCGCTGAGATGTAGCCGATGGGTGCATCCAACCAAACATATAGTTTTTTGCCCTGTGCTTCTTTCAAAGGTACATCAACTCCCCAGTTCAAGTCTCGGGTCATCGAGCGTGGTTGCAGTCCTGACTTCAACCAAGACTGACATTGCCCAAAAACATTTGGCTTCAGCAGATCTTTTTTCTCTTCGATTAACCACTGCTCCAACCAAGGTTGATATTTGTCAAGCGCTAGATACCAATGTTTTGTTTCTTTCAAAACCGGAGTCTTCCCACTCAAAGTAGACTTTGGCTCAATCAGGTCGGTTGGGTTTAAAGAGGTGCCACATTTCTCACATTGATCACCATAAGCGCCTTCACTATGACAATGCGGACAGGTCCCGACAATATATCGATCTGCAAGGAATTGTTGAAAGTCCTCGTCGTAATATTGCTCCGAGAAGCGCTCTACAAATTGCCCTTTTTCGTAAAGGTTGAGAAAAAACTCTTGCGAAAGATCGTGGTGTATTTTTTCAGACGTTCGATGATAGATGTCGAAAGAAATACCAAATTCTTCGAAGCTCTCTTTGATTTGCCGATTATATTGATCAATAATAACTTGAGGGGATACCCCTTCTTTTTTCGCTTTAATAGTGATCGCAGCCCCGTGTTCATCAGAACCACATACATACACGACATCTTTTTCGTTTAGTCGAAGAAAACGCACAAAAATATCTGCAGGAATATAAGCGCCAGCCAGGTGTCCAATATGTAGTGGCCCATTCGCATAAGGCAGGGCTGAGGTGATCGTATAGCGTTGTTTATTGAAGATATCCAATTTGATTAGAATTAATGTGAAAAATTAGCCGAGGGCTTCTTGCAAAGATAAAGCAAAAAGGTAAAATCTAGCATTACAGCACGTAAATTCCTGATTTGTGTCCTCGGAATTGCGAAAAGAGGGGAAGCCATTCGTTAAAATAATCAATTGGGCTGCACGGCTGACAAACAATCTTGATCGCGGCCACAATTTCGGAAAAAAAATGTACTTTAGAAATACAGATAGACAAAAAGACGGTATGAGAAACTCAAGAAAAGACATCGGGCTATTGGTTATTCGATTGGTTTTTGGAATAACCATGATCGCGTTTCACGGTTTACCTAAATTAATGGGGGGTCCGGAGCTATGGACAGCGGTAGGGGGCGCTATGCAAAACCTGGGCATTAATTTTCTTCCTACGGTGTTCGGCTTTTCAGCAGGACTAATTGAGACCCTGGGCTCATTATTACTCATTTTAGGTTTGTGGACTAGACCAGCCGCTATCCTTTTAGGCTTCACAATGGTTGTGGCTACCATCAACCACTTGGCGAACGGCGATGGATGGTCGGTCGCCTCACACGCAATCGAATTTGCAGGAGTTTATGCGGCTTTTGCAATTATGGGACCTGGAAAATGGAGTATTGACAAACGCTAACCTACATTATCCGGCGTCGTGCCATTAAAAAAGGTGTTAGATAACAGTACATGTTAGCTAACACCTCTTTCTATCGTTTCCGTATTAGGAGTAACGTTGATCGTTTAACGACCACTGTCTACAGTCAGGGTGCTGCCTTAAAAACGCGCGCATGCCAACTTGCCTTAAAGGGAACTAACCAACTGGTTTCCCATTCGTCCTCAGTTTTAACTAAGTTATTGAACACCTGCGTCTCTTGGGTGACTTCGCCTTGCTTTACAAGCTCTTCGAACACATCTCGGGATACGAGTTGTGTGGCACCTTCCGCATCCACATAAGCAACCAGTGTTCGATCGAACAATCCAATGTTAATCTGCTGCTCAAGCTCCTTCAAAACATGCACCGACCGATCCACCGAACATCCTGTGGCATTAGCAACGGATTCATCCACAGTGAGCACGACGAATAAATTATGATGAATTTCAGCTTTACCCGCCAATGCACTACCATGTGCGGTCCAGGTGCGAACAAACGCATCTAGGTACGCCTTTGCTTCGGTCAGTTCCGGTTCAGTAAAGAATCGATTTGCTTGATAGATCCAAACTTTTTTCATGACAACATCCTTAATGGGCGTAATACGGCGAAATCATCAAATACACAATCACACCGGATACCGCTACGTACAACCACATGGGATAGGTGATACGCGCCAATTTTTTATGACGCTCGTAAGCTCCAGCTATCCCTCTTATAAAGGTAAACAAAACAAAAGGGATGATCACTATCGACAAAACGATATGCGTAATCAATATAAAGAAATAAACATAACGTTCCGCTCCCTCGCCGCCGAATGTCGTAGATTCCGAGGTCATATGGTAAGCCATATACATCAAAAGGAACAGGGATGAAAAGATCATACACAGCTTGATTAACCGCTCGTGAAGCTTCGCATTCCCTTTTTTAATCGCTAGCACCGCTAGGACCAAGCACACGGCTGTCAGCCCGTTAACGGTAGCGTAGATAGGGGGCAGAAAACTCAGTGGCTCCACGTCGTAGCCCATACGGCGCAAGTTCACTCCAAATAACGCAGCCACCGCAAGCGGTATAACCACGGAAAGGGTCCATATGAGTCCCTTGTATTTTTTTTCCTCTTCCGTCATTCCCATAATCTAATTCTTCTCCACCTTTAATGGGTGATTCCTGATCTCTTCAACGATCTGCAATTTTATTTCATCCTCAAGCCGATCCAACTCTGAGCGCAAGCTAATATCATAAAAACCACGAATACGACGCTCGGAATCAAACAAAACAATTTGGTTGCTGATCAAGAAACGACTGCTGTCTCCCGGAAACGGCATGGCTTCCAACAACATGGATTCGCGCGCATATGAAAAAATATCAATAGGTGGCTGAGAGACAATCTTCCAACGCGGGTTAATACCTTTGAACTCATTACCAATGAAACGATTCAGTTCGTTCAACCCATCCAGGGAATCCACAGAAATGGAAAACATCGTTACCTGTGAACTTTCTTTAAAACGCTCAGCGACTGCGGCCATGTCCGTTAAAAGCTGCTTGGAAAGTCCGTCATCCTTTGTATAAAACAAATGCGCGACAGTGATCAACGAATCTGTCCCGAGGAACTTCACGTTGGACCCATCGTAATTAATAAAGTCCACTGGCTCTAATTGGTGAAATAGCGTATCCGGAATCTCTCGTCCCATCACACGTTTCATTTCCCCAGATAAGGTCTTTTCGCCAAATATTGGAAGTTTCACATATTCATTGGACCCCATACGGTTTACCAGTATATATAAAAATCCTGGCACAAAAAGTACAAATGCCAGGATAATTAATTTTGATAAAGCTCGAGAACGATTGTTCTTACTCATTAGCAATCCCTTTATTGATGGGGAAATACAGCTTGGTGAGTCATCGCCCCGTTCAAGAAATCTCCTTCAACCAGTAGTAGTATGATAAAATAGATAATAAATAAAAATACCGTACTACAACAAATTATAAAGCTTGATTTTTCGAACTTCAGGTGCATAAAAAATGCAACGATATAGTAAGCTTTGACTAATGTTAAAACAATATAGATAATGTTAACGAACATTCCCTTTTCAAGAACTTTCCAGTGATGCACCAATCCTAATGCAATAAGAAATTCAAGAGCGGTCAGCGCTAAAAGTATAAAGAATACGGCCCAAATCCGTTTCTTGTCCATGCCCTCTTCATGTCCGTGGGCATCATCATGGTTTGCTATATGATCGTGGTTACTCATTATTCAAATTTGTTAAAATTCCGACAAAAATTAGACTAAATAGAAGAAGGTAAATACAAATACCCAGACCAGGTCAACAAAGTGCCAGTATAAACCGACCTTCTCCACCATCAAATACGTCCCTCTTCTTTCAAAAGTATTGTTCAAAGTCATAAACAATACGATGATATTCAGTGTCACACCTATCGTCACATGCAGCCCATGAAATCCGGTAATGGTAAAGAACAGATTGGCAAACTGTAGTGCTGCTGTATAGGAAATTTCATTTGTAAAATACGGTTGCAATGCTTCTACAATGGCGTTCTGATCCGTCAAACCTGTTGCCGGGTTTCGTCCAAACCAAAAGCCTTGGTGATGTAAGTGGGTCCATTCAACGGCCTGACAGCCCAAGAAACACAACCCGCCCAAAACAGTCCAAAGCATCCATTTCACTACCTCATCCTTTTTACCCCGGTGTCCTGCATCCACGGCGAGCACCATCGTCACTGATGACATAATTAAAATAAACGTCATGATACCGACAAACACCAGCGGTTGTCCGGATTCAGCTATCCCGGGAATCGACTGAAACACTTTATCAGCGTCAACCCATGATGGCTGTGCAAATTTCTGAGCACCATAATACACCAAGAATGCAGAAAACGTAAATGCATCCGATACCAGGAAAAACCACATCATGATTTTTCCGTACTCTAGATTCCAAGGTGACTTACCTCCACTCCAAGGTCCATCTTTTACCTTATCCAAATGCGAAACTGTTGTACTCATTGTTTACTGTTATTGATTCAAAAGTAAGAAAACATAAATATATATCCACAATAGATCTAGAAAATGCCAAAAGATATTAGCAAGTTCCATCCTAAAAATATTGTTGTCGAGCGAAATATTCCGAATGGCTCCGGTCAAACACCGACTCAAAACCAATACTCCGGCAATAATATGCGCTAAGTGCATACCGGTGAACACATACAGAAACGACTGTGATGCATTCGTGCTGACAAAAGTAATTCCACGGTCAAACAATACTGACCAAGCGTGAAATTGTAAAAAGAAAAACACAACGCCTAACAAGATCGTCGCAATCAATAGCATCTTCTGCCGATTGATCGCTCCTTGCTTAACGGCTTGATAAGCCAGTTGCATGGTGATACTACTGAGGATAATTACACCAGTGCTCGCCATAAAGGCGTAAGGAAGTATGGTTTTGATCCCCTTGTCTACACCACTAGCTGTATACACAATAAAACCACTTGATAAGGCTGCAAACATCATAAACATACCAATCATGCCCAACCAAAGGTTGAACTTCTTGGCTTTGCGTGATTGCTGTAGTTCTTCGTCTATATTACCTTGCTTATTCATAGTAATATTTAAATCCATTTATTTAAAAGGTATAAAGTCAAATAATAACACCAATTGTGTGATCGGAAGATACGCGAAAGATGTAAACATCACCTTTTTTGCTGTCCCAATCTCCATTTTTATAAGATGTTGATACCCATAGTAGCTGAACAACAAGCCGCCGAGTAGGGAAATAATCGTAAAGGTCCACCCGCCGATACCGTAATACATTGGCAAAAAACCTATTGGTATCATCAACAAGCAGGACACAAACAGGAACCAGGCTGATAACTTATCTTTTCTCGTGGTTGGCAATAGTCGAAAACCGGCACGTTTATAGTCATCATCGGAAACCCAAGCGATCGCCCAAAAATGCGGAAATTGCCAAACAAACTGAATGGCAAACAACACCAACGGGGTAATAACTATCGCCGCTTGGCTAACCCCTACATAGGCCAAACTAAAGCCCGCTGATTCGAAAGCCGCGTAATAGCCGATCAAAGGCGGCAACGCCCCTGGGATGGCGCCTACCCACACTGCGATTGGCGATTTCTGTTTTAACGGCGTATAAACGAAAGCATATAGGAAAATAGAGAACACAGACAAAAGACCAGCAATAAAGTTCAAATTCACCAGCACTAAGGTGCCAAATATTCCCATAAACAGACTTAGGATCAGTGCCTGTCCAGTGGTCATTCTACCGGCTGGCAACGGTCGATCCATTGTCCGTTTCATCAGTTTATCCAGATCGCGTTCGATAATTTCATTAAACCCGTTTGCTGCTCCGGTCACCAAAAACCCACCAAAGGTCAACAAAGCCCAATTAAACCAGATGATATTTCCTTGTTGAGTCGCGCCTATTAAAAAAGAAACGGACGCAGAAAAAACGACGGTCAACGTTAGTCGTAACTTCACCAGTTTGTTAAAATCTGAAATAAACTCCTTCATATCCTTAATTACCCTCTAACCTGTACCGGGCGTCGATCGCTTTTCGGCGGATGTAATAACAACAACAAATAATACTGTGCTCCAACCAGTAGACTGGCAATTACTAAGTGGAGTGTCTGTGCATAAGCCGGAACACTAAAACGTGCAAGCACGATTCCGGTCAGCATCTGAACAATCACCAAAGCAAGCGCAATCCTCGCATATTTTAACGGGGCACCTGATGAATAGCCTACCCGACGAACCAAATAGTAAAGATAAACCGTCACCGCTAAAGTAACATAAGCGAGGAAACGGTGGATCTCATAGGGAATTCCTATCGAATCTATCCATTCACTCCGATCAATCGGTTGCTGTTTTAGGTGGTCAATGACCTCGCGGACATCGGTGCCGAAAACTACCTGAACGACTAACAAAATCAACGCAAAAGCTGAAACCCATCGAATAGATGTCGGCCCTTTCTGTAACGCCGTCTCACTTCTGAGTGTCCTCGCCCAATAATAGGTCTGTATGGCTATGCAAACGATCACAAGGGCCAACAACATGTGGACTGTGATTACCCAAGGGGTTAAATTCGTTGACACCACAATTGATCCCAACCAAGCTTGAATCACTACTACAATAAGATTAAGAACGCTCCATATGACTATGGATTTTTTCTTCCTCCAATAACTCAACGAGTAAAAAGCGGTAAATAACATACAAAAACCCGCAGCAACACCGGCAAGCCGATTAATATATTCTGTCCACGTCTTCGCCGCATTAAACTCCTCATGCACGAGAATAGATTCATCGTGTCGAATCTGATCGGCTAATTCGGCGTATCCAAAACGTTCGATAAGACTAGCAAACCGTTCATTCTTTTTTATCCGCCCCGCCACGTGATGCTCCTGATAGCCCTCAGGTAATTGGGAAACATCTGTTGGTGGAATAACCCGATTAAAGCACTTCGGCCAGTCTGGGCATCCCATTCCGGAACCGGTGCTACGCACGACACCTCCTGCTGTAATCACGAGGAAAAGCACCAAGATCGTAATCTTGTTAATTCGTATAAATCGCTTTTCAGCAGCTGAATACATGCGTCTGTTACTTTACCGATTTCATTTGGAAGTCTTCTAATTGAAAACATCAATAGGATCTTTCCATATTGATCGCTACCAATAGCTAACAGCTAGTTGACACCAACTCGACGATACTGACATGAAGAACTCTCGCGTTTGCAGGATTATAAGTCTCTTCATGTGCGATAAAATCGTCTAATTATCGCAGTCTCTTCCAGCAGGGAATTAATAATCTTATTCATACTGGAAGAGGTACTCTATACTGAATAACTCAGGAGAAAATAACCTATCTGCTAAAGTTCTTCTTCCCTATTATGTTCTTTATTATAGGCCTTCTGAGCTTCTACTCCTTGCTCATTGTCCTCCCAGTCATGCAATAGATTAGAACTCAAGGTCTGAGACAATGGCACATCTTGCGGAATGAAATCTGAATCATGTCCTGGTTTACTGTAGTCATAAGGCCAGCGGTAAACGGTCGGAATCTCTCCAGGCCAGTTTCCATGAATATGCTCTACTGGAGTTGTCCATTCCAATGAATTCGATCCCCAAGGATTTTGAGGAGCACGTTTCCCACACCAGATTGACGCAAAGAAGTTCCAGATGAACGCCACCTGCGCGATGCCAGAAATAATGGCCGCCCAAGTAATCAAGATATTAACCGACACCCATTTCTCCATAAAAGGAAATTCAGTGAAGGAATAATAACGACGAGGCACCCCGTCAATTCCCATAAAATGCATGGGGAAGAAAACCAAATAGGCCCCCAAGAACGTCAGCCAAAAGTGTAGATAACCTAAACGCTCGTCCATCATACGTCCGAACATTTTCGGATACCAATGATAAACGCCGGCTAACATGCCGAAAATCGATGCCGATCCCATCACTAAATGGAAGTGAGCCACGATAAAGTAGGTGTCGTGCAAGTTAATATTTAGCGCTGCGTTACCCACATAAAGCCCTGTCAAACCACCGGAGACGAAAAACGAAACCATACCGATTGCGAACATCATTGCCGGTGTGAAACGAATATTACCGCGCCAAAGCGTGGCAATATAGTTGAAAGCTTTTACCGCGGATGGAACTGCGATAATCAGCGTCGTAATCATAAATACACCGCCTAGGAACGGACTCATACCGGTGACGAACATGTGGTGCCCCCAAACGATGAACGATAATACTGAGATACCGACCAGGGAGTAGACCATGGCATGGTAACCAAAAATTGGCTTACGGGAATTTGTCGAGATCACTTCAGAAGTTAGTCCTAAAGCTGGCATCACCACAATATACACCTCTGGGTGACCTAGGAACCAAAATAAGTGCTGGAACAAAATCGGTGAACCACCTTCATTTGGCAAAATAGTTCCTTGAACCACTAAATCCGACAAGTAGAAAGACGTTCCGACAGAACGATCAAAGAACAATAACACCACTGCGGAAACCAATACCGGAAAAGACAACAGCCCAACCATAGCGGTGAGAAAAAATGACCAAACCGTTAGTGGCATTCTCCAAAGTCCCATCCCTTTGGTACGTAGGTTCAAAACTGTAGAAATATAGTTCACCCCGCCCATAACTTGGGAAATAATAAAAAGAAACATGCTAACCAACCACAGAGTCATCCCTAGACCCGATCCTGAAATTGCCGTTGGTACGGCCGAGAGCGGTGGATAAATGGTCCAACCGGCTGAGGCTGGCCCTGTTTCAATAAAGAAGGATGCAATCATTAGAACACAGGCTACAAAAAAGAACCAGTAGGACAACATGTTCATAAATGGAGAAGCCATATCTCTTGCGCCCAATTGATAGGGAATAAGTAGATTACTAAACGTACCTGAAAGCCCGGCGGTCAAAACGAAGAAAACCATCATCGTACCGTGTATGGTCACTAGGGCCAAAAAGAAATCAGGTCGAATACGTCCACCTTCCGCCCACTTCCCTAGAAATACTTCAAGGATTGGGAATTCAGCATCCGGCCATGCGAGCTGAATACGGAAAAGGATGGAAAGCACCATGGCGAAAACGGCCATGATAATACCGGTGATCAAGAATTGCTTAGCAATCATCTTGTGGTCTTGACTAAAAATATATTTCGTCAAGAAGGACTCAGGATGGTGTTCGTGTGATCCGTGATGAGCTGCGTCGTGCGATATAACTGTAGTTGACATATGCTATTTAAAAATTCTCTTTTATAATTTATAATGAAGCTGATGCGATCCTTTCAGTTTCTTCTGAATCGTTTTGCTCGTCTTGTTGAGCAAATTCCTTTTGAAGATCCTCTGTGAAGAACTTGCCTTGCTTACTTAACCACTCTTTATATTCAGCTTCAGTGACCACTACGACATTTTTCTGCATGTTATAGTGTGACTCCCCACAGATTTTTGCACAAAGCATCACGAAATTGTATTGCGGGTCATTCATTTTGTCACGCATCTCTTCAGTTGTGATCGTAGGGGTGAACTGGAAATAGTTGGTCATGCCTGGGACCGCATTAATTTGCACGCGGAAATCAGGGATATAGAATGAATGAATAATGTCTTTGGACAAAATATGAAATCGCACCGACCGATTGACGGGAATCACAATATCGTCTCCTTTAATATCATCCCAAGCAGACTTGTCATTAAAATCAATACCGTAGCCGTTTGTAGGGGTGGTCATCTTATAATTACGTTTACCGAATTCCCCGTCATTACCTGGGTATCGCACCGTCCACATAAATTGCTCCCCCAAGACCTCAATCTGAAGAGCTGACTTTCTAAGTTCTTCTGGAACATTCGTAATAGAACGCCAGGTAAAGAAGCCAAACAAGACCAAAACAGTCAGCACGATTGCAGGCACGATTGTCCACAAACGCTCGATAGCGTCATTATGCGGGTAAAAATAAGCTTTACGGTTGGCTCGCATTCTATAGATATAACTGAATACCAATAATAGAATATGAACGAGCACCAATACGATCGTGGTGATGATGGTCGTAATGATAAACATGGTGTCGATTTCCTTACCATGTTCAGTCGCCGCAGGACGCCACGCCCAGTCGCCCCATACCGCAAAGGAATAATAGACAAACCCTAAAAATGCGATAAGAAAGGCTAAAAGAAGGCTCGCTTGAAGTGAGTTATTAGCAAGCGGATTATATTTACCACTCACCTTCTTCGTTAACACATAGATCGAATGAACTTTCCCCAAAACGGCAACCACTGTACAAATCACTAAAAACAGTAGAATATAATACATCAAGTTTTTATAAACCTGAGGATCAATCTGTTTCTCGTCTTTAGCACTGTCGGCAGTTGGAGCAGCCGAACTACCACTACTGGTAGAAGTAGCCGCAGCCACACTCGTGGAATCGGTCGCCTCAGCGGCAGCTGCTGCCGTATCCGCAACTGCATCCGCTTGTGACGCTGAATCTGTTTCTACAGTCGCGTCGGCTTGCTCAACTTGAGCAGAGTCCGCTTGTTCCTGTGCAACAGATAATGCAGGTAGCGCAAACAATAGGTTAATGACCAATATGCCGCCTAATAAGGACTTCAATCTGTTATTTATCTTAAACTTCATTTTTTCTGACACGTTTGAACGTTATTTCACTTACTATCTATTAAATCTGATGATGCAAACTCTCTTGCAAAAACGGATGATTCTTCGGCGCTAGCGCATGTTTGCTCATCTTCGACAGCACTAGGAAGGTGAACAATCCTACAAATCCAGCTGCGATCCCTATTTCGTTAAAACCAAACCCGCGATGTGATTCAACCGTACCCGGCATAATCATGATATAGAAATCCAACCAGTGTCCAGCCAGCAGCAAAATAGCGACAAAAAGCATCATCGAACTCTTACGCTTGGCTTCACGATCAACCAAGAGTAGCAACGGCGCCACAAAGTTAATAATTATACTCAACCAAAACCATGGCTTATACTCCGGCTCCCAGCGTTTATAGAAATACACAGTTTCCTCAGGAATATTTGCATACCAAATCAACATAAATTGAGCGAACCAAACGTAGGCCCAAAAAATAGAGAAACCGAACATTAGCATGCCTAAGTCATGCAAATGATTTTCGTTGACCCATGACATATAACCCGCTTTCTTAACCAAAATCAAGATCACGACGATGGCCGCTAGTCCGCTCACCCACATGGCCGCGAAGTTATACCAGCCAAACATCGTTGAGAACCAATGTGCCTCCAACGACATGATGGTATCAAATGACCAAATTGGCGTCGTAAATCCGAAGATCACTAAAAATAAAGCGGATAGTTTAAAGCTTTTTTTGTAGGAATTCAAGCCACCACCTAAATCCTCATTATAAGAAAGCTTCGCTAAAATAAAAGCCAAAATACTATAACTCCCCATAAACACAACCTGGCGGATCAAAAATCCAGGAACATTAAGAAATGCAGCCTTGCCCGCGACCAAACTATCGTAATTCGGGCTATCTGGATCCATCAAGCCATCGGCATACCAATGATGGTAAAGATTGTGTGTAGTCAGTCCCAAGGTGACGATAACCAATAAGATCACCGAAGCGATTGGAAGAACACTTGCCATAGCCTGCGGAATCCGCAACATACCAGCGGACCAACCCGATTGGGTAACAAGTTGCAAGGCGATGAAGAAAGCACCAGCCGCACACACACAGGTGAAATAGTAGCCCATCAGTAAAAGATTGGCATATGTACGTTCAACCATAATATGGTCACTGGAAAGTAGCCCGAGTGCAATTGCGGCAATACCTACAACGATCGCTACTAAACTCAGTATCTTCGCGATACCGGCAAATTTAAATTGCTCGCTGAAATTATAATCGTTATGATGATTGTGAGTTCCCATTTATAAAATCGATGTTAGATTATTTTTTTTGTAATTCGTGTACGTACATAACCACTTGCCAACGCTCTTCTGGGGTCAACAGCGAGGCGTGTGCACCCATCGCATTATACCCGTAAGTAATGGTATGATATATTTTACCATCGGAAAGTTCTGACATCTGACCGCCTCTTGAAGAGGGCGCACCCGATGACTGATGATACGAAGGCGGCGGAGGGAAATTTTCCAAGGCCCGTTTTCCTCTGGAATCTTCGACCTCTCGGTCCGCAGTGATAGGTCCGTCGCCAGCACCCTCTTCCCCATGACATACTGCGCAATAGGTCAAATAAAGTGCTTCCCCATGTTGCAGGTTCGCCTGATTAACCACCAACGGGTTAACCGATTCCGCGCCTGCACGCTCGTATTCTTCAACCGAATTACCGTATTCGAACCGTTCAAACCCAATTGGATTAGTCCCCTCTGGCGGAGTTTGCGCCGTAATTTTATTCTCAAAATTATTATTGGGCTGATCCGGATTATAAGCTATAGGATCATACATGTTGCGCGAGAACTCCCAACCTGCACTACGTGTGGTGCCATCTCCGCAAGCAGAAACGACAGCTGATAATGCGACAGCAACACATACAGTTCCAAGAAAATTCTTCTTATTCATAGCTAACATATTTTCTTTCATTGTATTTAACTTCAACTGCTCCTGCTTCTTTCAATAAATTATCAATCAATGCATGATCTGTGTTTTCACGGGCATCAACCGCAATGATAAAACGATCATCCGATGCTCTCATGTCCATAACGCGTGGCGCTCTTCCCGGAAACAAGTGGTTTCTGAAAAAGAATGTGGCCACCATACCCAATGCACATAATAAAATGGTTACCTCAAACGTCACGGGAACAAAGTTCGGTAAAGCAAGTGCTGGTTTTCCGCCAACATTCATTGGCCAGTCATAGGACATGGTGTAGAATAACAAACTGAATCCTAAGATTGTCCCCATAGCACCAAAAATAAATGCGGCAATGGGTAAACGAGACGGCTTAACACCGAGCTTCGCCTCAATACCATGTATTGGCATCGGCGTGAAGCAATCATAGACGCTAATGTTGTTGGCCTGTAATTGGTCAATCCCATGCATCAAATCATCAGGATCAGCAAAACTACCTAGTATATATTTTGTATTGCTCATTGCTATTATTTTTGATGTAATGCTTTAATATCTTCTTCTGTTACTGAATCATATTTCTCCAAAGACTCTCTGAAGTATTTAACCTGTTCTTCAGGGTATTGACCTTCTTGAACCAATTTCGTCTTATGTTGCAAGCTCGCGCTTTTCAACAGCAGCTTCACCTCTGCGATGGCAATACCCGGCAAGAAGCGGATGAATAACAAGAACAAGGTAAAGAACAAACCAATCGACCCTACGAATATGCCGACATCCACCCAAGTTGGATAGAACATCGCCCAGGATGAGGGCAAATAGTCGCGGTGCAATGAGGTTACAATAATAACGAAACGCTCGAACCACATACCGATGTTCACGACAATTGAAAGCACCCATGAAATCGGGATACTTGTACGAATCTTCTTGAACCAGAAAAGTTGAGGGGAGATCACGTTACAAGTCATCATTACCCAATATGCCCAGGCATACGGACCTGCGATCCGATTGGCAAAAGCATACATCTCGTATTCTGAACCAGAATACCACGCAATGAACAACTCAGTTAAATAAGCAATACCAACGATTGAACCGGTCACCATGATAATTTTATTCATGGACTCGATATGGAACATCGTGATGTAATTCTCAAAATTCATTACTTTACGAAGAATCAACAACAGTGTTTGAACCATCGCAAATCCAGAGAAAATTGCTCCAGCAACGAAATAAGGAGGGAAAATGGTGGTGTGCCACCCTGGAATAACGGAAGTAGCAAAGTCCATAGATACAATCGTATGCACCGAAAGAACTAAAGGTGTGGAAATACCTGCCAGAATCAACGATACGATCTCAAAACGCTGCCAAGTCTTAACGGATCCGTTCCAACCAAAGGAAAGGATCGAATATATTCTCTTTCTCAAGCCAGTAGCTCGGTCACGTACAGAAGCGATATCCGGTAACAAACCACAGTACCAAAAAACCAGAGATACCGTAAAATAGGTCGAGATCGCAAAAGCATCCCAAACCAGCGGCGAGTTAAAGTTTACCCAAAGTGATCCAAACTGATTTGGCAATGGGAAAATCCAATACGCTAACCAAGGGCGTCCCATGTGGGCAACCACATAAGTGGCCGCACAAATTACGGCAAAGATTGTCATCGCCTCGGCCGAACGGTTAATAGAGTTACGCCAATTTTGACGGAAAAGTAAAAGTACTGCGGAAATCAGCGTACCGGCATGACCGATACCAACCCACCATACAAAGTCAGTGATATCCCAAGCCCAGCCTACTGTTTTATTCAACCCCCAAGCACCGATACCTGTCCAAAAAGTGTATCCGACGCTCACGACCCATAACAAAGCTCCTAAGGCGGCTACAATAAAACCAATCCACCAGGCCTTGTTAGGTTTATTCTCCACCGGCAGCAAGATATCATCCGTAATCTTAGCATAGGTAATATCCTTACCGGTGATTAATGGTTCTCTTAATATTGATTCGTTATGCGATGACATAGTTATTTTATTTCAGTATAGAATAAATTACGCTTCAAATGTGTTCCTTACCTTCGTCATGTAACCAATATTTGGTTGGACATTGATTTCTTCAAGCACATAATACACACGTTCATTACGTAGGGCTTTAGAAACTTCAGATTCAGGATCATTGGCATCTCCAAAGATAATAGCATTCGCAGAACAAGCTGATTGACAAGCCATCTGAATATCTCCATCTTTAACTTTGCGGTTCTCCACTTTCGCTTGAAGCTTACCCGCTTGAATACGTTGTATACACATTGAACATTTTTCCATCACCCCGCGCGAACGAGTCGTTACGTCTGGGTTCAATACCAACTGGGTAAATTCGTTGTTAAGGTAGTTATCAAAACGAGAATCATTCCAATAGTTAAACCAGTTGAAGCGACGTACTTTATATGGACAGTTGTTGGCACAATAACGCGTTCCGAAACAACGGTTATAGGCCATATGATTCAATCCTTCGGAGGAGTGGACTGTTGCTAACACAGGACAAACAGTTTCACAAGGCGCGTGTTCACAGTGTTGACATAACATCGGTTGATAAACCACGGTCACATCCTCGTAATCCAATCCTGCTGCGTTCGCAATCTCGTTTTCTCCGGTCAGCTTAGCGTCTGAGGTGTTCAGCGTATAATAACGGTCAATTCTCAACCAGTGCATCTCCCGACGACGACGAACCTCATCACGTCCAACGACTGGCACATTATTTTCAACGCTACAGGCAACAATACAAGAACCACATCCGGTACAGGCGTTCAAATCGATAGCCATGACCCACCGATGTCCCGGTTGCTCATACTTATTCCATAAATCATACGTTTGGTGCGAATCGGAAAAACGGCCAGATTCGGAATTAGGATCCTGTAAATATTTTGCAAAAGTAGTTTCGCGAATAATGTTACGCCCTTCGATCGTATGGTGTGTTTGCGTTTGTGCTAACTCATAAGTTCCGGAAGCTTTACTTAGGGACGCTTTGGCAGCAAACTGTACCGTTCCGTTCACTAAACTTGCAAACGGATACGCGTTAACACCGACATTATTTCCGGCCTTACCTACTTTAGTACGACCATAACCAACGGCTACTGAAACAGTACCTCTAGCTTGTCCAGGCTGAAGCAATACCGGCAAGTCTACTTTATAACCATTCGCTTCAACCGTAACCTTATCGGTTTCCTTCACGCCGAGCTCGTCTGCATCAGCAGGATTAATCGCCGCAAAATTATCCCATGTCACTTTAGACACCGGATCCGGCAATTCCTGTAAGTACGCGTTGTTCGCCCAACGACCATCGCGAATATTTGGAGATTCGTAAAGTTTCAACTCCACATCGCCAGCGATACGTTTGCTATCATTATTAATGGCATTAACCACACCATTAACATCAACATTTGGGGAATAGCTCGACCCGGTATTCGTTCCTTTATAAACAAAACCTTCTTGAAGAACATCTTTCCAAACTTTACCCGTTCCAGGCAAAATGTTGGCTTCCCAATATTCTTTCACAAAATCGTGTGCAGATTTGTTCACACCAGCCCAAACCAATAACGATTCCTCTGCCTGACGTGTATTAAATACTGGGTTAATGGTCGGCTGAACAACGGAATAGAGTCCTTCGGTGGCCGAGGAGTCTCCCCATGCTTCTAGGAAAGTACAGTTGGGAGCAATTGCCTTAAGTTCTGAGGCAGTCTCATCTGCTCTATCCGCGAAAGAAACCGTATAGTCGACTTTCGCAAGTGCGGCTTTTACATCCTCTGCTTTGAAATAATCATAAACCGGATTTCTGTCCAAGAAGAATGCAGCCCCAACCTGCCCAGCTTTAGCAGCTGTCAGGAATTGTTGGAAGGCGCCGTCCGACCCTTGATATTGTTTGGAATAGTTATCCAAGTCAATGATTGAACCGTATGCACCTAGGGCAGCGTTTATCGCATTGGCCAATAACTGGATATTGGTGTCATTCGCACCGGCGACGACAACAGCAGAACCTCGAGCACCGACCAATTCCTTGGCTGCCAATGCAACTGCTGTTTTTGCCTTTGTGTTTGTTGTTCCTCCACTAAGCGATTCGCCCGTAATAGCGTTGTAAAGACTGATCAATACTGCTCCCTCTTCGGAAGGCTTAATGGCAATCCGGACATCGGCGTTGGAACCGGTCATTGAAAGACCTGATTCGAATTGCAGATGCCGCGACATCTTACCGCCTTTAAGTGATTTATAGTCGCGATTTTTAATATAGTCTTGCGTATGCTCTTCTCCGGCCAACCAAGTTCCTAGAAAATCGGCAGCAACCGACACCACAACTTGTGCATTTAAGAAACGATACGATGGGATAACGGCTTTTCCAAATGCGCTCCTATTTGCTTCGATAATGCCTGTATAAGAAACTGCATCCACTTGAATATGTTGCGTCGCAGGAAACTTTTGTCCTAAAGCCGCGATAGCCGCTAATGTCGAAGGACTATCAATCGTACTGCTCACAATAGAAATTTGTTTCCCGCCGGCTTGTGCTTTATTCAATGCAGCAATCACCTCCTGATCCAGTCGGCTCCATTCCACATCCTTACCATCAATCTGAGGATTTTGCAACTTCGACATGTCGTACAAGTCAAGTACTGACGCAGACGCTGCCGAATCTGTTCCCTGATTGAGTCCAATAGCATTCGGATTAGCCTCTAATGAGATCGGGCGCCCCTCTCTTGTTCTAACAATAACACTCTGACCGTTAAAGGAAGAGGCGTAAAAGTTAGGAACACCCGGAGTGATCTCCTCAGGCTTAATAACATAAGGCACCGCCTTATGAATTGGTGTACGGCTACAAGCTGCTAACGTAACAGCCCCCAAACCGAAACCCAAAGCCTTCAAGAAGTCACGACGAGGAGTTTTTGTACTTAAACCAGCTTCGCTTAACACATCTTCTACGGGAACAGGTTCAGCAAACTCACCATTACTGCTTCCGACAAAAGCAGGAGTCTGATTCAATTCCTCTAAACCTTTCCAATATTTTTTATTGCTCTCCATTTAAGCTATATATAAGATTCCGTATTTCTAATTCAATTTATTAATAATGACATTTGCCACACTCAAGTCCACCGATCATAGCTGCAGTCATCTTCTCACCTTTCTTCAATTTCTCGTGCGCGTCGATAAGCTGTTCATAATAGGCATTGTCCGTATCTACAGAAGTTTCCTGATGACAATCCACACACCATTTCATGGTTAGCGGTGAGTACTGATAAACCTCTTCCATATCTTGGACAGGTCCATGACAGGTCTCACATTCTACGCCAGCAACAACGACGTGCTGGGAGTGATTAAAATAGGCAAAGTCCGGAAGGTTATGAATCCTTACCCATTCAATAGGACGAGTGTTCGTTCCGTAAGTCCGAGATTCTTGATCCCAATCTACCGCACGATACAACTTAGCAATCTCAGGAGAAGTTTCCCCGTCATAATGGTCAGCAGCGGTCACCGTATTGTGACAGTTCATACAAACGTTCGCCGAAGGTATAGACGCATTCTTAGATTTGAAGGCTCCACCATGGCAATATTGACATTCGATTTGGTTGACCCCTGCGTGGATCTGATGCGAGAATTTAATCGGCTGCACCGGCTTATAGCCCTCGTGCACCCCCACATTCCACATCGTCTTCCAACCTGCTACTCCTAAAAGCCCAACAACCATCAGGATCACAAAGAACACCAGTTTCTTGTTTTTCACGAAGGCTTTAGCAAATTTAACCAAAGCACTCTCTCCTCCTTTGTCGTACTCAGCCTGCGCTTCCGCAATACTGCCTTGATCATTTACAATAACCTTCTCTAAGGTTGTCGTAACACGATTCAGCGCAATAATAACTGCTACTCCAACGACGAATAACGAAATCAAACCGACGATCATCCACATATTAGCATCCGAACTCGCGCCGCCGCCGCCGCCGGCAGCACCTCCTGCAGCTTGTTTTTCAGCCAATTTAACCTCTTCGCTTTCAACGAATGCGATGATATCTTGAATATCAGTTTCAGAAAGATTCGGATAAGCAGCCATCATCGTAGCGTACTCCGCCTTCAATGCTACCGCCTGCTCATCTCCTGAACTAATCATCCCTTGCGGGTCGTGAATCCACTTAATGATCCACTCCTCATTACGACGTTCCGTCAGCCCTTGCAAATCTGGACCCGTCAATTTTCTACCTACAGCGTGACACGAATTACAAGCATTCGACTTAAATAGCGCCGCACCATTTGCAACATCTTGCGCCTGAGTAGTAGTCGTAACGGCGAACAACAATACCAAACTAGTCGATATTGACTTCACAAGTCTTCCCAAAACGGATGAGATATTTCTCATATTTAGCACTTTATACTGTTTTTATGTGTAATAATTAATTTTGACTCTTCAATCCCTGTACTTTGAACCGCACAAAACAATGCACAAAAGTATAACTTATTAAGCAATCACTGACAATTTCATGACCTAATTTGTCAATTTATAATCATTCTAAACAATTAGCCCGATATCGCCCTCAAACGGCTGTAAATTAACATTCACCTGACCTGAAAGCAACTTATTTTCCGTAATTTAGAGACGTTCTAAGGGTGTTAAAGCACCTTAGAAGTTCGTCAATCTACCTGCATTTTTTAGGGTATTGCAACAACAAAAATAAATCGATATGGAAGAGAAAAAATCTTATAACCCGTTAAACTCTGAAGAAGAATACGTCATCATCCACAAGGGAACAGAACGTCCGTTCACAGGCGCCCTTCTTGAGAACAAAGAGCCGGGGGTCTACCAATGTAAACGTTGTGATGCTCCCCTATACCGCTCTGCCGACAAATTTGAGTCGCACTGTGGATGGCCTAGTTTTGATGATGAAATTCCAGGTGCAGTAACCAAGGAGGTGGATGCAGACGGGCAACGCACTGAAATTCTATGTGCCGCCTGCGCGGCACACTTAGGCCATGTTTTTCAAGGTGAGGGTTTTACCCCTAAAAACACGCGGCATTGCGTCAATTCCATCGCTATGAAATTTGTTCCAGACGCTCCTGAGAAATAACCGAGGAACCCCGGATTTGCAATTCGCTCGGCACAACGATCTTTTGCAGCTGTTTGTTTTTCCCTTTGATCTCATTAAGAAGTGTATGAATCAACTCATTAGCGATTTCCGAGGTATCTTGGGTCACCACTGAAATACCTGGTTCATACAACTTAAACAAGGTGTGGTCATCAAAAGCTACCATATTGGGCAAGTTCAATTTAAATTTTTTGACTGCCTTGAGCCCGTCGATGGCTAAATAGTTGGTTGCAAAGAGGACGGCATCCAGTCGATTCGTATCCATGAACTCGTGAAGTTGATCAATCGAGGAGTCCTCCTCTTCGTTTAATTTGATCTTTTTAATGAAAGCTTGTTGTTGAAACTCGTCGATAGCTTTCATATAGCCTTCCAGGCGATCCTTCATTTGCGTTTGGTTCGAATACAAAGAGACAAAACCAACCCGCTTGTTGGACGGGTTTGCTAACAAGTGTTTTGTTGCATCAAAAGCCCCTTTGAAATTATCCAACACAACATAGTGGGTTTCCAATCCAGGAATATAGCGATCAAATAGCACCAGAGGAACGTGGTTTTTAATTAGCGTGGCTAAAGTGTCCTCCAACCCCTCCGGTGGAGTAATAATGTATCCATCTACCTGTCGATCGTAAAATAACTGAATTAATTCCTTGGCTTTAGTCCCGTCGTTATCCATACTACAATATATGATGTGATAACCATTGTCGTAAGCAATGCGTTCGATATATTTAGCAACATTGGAAAAAAATGGATTTGAAATATCCTCGACGATCAATCCCAAAATTTTCGACTGCCCGGTCCGCAGACTTTGCGCTAATTGGTTGGGCTTGTAACCTACTTTTTTGACATAGTCTAACACCCTTTTAGTCAAACCATCGCTTATTCTCTTTTCTTTGGCTTTGCCGTTTAAAATAAAGGAAACTGTGGTAACTGACACACCAAGATTTCTTGCAATATCACTAATTAAAATTCTCTTTTTCATAACTTTGGCTCTTATACCCACAGCCATTCCGTGGTAGGAATTACGCCTATATTCCGTTTTGATTAGACAACATATTCTAAAGGCTCAATCGGCAATACGTAATGAAGCTTCCTGTTTTCGCTCATTTGATTGCCTTCCGAAAAAAACCGGCTAGCCATAACATTAGGATTCCATTGATCGCCTGTTCGCTCAATTCGCATTGCTACACGAAAAGGCGTTCGGGACTTCCTCACCACCTAATATATGAAACTTGGCTAAATATTTAGCATTCGGCGGCTAAATATTTTGCTACACACCTGCTAAAAGGATTTAAAAAATTAGTGAATGCCAAAAAATTCCGAGATTGAATCCGATTTTGTACCTTAGTGGGGACCATGCGTTGTTCTGCTTTGCCTTTTTACGCCCGCCCTATATTTTCAGTCAAGGAAACTAGGCACGGCGGCAAACCAGACCTTAGCTCGACATACGTATAGCATAGAACGGCGGTTTGCTGCCGTTAATAATACAATTAAAACAATCAAAAAAAGGAGGAATAGATGCCTGATTTCAATAATCAAATTAAACTCAAAGACATACCTGAAGATAATGACGGTGATTTCTACAAAGGTTTCAAAGAGAAATTAATAGATGTTGAACAATTTCCAACACTCTATACGTTCAAATTTATCGTCAAAGCTGATTCGGACAAAGTAGAACTTGTTAAAGCAATTTTCCAGCACCCAAGCACGAAATTTTCGGGAAAGAATTCTTCAGGGGGTAAATATCAGTCAATCACAGTTGAATCCTACGTGAACACGGCAGATGAGGTCATCGACTTTTACAAGAAGGTAGGCGAGATACCGGACGTCATGATGCTTTAATTTTTAGCGATCAAAAAAGTAAGAAAAGGGGGTGCATCAACAATACACCCCCTTTTCTTTTTAATGACCTGTCTTCATCCGGTAGACTGCGTCATTTGTTAAAGAGAAATAACTTACTCGCTCCATTTTTCAAGAAAAATGGACTCTCACCACCATCTCTAATACGGAACAGGCGTATTTACCATTTCAAAAAAAAGGGTCGTATCAAACAGATACGACCCTTTTTTTACGCTATAATTTAAAAAAACGATCGAAACAAAAACAACGATCGATTTTGACGCTAAATCCCTAGCTACGACTCTGGAGCCGTTTTCTCATTAGCGTTTTCGTCATTTGCCGGTTTTCTTTCATTCTGCTGTTTTTCCTCTCTTGGCGGGCGAGGCAACAAGGCTTTACGCGAAAGTTTGAGCTTACCCTGTCTGTCAACATCCAGCAGCTTCACCGTCACCATCTCGCCTTCTTTAAACACGCCGTCCATACTTTCCACACGAGTCCAGTCAATCTCGGATATGTGCAAAAGACCATCTTTTCCTGGCATAATTTCAATAAAGGCACCAAATGGCATGATTGATCTTACTTTACCTTCATAGATTTGACCTACTTCCGGTTTTGCCGTAATCGCTTTGATACGACCAAGAGCGTCGTCGATCGATTCTTTATTGTCGGCAAAGACCTGGACAATTCCCTGGTTGTCGACCTCCTCAATGGAAATCGTTGCCCCGGTTTCGCGTTGCATTTCTTGGATAACCTTACCACCGGGACCAATGATAGCTCCGATAAATTCTTTATCGATGGTAATTTGTACGATCCGCGGCGCATGTGGTTTATAATCCTCTCTAGGGGACTGAATGGTTTTCGCCATTTCCTCAAGAATATGAAGACGAGCTTCCTTTGCTTGATCCAAGGCCTGAGTCAACACCTCCCATCTCAACCCGTTGATTTTCAAATCCATCTGACAGCCAACAATACCTTTAGCTGTTCCAGTTATTTTAAAGTCCATATCCCCGAGATGATCTTCGTCTCCAAGAATGTCGGAAAGAATGGCATATTTCCCAGTTTTATCATCGCTAATCAGGCCCATTGCAATACCCGAGACCGGAGCCGAAATCTTCACACCCGCGTCCATCAACGCTAAGGCGCCGGCGCACACTGTGGCCATAGATGAGGATCCGTTCGATTCCAGAATATCAGAGACGATACGTATCGTATAGGGATTCTCCTCTCCGGACGGCAATACCTTTTTCAGCGAACGCATCGCCAAATTCCCGTGTCCCACTTCTCTCCGAGCTGGTCCACGATTAGGTCTAACCTCACCGGTTGAAAATGCTGGAAAATTGTAGTGGAGGAGGAAGCGGTTATAACCATGGATGAATGCACCATCAATCATTTGCTCATCATCTTTAGCTCCGAGTGTAACAGACGTCAAGGATTGCGTTTCACCACGAGTAAAAACAGCAGATCCGTGAGCCGACGGCAAATAATCAACCTCTGTCCAAATCGGACGCACTTTGCGCACATCACGTCCGTCCAAACGAATCCCCTCATCAAGGACCAAATTCCGTACGGCATCAGACTGCACATCGTGAAAATATTTCTTTAATAAAAAATTTGTATCCTCATCAAGTTCCTCTCCAAGGGTTGCGAAAAATTCTTCGCCGATTTCCGCGAATTCCGCTGTGCGTTCTTGTTTCGAAGAACCTGATTTTGCGACCGCATACACTTTATCATAAGTCGCTGCGAAGATCGCTTCACGCAACTCAGGGTTTGTCGGTTCGTGGCTAAATTCACGTTTAACGGTAGCACCTACTTGCTGAGCAAGATCTACCTGAGCGGCAACCTGCTTTTTGATCGCTTCATGAGCAAACGCAATCGCCTCTACCATTTCTTCTTCAGCGATTTCCTTCGCCTCACCCTCAACCATGACAATATCTTCAGCGGATCCTGCAACCATAAACTCTAAGGTGGCCTGCTCCAAAAGGGACACTGTTGGATTAACGATCAATTGACCATCTACCTTAGCAACGCGCACCTCTGAAATTGGTCCATTGAAAGGAATATCGGAAACCGCAATCGCTGCAGAAGCTGCGAGCCCCGCTAAGGCGTCCGGCATAATTTCTTTGTCAGCAGAAATCAAGCTCACCATTACCTGCGTATCTGCATGATAAGTGTCCGGAAACAATGGACGAAGTGCCCGATCGATCAAACGACAGATCAGAATTTCGTAATCAGAAAGTCTAGCCTCCCGACGTAAAAAGCCGCCTGGAATGCGACCTGTGGCCGCGTACTTTTCCTGATAATCTACCGAGAGTGGCAGAAAGTCCACACCAGCTTTAGGTTCTTTTGCCGACACAACGGTCGCGAGCAACATCGTCGCTCCTTGCTTCAAAACAACTGATCCATCGGCCTGCTTAGCCAATTTACCAGTCGACAATTCGATTGGAGCCGAATCGCCCCCCATCTCAATTGTCACTTTCTTTTCGTTATAACTCATTTTGTTTTCTTTGTGATGCATTGGCCTCAAGAAAGATGCATCAAATTAATTTTAACCTTTTTAATCGCACAAAGGTAACTAAAAAATCATTGAGGTATCCTACCTGCTGGATAAAACTTTGCCCCACAAACATCCAAATTCCCATTGGATTCATTTTCTAAATAAAAAAAGGTTCTGATTTGAAATCAGAACCTTTTTTTATGCTTATTCAGAAAGCTTATTTAATAATCTCACGCAATCCTAAGCCTTTGATAATTGCACGATATCTTGCGATGTCTTTTTTGTACAAATAAGCCAGTAAGGAACGGCGTTTACCCACTAACTTTTGTAGTGAACGCTGGGTGTTAAAGTCTTTTCTATTCGATTTCAAATGCCCAGTTAAATGAGCAATTCTCTTCGTGAACAATGCAATTTGTCCCTCTGCGGAACCGGTGTTTTCAGCTGCTCCAGCGAATTCGCTGAAAATATCAGCTTTGTAGTCTTTACTTAAATACATCTCAAGAATAATATTAAAGCGTTAAAAAATCAATTATTTGTGGGTGCAAAGTTAACACTTTAATCTGTAAACAAAAATGTTTTTTAGCCCCTGCCCCAGCTACACCTTAATGTATATCTTCTTTTTATCTAGAATAGAGCAGATGGCCCACATCAGCGCCAGAAAGAACAAGGAGTAAACAAACGACCCGAGTTCGGGTGGCCCTGGAATTGGCGCGCATATATTTCTGTAGAACCACGTTAAAGGGGAACCCATTAATGCTTCTCCGTTCTCTGCCAGGCCAACAGGCAGTCGTATCAGTCCAAGCGTTTTAGGAAGCAGGCCACTCAAAACGAAAATAAAAAGGGGATTCTTTCCAAATACATCGAAAAATTTAGTGAGTTTATTCCGAACTCCCTGGACTTCGATGTACCAGATCATCGTGCCCAAAGTCAGTATGCCCAGCCCAGTGGTATACAACACGTAGGAGCTGGTCCATATCTTTTTATTGATAGGAAATCCTAAAGACCAAATCCAAGCCAGCACCAGTAGTAAAAAACCGGTTACCAACATTCCAGAGACTAACTTAAAATGAGGTTCATTGCTGCTAGGCACTTTCGGCCATAACCAGGTCACCTCTCCCCTGCTTCGGATTAGCAATCCAGCTAGATAACCAAGCACAACTTGGATAACCGCCGGCAAAGCGCTCATTAACCCCTCAGGATCGAACGGAATACCCTCTCCTCTATACATATGAGCGACCCCGAGAATCTGCGTATCGATGGCGGTACCAAACCACCCTTCTAAAGAATACGGATCGCCGGTTCCAAGCCAAGCAGAAAGACCCCAATAAAGCAACAACAATCCCGTAGACACAAATATTAAATTCCGTGGTTTTAAATAAAAAGCAAGTACCGAGGAAAAAAGGTAAGCAATAGCGATGCGTTGGAGTACCCCAAATAGTCGCACGCCACGAGTTGGATCGTCACTACTAACCCATTCTCTGAATTGCAAAACGCCATCAGACCAAGCGACAAAAGGATACCAATTCAATCCTAATCCGATCAAAAAGATTAAAACCGTTCGCTTCAAAACTTTTGTCCAGAACACCAGAGCGCCCCCTTCCTGCAATCTGGGCATCACAAACGACATCGCATTTCCAACAGCGAACAAAAAAAACGGAAAAACCAAATCCGTCGGTGTGCATCCATGCCAAGGTGCGTGTTTAAGGGGTGCAAACATATGCGACCAAGTTCCTGGATTATTCACAAGAATCATGAGGGCTACGGTTGCGCCGCGAAATACATCTAAAGAATAGTACCGCTGTTTCTTCATAAGACTATCTAAGTTACAGGAATATTTCAAATATGCGATAGTATTTTGTTAAATACTAGAAAAGTGCACAAAACAGCAAACTTTCCTCTTAAACCCTGCACGTTCCTAAGATTTTCACAATACTTATTAAAAAAATTAAAAAGTATTTGCATGTTACCTATATTTTACCATAACTTTAACAATAAATTAACCCCTAATCAATTTGGATACCCTAAAATTAGCCATACTAAAGCGCTTATACTTTTCCCATCCGCAGTCCATCGCCGAGTTAAGTAACTCCATAGGGAAGAGCGTGCCCAACATCACGGGCGCCGTTAACCACCTTCAAGAAGCAGGATTCATTAAAAACGGCGGACTCGCGCCATCCACTGGCGGACGAAGGGCAGCGCAATTTATACCGAACCCCGAACAGCTCCGCATGGTGCTTAGTATCGCTATTGATCAGTTCTATACCTCCATTGCGATTGTTGATTTTAATAACGATTATAGAACTGCTGTCAGAACGGAAGCCATCGATCTCCAAGCCCACGACGCCTATCTAAGACTTGTCCAACTGATTGAAAGCACGTTATCCGAATCTGACCCGTCTTTAATCTTTGGAATCGGCATTACGATACCTGGTTTCGTTGACAGTAAAACGGGTAAAAATCATTCGTATCCGTCTGATTCAGAATTCTACAACCTGAGAATACATATTGAACAGCAATTTAAACTCCCGACATTCGTCGAAAACGACTCTTCTGCCATAGCCATTGCCGAACATCGTTTCGGTCGAGCCAAATCAATGAAAGATGTCATGGTTGTGAACCTAAATTGGGGCGTAGGCTTAGGGATGATTATGGACAATCTACTCTACCGCGGACACAGCGGGTATGCAGGAGAATTTTCTCA
Source organism: Sphingobacterium sp. (assembly GCA_052092145.1). Classification (GTDB taxonomy): domain Bacteria; phylum Bacteroidota; class Bacteroidia; order Sphingobacteriales; family Sphingobacteriaceae; genus Sphingobacterium. Next base: position 93,092 of record JBQDCW010000008.1, on the reverse strand, counting down.
TATTCCCCTTTCCAATCTAAATAAACTTTGTTCCTGTGGGAAAAAGGGCTGTCTCGAGGTTGAGGCCTCTCTAGTGGCGGCCGTAGAGTTTGCCAGCCAAAGTCTTGCCCGTGGAGAGGAGTCTTCCTTGCGCGCAATTTTTGTTCGTGATCAAAAGATTTCAGGAGATTTACTTCTTGAAGCGGCTATACAGGGCGATCAATTGGCGATCGAAGCGTTGAAGCGTATCGGGCATATGCTAGGCAAAGGCATTGCCACACTCATCCATATTGTTAACCCTCAACTTGTGGTCATCAGTGGACGCGGTGCGAAAGCGAAAGACATCCTATTTCCTCAAATTCAAAGTGCTGTACTCGAATTCAGCATACATCGATTATCGAAACACACAAAAATCGCATTCTCAGAAACTCAAAACATCCAATTATTAGGTTCGACTTGCATTTCCATTTTGCATGCGGATAAAAAGATCTACAATAAAAAATCAACAAAAGTATAATTTAAAAACAACCAATGAGCACTTTTTACAATAAGATCTGCATGACAACGCTGATCATGCTCTTGTGCATGACGACGTTATTTGCGCAGCAATCCGTTACCGGTAAGGTAACGGATGACAACGGACTTTCCCTCTCGAGCGTAAGTGTTACCGTGATAGGAACCAATACCGCCTCGCAAACCGATGCCGAAGGAAACTACAGCATAACCGCTGAAATCGGTCAAAAATTACGCTTTACAAGTGTAGGATATCAAACCAGAGAGCTGACCGTAAGCTCTTCTAGCCATAGCGTATCCTTAGCACAATCTTCCGATGAAATTGATGAAGTTGTCGTCACGGCAATGGGCATCAAAAGAGATCGTAAATCTTTAGGGTATTCTTTCCAAGAAGTAAAAGCAGAACAGATCGCTGATGCTAAAGAGGTGAATGTCGCCAATGCACTCGTTGGCAAAGTAGCGGGACTGCAAGTTATCAAAGGCTCTGCTGGTCCGGCATCTTCGACAAAACTCACGCTAAGAGGAAACAACTCGCTAACAGGTGATAATCAACCCCTAATTATCGTGGATGGTGTGCCGATGAACAACTTTCTAGGGGCCAAGGGAAGCAACGGACAAGTCAACAACGACTTTTGGAATCCGGGCACCGATATGGGAAACGGATTGGGGGATATCAATCCAGAAGATATTGAAAGTATGTCCGTATTAAAGAGTGGCGCAGCATCTGCTCTTTATGGGTCCAGAGCGGGCAATGGCGCGATTATCATTACCACTAAATCTGGTAAATCTCAAGCAGGAACAGGCATCACCTACTCCTCAACACTCGGGCTAGAGACCTTGTTTATAACGCCCGAACTTCAAAGTTCCTTTGGCCAGGGGACTGATGGTGTTTTTGATCCGATCAGCACCGATAATTGGGGTCCGGCGATCCAGGGAAGTCAATATCAAGCTTATGACAATATTCAGAATTTTTTCAATACAGGCGTCAATCACACCCAGAATGTATCATTCCAGCAGCAATTTGACGAAACCAGTATCTACACCTCCGCGACGTATTTAAACGATCAGAGTAAAATACCTGGTTCTGGGCTAGAGCGCTTGAACTTGATGTCTAAAGTAGCGACTACCTTCGGCGTCAACAAAAGGTGGTCAACAGACGTAAAAGTACAATACATGAATACGGATGCCACCAATCGTCCTGCTTCCGGACAAAACACATCAAACGCTTATGCCACTTTGTTCAGGATGCCCAGAACACTAAACATTCTGGATTACAAAGATGCAATTGATGCCACCGGCAATATGCTTTGGTACGGAACCACCAATTCTACGAACCCCTATTGGCTCGCCAAATACCATTTGAACAATGATTCGCGAAATCGGTTTTTAATGAATGCAAACATCAAATACGAAATCGCAGATTGGCTCGACATAGAAGGTCGAGCGGGAATGGATACGTACAATACGACTCTTGATGTACGCACACATTCAGGCAGCCCGTTATCGGCTAATGGGACCTACGCAAACGGTAGAAATGATTTTGCCGAAAAGAATTTCATTTTAGCATTACATGCTCGGCAAGAACAGATCGGCGACTCAAAATGGGGTGTATCCGGTTCGTTATTCGGTCAAATAATGCAGTCGAAAGAAACAGGATTAAGTGCGAGTACTGGCGAATTAGAGGTGCCCAATTTTTTTGCCATTACCAACAGCCTGGGCAACCCTTCTATTTCACAATTATTCAGTGAAAAACAGATAAATTCAATCTACGGAACCGCTGAAATCAACTACGGCGGCTACTGGTTTGTTAATCTTACGGGGCGAAACGATTGGTCATCAAGCCTGGCCAAAATTAATCGTTCGTTTTTTTACCCCTCCGTAAGCACTTCGTTAGTCGTTTCTGATATGATCAATCAATCGGGAGGCCAGCTACCATCCTTTATTAACTTCCTCAAAGTACGTGGATCTTATGCCGCTGTTGGAAATGACTTAGGCCCCTATCGTCTGAACAATGTCTACGGCATTGGACAAGATCCAAACGGCAATACCACAGCGAACTACGACGACGTCAAGTTCAATGCAAATGTACGTAGCGAACTGATAAAGACTATTGAATTTGGTTTTGACACGCGATTATTTAACAATCGAGTAGGTCTTGATTTCGCATGGTATAAAACCAATGCGACCAACCAATTGATTGAATTGCCGATGGATCCGATGAGTGGTTTTAGAGCGGAGGTCATTAACGCTGGTAACATCCAAAATTCGGGTATCGAATTCGTCCTCGACGGGCAGGTGTTGGTTTCTGAAAATGGATTGAACTGGAACAGCAACCTAAATATTTCAAAAAACACCAACAAAATCATCGATCTAGCGGAAGACATTGACGTTTACCCGCTAGGTGGTTTCGATAATCTATCGATCCGCGCAGTAAAAGAGAGTCTGTATGGTGATATCTATGGTTCTCAATTTCTGAGAGTTGATGATCCGAACAGTCCTTACAACGGCCAACTACTTCTTAACGGCAATGGTTTACCACAAGCAACCGGCGCTGTTCTATTAGGCAACCAGGCACCAAAAGCCATGGTCGGTTGGACGAACAACTTCTCCTATAAGGATATCGGCTTGAGCTTCCAGGTTGATGGTCGGTTCGGTGGAAAGTTCTTCTCAGGAACGAATGTCAATCTTCAGGCAAATGGAGCCGCTGCGGTAACTGCTCCCAATGGACAGCGCGATAATTTCGTGGTCGACGGAGTTATTGCAGAGGGTGATAGTTACGTGGAAAACAACAACGAAGTGACTACACAACAATACTGGACACAAGTGGTCGCCACCTCGGGCAACTTAGGCATCAATGAGGAAAACATCTATGATGCCACCAATATTCGGCTAAGGAACATCACATTAAGCTACAATTTACCGGCATCGATTCTGAAGAGCAATATTCTTCAACGAGCAAGGATTGCATTTACGGTTAATAATGTATGGATGATCAAAAGCTATGCGAACGGCATCGATCCTGAATCCGTTTTTTCTGTCAACACCAACGCCACAGGCTTTGAGAACTTCTCAACGCCTACATCGCGCTCCTATTTCGTGAACATTACACTAGGTTTTTAACGCTCTACTGAAAAAAAAATGAAAAATATTATCATAAAGATCGGGTTTAGCTTAGCACTTGTAGCCGGGGTGACGTCCTGCTCCAAGTTCGACGAAATAAACGTCGACCCGTTAAAAGTCAACGAAGATCAAGTACAGATCGAATTCTTATTTAACAATGCACTAATTGGCGCCCAACAAGATCCTCATATTGCAGAAAGAGCATTTGTCATGTACTGGAAAACGGCTTCTCGTCAACACTTCTCCACCGGTATTGCCGGCGGGACCGTTAACGATGGTTGGTCTTCTGATTATTGGGGACGGAGCTACTTATCACAGTGGCAGACCAACATTAATAAAGCGGTGTCCATCGGGCAAAAACGTCTAGAAAATGGCTCTGCTGAAGAACACATCAATAACGTGGTTCAGATTAGTCGAATTTGGCGGGCCTATTTACTCAGTGAAGCTACTGATAATTTCGGACCAATGCCCCTTTCGGGTTTCGAAGGAGATAATCCGGAATACAGTGACGTTCAGGACGTGTATTATTTCATGTTAGCCGAACTCAAAGACGCGGTGTCGAAAATCCAGACGGAGATCAGTGTACCGTCGGATTATAAAAAATTCGACAATGCCTATAACTTCGAGGCCAGCAATTGGATTAAATATGCGAACTCCCTTAGAATGCGATTAGCGATCCGGATAGCGGAAGTAGACCCGGCTAAAGCAAAATAGGAATTTGAAAGTGCTGTTGAATCCGGTCAGTTCATCCAGGATGCCTCAGAGATCTTTGCCATTCAGGAAAAACCGGGATGGGATCCTTTGTCCGGTGTCATGAGCCGCGAATGGAACGGTCAGATCCTATCGGCTACCTTAAACAATCTTTACCTTGGGCTAGGCGGCATTAAAAGCGTCGATCAATTGTCTAGTCAATACCATGCCAGCGTCAAACCAGAAAACTATATCGGCACGCGTTTATTGGATCATTATTCCCAAAAAACCAACGATCCATCGGCAGGGTACTTCTTTGACGGCTTACCGTACTCCATTGACCCTCGGGCCTACAAAACATTCTTTATCCCTGGCGATGTCAACAGTCCACAATTCTCGAATTATCCCAGCTATACTGATGATGCTAAAATCACGACAGTTAAGATGAAAAGTTCATCCGGAGATATTGAGTTTGACACCAAAAACACGTGGAGCACTATGGCCATTGGGGATTTCGGACCAAAGGGTTCTGCAAATGAGATCCGCTCGATTCAGATCGGAAAAATCCCCGGTCTCGCTCAGACCTTTAGAGACAGCGAAAATAAACGGATATTTTTTGCAAATTGGGAAACGTACTTCCTACTTGCTGAGGCATCGCTCAAAGGCTGGAATACGGCGACAACTGCTCAAGCGGCGTACGAGAATGGGGTACGGGCGAATTTTGAGTATTGGGGGGTCAGTCAACATCTATCGACTTACTTAAACTCCACCGACTTTAACCGAGTAGGCACATCGGCCAAATTCACCCATACAACCGAACCGGGGAACACCCATAACATGTCTTACATTGATGGTTACAATAACACTAGTGGCACTGTTAGCATCGCCTACCCGGTTAACACGATTTACAAAAATGGAGCAGTACGGAATGATGCGTTAACTAAAATTATTACACAAAAATACATTGCCAATATGCCGTGGTTGCCGTTGGAGGCCTGGAATGACCATCGTCGCTTGGGACTCCCCTTCTTCGAGAATCCAGCCATTGAAAATCCCTTACCTAATCTTCCCGAGTTGAATAGCAGTAACTATATGACCAATAATATTACGTTCTTCCCACAACGTCTTCCATACCCTTCATCGTTCCGTGAAGGAGCACCTGATCAGTACAACCAAGCCGTCTCGTTACTTGGTGGCCCAGATCAGGTTAGCACACCTCTTTGGTGGGCGAAACAGGATTAACAAGTTTCTAATCGATAAACGGCCGGATTAAATATCGGCCGTTTTCGTTTTCTATCCAGTTTTCGGTAAAAGACCAGTAACCGGTCCATATACGGCCAGCTGGTGTAGTCGCGAACTTCACTATTTTAGCAGAATATCCCGGGGAATATGAAAAGCTCCTTCTAAGCGGATATCTTCTGATGAGCTTCCGATTAACACCTCAAAATCTCCTTTTTCTACGACCCAATTCTGGTGAGCATCCCAGATCCGCAGATCTTCCGGAACCAATTCAAATTCAATCAGCCCTTTTTCCCCATTTTTTAAGGAAAGGCGTTTAAATCGCGTCAGCTGCTTGACGGCCGTCACAACAGAACTCTGTTTATCACGTAAATACAACTGGGCAACCTCCTGGCCGTCAAAAGGGCCATTATTGGTCACACTGAAACGTATTTTGATCGTCGCCTCGGGACCGTGTTGGATGGAGTCGATGGATAGATCGGCATACGCAAAGGTGGAATAACTCAGCCCATATCCAAACGGAAACAAGGGTCCGTTCAATTCGTCCACATAATCGTGACGAATTGGCTTATCGTGATTGTAATAAATCGGCAATTGACCAACAGATCGTGGTACTGAAACGGGAAGGCGTCCTGCTGGGTTATAGTCACCAAATAGTACATCTGCAATCGCTGCACCTCCCTGCTCTCCCGGATACCAGGCGTCTAAAATAGCCGGTACATGTCCTGCAGCCCAATTTAATAATAACGGACGACCCTTTATCAATACCAAAACCGTGGGTTTTCCGACCGCAACAACCGCTTGCAGCAATTTCAATTGATCACCCATCAGATCAAGTGTCGCGCGATCGAACCCTTCCCCACTCTCCATATCGCTGATATGGGTCTGATCATCCGCTACCTTAGCCGCACCTGTGTCTTCTTAAGATGTTTTAAAATCCCGTGCACTTGATCCACCTAAAACCACAACAACCGCCTCCGCATTTCGAGCCGCATTCACCGCTGCATCGATATCAGTCCCTGTCGTGTCTCTAATGGAACAACCCTTGACATAGTCAATGTGGACCCCAGAATCCATTTTGGTTTTTATCCCCTGAAGGACCGTTGCAACTTTTCCCTGTGCTTGCGGCGCGGTATAATCACCAAGTTGATTGTACGCGTTGTCCGCATTTGGCCCAATAACCGCTATTCGTTTGAGCGTTTTGGAAAATGGTAAAGTAGCGCCCTTATTTTTCAACAAAGTGAGTGATTCTCGCGCTACTGAGCGTGCTAAAGCCCGGTGTCCAGTCGTTCCCACTTTAGCCGCTACCGAATCCTCACAAACGTACGGATCTTCAAACAGGCCCAAGGAAAATTTAACACGCAGCACTCGTCGAACCGCCGCATCCAACTGTTTTTCATTTACCAAGCCAGTCTCCAGGGCATCAATTAAATTAACACCAAAGCCCGATCCGCTCAAATCTACATCTACACCGGCCGCTAAACTTTGTGCCGCCGCCGTTTGGGCATCTTTAGCCACGCCATGGCTACCCACTAGGCCAGAGATACTCAACAGGTCTGAAACGACAAAACCTTTAAACCCCCATTCTTCTCGTAACACCGTTTGCAGTAGCCATTGATTCGAAGTGCAGGGGATTCCATCGATCGAATTGTAAGCCGTCATGATCGACCCGGCCCCTGCGCCGATAGACTCTTGAAAAGGAAACAAATAATGTTGCCGAAGCGTGCGTTCGCCTATCGATACATTCCCACCATTATGCCCACCTTCAGGAACACCGTAGGCGACAAAATGCTTCAACGTTGATACTATTTTATTTTGCCCCCCCGATACACGGCCTTGCAAACCTTGAACCATTGCTTTGCCCATCTGCGCTACTAAATAACGATCTTCACCATAGGTTTCTTCCGTTCGCGACCATCTGGGTTCCCGAGCGAGATCCAATACAGGACCATATCCGTTTCTCCCACCCACTGCCGAGGTTTCTTCTGCAATAACTCCCGCCATCTGTTCAATGAGATCGGGATTCCAGGTACTGGCCTGTCCTATAGCTGTTGGAAATACAGTCGCCCCAATCGCCATATGGCCATGCGGCACCTCTTCTGCTAATAAAAGTGGAATACCGAGTCTCGTGCTGTCTCGAACATAACGCTGGAGTCGATTCACCGTCTTGGCCGCCTGTTGGGGTTGCAAACCAGTTTGCAATGATTTTTGGGTCCAAGGATCTGCTCTCAACGTCGCCCAAAGCATCCCTATTCCCCCATTCGATACCACATCTTTAAACTTTGAGCTGATAGAAATGCGACCCTCTTTCGTCTTTTCATACATCTCCCATCCCAATATTTTGGATAACTGTCCCACTTTTTCTTCTCGCGTCATCCGCCCCAGAAGGTCATCCAATCGATCTTCAATCGCTAATTGGGGGTTCAAATAAGGATAGTCTTGCCCTTTACTCATCAAGAAAAGGACAACAAAAATTAAACTAAATAAGCATTTGATATGCATGTTGATATTCGGTTGCGTAGCGGTTTGATAGGGTCTGTTTTGGCGATTATGATCTCTGATTTTGCTTGCGCTCAAAAGCAATGGCTAAAGAAAGGTTGTTCACCACAGCACGTTTTAAAAAGGGGCTTGTAAATACGTTACAGCCCCGGAATGAATACGTTATTAAATAGCCTTGGTTTTTTCGCGTAACCAGGCAACGTGTGATTCGTCTAAATGGGGAGACAGTTTTTCAAACACCCAAGCATTATACGTGTTTAGCCAATCCAGGTGTGTTTTATCCAATAACGCTTTGTTGACCAGGTCGGTCGCAATATAACAAGCGGTTAAAGTCTCGAAATCCATAAACTCACCAAAAGAATTGCTTTTTACCAGTTTAGAAAGCACCAAGTTCTCTATGCGAATGCCATACTTTCCTTCCCGGTACAGACCGGGCTCGATCGAGGAAATCATACCATCAGCCACTGGCACATCAATCGCAGCTTTATTAAAAACGTGAGGCCCTTCATGCACATTGAGAAAAAAACCTATCCCATGCCCTGTTCCGTGTCCGTAATCCCGAAAAGTCTCCCAGAGGGGACGTCTGGTAATCGCATCAATCTGATAACCTCTCGTCCCTTTTGGGTATACCGCTAATGAGCCTTCTATTATTCCCTTTAGGACCATCGTGTAATCGTCACGTTCTTCTTGAGTAATATGGCCCAAAGAAACCACACGCGTAATATCCGTTGTACCATCAACATATTGACCACCGGAATCGACCAAAAGCAAGCCTTCTGGTTTCAATGCGGTGTTACTGCTCTCAGAGGCCTTGTAATGCGGAAGCGCACCGTGTGCTTGATATCCGGCAATGGTGTCAAAGGAAATATCAACAAACCCCTCCAATTCACTCCGAAATCCGTGCAGCTTCTCGGTGATTGATAATTCTGAAAGCGTCTCCGATGCAACCTCTTCTTCCAACCATTTAAAGAACTTCGTTAATGCCAGCCCATCTTTAACCATGGCATTGCGCATGTGCGAAATTTCAGTTTCATTTTTAATGGCCTTCAACCAGGTCGATGGATTCATATCTTCCACGATATCGACAGCGTCCGCAATGCCATCATAAATCGCAAAACAGGTCCGTTTAGGGTCAATCAATATCCTGTCGACTTTTAAATCGCCAATCACCTTAAATGCTTGTTCATAGCTTTGAATCTCCACACCGGATTGCTCTAGGCTGCGGATATCCACCGGGCTAAGTTTAACAGCGTCAATAAAAAGACGACACCGATCCAGAGTGATCAATAGGAACCCCAATACCACAGGGTTACAATTCACATCCGAACCACGGATATTGAGAATCCATGCCAAATCATCTAAGGAGGAGACCATATGCGCTTGGGTTCGTTTTTCTCGCATAGCCGTCCGGATCTCTTCAATCTTTTCAGCGGCCGACTTGCCTGTCATATCGTCTCCTATTAAATAAGCCGGCTGTTGTGGGAGCACGGGGCGATCTTTCCAAACAGGATCTAATAGATCGACATGACCATCGATTTCGATTCCCAAAGGAAGAAGTTCTTGTTGCACCGTCTGCGCAAGAGATACTGCTGCCAGGCTCCCGTCAAATGCCACACGATCGCCTTTGGCTAATTTATTGCCCAACCATGTCACGTATTCTGGCTGTCCCTGTCCTTGTAATTTAACCAACTCAAATCCCGTTCCTTCCAATTCTTCATTAGCCTGAACAAAGTATCTTGCATCCGTCCAAAGGCCGGCAAAATCTTCGGTAATAACCAAAGTTCCCGCGGAACCGGTGAACCCTGAGATCCACGCAATACATTTGTAACGTTCAGGAAGATACTCGCTAATATGGGGGTCTGAAGAGGGTATGATACAGGCCGCTATTCCACTATCTTTCATTTGCTTCCTCACCGAGGTTAATCTTTCCTTATATGTCATTGTTATGGTGTTAAATTTCTAGGCAAGTTAAGAAAAGTCTAGCTCATTCCGGAAGGAGTCCCCGGCACATTTGAAATTTCAAAAATTAAATGCAATACTTGCGTACTAGATTACGATATTTGTTCATTATGAGAAGTTTTTTTTTATCGCTATTCCTCCTCACGTTATTGTGCCTGACTAAGGCACATCCAGTCGAAGGACAGGAAATTAAATCTAAGATCAGCAATGCGTACGACGCATTTATAAAAAACCCTGCGTTAAAAAGTGGTATTGCTTCACTGACTGTCATCAATTCCAAGACCGGCGAACTGGTCTTTGAGCGCCAAGGTCACTTGGGTCTTCCGACCGCATCTACACTGAAGGTAATTACAGCCATTACCGCTTTGGACTTATTAGGAGAAGACTTCACCTTCAAGACAAACCTTTCCTATACGGGCCAGATTGATTCGTTGGGTGTTTTACACGGCGATCTAATCCTCGAAGGTGCGGGCGACCCTACTTTGGGAAGTGATCGATATGAAAGTACAAAACCAGCCGTCGTCCTTGGGAAATTCAAAAATGCGATTCGCGAACTAGGCATTAAAGAAATACAAGGTCGCATTATTGCAGACGATCAGCTTTATAACGGCTATGTGGTCCCCGGAACCTGGATGTGGACCGATATCGGCAACTACTATGGGGCCGGTTTGTCCTCGTTAAACTGGAAAGAGAACAAAATTGGCATTCAGTTCACTCCAGGAAGAACAGGACAAACCGCAGCACTAAAACCAGTAGAGAAAACGCACTTCCAGATTGTCAACGAGGTGACAACTGGAACGGTCGGTTCAGGGGACAATGTTTACGGCTATTCAGCCCCTTATTCAGCGTTGATCTATCTACGCGGCACCTATGGACAAGACTTGAAAAAGACGATTGAAATCTCAACACCAGATCCCGCACTTGATCTGGCCCTACACTTAGCGGCCGAGCTCCTCAACGACTCTATTGCGGTATCTGACACCGTTACAACTGCGAAAAGATTGATGAATGCTGGGCGATCGATGACCGGCGGTGAACGGACCGTCATCACCACCATTGAATCCCCCCAGTTAACTGAAATTGTACATTGGTTTAATCAAAAAAGTATCAACCTTTACGGAGAAGCGCTACTGAAAGCTATTGGGGGAATTTCCGCGAACACCTTTAAAACTGAAGACTCCGCAGCATTAGTCGGCAAATACTGGCAGGGTAAACTGCAGATTTCTCCACATGAGTTAAATACCTACGATGGCTCGGGATTATCTCCACAAAATAGGGTAACTACGAGTGCTATGAGCAAAATCATGTCTTACGCAAAAAAACGTCCGTGGTTCAATGCCTTCTTAAAATCATTGCCTAAAATAAACAACACAAGTATGAAGAGCGGAACTATTGGTGGTGTATTGGGATACACCGGGTACCAACAGTCGAGCGATGGGGAGGACTATACGTTTTCGCTGTTGGTCAATAATTACAATGGTCCTGCAAGTCAGATGCGCCAAAATATGTTTCGCCTTTTGGACAGCTTAAAATAAAATATCATTTTTGACGAGATTGAGTATAAACCATATTAAAATGAGTAATATCAACAGAAAGAAAGACGCTTTAAATTACCACGCAATGGGGCGTCCAGGAAAAATTGCTGTGGTCCCTACCAAGCCCCACAGTTCACAGCGGGACCTTTCATTAGCTTATTCGCCCGGAGTTGCTGAGCCTTGCTTGGCTATTGCCCAAAACAGTGACGATGCTTATAAATATACCGCAAAAGGAAATCTAGTCGCCGTCATCAGTAACGGTACGGCCGTTCTGGGTTTGGGCGACATCGGTGCTCAAGCGGGTAAACCCGTTATGGAGGGTAAAGGCCTTCTGTTTAAAATTTTCGCTGACATTGATGTCTTTGATCTTGAGCTTGACACCAAAAATGTCGACGAATTTGTCAATATTGTCAAAGCCTTAGAACCTACTTTCGGTGGGGTTAATTTAGAAGATATCAAAGCACCAGAATGTTTTGAGATTGAAAGACGACTCAAAGCCGAAATGAATATTCCAGTGATGCACGACGACCAACATGGTACCGCGATCATCTCTGGTGCCGCACTCATCAATGCCTGTGAACTACAGAACAAAAACATCGGTGAGGTAAAAATAGTGGTTAATGGTGCGGGAGCTGCAGCGATTTCTTGTACAGCAATGTATATCGCTGTTGGGGCAAAAAAGGAAAACATTGTTATGCTGGATAGCAAAGGAGTTATCCGGAACGATCGCGAAAACTTGGGTTCCATCAAAGCAGAATGGGCAACCGGAAAAGATCTTCACACCCTGGCTGATGCCGTGCAGGACAGTGACGTGTTCATCGGATTGTCAGCCGCTGATGTTTTAACCGCCGAAATGTTAAAGACAATGGCCCCGCGCCCGATTGTCCTAGCCATGGCCAATCCCAATCCCGAAATTGACTACGATTTAGCGATTGGTACTCGCCAGGACATTATTATGGGGACTGGCCGGTCGGACTACCCTAATCAAGTCAACAATGTGTTAGGATTTCCGTATATCTTTAGAGGGGCTTTGGATGTCCGAGCGACAGCGATTAATGAAGAAATGAAAATAGCGGCGGTCAAAGCAATTGCTGACCTCGCTAAACAGGCGGTTCCAGAAGAAGTAAATATTGCTTACAACTCTAGTAACCTCCGCTTCGGTACGGATTACGTCATCCCCAAGCCGACCGATCCTCGCTTGATCACCGAAGTATCTGTGGCGGTTGCCAAAGCAGCAATGGCCTCTGGGATTGCAAAAGAGCATATTGATGACTGGGATGCCTACCGCGAAGAGCTGCGCAAACGTCTAGGGAAAGACGATCGTTTAATCCGTACGGTGACCTCGAAAGCGAAATCGAATCCAAAACGGGTCGTGTTCGCCGAAGCGGACAATTATAAAACCCTCAGAGCGGCGCAGATTGTCAAAGAAGAGGGAATTGCATTTCCAATCCTTTTGGGTAATCAGGACAAAATTAACAAATTAATTAACGAATATGGTTTTGAGCTCGATGGTGTAGAGATCATCGATCCGTTGATCGAAGTTGGTTCAGCACGTTTCGAAAAATACGTTGATCACCTGTATAAGAAACGACAACGTCGTGGCATTAACAAGCTCGACTCTCAAAAACTAATGATGAACCGTAACTACTTTGCAGCCAGCATGGTCGAGTTCGGAGAGGCCGATACATTGATTTCGGGACTTACCCGAAATTATGCATCAGCGATTCGGCCTGCATTGCAAGTTATTGGTGCAAAACCAGGAAGTCGAGTGGCGGGCATGTATATTATGCTTACTAGTGAAGGCCCACTCTTCTTCGGTGACACGACAGTTAATGCGAATCCTAGTGCCGAAGAATTAGCCGATATTGCCGTGCTCCTTAACTCTGCAGTTAAACGATTCAATATTAAACCTCGTTTAGCTATGCTTTCCTACTCCAACTTCGGATCTACCGACGGCGAGGTTTCAGAGAAAACACGTCAAGCGGTTAAGATCTTACACCGCGATCAGCCAGATATTATCGTTGATGGTGAAATTCAAGCCAATTTTGCCCTTAATAAAACATTGTTAGCGGATAATTTCCCGTTCTCTTCGCTTAAAGGCCAAGCAGCAAACACCTTAGTATTCCCAACATTAGAATCGGGGAATATTGCTTACAAATTGCTCCAAGAGGTCGGCCATGCCGAGGCCGTAGGTCCGATTCTCTTAGGCATGAATAAACCGGTTCACGTGCTCCAGCTGGATAGTTCGGTTCGTGAGATCGTTAATATGGTGACCATTGCCGTGGTGGATGCTATTGAACGTCAAATAGAAAACGGAAAATAATAAAGCCAATATGTACGAATATTTCAAAGGCAAACTAGTAACTAAAGCACCTACCCATGTCATCATTGATGTGGGTGGGGTTGGCTATTACCTCCATATTTCACTGACCACCTATTCTCAGATCAAAGACCAAGAGGAATGTAAACTATTCGCGTCATTCCAAGTCAGAGAAGATGCGCAAACGCTATATGGGTTTGCGACCGAGGGAGAACGGCATCTCTTTCATCATCTAATTTCCGTCTCGGGAATTGGTCCGAATACTGGACGGATGATGTTATCGTCAATTACGCCCGAAGAGATCCAACAGGCTATCGTAAATGGTCAGGTACAGGTGATTCAAAAAATAAAAGGAATTGGCCCGAAAACCGCTCAACGGGTTATCCTGGAATTGCAGGATAAACTAAAGAAACAGGGACCGAATGCGTTGATTCCACTCCCGATGACAAAGTCATCCGCCGTGGAAGAAGCCTTAGCCGCCCTAACGATGCTTGGATTCAACAAGCAACAGGCAGAGAAGGCGGTACAGGCCGTCTCCGATACCGGCCTGTCTGTAGAAAACCTGATCAAACTAGCACTTAAACGGCTGTAACTATGGCCGCGAGAAGCAAAATAAAAATCGTCCAATAAATTAAATAATGGCTGAAGATTTAACGATCGCTGAAGGAAATAAAGAAGAGCAGTACCAAGCGCTGTTACCTCAAATTCAAGCTTTACTTGCCGGGGAAAAGAATACGATCGCAAACATGGCAAATGTATGCGCGGCTTTAAAGGAACAGTTCAATTTCTTTTGGGTGGGGTTCTATCTGGTTGATGACGGAGAATTAGTCTTAGGCCCATTTCAAGGTCCGGTAGCCTGTACTCGCATTGCGCTTAACCGAGGGGTTTGTGGGCGTGCGTGGGCACAAGCCCAAACCTTGATTGTCCCTGATGTCAATGCGTTTCCAGGACATATCGCCTGTAGCGCTCGCTCGCTATCTGAAATCGTGTTGCCGATTATGCAACACGGTCAGTGCATCGGTGTGCTGGATATTGATAGTGATCAACTCGAGAGCTTTGATGAGATTGACCATCAGTATCTTCAAACGATCCTCGCGTTTATCTTTCCAACGGATTAAAGGGATCCCCACGACAGACCGCCTCTTACCGACTTAACCATCAACCCGCCAAACGCGGATCGTTTTGTCATCACTTACCGTAAAAATATAATCGCCGCGCCAAAGCAGGTTGTTGATGGAAAGCAGGTGACTATCATAACCCCGGTCTCTAGAAATGTTCTTTACTAATCTGAGATCAGCATGATCCCAAATTTTGAGCGTTTTATCTCGGCTCGCCGAAGCAATTAACTCGCCACTCTTTCCTGGCGCCAAACCGTAAACAGTAAACATATGGGGCACCAACTCGTGTTCCACGTGAAGTGTTCTTGCATGCAATCGAAACAACTTCGCATCTCGTCCTCCCGATAATAAACTGCCTCGATTAAATAGCAGGCTAGTCACGGGCATACTGTGAATGGTTTGCTTTTGGATCAGCTGAAAATCGGATGCCGAGTAGAGGTACACCTGGCCATTTTTATCGCCAAATGCAAGCTGATTAGCGTCCTCGGAGATCGCAATGACTCGAACCGTAGTCTCTGAAACTTTGAAGCGGTATAACTGTTGGAATCCGTCTACAGTCCAAACATAGGCTGTCCCCTCTTCACCGATAGCAATTAATTCTTTCTTCCCAGGAATATATTGAATAGAAAACACCGCACCGCTTTGCGTGTGTAATCTCGCTTTCAACGACTGCTCGTGAATATCGACGATTAACACCTCGCCCGATCGAAGACCCACAGCTAACCAGGGACTATCGGGGATGCGGAGCAAACTATAAATCGATGCATCTACTTTACACAATATCCGTTTAAACGAAAAGGAAGTCAAATCCCATTCGACCACTCCTTTATCATTACCACCTGTGAACAGCGTGGTTCCCTGAAAATCGAGCGCTAAAGCAAAGATCGGATTTTGATGACCGGTCAGGGTTGCGGCCAATGTCACGTCAATTTGTTTTGAATTCATCTATGAGACAAAGATAGCATCGAACAGGCACAAATAAAAGCCCGCCATTGCTGGCTGGCGGTATAGCCGGAAGATCCCATCGGTCCTACTCGTGCCGAATTACTGGTGGCGTCCTTCTAAGTTTTTTGCTATTTGTTCTAGACTCAATCCTTTTTCTCGTATAAGTAATATCAAGTGAAATAAAAGGTCTGAGGTTTCATTGGTGAAATCCTCTTCACTTTCCGCTAGGGCCGCAATCACCGTTTCTACGGCTTCCTCTCCGACCTTTTGCGCTATTTTATTGATACCTCTACCGCGCAATCGGTTCACGTAGGACTCCTCTTGAGGAAAGTCGATACGGCGCTGCACGATACGCTCGAGCTCTAACAGGAAATTCTGATTATAAGGCGTGTCGAAACAGCTTCTGTTTCCCGTATGGCAGGTCGGTCCCTGCGGCTCCGCTTTGATCAAAATCGTATCGCGGTCGCAATCTATATGCGTGCTGATCACCTGTAGAAAGTTTCCACTTGTTTCACCTTTGGTCCATATACGTCCCTTACTTCGGGAATAAAAGGTCACTTTTTGATCCTGAATAGTACGTTCCCAAGCCTCTTGGTTCATGTATCCTAGCATCAACACTTCCAGTGTTTGATGATCTTGTATAACGACAGGTACTAATCCGTTTGTTTTTTCGAAGTCGATTTCCATAACTAAATATTAAATGCCTATCGGACAGTTATGCCGTGGGCGCTCAGTGTCTCTTTGAGATTCGGGATACTAATGGTGCCATAGTGAAAGACGGATGCAGCAAGTGCAGCATCAACCTCCGCTTGCTCAAAAACATCAACAAAGTGCGATACATCGCCTGCACCTCCTGAGGCAATCAGCGGAATAGTAAGCGACTGATTTATTTCGCTTAATAGCTTCGTATCAAATCCATTTTTCGTTCCATCGTGATCCATGGAGGTGAGCAATATCTCACCCGCACCCCGATCTTGGGCCTCACGGATCCAATCTTCTGTTTGGATATCTGTTTGTTCACGCCCACCCCGCAAGTGCACATAGTTTTTCCCGCGTATCAAACGCGTATCAACCGCCAAAACCACAAACTGGACGCCAAACGCTTTTGCGAATTCATCTAAAAGTTTAGGATTGCGGACCGCAGCAGAATTGATGGAAATCTTATCAGCGCCCGCATTTAGCAACCGGTCAGCATCCGAAAACTCATTAATTCCGCCACCAATTGTAAAAGGAATATTCACTTGACGGGCGACCTCACGAACCAAGTCAACCGTGGTCTTTCGCCCTTCGTGAGTAGCGGTTATGTCTAAAAAAACCAATTCATCTGCTCCTTGTCTGGAATACTGCCAAGCAAGTTCAACCGGATCACCGGCATCTTGCAAATCAACGAAATTAACTCCTTTAACCGTTCTCCCATCCTTTACGTCCAAACAGGGGATAATGCGCTTTGCCAACATGTTAAAAACTGATTAATGCCTTCAGATTCCAGCTCTTAATTTCTTCGATTGAAATTCGATCTTCGTAAATAGCCTTCCCAACGACAACAGATTCCATTTTCCCGAGTTGATTTAACGTCTCAATGTCCAGCATCGAACTAATTCCACCCGAACCAATCAATTTGATAATGGGGGAATGATTCAAAAGCTTCTGATAAAGGTCGACGCCTGCACCAGCAAGTTTTCCATCCTTGCTAATGTCTGTACAAAGAAAACGATAGAAGCCCAAGGCCAAACATTTATCAATATATTCGATCAGTTTAATCGGAGAACTCTCTAACCATCCAGAATATTTAATCACCTCATCCAGTACATCAATGGCGATTACGATATGATCAGCGTACTTCACACGTCCTTCGTTCAATTTGCTTAATTCTTCTAAAAATGTCGGATTGGTTATAGCCTGTGTGCCAACGATCACCCGATACACCCCCGCATCCACCAATTCCTTCACAGTCTCAATACTACGCACACCCCCTCCATATTGAACCTTCATTTCGGTCTTGCGAATAATATCGAACAAATAGTCCTGATTACTGAAATCACCCTTTGCCCCGTTCAGATCAATGATGTGCACGATTTCAGTTCCATTAGCATGGTATTTCTGAATCTGTTCTTCCAACGTGATGGGATAGGTCGTTACATCTTGGTAATTTCCCTCTCTGAGTCGGACAACCTTCTTGTCCAGAACATCAACTGCAGGTATTATATACATAGTTTCAAATTTCGTTCTATTAAATTCGCTCAAAATTCATTAAAATTCCGCAATAACTGTTCCCCAACTTCGCCGGATTTTTCAGGATGGAATTGTACTGCCCAAAAATTATCTCGCCGAATCGCCGCGGAAAAACGCAGTCCATAATGACATGCGGCAATCGTATATTCCGGATCGTACTCCAGAAAATAAGAGTGTACAAAATAAAAATACGCACCAGTAGGAATGTTTCTAAACAATGAACAGTCTGGTGCAAAAGCAACGCTGTTCCATCCCATATGTGGTACTTTCTGGTCAACACGTGCTTGAAAATGCAACGTATTTATAGGTACTATTCCCAACATATCCGCATCACCCTCTTCGGAATACGCACTCAACAATTGCATCCCTACACAAATACCAAGCACAGGTTTGTCCAAGCGCAGGATACTTTCGCTCAAATCGGCATCGGAAAGTTTCTGCATCGCTGCTCCTGCATGTCCCACACCAGGAATGATGATCCGATCGTAGCGATTAAAATCATCCGCCTGATTAATCATCCCATAAGCGATTTCTAAACGCTCCAATGCGGCTGTCAAGGAGAAAATATTACCCGCCCCGTAATTTACTATGCCAATCATATCGTTGTCGACTTTTTCCTATTCACCATTCATACTACAGTACACCTTTTGTGCTCGGAAGCTGCATATTATCCACGTCTCTTCTAACGGCCTTTTTTATGGATTTAGCAAAAGCTTTAAAAATAGCCTCGATCTTATGATGCTCATTCTCGCCGGTTGCCTGGATGTTCAAATTCGATTTCGCCCCATCAGAAAAGGATTTAAAAAAATGAAAAAACATTTCAGTAGGCATGTCTCCTATTTTCTCCCGTTTAAATGTGGCGTCCCAAACGATCCAATTACGACCACCAAAATCTAATGCAACCTGCGCTAGACAATCATCCATAGGAAGACAAAAAGCATATCGCTCTATCCCCCTTTTATCTCCTAAGACTTTAAGAAAGAGCTCTCCCAACGCGATTCCAGTATCTTCAATAGTATGGTGTTCATCGATGTGGAGATCGCCTTTGGTTCGGATCGTCAAATCCAGTGCCCCATGGCGAGCCAACTGATCCAACATATGGTCAAAAAATGGCAGGCCGGTATCAATTTGAGATCGTCCCGTGCCATCAAGGTTGACCTGAATGTACACGTCAGTTTCATTCGTTTTACGGTGTATTTCTGCACGCCGTTCCCCGAGTTTCAGAAACTCGTAAATCTTCCTCCAGTCACTGGTTTCCAATGCGACCGCTTGCGAATTGAAGGACAGATTCTCTAATTTCCCTAACGCATCGTTGTTGCGAAGCCAAATTGCCTTAGCCCCCAAGTTTTCCGCTAATTTTACGTCGTTAATTCGGTCTCCGATGACGTAAGAATTCGCCAGATCGTATTTGGATTCATCGAGGTACTCGCTGAGCATGCCAATCGCCGGTTTACGCGTTGGTGCATTCTCGTGAGGAAAGGTTCGGTCTATATGTTCCTTAACAAACGCAACACCTTCTCCCTGAAACGTATCGATAATAAGTTGATGCACGGGCCAGAAATTTGCCTCGGGATGGGCATCTGTACCCAAGCCATCCTGATTACTCACCAAGACCAACTTGAAATCCAGCTCCTTTGCAATTCGGGATAAATACGGTAAAGCTCCCGGGTAAAACCTCAATTTGCTAAAAGAATCGATCTGTTCATCTTCCGGCTCCAGTACCAATGTTCCGTCCCGGTCAATAAACAATAACTTAATAGGTTGATTAGCCATTTTCTATGTGTAAAAACTCTCTATTTCTTTTAATAAGCGTTCATTTTCCGATTCAGTCCCCACGGTCAGTCGTAACGCGCTTTCACAACCGGCTATCGTGGACCGATCCCTAACAATAATGCCTTTAGCAACTAAATAGTCATAAAGTTGACGCGCCTGTTCAAACTTAACTAAGATAAAATTAGCATCAGAAGGCGTAACATCCAAAACAAAGCGCCTTTCTGATAACGAAGCTATCAAACGCTCCCGTTCAAACACAACCTTTTTGATCCACTCATTTACCTGGTCCACATTATCCAATGCTTTTAGCACCAGTTCCTGTGTAGCCTGATTAATGTTATACGGCGGTTTAACCTTATTAAACACGTCGATAATCTCCCGACTGGCAAAAGCCAGCCCCAAACGAAGGGCGGCCAGACCCCAGGCTTTGGAAAGCGTCTGTAAAACCACCAGATTAGGGAATTCCCGCAACTGATGGGTGAATGAACGTTGCTTTGAATAATTGATATAAGCTTCATCGACCACAACAATCCCCTTAAAGTTGACTAAAAGCGTCTCGATGTCTAAGGGATTGATACTGTTTCCAGTAGGGTTGTTTGGGGAACAGATGAATATGAGCTTGGTGTGCATATCCAACTGATCGACTAAACCATCAAGGTCCAGTTGATAGGTTGCTGTCAGTGGCACCTTTCGTACTTCCACGTCGTTGATGTTCGCCGATACTTCATACATGCCATAAGTCGGCGGAACAAGGATGACATTATCCATCCCGGGTTGGCAAAATGCACGAAACAACAAATCGATTGCCTCGTCTGAACCGTTCCCTAAAAACATATTCATCTCCGGAACACCTTTAATTCCGGATAACTTTCCCTTCAATTGAAGTTGCAAAGGATCCGGATACCGATTGTAGGCATTTGAGGTCGGAGATCCGAAGGCATTTTCATTAGCATCCAAGAAAATCGACGCGTTTCCTTTGAACTCATCCCGCGCAGAGGAGTAGGGTGTCAAGTTTTTTATGTTTTCCCGAAGAAGGGTGTTTAAGTTGAACGGCATGATAGGGATCTAAAAAATTTTCGAAATGTAAAGATGTAGAAAAATCTACAAAAACACTACACCAAAAACCATTTCCCTTCTATCGAAAGCTCCGTTTCAGGAAAGGGTTGCCTGGCTTCCTCCAAAAGTGGCTCCAAATTACGATATCGAGCGGAATAATGTCCGAGCAATAACTTTTTGGCATTCACCTGCTGTGCGATTTCACCAGCTTGTTGCGCGGTGGTATGAAATGTTTCTTTTGCCCGATGGGTCATATCCTGTGCAAATGTACTTTCGTGATACAACAAGTCTACATCTTGTATCGCGGAAAGGTAAATGGGGTCGCGGACGGTATCGGAACAATAGGCGTAACTTCTGGGACGAGGTGCAGGTGTTGTTAGTTCCGCTGACCGGAAAACTCGCCCTTGCCGATCGACATAATCCATCCCTTTCTTCAATCTGGCATAGTACGCTTTGGGTATCCCCAGTTTCTCCACTTCATCGGCTTTTAGGCTTGCAGTTCTCACCCCTTCATCGAACCGAAAACCCGTACAATCAATGCGGTGTACAAGCGGGAAGGAGCGTACCGTCATCATGCGCGATTCGAATAAAATCTCCTCTTTAGCAGCGCTTGTTGAATGAAAATGTATCGGGTAACGAATCGTTGTTTCTGAATATTTGAAATGCACCTGAAGAATCTCTTGTAGCGGGGTTGGACCGTAGATGTGCAAATCTGACTTTCGCCCCATCAGATGCATAGAAGACAGCAGTCCCACCAACCCTAAATAATGATCGCCATGGAGATGGCTGATAAAAACATGATCGATGCGGTTACTTTTCAATCCATATCGCGCGAGTTGCATTTGTGTGCCCTCGCCACAGTCAATCAAAAACAATTGTTCATTATAGTTGACCACCTGTGCGGTGGGGTGACGCTCAAACATGGGTGTGGCTGAGCTATTGCCTAAAATAAGGACTTCAAAACGCAACATTCTACCCTTCTTCCTCCCGAAGATCCAGTCGGATTTCGTTGCCAAATATTAAATCTTTGGCATTTTCTATATTATCTGCGATGATCAGGTATTTATCTAGTCCAAGCGACTTCATATACTGCAGCACTTCTTGGTTAAGATTGGTCAAAATAAACAGCCCTCCCGTCGCCTTGCAAAGACGTCTAGCCAATAATCCGATACGTATTCCTACTTCATCTGTTTCCATCACCTTGTTCATGTCGAGCACGATATTACGCTGACCACTGGTATTCCGCAGCATAAATTCCCCTTTCAGACTGCTGGCAGTCGCACCGTCCAATTTTTCTTGAAGCGGTTCGATCACGACATAACGTTCGAAATTATCAACCGTAAATTTCATTTTATATCAAAGTTAAATACCGATAATTACCCTAAGGATGCCAAAGCTCGGCTGACATTCTCCTCTACCCGCTGCAGTACGTTACCTTTCTCCGGGTAGTGAAATTCCTCACCAGTAATGTGTTCGAAAAGCTCAATATACCGTTCCGAAATGGAATTCACAACTTCGTCGGTCATCTCCGGAACAACCTGCCCGTCTCTCCCTTGGAATCCGTTCTCAATCAGCCACTGTCTAACGAATTCTTTGGAGAGCTGTTTTTGCGTTTCTCCGCTTGCTTGCCGCTCTTGATAGCCGTCACGATAGAAATAACGGGACGAATCTGGAGTATGAATTTCATCTATTAAATAGATCTTTCCATCTCGCTTACCAAACTCATATTTGGTATCAACCAGGATTAACCCCCGCTGCTCAGCAATCTCTGACCCGCGTTTGAACAAGGCGTGTGCATAATTCTCCAGCGCTATATAGTCTGATTCCTCAACCAGTCCCTTGCGGATGATATCTGCCCTTGAAATATCTTCATCATGCCCAACAGCTTCTTTGGTTGTTGGCGTAATGATGGGTTCAGGAAGTCGATCATTTTCTTTTAACCCGTCTGGCAACGCCACGCCACATAATTCTCGTCCGCCATCACGGTAGGTGCGCCAAAGATGACCAGACACATAACCTCGGGTCACCATTTCTACTTTAAAGGGTTCACATTTCTTCCCTATGGTCGCGTTTGGATCCGGCACGGATTCAACCCAGTTAGGAACAATATCACGGGTTGTTTCCAAAAACTTAGCTGCTATTTGGTTCAGTACCTGCCCCTTATAAGGAATGGCTCTGGGAAGCACTACATCAAAAGCCGATATACGATCGGACGCTACCATCACCAAATATTCGCCTGCAATACTATACACGTCTCTCACCTTTCCTTTATAAAAGGAGGTTTGGTTCTTAAAACTAAAGTTTGTTTCCTTGATTGTATTCATATTTCCTGCGCATTCGCGCCTCTATATTTTTGGGTATGTTAAATATCGCCGTAGGCCTCGAGGATACGTTTCACTAATTTGTGCCGAACAACGTCCGATCCATTTAAGTAGACTATATCAATCCCCTCGATACGATCTAACAATTTCACCGCATTGACCAACCCCGATTGCGTCTTTTTTGGCAAATCGACTTGGGTCATGTCTCCGGTGACGATAAATTTGGCGGTAGGCCCCATTCGGGTTAGAAACATTTTCAACTGCATATCGGTCGCGTTTTGGGCTTCATCCAAAATCACAAAACAATTGTCCAAAGTTCTGCCTCGCATAAATGCCAATGGTGCGACCTCGATGGTGCGATTTTCCAGGTAGCCTTTCAACTTTTCCACAGGAATCATGTCGTCTAAGGCATCATAAAGCGGGCGTAAATACGGGTCTACCTTTTCTTTCAGGTCCCCTGGAAGAAACCCGAGATTCTCTCCAGCCTCGACAGCGGGTCTGGTTAAGATAATCCGCTTAACTTCCTTATTACGCAACGCCCTAACGGCCAACGCCACAGCCGTATACGTCTTGCCCGTACCGGCTGGTCCGATGGCAAACAGCACGTCGTTCTTATTGATGCTGTCCACCATTTTACGCTGATTGGGAGTACGTGCTCTGATAATAAGCCCATTTGTGCCGTAGACGATTGGCTCCCCTTTACCGATTGGCGCCTTTCCTTCCGGCACAACATTCTCGGTCAGAACTGCAGGAGTATTTGCAGGCCCTCCGGATCCCAACAAGCTTTCAAGATTCAGCAATGAAAGAGACTGAAACTGTGCAACGTGTGCCAGTATAGCGTCAAAAACCAATTGAAATTGCTTCCTTTCTTTTTCTTCGCCTAAAACTTTCAGAACATTACCACGTGCGACCAGCCTTAACTTAGGAAATGCTTTTTTGACAAACTCAAAGTTTTCGTTTTGAGCCCCCCACAATGTCACTAAATTGACGACATCGAGATTGATTTCTAGTTCTTCACTCAAATTTTTATGTTATTTTTTTTGCCGTTATACCACTCATTTGGCACTCCTTAAAGGTACTAAAAAAATCGGATGTTTTGTTTCGAGAATGGATTTTTTGACCGCCAAAAATACAAACTAATCGAAAAGAAATAAAAGGTTTTCGCGCTATTAATTGAGATAAGATTTAGCAATCGGTTTAGTTTTTCTATTTTTGTATTTCGCATTTTATTTTATCAATTAGTTTTTTTTAGATTCAGGGTTTCTGAACAATATGGGAGTCATTACGTTAACCACAGATTTGGGTCATCGCGATTTTTATCAAGCTGCGCTTAAAGGCAGCATCATATCGCAATTGCCGGATGTGAGGTTGGTCGACATCTCGCACAACATTCCGTCTTTCAGCATCCAGCATGCTGCTTTTGTGATCAACAACGCCTACCCGTACTTCCCCAAAGGCACCGTGCATCTTATCGGAATTGACACGGTCTTTCAAGAAGACTCCCGTTTTCTGGCGATGGCCTATAAGGGGCAGTTTTTCGTGGGAGCTGATAACGGAATCCTCAGTATTATCACCGGTGAGGATGAACCGAGTGAACTCGTAGAGATCAACATCATGCAGGACCTACGCTATCTGCATTTTCCACTTGCGGACATCTTGACTAAAGCCACCTGTCATATTGCGAACGGAGGCATGCTCAAGGATATCGGCATTCCCATTGACAATCCGGTCCGAAAAATGACCTTTCAACCTGTTTACACTAAAAACACCATCAAAGGGCATGTCACTTTTATAGACTCCTTTGGAAATGTGATCAGCAACATCAGCAAAGACCTTTTTAACAACGTCCAAAATGGCAGAAATTTCATCCTCCGATTCAAGCGCAACGAATCGATCAACAATTTAAGCTGGCATTATAACGAAGTGGCGGAAGGCGAAAAACTTTGCCTATTCGGTATTAGTAATTTTCTAGAGATCGCGATCAATAAAGGTCATGCCAGTAAATTGTTAGGCCTCTATCAAGATGAAACCATCTTGGTCGAATTCCTCAACAGTTGATCCCATAGACCGGCAACTTCTCGAAAGCCATTACTGTCCTTGGCCCCGAATTTGCAGATCAAGCCCAAAAATTTACTGCTTTGCAAGAAACAAGCGTCTCGACATGAAACAATCACGACTATTCACTGGGTTATTAATCTTACTGTCTCCTATTCTTCTTCTGGCGGAAAACAGTCAAATTGAAAACAATATAACCCAAGATTCATTGAGCTATCAGTCTCAACGGCAACGCGTTAATGACTTATTAGACCAACGCACCGAAAGATTTGGCGAATACAGTGAGTCTTTAAAAAGAAAGACCGGCATATTCGGGCTTTTCAAGCGAAAAGCAGATATGCAACAGTCCATCGATATCCTCCGAGAAATTGTCTTAAATGATAATAATATTTTTGTAGAAACACGAAAGCTTCTAGACTTAAAAGATGCACAAAGCACTAGGTATCAGCATTTGGCTGGCGAGTTCGATCAGCAAATATCGGCCTACATGAAAACCATCACGAAACTGCAAAATGAAAACGAAAATCTCCGAAATCAAATCAGCCAAAGGGAATCAACAAACCGGGGCAGCACAATTTTTTCCTATTTCTCTGCCATCGCTATCCTAGTGCTTCTAGGTGTTATTGTTGTACAACAGCGGAAATTGAAGTTTAAAAATTGACGATATACTGATAAGAACGCCTCTTTATATTGGTACTTTTGAAAAAATAATGAAAATTTAATCCATGGCCAGACCGAGATTGAATAGTGGCGACACGCATTCGGAGGATTTACCCAACCCGAAGTTCAACAAAGACAATTTTAATAAAGCGCTAAAAATATTCTCCTACATCAAGCCCTTCAAATGGAAGTTTGTTATCGGTATGATCTTTCTCGTTTTATCCAGTCTGACGATGCTAACCTTTCCGGCATTGCTTGGCGCCATGATCGACGCGGCTCAAGGACGCCAGACCTATCCTTGGTTACCGGCCAGCCTAATGTATATCGGGGGGCTGTCGTTGATTATACTTTCGTTTCAGTCCATAACCTCATTTTTCAGAATTCGCCTTTTCGTGGAAATTGCAGAAAAAGCACTAGCCAATATCCGGAAAGACACGTACCACAAACTCATTACTCTTCCGATTGACTTCTTTGCAAACCGCAGGGTTGGTGAGCTCAATAGCCGACTGTCGTCTGACCTTTCCCAAATACAGGACACCATGACCACAACGCTAGCAGAGATGCTTCGCCAAGCCATCAGTCTAGGACTCGGTGTGGCGCTGTTGGTATGGGTATCTCCCAAACTGGCTTTGATGAATCTGAGCATACTCCCGCTGATCATCATAGTGGCTCTAATTTTTGGCCGTTTCATTCGCGCCTTGTCTAAGCAATCACAAGATAAATTAGCGGAATCAAATTCGATAGTACAAGAAACCTTGTTGGGCATTACGAATGTTAAGGCTTTTGTAAATGAATATTTCGAATCCAAGCGTTATGCCCAAAAGCTTCATCAGGCAGTGGACCTGGCCGTACGTGGTGCAATATACCGGGGCGTCTTTGCATCCTTTATTATTTTCGCCATTTTTGGTGCGGTAATCGTGGTCATTTGGTACGGAGCATCATTGGTGTCGCGTGGTGAAATATCGGTTGGTGATTTAACGACCTACATCTTATACTCCTTGTTTGTCGCCGGATCCATGGGTAGCTTCCCGGAACTTTATGCAAGTGTGCAACGCTCGCTCGGCGCCAGCGAACGCGTATTGGAAATATTGGATGAGCGTCAAGAAGATATTCATGTCGATGAAACCGACAAAGAGGTGATCAAAACACTATACGGCGATATCCAATTTGATCAAGTAAGCTTCGCCTATCCTACCCGCCCGGACCTGGAAATACTCAAGAATGTTTCGTTTCACGTGAAAGCTGGAAAAAAACTGGCCATAGTGGGGCCCAGTGGAACAGGAAAGTCGACGATCGCCTCGCTTATTCTTCGTTTTTACACGCCAAGCAGCGGCGCGATTTTCTACGATGGGACGCCGACAAGCCAACTGGCGCTAACGGACGTTCGAAACCAAGTCGCTATTGTTCCTCAGGATGTGTTACTTTTCGGGGGAACGATCCGGGAAAACATCAGTTACGGCAATCTCAATGCTGAAGCGACGGACATCATTGAAGCCGCAAAACGAGCAAATGCACACCATTTCATCATGAATTTTCCAGAAGGATACGAAACGCTCGTGGGTGAACGTGGTGTTAAACTCTCCGGGGGTCAGCGGCAACGAATTGCCATTGCACGCGCACTCCTTAACGATCCTGCCATCCTCATTTTAGATGAAGCAACATCGTCACTGGACTCCGAGTCTGAACGCATGGTGCAGGAAGCGCTAGAAGAGCTGATGCGCAACAGAACCTCTATTATCATCGCACACCGGCTTTCTACTGTCCGCGATGCCGACATGGTC
Organism: Sphingobacterium sp.; assembly: GCA_052092145.1. GTDB lineage: Bacteria > Bacteroidota > Bacteroidia > Sphingobacteriales > Sphingobacteriaceae > Sphingobacterium. Next base: position 65,297 of record JBQDCW010000008.1, on the reverse strand, counting down.
ATCGTCGTGGAAAACGGCACGATATCCGACCAAGGCACGCATCAAGAACTAATGGCCAGAGGGAGTGGTTTATACCACCATCTTTATACGCTACAATCCCTACACGCTACTGAAGGTTAAATCGTTTAAGCGACCTGAAGAACCGGCAATAAAAACCGCTTATTTGGTAGATGGATAGCGCCTTAGCTACATTTTTGAGATTTCCGCTCGAAAGCAAACTTTTTGGCTCAGAGCTTGTTTATATTCAACAGCATATTAATTGACAATTGACAAAAATACAATCATGGAAAAAAATAGAAACGGCTTAGTAGCATTTGCACTTTTAGGATTAGCAGTCGGAACAGCGGCGTATTATTTATTAGGAACCGAAGATGGTAAAAAGCAATTAGATCGCGCCAACGACGGTGTTAAGAGCTTAACAAAATCCGTTAAGGAATTATCGAAACAAGAAGCTAAACGCGCGTCCAAATTTGCAAAGTCGGCTAAAGAAGATCTTGATCATTTGAAAGATAAAGCGAAAAATGCGGGTAAAGACGCGCTAGATAGGGCATCTTCAAAAGCGAACGAGTGGGCTAACAAAGCAGCAGATTCAGCAGAGTCGGCGGCTGAAAAAGCAGAACGTGCAGCTGACAACGCAAAATCAGAAATTAAAAACGTTTAAAATCAGTGTTCTTAGTGCTCGCGCACACGCTTTGATTCGTATCTTTGTTCGAGATGAAGTTGTTGTCGCAAGTAAAAACATTGATATATAAGGACATTCTACTCGAATGGCGCTCCAAATACGCCATTAATAGTATTTTGCTTTATGTGGTATCCACCGTATTTGTATGTTATCAATCATTCAAATCGGTGGATACCGTCGTTTGGAATACACTCTACTGGATTATCTTACTTTTCGCGGCCATTAATGCTATTAGCCGCTGTTTTGTTCAAGAGACCGGCACACGCCAGCTTTACTATTATAGTATTATCAACCCACGCGCTATTATTTTAGCCAAGATAATCTACAATGCGCTGGTCATGATCTTGCTTTCTGGCACAGCTTTTACCCTGTATTCGTTAATTTTTAAAAACCAAGCAGCAAATTTACCGGTTTATCTGTTGGCCATCTTATTGGGTAGCGTCAGCTTTGCCACGGTCTTCACAATGGTCGCGGGCATCAGTGCAAAAGCGGGCAACAACAGCACCATCATGGCGGTACTGAGTTTCCCGGTGGTGATACCCCTGCTGATCGTTCTAATCAAGCTTTCACAGCGGGCAGTCATCGGGGGATCTTTGGCAGAAAGCTGGGGGGATATCAGTGTTTTGTTGGCAATTAATCTGGTAACGGTTGCCATTTCTTTGTTGTTATTTCCGTACCTTTGGCGAGATTGAGTCAATGCCTTATGAAAAAGTCGTGGTGGAAAATATTAGGTGTCGTGTTGGTCGCAGGATCAATTATAGCGGGCCTGTTGGGGCCGGTTCCGATACTTCCTATCTTAAATGAAACAATCCGAAATGTTTACTTCCATGTGCCGATGTGGTTCGCGATGGTTTTCCTTTACCTCATTTCGGTCATATACAGCATCAAGTATCTTAATAGCGGACAACGATCCCATGATTTGGTGGCGGTTGAAGCTGTAAATGTTGGCGTACTTTTCTGCGTCTGCGGCCTTCTCACGGGCATGCTATGGGCCAATATCACCTGGGGCGAACCGTGGCCAAACGACCCAAAGCTAAACGGCTCCGCAATAGCGACATTGATGTATCTAGCCTATTTAGTGTTGCGTAACGCACTAGAGGAAGAGCAGAAACGAGCGAAAATCTCTGCGGTATACAATATTTTTGCTTTTCCGATTATGATCGTCCTTTTATACATTCTTCCAAAAATGACCGATTCCCTGCACCCGGGTAGTGGCGGTAATTCGACATTCGGAGACTTGGACATGGATAACAACATGCGTCCTGTATTCTATTCAGCAGTTGTTGGATGGACATTAATCGGCGTATGGATTGCTACCCTTCGTTATAGGGTTCGCATGATTGAGGATTCTCGAAACAGCTTTTAGCGGATCGCATGGCCGAGGATGTCAAACAGGTCATCCGGGCTATTGAAATAAATTGATGAATAAAAAAAGGAATAAGGGCTCAATTCCTCCCGAGGACCAACAGATGGTCCGCGGATTTCTTTGAGCAAATGTTATGAAAAAATTCACCTATACTTTACTTGCCGTATTATTTGCTTGTGCTCCTGCTTTTGCACAAAATCAGATAGAAATGGCGGACGGATTGCGATCCGAAGGAAAAATCTACGTCGTAGTTTTAGTGATGCTTGTTATTTTCCTGGCAGTAGCAGTCTTCCTTTTTACGATCGATAGGAAAGTAAGAAAACTGGAGAAAGATAAGTAAGAAAGAAATGACATGCTAATCGAGCAACACAGGACACTTTCAGGTCTTAATATCCTTTTGGTGGTCGTCGTCGGCATCGTCTTATGCCTGGGCGTATACTTACATCTTCCCGAATCATTAACCCCTGTGTTTTTCGAACCGGGTTTGGATCGTCTATTAGGTGTGCAGATAGGCAACCGTCTCTCACCTCACATGAATGTGATCATCACGCTCGCCTTGACACTGTTTCAAGCCTTCTATTTAAATAGAATCGTAAACGATTTTAACCTGCTTGGGAAACCCAACTTATTGACGGCACTCATGTTCATGACCCTAGTGAGTACTTTCATCCCGTTTTTATTGCTTTCCCCTACCCTAGTTTGTAATTTTATTACAATTTGGATGTTGCAAAAGCTTTTTAATATTTATAAGCACACCGACATCAAAGGTATCATGTTTGATCTCGGTCTGCTTGTCGCAGTAGGGAGCTTGATCTATTTTCCGTTTATCGTGATGTTACTGCTGATTTGGGCTAGCTTAATTACGTTTCGGCCCTTTGCATGGCGGGAATGGATCACGCCACTTCTGGGTGGGTTAACGATTTACTTTTTACTGGCCGTAGCCTATTTCTGGCTGGAACGAATGGACGAATTTTATCAAATATTTGTTCCTTTTACATACTCCTTTCCGACAGACCTAAACATTGATATTCACGATTATCTCGTTCTAGTCCCCATCGTTATCGCCCTGATTGGGTTCTTGCTGATCCTAAAGGATAATTTTTTTAAAAGTGTCGTTCATGTCCGAAAGAGCTTTCAATTACTATTTTTCATGTTGATTTTAATTTTTGTATCGTTTTACTTAAACGATACAAAATCCATCAACCATTTTTTACTTAGTGTTCCTCTTTTGTCGATCTATCTGGCCTATTTTTTTACGCATGCTAGAATTAAATGGTTTTATGAAACGCTTTACGTTGTTATCTTGCTAACAATCGTTTATTTGCAGTTTTTCTAAAACACTGATCGAGAGATGTTTAACCTTTTTTAACAACTAAAAGCCTTGTCGTATTCAAAAAATAGATAGTTTTGTAGCAAAAATTCAAGAAAATATATCAAAAAAGCATAAAATCACCGTAGTTTGTCAGCACACTTTTTTGAATGCTCATGCTGACGATGACCCACAATAATATGTTGAAACTGTTGAAACCATTTTACGCCAATCCGCATATTCTTCTACTCTTGGGAATAGGCCTGCTCTCTAGCACTTCCTCGCTAGCTCAAACGTCCTCATCCCACTCCCCTTATTCGCAATCTGGCTTAGGCCAAATGCGCGAGGATTTGTTGCCACAAATGCGAGGGATGGGAGGAATATCGACAGCGGTGCGTCTTCAAGGCGGCCTTCCCGTCTTAAACATTAGTAATCCTGCGAGCTATTCTGGTTTCAACCGGACGATTTTGGACGCGGGTCTTTACGGAAACATCACCCAACTGGAAAAAGGTAGCTTAGCGGATCATACCGCTGACTTTGCCTTCAGTCATTTTGCCTTCGGATTTTCACTCAATAAGAGTAACGGCCCTAAGGTGGGCGGTATTTCCTTTGGTTTAATGCCCTATTCTGATGTTGGTTATCATACCAATGCATCTCGACACATCGATAACACGCCATACACCACTAGTTTAGTGGGTGAAGGCGGACTAAACAAGGCCTACGTAGGCTATGGTGTATCTCCCTTCCGAAATTTTAGTGTTGGGGTGAATGTGGGCTTTCTATTTGGAAATCTTTACAATAAATCCGTCGTCGAATTTCCAAGAGGCTATGGCTTCTACAACACCTCTCAAACAAACACGCGACGGGTAACGGGAGCAACGATTGACTATGGTGCACAGTATCTCCTGCCGCTGGGCAATCAGACAAACCTGACCATCGGATACTCGGGATCCTTAAACAATGCGGTTAAAAGTACGATAACCTCCATGGTGACCAGAACACAGACGGATGCTTATTCGAACGATGTTACCGAACAGGTACCAATCGACACGTCTTCGATCGACATTATTTCGGATAGGAATATCAACTTACCAATGAAGCATAACGTTGGTTTCACCCTTAGTAAGGGGATTAACTGGATGGTAGGTGCCGACTTCAAATATGCCGATTGGTCAAACTTCCAAACTGCACAGGGTGAAGACAAACTTGGTAAAAATATAGGAATCGCCCTAGGCGGTCAGATTAAACCCGACCCGACGTCTTTAAATTACTTAAAGGTGATCGATTACCGGTTGGGATTCCGCTATAATAAAACGCATATCACCATCAACGATGAACGTATCAATGATATGGCGGTGACTGTCGGTCTTGGTCTCCCGCTTCCGGAAACCGGTTTTGGAAGAACTTTTTCAAATGTCAATATCTCAGCTGAATTTGGTCAGCAGGGTACGTTGAATAGCAATCTAGTGCGGGAACGCTACATCAATATTAACTTCGGTTTTACCATCAATGACGCATGGTTCATGCGAAGGAGTTATGATTAATCATGAACAATATCCGCTCAAAAATATACCGAATCTTGCCCCTATCAATCGTGTTGTTAGGGGCAATTCTGTCATTTTCCTGTGAAAATGACACCAAGGATATTGATCGTTTAGCAAACATCACGCCTGAAGAAGCCGTAGATATTTCGAAACACGTTACCGTCATCTATAGCGATTCGGCGAATGTAAAAGCGCAGCTTACCGCCCCGGAAATGCATGTTTATCATGACAGCACGGGTGCTTATGAATTTAAGGAGGGCATACTCATTATTTTTTACGATGAGCAAACAGACGAACTCCAAAGGATTACCGCAAAGTATGCTATTCAGCGCCCTGAAAAAGGGATCATTGAGTTTAGAGACGATGTAGTGATTACCCGAAGTGATGGGATGGTCGTTAAGACCAATGAGTTGATCTATGAAGAAGAAGAAGATCGATATTACGGAAGTCAGTCAATTACGGTAGAGTCGAACCAAGGACGCACCTCCGCGCAAGGAACCTCATTCACATCGGATGGACAGTTCAACAATATCGTTTTTGATAACGGCACGGCCTTACATTATCCAAACTCCGATTCTCAACTACCGTCGTTTGGACAATAAACGACCCCAACATTATCAACGCAGCATTTGGAAAAATAAAATTTTACAATTTTTTTCATAAAAGTTGTATCTTGCGCCTTGCTTTTAGAACACGACAATTAAATAACTAGAATTAGCAAAAAAATAAATTTAGAAATACAATTATGGGATTAATGACCTATTTGCGAAACCGTGCAGGATTAGTGATCTTCGTGATTGGTTTGGCAATTATTGCGTTCTTATTGGGGGACATCATCAATGTCGGTACTCCGTTCTGGCAAAGCAGCCAAAATGAAGTAGGGAGCGTCAACGGCGAGTCCATCGATTACCAAACTTTCAATGACCAAGTAGACCAAACCAATGCCACGTACCAACAACAAATGGGTGGCGCAATATCTCCTCAGATGCGTGGATTTGCAGTACAACAAGTCTGGAATCAATACCTGACGCAAAATCTATTGAATCAGGAGGTCAATAAAATTGGCTTACAAGTGGGACAGGAGGAACTGAATAGCATGTTGTTCGGTAACAATCCCTCACCGCAAATCGTACAAGCTTTCACCAACCCGCAAACCGGTGAATTTGATCGGAGCTATTTAAGTGCTGTGGTCGAACAATCAAAAAGCAACCCTGAGATTCAGGGCCAGTGGGAAAGTCTTCTGGCCAGCGTTCGTGATGAACGGTTGAACCAAAAATACACGAACTTAATAAACAATAGTATTTATACAACGGCATTAGAGGCTGAATACGACTACAACTCCAGTAATAAACTCGCAAACTTCAAATATATCATGTTGGATTATGCGTCGGTAAATGACTCAGAAATTAATCTAACAGATGCTGATTACAAAGAATATTACGACAAAAACAAAAAAGCATTTACGAACCCGGAAGAGAGCAGGACGATTGAATACGCGTTATTTGACGCAACACCTTCCGGCGCAGATTCCAGTCTAGTATTGGCTGAAATAGAGAAGCTCAAAATCGAGCTCGGAGAATCGACCAATGACTCTAGCTTCGTATCGATCCACTCGGAAAACAAATACCCTGTTCGTTTTTACAGCAAAGGACAAATTAGTCCTGCGTTAGATTCTGTCGCATTCAACAGGCCAGCGGGAACAATCATTGGTCCTGTGCTCAGTGACAACACCTATGAAATCGCAAAGGTCATTCAAGTTAAAAACAGTCCTGACTCGGTAGACGCTAGCCATATTCTACTGAACCCCGCTGCCGAAGGCGGTGTAGACAAGGCTTTGGTGAAAGCAGACTCTATTCTAAATCTTGTTCAAGATGGTGCAAACTTCGCCGCTCTGGCGGTAGAGTTTAGTGCTGATCCCAATAGCAAAGACAACGGAGGGGATCTCGGTATCCTAACGCGTGGTCTAATTGAGGAACTCGACGAAACACTATTTGATGGTCAGACAGGTGATGTAAAGGTCGTCTCCACAAATTTCGGTATCCACGTCGTTAAGATCAACCGTCAAATTGGGAATTCGCCAATCGCCAAGTTAGCGATCGTAGATCAAAGCATTAACCCGAGTAAAGAAACAACCGATGCGGCTTACAGCAAAGCCAACGCGTTCTTCTCCGCATCGACTAAAGGTGATTTTAACGAGATAGCTAAGCAACAAAATGTCGATGTGTTAAAAAATGAACGCACCTTACCGATGGACAATATGTTCGCGGGCGTGGAAATACCTAGAGATTTAATCCGCTGGGCATTTGAGGCGGAAAAAGATGAAGTTGGCGAACGTATCTATGAATCTGACGATCATTTTATTATCGCTCGCGTAGCAGAGATCCAGCCCAAAGGTACGCAACCACTAGAAGCAGTTAAACCGGTGATTGAGCCGGTGGTTAAAAATATGGTTAAAGCACGCATGCTCACCGAAAAATTGAACAATGCGCTCAACGGATCCTCCTCGATCGAGCAGGTTGGAGAGAAACTTGGAAAGAATGTACAATCTGTAGAGAATGTGGTATTGGCTAATCCGGTTATACCCGGCATTGCGGTAGAAAACACAGCGGTAGGTACTGTTTTTGGCTTACAACCGAACAAGCCTTCCGACGCTATCGAAGGAAAACAGGGCGTTTACGCTGTTCAAGTTGATGGTTTTGTGAATCCCAAAGCTTTAGCTGGTGAAGAACTGAGAACGCAACAACAGCAGATCACCAGTACGAAAGAGCAACGTTCGTGGAGTATCATTTTGAAGGCGTTACAAGACAACGCTAAAATTGTTGACAATCGAATTAGATTCTATTAATATAGAATTAGTTAAATTTGTAGCTGGGTCGCATAACGTTGCCCAGCTTTTTTTATATTAGAAGAAATGGATATTCAAGAAAATATTGTTAACAAAGTTGCTCAGAGCGGCTTGGTCACTATTGATTTGGCCAACTATGCGCCCGATGCACCCATCGTCGTCTATGATGTTAAGGAGAACCTATTCCACGGTCTAATCTTAAAGGAGAAAGATTTCAGATCATTTATTAAAGAGCACGATTGGGAGCAATATCAGGGTCAACATGTTGGAATTATTTGTTCGACCGATGCTATTGTCCCAACCTGGGCCTATATGCTTCTGGCCAACAAGTTGGCTCCGCACGCCCTATCTGTACATTTTGGCGATGAAGAATATGTGCTAAAAGCCTTATTCGATCGCCAACTGGGAACGATCGACTATAGCGAGTTTCAGGATCAACGTATTGTTATCAAGGGTTGTGGCGATATTCCTGTGCCTGAATCTGCTTTCGTCACCTTTACTACGCGACTAACCCAGGTCGCCAAAAGCGTGATGTATGGTGAACCATGCTCCACAGTCCCAGTATTCAAGCGAAAATCTTAAACTTTTATTTAGAACGAGGGTCGAAACTTTATGAAAAAATTGATACTGCTAATCTTGCTAGGTGTTCTTTTTACTGGGCCTTTGCTTTCACAAACATTGCCTTATCTTAAAGAGCCCACGTTCAAAGCTGGAGAAGTACTGAAGTACAAACTTCGCTATGGTATTATTTCAGCAGCTACTGGTACGCTATCGGTACAGCAGTCAAAACACAACTTTGGCGTCAAGGAAGCTATTCACCTCTCGGCCTTCGGCCAAACTTCTGGCGCATTTTCTACTTTCTATACCGTCAAGAATCAGTATGATTCTTATATTGATCGAACCAACTTTCTGCCTATTCTGTACACAGAGAATATTCGCGAGAACAAATATCGGAGGGTCGAATATGCGACATTTGATCATAGTAAACGGAAGGTCAGCGGTAAAAAAGGGACATTCACAAGTCCGACCAAACAAACATTTGATTTGATTTCAGCCTACTATTTTTCTAGAAACCTGGATCTTTCAGGTCTCAGTTCAGGCGATAAGTTTAAAATCAGCTATTTTTTAAACGATGAAGTCGCTCAACTGAGCGTGGAATACATCGGCGTGGAAAAGGTCAAAACTGTGTTGGGCGAATTAGAGTGCATCAAACTTAGTCCAGAAATCTCACCCGGAAGAATCTTTAAAAAGAATAGCCGTTTGTATCTTTGGGTTACCAATGATGGAAATCGTATTCCAGTTAAGGCCCAGGTCGATATCCTCATTGGAGCTGTCACTATGGAACTAGTCAGCGCAGAGGGACTTAAATACACGTTGGGCGAGCGAGTTAGTTATTCAAAGTAATATGATAGAAGTAGGAAGGGTCCTGGTTCACGAGGACGTCATCAATAATGATTTTGTTTGCAATCTGAGTAAATGCAAGGGAGTATGTTGCGTGGAGGGAGACGCGGGCGCACCACTAACCAAGTCAGAGACACAAATCTTAGAAGAAATCTACCCCAAAGTTAAACCTTTTCTGACCGAAAAAGGGATTCAAGCTATCGAGCAGCAGGGCAACTTTGTCACCGATCCCGATGGTGACTTAACCACGACCTGTGTTGAAGGCAATAAGGAGTGCGCTTATGTAACCTGGGAGAATGGTATTACGAAATGTGGGATCGAAAAAGCGTATGAACAAGGTGAGATAGCGTGGAAAAAGCCAATTTCTTGCCACCTATATCCGGTTCGTGTGACCAACTACCCTGGTTTCGACGTATTGCATTATGACCGGTGGCATATTTGTAAAGATGCCTGTAGTTTTGGTCAGGAGCTAAAGGTTCCTGTTTACAAATTCGTCAAAGATCCGTTGATTCGTGAATATGGAGAAGAATGGTACAAACAGCTTGAAAACACGCTAGCATCCAAAGCATAATTTTCTTATTTTTATTGGCGACTCGCCCCTGGTGGACGATCTTAAACCATATACATGTTGACGCTAGACGAAATACAAGTCCCTATAAAGGAACCCCTCAAACGCTTCGAAAAGACTTTCAAAGGTTCCATGCAAAGCTCCATACCGCTACTCGACCGAATCACCCGATATCTCATCAAACAAAAGGGCAAACAGATGCGCCCGATGTTTGTTTTTTTCTCAGCGGGGTTAGCGGGAGGCATTACGGAATCAACATATCATGGGGCATCATTGGTCGAACTGTTGCATACCGCATCACTGGTCCATGATGACGTGGTCGACAACGCCAATGAACGCAGGGGATTCTTTTCCATTAATGCGCTCTGGAAAAATAAGATCGCCGTATTAGTAGGCGATTTTCTTCTTGCAAAAGGTCTGCTTTTATCCGTTAGGAATCAGGAATATGAACTTTTACGCATTGTATCTGAAGCAGTTGAACAAATGAGCGAGGGTGAACTGCTTCAGATAGAAAAAGCACGGCATTTGGATATTGAGGAATCGATCTATTACGAAATCATTAAGAAGAAGACCGCCTCTCTAATTGCCTCTTGCTGCGCCTGTGGTGCTGCTTCAGCGGGTGCTGACAGCGCAACGGTTGAGCAGTTGCGCTTGTTTGGAGAGAAAGTAGGGATTGCCTTTCAGATTAAGGACGATCTTTTCGATTTCGGACTGGACGATATCGGTAAGCCCGTGGGCAACGATATCAAAGAAAAGAAGCTTACGCTACCTTTAATATACGCGCTATCGGTCGTGGACAAGAAACAGAAGCGAAAAATAATTAATATCGTTAAAAAACACAATGACGATCCGGAGCGAGTTGCCGAAGTAATCGAGTTCGTGAGACACAACGGCGGCCTTACCTACGCGACTGAGCAAATGCTGAAATATCAACAAGAAGCTTTTGAAATCCTCAACGGACTGCCTAACGGAGGCCAGTACCGTGCAGGGTTGGAACAACTGGTGCGATTTACAACAGAAAGAAAAAAATAACTTATGAGCCACGAAGCGCTTTTCATGATCGGATTTATAATCTTTATAATTCTGATGCTAGCAATCGATCTAGGACTATTTTCCAAAGGTAACAAACCGGTAACCCTTAAAGTGGCCGCCATTATGAGCGCTATATGGGTCACATTTGCCATGCTGTTTGGACTCTTGTTATATTTTTGGGGTCATGAGCTGCATAACATTCATGATATGCCTCGATTGAAAGAGGTCATTGCGACTCATTTCCATAACATTACCATCAATGAAAATGATTTAGCCGCCAGTATACAGGTCTACAACAAAAACCTAACATTGGAATATCTTACGGGGTATGTCGTTGAATACGCCCTTTCCGTGGACAATATTTTTGTGATGGTCTTGCTTTTTGGCTCCTTTGGTATTCCCGAAAAATACTATCATAAAGTACTGGTATGGGGCATTCTTGGTGCAGTCGTCATGCGTTGTATTTTTATTTTCGTCGGTGCCGCGCTAATCACAAAATTTGGTTGGATATTGTACGTATTCGGTGCTTTTCTAGTCTATACTGGATTCAACATGTACCTCAATAGAAACAAAGAAGAAGATGTCGATCCTCAAAATCACCCGGTCGTCAAATTTGCCTCCAAACATTTTAAGGTAACGCATAAACTTGACCAAGGAAACTTCTTTCACGTGGAAAACGGAGTGAAATATATGACGCCCTTATTTCTCGTGTTATTAGTTATTGAATTCACTGACTTAGTGTTTGCTGTTGACTCAATTCCTGCAATATTTTCGATCACCAAGGATCCTTATATTGTTTTCTTTTCCAATATTTTCGCCATTCTGGGACTTCGTTCTATGTTCTTCTTGTTGGTGAATATTATTCACAAATTCCATTACCTGAAGGTTGGACTCGCCTTCCTTTTAATATTTATTGGATTGAAGATGTTACTGCACGATTGGTTAACGTCTTGGGGATTCACAACTACGCATTCCTTATTCGTTATTCTCGGTATTCTAGTCATTAGTGTTGTCGCATCATTGATGTTTCCGAAGAAGCCAGAAGCATCCTAATTAAAGTCATCTATCTCAAAAAACGAATGACAGGGAGGTCCGATCAACTGGACGTCCCTTATTTGTGTCTTATTTTTCACCTGTTCGTCCCAGTCATTTACAATATTTTAATAAATTCGTGCACAAAAATTACTAAAACAAATTATATGAATTGGTGTAAATCAATACTAGCGGCCGCGTTATTCCTAAGCTCGGCCCACATTTATGCTCAGGACAACCTGATCAATGCGCTGCAAGGAAACACCAGCGACAATAGCAAAGAAGGTTTTACGTTCACCGAAGTGATCAATCTCGGCAGCACGTCCATTAAAGATCAAGGATCATCCGGTACATGCTGGTCTTATTCGGGCAACTCATTTTTGGAGTCAGAAATGATGCGCATGGGCAAAGAGCCTGTTGAAATATCACAGATTTTCACGGCACGCAATACCTACATCGAAAAAGCCAAAAATTATGTCCGTCTACATGGAAATCAAGCCCAGGGAGATGGAGGACAACTCCATGATGTTTTGACAATCTTTAAAAAATACGGCGCAGTACCGTACGACGTATATCGCGGATTACCTGAAGGACAAGACCGGAACAACTTTAGTGAGATGAGTCCTATCCTTCAATCCATTACCGCCTCGGTTGCCAAAAGCAAGAAGCCGTCTCCAAATTGGATTAATGCGTTTACCGCGGCAATGGATGCTTATTTGGGTGAAGCGCCTGAATCATTTGAATACAAGGGCAAGACCTATACTCCTCGAACATTTGCGGATCAAGTCATCGGCATCAACCCCGATGATTATGTCGGCATTTCCTCTTTTCAAGAACACGAATACTATCAGCCCTTCGTACTCCTAATCCCGGACAATTGGTCCTTTGAGAGTTTTTATAACGTGCCAATGAACGATTTAACGGGCATCATTGACCAAGCTCTCGAAAATGGGTTTACTGTTGCTTGGGCAACGGATGTTTCTGAAAAAAGTTTTAGCTGGAAAAACGGAGTCGCTTATGTCCCGGAAAAACCAATTGAAAAAATGAGCTCGGAGGAAGTTGACCAGTTGTTCAATGGACCAAAGCCGGAAGCCGCGGTCACAGAAAATCAAAGACAAACTGCTTTTGACAACTACCAGACAACCGATGATCACGGAATGCATATTGTTGGTACGGTGAAAGACCAAAACGATAAAGAATATTATATCGTTAAAAATTCTTGGGGCACAACGAACGATTACCAAGGGTATATGTACGCCACTAAAGAGTTTGTGAGATACAAAACAATCTCTTTACTTCTCCATAAAAATGCCCTAAATAATCGTATAAAAGGAAAACTTGGCGTTTAATCGAACAGGATTTCTAAACGAAGCCCCCAAATAGTGTCTCACTTTTTGGGGGCTCTTTTGTATGGTAATAGCGAAAGCGCTATTCGTTAATTTCCGTATAACCGGTCTGTAGGTTTTGAAACATAAAAGCCCATTTGTCGGTTTGCTCAGCAATCACCATCTCCGTGGATTTTCCTGCTCCATGCCCCGCCTTTGTATCAATTCGGATGAGTACCGGATTATCTCCACGATGATATTCTTGCAATCTTGCAGCAAATTTGAATGAATGTGCCGGAACCACCCGATCATCATGGTCAGCCGTGGTCACCATAGTTGCTGGATATTCCGTGTCGGACTGTAATGCATGATAGGGTGAGTACTCATAAAGATAGTCAAACATTTCTTTACTGTCATCAGCAGTTCCATAGTCAAATGCCCAACCTGCTCCAGCAGTAAATTTATGATACCGCAACATATCCAGTACCCCGACAGCTGGAAACGCGACTTGATAAAGGTCAGGACGCTGCGTCATGCATGCTCCAACCAATAGCCCGCCATTGGAACCTCCAGAAATCGCCAATTTTTCCGAGGAGGTATACTTTTCACTGATCAAGTATTCAGCAGCTGCAATAAAATCATCAAATACGTTCTGTTTCTGCAATTTGGTGCCGGCTAAATGCCAATTCTCCCCATACTCCCCTCCTCCGCGCAGATTGGGAACAGCATATACGCCCCCCTGCTCCAAAAGAATGACGTTACTGACGTTAAACGATGGGGTCAGACTAATGTTAAATCCACCGTACCCATATAACATAGTGGGATTGGTTCCGTCCAATTCAATTCCCTTTTTATACGTGATCATCATGGGTATTTTCGTCCCATCTTTTGAGGGATAGAATACCTGTTTAGATTCATATTGGGTAGGGTCAAAATCAACGGCGGGTTTCTTATACACGTTTGATTCACCTGAGGAAATATCATACTTGTAGATGGTTCCTGGATTCACATAGTTCGTGAACGAATAATACAGCTCCGTGTCTTCTTTCTTTGCCGAAAAACCACCTGCAGAACCAATACTTGGTAATTCGATCTCCCTTTCCAGCGTGCCGTTGCGGTCAAATTGTTGAATTTGCGAAGTGGCATCTTTCAAGTAGTTTGCAAATATTTTACCTCCACCCAACGATGGACTTAGAACATGTTCGGTTTCCGGAATCACGTCCTTCCATGTCTCTGGTGTTGGATTATCAATAGTGGTTTCCACTACCCTTCCGTTAGCAGCATCCAACTCGGTATAAATCAGCAGCCGGTCACCGTCATTATCTAAAATGTAGTGATTCTTCTCCATGTTTTCGACGACGGTAATGAAGTCTGTATCACCCTTATTCAAATCTTTCACATACAGTTCATTCCCAGAGGTTGTATTGGCCGCCGTGATAATTAAAAAGCGTTCATCTTCTGTCAAGTCTGCACCTATATAACGGCGTGGGGTCTCCGAGCCACCAAAAATCAATTCGTCGGAATCTTGGGCCGTATTGAGTTTATGAAAGAAGAGTTTGTGTTGATCGGTCATCGCCGACAATGCAGAGCCTTCTTCAGGCTGGTCGTAAGAACTATAGTAAATTCCTTCATTGCCTTGCCAAGCCAGCCCACTAAACTTCACCTCACGCAACGTATCCCCTACAACTGTTTTATCCTCAGCATTAAGAATAATGACCTTGGTCCAATCCGAGCCACCTTCCGAAATTTGATAAGCGACTAACGAACCATCCTTACTGAAAGACAGACCCGCTAACGATGTCGTCCCATCCTCTGAAAACTGATTGGGATCTAAAAACACCTGTTCTGCTCCGTCATCACCTTTTTTCCGATACAAAACGTACTGATTTTGCAAACCGTCGTTTTTGTAATAATACGTATAATCTCCTTCCTTAAACGGAGCCGTTTCTTTTTCATAGTTCCAAAGATGCTCTAAACGCTTACTAATATTTTCGCGAAAGGGGATTTGTCCAAGGTAATCCTCTGTAACCTCATTCTCGGCTTTGACCCAATCTTTGGTTTCGGCGGAAAGATCATCTTCGAGCCACCGATAGGGATCATCGACGACAGTTCCAAAAAAATCATCCTTTTGTTCCCCCTTTTTTGTCTGCGGGTACGGTTTTACAATCATATCAGTTTTTGATTCAATTTTGTTTTCCTGCTGGCAAGCAACCAAACTGATTGCTAAAATGCCTAAACCAAGGTATTTCATCATACTGTTAAAAAATTAGTCCACACAAAACTAATCAATTAAATCGCTCTGTA
This sequence comes from Sphingobacterium sp., assembly GCA_052092145.1. GTDB lineage: Bacteria > Bacteroidota > Bacteroidia > Sphingobacteriales > Sphingobacteriaceae > Sphingobacterium. The sequence goes on along the minus strand of JBQDCW010000008.1, from coordinate 49,889 downwards.
AACTACCTATTTGCTAAAGAAATAGGAGTTTTATACTTCGCTACCTAAAATGCGTGCATATTTGATAATAAATAATTATATAGTAGTTTTGGAAAGAATGTCTCCACGCACAAAAGTTTATTTCGCATCAGATTTTCATTTGGGATCTTTCCCTTATGATGCCTCTAATGAAAGGGAACGACATATTGTTTCTTGGCTAGATGCTATCAAACACGATGCAGCGGCGTTATACTTGGTTGGTGATATCTTCGATTTTTGGTTCGAGTACAACAACGTGGTCCCAAAAGGATATATCCGCTTTTTAGGTAAGCTTGCAGAACTCAATGATTTGGGCGTGAAAATTACCTTATTCAAAGGCAATCATGATATGTGGATGTTTAGCTATTTGGCTGAAGAGCTAAATGCGGAGATCATCAGCGACGAGAAACGAATTACCTTAAATGGTAAAAAGTTCTACATCCACCATGGTGACGGGCTCGGGCCTGGTGACCGGCGATACAAATTATTAAAAAAAATATTTAGGAGTCCTGCGTGTCAGTGGCTATTTGCTAGGATCCACCCAAATCTGGGAATAGCCATAGCGAGACGTTGGTCAAAACACAGTCGGATTTCCAGCGGGAATGAGGAAAAATTCCTCGGCGAGGACCAGGAATGGCTGCTACAGTACGCCAAGGAAGTATTAGCACAAGAACAAGTGGATTACTTCATCTTCGGTCATCGTCATCTTCCCTATGACCGGCCATTGAACGAGCAGAGCCAAATTATTAATTTAGGGGAATGGATCAACTACCAAAGTTACGCTGTTTGGGACGGTCAACGCTTAGAGCTTCGACAATGGAATTGTGGAAAATCGTCAATTCCATTGTCCCGTTAGTCAACGAAAACTATTTTAATCGAACAGTTTACTAAAGAAGTACCACCTTCAAAAATCAGGATTTCATTCGAACCGGTCAAACCGGATCCTACCGCTATCTTCATAAAGCATTAAATTCCAATAATTATCAATTGGTTCCTTTTAATTCTGGGTGGTCTAGTGGGGAAATACTCGTGCGGATAGGTACCGTTGACATTTTGAATTTATACAAGCGTATCGGCTAGTTTGAGCCTTCTGATTAGAGCCACTCTCAGCATTCCCATTAGGAAACGGCCTATCCAATATGGTCAGGAATTAAGGCCGTGGGGAACCGTACGAATGGGTGTTTTATTTTTCAAAAAACTCGCTAATTCCGGATGCAGATTCTTCATTTTCACATGGATGGCATCAATTCTCGGGATTAAAGCGTTGTCTCCGTCGTCATAGGGTGCTGATTTCCCTACGATTACTAAGGATTAAATTCGGAAACCGTAGAAGAAAATCGCTGATTTATATATTTTCAGCGTCCACCGTTCAGAAAAATTCAGGCGGATTTCTATTATATAACCTCAAAACCACATAATTTCTTTAATTTTGTAGTTTATTTTTCCGTTCTCAAGAATGTATTTGAGACTCGGTATTTTTGGAGCCATCATATGTTAAAAAAACTACAAGCAATAAAAGAACGCTGGGAAGGAGTTGAACAGGAACTTAGTGATCCTGAAACCATCAACGACATGAAGCGTTTCGCTAAACTCAACAAAGAGTATAAAGATCTTTCCAAAATCGTCGATCAATACCATATTTATAAAAATATGGTTAGCAATATTGAAACCAACAAAGATATTTTGGCCAACGAAAAGGATCAGGAGCTTCGAGAAATGGCAAAAGAAGAACTCGACATCCTGCTTTCTCAGAAGGACGAAAAAGAAGAAGAAATCCGTTTAATGCTGATCCCAAAAGATCCTGAAGACGGCAAAAATGCGGTGATCGAAATCCGAGGAGGGGCCGGTGGCGACGAAGCAGCGCTATTTGCGGGCGATCTGTATCGCATGTATACCAGACTATTCGAACACAAAGGATGGCGTACCGAAGTGATGAACGTCACCGAAGGAACTTCTGGAGGTTATAAGGAGGTTGTTTTAAAAGTAATTGGAGAAGATGTTTACGGACAACTTAAATATGAGTCCGGTGTTCACCGCGTACAACGTGTTCCCGATACCGAAACCCAAGGCCGTGTTCATACCTCTGCAGCTTCTGTCGTTGTTCTTCCTGAGGCGGAGGAAGTTGATGTGGAGATCAATCCCGGCGACATTGAGCTGCAAACATCGCGTTCAGGTGGTGCGGGAGGCCAGAACGTAAACAAAGTGGAGACGAAAGTTCAGCTCACACACAAACCCACTGGGATTGTTGTTGTTTGTCAAGTGGAACGTTCACAGCTCGCTAACCGTGAATTAGCCATGGAGATGCTCCGAACCAAACTTTACGAATTGGAGGTTCAAAAAAAGCATGGAGACATTGCAGCTAAACGTAAAACAATGGTTTCCACAGGTGACCGTTCCGCGAAAGTTAGAACTTACAACTATCCACAAGGCCGTGTATCCGAACACCGTATCGGGTTGACCATGTATAATTTAAGTGCGATAATGGACGGTGAAATCCAAGAAATTATCGACGCACTGCAGTTTGCTGAGAATGCAGAAAAGATGAAAGAGGGCGCGGGACAATAAGATTTTTCAAAATTTTACTCGCAGAATTAGAAATAAACACTATATTTGCACACCTCCAAAAGGGGGAAAAGGTCTGGTAGTTCAGCTGGTTAGAATACATGCCTGTCACGCATGGGGTCGCGGGTTCGAATCCCGTCCAGACCGCTAAAATTTACACGAAATCCCATTTTCTGTGTAAATATTCATTTTTTAGGTCTGGTAGTTCAGCTGGTTAGAATACATGCCTGTCACGCATGGGGTCGCGGG
>JBQDCW010000008.1:0-46960 GCA_052092145.1 Sphingobacterium sp. | reverse complement strand
TTCGAATCCCGTCCAGACCGCTAAAAAGAAAGTATATATCATCGTCCCCACAAGATATACCATTATTGATCTTCAAAAATTCCACGATTTAAATTTTATTTCAGAAGCGCAACAGCCCTTTATTTTTTCATCCTCGTTTTGCCTTTGGTTTCAAATCAGTCAACGTCTCGATTTTAATCGGCTTTCCCTGTTCAATGCTGCGACGGGCAGCCACCCCAACCAGAATCGACATCACGCCATCCCGTAAGCCCGCAGCATGACCATACGGATTGGAGGCCTCGGGATGCTTAAATAGCTGGTCTTGCAGCCGTCGATCACCGCCACCATGCCCGCCGCGTTCATTCGCTACCTGGATGATCTGGTAATCCTTCCAGTTTCTATAGAGGACCACGGGCTCATGGATGGTGTCTTCATCGCCCGCCTGCTGCATCTCCGCAGCGTGTAAACTATCCTGATCCAAGCGCTCATTTTTCATCCATGGGATATCCAACCAAGCATCAATACGACCCTTGCTTCCATTGAAAGAGATCCTCCACCCTTCAAAAGGAGAGTATGTGGTCAACGAGTAGTTGGCAACGACGTCGTTCGCATATTTGATTTGTGCTGACATCTTATCGTATATGTCAATCTCTTGCCGATAAACACAGCCGTCCCGGATATATCCATCGTGGGCCTCGTTCGCAACATACAGATTCATGGCAAGAGCGTCACTGGTGATATCCCAATAGTAATCACACTGCTGCTGATGGGGACAGCTTCGACAGCTCGTACTTCTAAAAGGTCCATTTCTACCATAATGTTCTAGCGCTCCATAGGCAAACACCTCAGCGGGCTCCGAATCAAGCCACCAATTGAGCAAATCGAAATGATGGGTGGCCTTATGAATCCAAAGCGACCCGCCTTTATCCATCAATCCGTGCCAGCGTCGGAAGTAGGAAGCGCCGTGATGGACATTGAGGAACCAATTGAAGTCGACAGATGTAATTTCGCCAATCTCGCCTTGCATGATTAACTCCTTGATTTTTGTCATGTAAGGACTCCACCTGTAATTGAAACCGACAATCAAGCTTCTTCCGTATTTGCGTTCGGCATCCAAAATCGCTTGAGCTTTGGTCTCGTCAATCGTCAGAGGTTTTTCCGTTAGCACATCGCAGTCCGCAGCCAACCCCTTAATGATGTATTCATGATGCGTTGAATCCGTTGTACACACGATAACCAAATCAGGCTTTGTTTTCTTCAGCATTTCTTCGAAATTCAGAAAAGTTGGACAATCCGCCTTCATGTATTGCTTTCCATATTGCAATCGCCCGGGGTTGATATCACTAAGCCCCACAAACTCCAATTGCTCGGAATACTGTTCAATCAATCGGCGACCCCAAAAGGAAATCCCTCTTATGCCTGTTCCGACCAGGACGACACGGAGCTTTCGCTGCATTCCAAACGCCGCTGAAGGAAAAGAAACGGCCGTCCCAGCTGCTAGTAGGCTCACCGAGTATAAGAAATTGCGTCGCGAATAGGAAGTTTCCATATTTTGCTAGTTTAGTTGATCAAAAAAATACGTTTTAGAATTATGGTTTTATAGGTTTTTAATTTCAAAAACCCCAATTCTTATAGGAATATCTGCCAAGTCCCCCTTAGGGCCTGGCACGAGTACCTTTCATAATTGATTCATTGTTATTGCCCGGCTGCTTTGTCGGCTCCTGCCCCGTTCCATTGATCGATAGTGCCCGGCAGACAGTTCCTCTGCCGTAAACTAGGCGACCAACACACAACATCCGGTGGTTACCAGCAACACATTGTCGCCCTTCCATAACAATAAAACAATGATTTGCGAACAACTCCAAAACAAAGAAACACCCTAATTTACTAGAGACTTAGTCATAAAAATATGTATACGGCTTATGATAAAATATTTAAAAACAAGAGGCTATCACCTTCAAATACATGGGTTTATCGTGTTACAAATATAATAAATTACAGGCAGGAACCTTTACACCGGTCCCATTAAAAATACATCATCAACTCCAGCAGCGTCCACAGTACCGTGCAGGCAAGGATTTGTCAACCAATTTTAATCGTCTAGTGATCACCTATATCTCGTTTACGGTTGCCCTGAATGCCCCAAGCCATGCCCTGGTGCTAATAAAAATGAACTTTAAAATATTTATCGTATTTTTAAGGTAACGACAAACCTTTAAATCATGGAAAACACTGAGTCCACAGAGAAAGACAGGGATAATAATGATGGCAAAAATATCGCAATCATTGCCTATCTGACCATCATTGGTCTTGTTATTGCCTATGTGCTTAATAACGAAAAAAGGCATAAGTTTGCCTCTTTTCACATTCGACAATCGCTTGGCATAGTTTTGAGCATTCTCATCCTAAGTGCCCTCAGTTACATTCCATTTATCGGTTTGGCGATCGCAACCATTGGGATACTTGTCATGGTTGTCTTATGGTTCTTGGGGATTACTAGTGCCGCAAACGGAACGACAAAACCGGTTCCATTTGTCGGGGAATACTACCAAAGCACGTTTTCAGACGTATGAGGTGATCAACACTCTTTAAAACGGCAAGGCACCTTCTTTTTTGGATGGTGTCTTTTGCTTTATGCACGAACTTTAAGGTGTCCTGGCATTGATTATGCATAAAAATTGTTTTAGGTTTGGCGTACGTGAATCCCCGAATTATTTTTTTAAATTCTTGGGTTACTATTTGACAGATAAGGTATTAATAAGTGAGCAAAATAAGGAAAATATCACCGCAGACAAGATCGGACACCGAATTGTTGGAAGGTTTACGACAAGGGGAAAATAACGTCGTATCTTATATCTACAAATCCAGTTTTCCGTCAATTCTGTACCTTATTTTAGCCAATAATGGAACTGAAGACGAAGCCAAGGATATTTTCCAAGAAGCGGTCATGGTTCTTTATGATAAGGTCTTGCAACATGACTTTATACTGCGGAGTAAAATCAGTACTTTTTTATACGCAGTATGTCGTAGGCTTTGGTTAAAGCAGTTAAGGAAGCGAGATCGTACGGTAAATATCGTAGAACAAGAGAATTTTGAGGTTGTGGAAGTCGAAGAAGATATCGTCAACCACGAGGAGAAAGAGCTCGAATTCAAAAAAATGCATACGGCGATGAACTTACTTGGAGAGCCTTGTAAAACGATACTTAAGGAGTTCTATATTAACAATAAATCCATGAAGGATATTTGTGAGCTCATGGGCTACACCAGTACGGACAACGCCAAGACACAAAAATACAAATGCCTGCAACGGCTAAAAAAGCTGTTCTTTGGTCAGAAATCTGAATAGTAACAACGAAAAATGAGACAGGAAGAATTTATCGAAATGGCTGATCGCTATCTGCGTGAAGAAATGAGTGATAGTGAACGAGCGCAATTCGAGGAGTTACGTGAACAAAATGTCGAATGGAAATCGATGTATAATGCCCACGCGCAATTCATCGAAGTCATGAAGACGGGGGCCAAACGCAGTGAATTCAAGGCAGAAGTTTCCCAAACCCTCCGCACGAAGCCTAAAGAAACAATTTTTATCCGGACGTGGCGGATACTTAAGATTAATGCGGCAGCGGCAGCAGTAATTGCTGTTTTGTCCTCGCTAGCAACGTTGTATCTGACCGGATATTTTTCGACAATAAAAAGAACGACATCGGACTATAGCGCTTTAAAACGAGAAGTAAATAACGTCAAACGTAACGTTAATGCGCATCAGAACGCCATAAGTAATTTCAATAAAGAGCATGATACGGCATTGGATCCACTCCAATACGGCGCCACTGGCTTTATGTTAACGCAGGATGGGTATGTGGTCACGAATTTTCACGTGGTCAGTGGTGCAGATTCCATTTATCTCCAAAACTACAAAGGCGACTCCTTTAAAGCGTCGGTAATACACGTGGATCCAGAGAAAGATCTGGCAATTTTACATATATCGGATTCGACATTTATGACGGAAACGAGGATACCATACACTTTCCGCAAACAGGAAATGGATTTGGGGGAAGATATTTTTACAATCGGTTATCCTCGTGACGAAGCGGTGTATGGTGAAGGTTATCTAAGTTCTGCAACCGGTTATAGTGGGGACACAACGGCCTACCAGATTTCGGTTCCCGTCAACCCGGGAAATAGTGGCGGTCCGCTTCTTGACCGGAATGGTCATATTATCGGTATTATTTCAGGCAAACAAAAAGGCTTAGATGGTGCTGCATTCGCTATTAAGACCAAAGCTCTTATCGAAAGCCTAAATCGAATTCCGGCAGACTCATTGAAAGGAAATATTGTATTGAACAATAAAAACATTTTATCAAGCCTGCCCCGCACGGAACAAATCAAAAAACTACAGGACTTTATCTACATGGTCAAGGTCTACTGATAAATTGATAGGACTTTAGTATAGAAAAGAACCGTCTTTATGCACGGTTCTTTTTTTTACTCCGCATTTCATCCGTAGTATTGTCAGTCGTTCCAAGCGTACGGACTCCACTAAAAAAATCCTTAACACCGACCCTATAGGAGGCAGGTCTTAAGGATTTTAACCAAAAAGATTGAGACCGCTTATTTCGTCCGTATCACCGGCTAACGATTGGGCTGCGGCGTTGTACGGAGATAGGGTTTAATTTCCTTGTGTCCTTTGGGGAATTTAGCCGGAATGTCCTCTGTTTTAATTGCCGGAACGACGATGACATCCTGCCCATCCTCCCAATCTGCTGGTGTTGCCACCTGATAATCTTCTGTTAATTGTAGGGAGTCAATAACCCGTAAAATTTCATTGAAATTCCGCCCAGTAGAAGCTGGATACGTCAGTGTCAACTTCACTTTTTTATCCGGCCCAATAACGAACACCGAGCGAACCGTAGCAGTAGCAGAGGCATTCGGGTGGATCATATCATAAAGTCCTGAAATATGACGATCTTCATCTGCGATGATCGGAAAGTTCACCTCTGTATTTTGTGTCTCATTGATATCTTTAACCCAACCATGGTGATCGTCTACAGAATCGACACTAAGGGCTAAAACCTTAACATTACGTTTATCGAATTCTGACTTCAGTTGTGCTGTGCGGCCGAGCTCGGTGGTACACACCGGGGTGTAGTCCGATGGGTGCGAATAAAGTACGACCCATTTGCCCTCGATATATTCATGAAAATCAATATCACCTTCTGTTGTTTTTGCTTGAAAATTCGGTGCAATATCTCCTAGTTTTAAACTCATACTATTATTTTTTTATTTTAACGTTAACGACTTCTATTTACTCTACCAATATACTAGATTTTATTCAAAATTCCAACACCAGTAACAAACCTCCCATCATGTTTCTCGACCCTATATAGTAACGCAACTGCAAAGAAAATGTTTCCCGACAGGAAGATTGGAAGAAAATATTCACCATTTTACTATGCTAACATAACATATTATAGTATATTCGAGTAACCAAAATACGCCGCGATGAATTTCAATCTATCCGAGGAACATCTCCTGATCCAAACGACCGTTCGAGCGTTCGCGCTGCGATTAAAACAACAGGTCATTGAGCGCGATGAAATGGCTGAGTTTCCCCATGAATACATTAGCGAAATGGCCGATCTGGGTTTAACGGGCATCATGACACCCACCCGATACGGGGGTGCTGGTCTAGATACCTTATCCTATGTGTTGGCCATCGAGGAAATTGCCAAAATTGACGCCGCGACAGCGGTCATCCTTTCCGCCCATAACTCACTGGTGCTTTACGGCTTATCTGAATTTGGAACAGAACTGCAAAAGGAGAAATATCTTCGTCCTCTGGCCGAAGGCAACGCATTGGGAGCGTTCGCGTTATCTGAACCCGAAGCGGGCTCAGACGCTTCTTCCCAACAAACGCAGGCGAAGAACAACGGAGATCACTATGTCCTGAATGGCGTAAAAAACTGGATCACCAATGGAGGAAACGCGGACTTCTATATCGTCATCGCTCAATCAGACCCAGAAAAAGGTCACCGGGGTATTAGCGCGTTCATCCTTGAAAAAGGTATGCCAGGGTTCACCATTGGTCCTAAGGAAAACAAATTAGGCATTCGTAGCTCCGATACTCATTCCTTAATGTTCAACGATGTTAAAGTGCCACATGAAAATCGGATTGGCGAGGAAGGGCTGGGTTTCCAATTCGCGATGAAGACCTTGGACGGTGGTCGTATAGGTATTGCCGCTCAAGCATTAGGCATCGCAGCAGGAGCGTTCGAATTATCTTTAGCCTATGCCAAACAACGCAAGACATTCGGCAGGCCGATTGCGGAGCATCAAGCCATTCAGTTTAAATTGGCGGATATGGAAACTGATATTCAAGCGGCTCGGTTATTAACCTATCAAGCGGCCTGGGAAAAAGATCAAGGAAAACCCTACGGCCGTTCCGCTGCTATAGCGAAACTTTTTGCCTCCGAGGTCGCCATGAAACATACGGTAGAAGCCGTCCAGATTCACGGTGGATACGGTTATGTAAAGGAATACCATGTCGAACGATTGATGCGAGACGCAAAAATCACACAAATCTACGAAGGGACATCAGAGATCCAGCGCCTAGTCATCGCGCGAGATATTTTAAAAGACTAAATCTCTACTATAACCTCTATAACGCTATGTTTTTAATGCGTTGCTGATAATGGAAAGCTTTTCATAATCCTGAAGAGACATCGCCCCTGTCGTTCGCATGTTCCGCTCCAGAACGTAACGCGCATTAGTTAGTAAGGAAGAGTCTCCATGAATTAATCCATCTTGCAGGAGTAGCTCTGCCAGAGGGGGCACCTGTTCACTGTCTAATTCGTCTATGAAAGCATCCAAATCAGCGGGGTTATGCTTTTGAAAAAAAGAACGTTCCCGATTAAAAAAATCTCGATAAGCTGTTTCAAGTGACTCGGTGCTTTTTTCGCGTTTACCATCGACATTACCCTCTAGCAGCAAACGTAAAAACTGTTCTACTTCCTTTACCCAATTTAGCTTAGTTTTATTCTCAAAACGAATGCCCATAATTGTCTAATTTATCCTGATCCAATGAATCTTTTTTCGATGATCAATTTCTTTGCCCGCGAATTGCTCGAATGTGTATATTTATATGGTGGATCCAATTTCAACGTGAATCCAACACGTTATTCCATTAGCTACTTTCGTCCTAAAGAAACTATAGCCCATCCAATCGCCCAAAGGTAAAGCGATATTCTCCTCTATCTGACCAAAAGGCTAAATTCTAATCCTTGGACAATTTTTTTCCAACATGGATTAATGCCTCGTGTAGACTCCAATTGTTTCTATCCAAATTGTTACTTCCATCCGTTCCCCCAGACGAGTCTCGCAGTCCGACCCACAAGGACCATCACTTATAGTAACACGATATCATCGGCATGAGCAATCTCGAATTTTTTTCGATCCTTCAGGGAGCGCAAGTCGTCCGAGTCTATTTTTGATTTAGCTACGGCATACACCATTCGATTCTCGTCGACAATTTGAACAACCTCCCCTGCCTGGAACCCCTGTAGAATATCAATCACCCCCACAGCCAATAAACTCTTTCGTTTTTCCAGCGCATCGATCGCTCCCCGATCGACTTGAATTAAACCGGCAATCAAGCTGCCGCTGACCAGCCATTTATTACGCGAGGAGAGTCGTTTATTAAATGGCAAGCAAACCGTGCCGGTCGTCCCCTCTACTGCCTTTAAGATGCCGTCTGGCTCTCGGGCTGAAAAGACCACCACCCGTATTCCCATTCGCGTTGCCAATCGAGCGAAGTTTAGCTTGGAGACCATCCCTCCTAAGCCCGATCCTGATGTTTCTTTACGGGCCAATGAGAGCGCCGTCTTATCGATGATCTCCAAGCATTTCAAGACCTCTCCTTCCCGATCCAATACGCCTGAAACTGTCGTACCAAAGAGCAGTTGATCGGCACCAAATCCCAAGGCTATTAGGGTTGCTAGCTCATCGTTATCAGAAAATTTTAATTCCTTATCACTGACCACATCGTTTTCATTGGCAATCGGGATAATATTGTTTTTCCAGAGGGTCTCATAGGTATTTTTCAGCTGTAGGAACTGGCGCCTATTGGCAAAGTGATGTCGTTCGCAGAGACTCTGAGCGATCGCAATTTTAAAAGGGTGAAAATACGACCCATAGGTTCGCATCAACAGGGGGTTGCCGATTGCTGCTGCTGCCTTTCGCTGTGCTACTGTTCCGCTATAGTTAAGAATATATTTTTTACCGGCGGTGACCGCACCCGATGAGACCAGAACGATATTATAGTGCGCCCGTAGCTGGGCACACTGCCGGGCGATCTCTAGTACAATATGTTCATCAATTTCGCCATCGGTGGTCAGCGAAGCGGAACCGAATTTGATCACTATAACAGGCTTCTTCATTAGTCATACCTCTAGTCAAAAGCAGTTCCATTCAAAAAACTGCGGATCGCTAAACTTAACTATTATTTCACAAAAAAAAAGACAAAAAAACCAAGCCGACCCGGGATTTCTGCCTGAAAGGTGAAGAAGGTGACCGGACCCGTATTTTGATGAAACTAACTCAGCACCAGCTCAACCGGACAATGATCGGAGTGAACGGCATCGGGCAAAATCCTAGCCGTGCTGATTCGTTCCTTTAATCCCTCAGATACCATGTTGTAGTCGATTCGCCAGCCTAAATTTCTGGATCGAGCACCGGCACGATAAGACCACCAGCTGTAATGATGTGGTTCTGGATTTAAACTGCGAAAGGAATCTACATAACCCGAATGTATAAAGTTATCCATCCACTCGCGCTCTTCAGGCAAAAATCCTGAACTATTTGCATTCGACTTTGGATTGTGGATGTCGATCGCTCGGTGACAAATATTAAAGTCTCCGCAGATCACCAAGTTGGGCTTTTCCTTTATCAAGTCATTACTATAGGATTGAAAATCATCCAAAAAACGATATTTGAATTCTTGTCTAATTCCGCCGGTGGTTCCGGACGGAAAATACACACTCATCACCGAAGTGTCGTCAAAATCCGCTCGGATAATACGCCCCTCAAAATCATAGTCTTCCTGGCCACACCCATACTCAATGTGGTTGGGTTTAATCCGGGTGAAAATGGCTGTTCCACTATAGCCTTTTTTTTGGGCCGGGTACCAATAGTGCTCGTATCCTAACGCTTCCAATAAAACAATTTCAGGGACCTGATCCGGACTCGCTTTGATTTCTTGCAAACAAATCACATCTGGCGAAGTCGTTTTAATCCAGTCCAACCATCCTTTTCTCAACGCGGCTCTCAGTCCATTAACATTATAGGTAATAATTTTCATCATGTAATTGGCGACCAGTTGACCACTGCTCGAGCAACGGGGGAATTACGCCACGATTCCTTTATTGGTGTCCTTAAAATCAATATTTAATTACGGCAATTTATAGTGCCTCGATTTGAGCCCATCGATTATTTTAGTGAAGAGTCCTTTTTTCGGCGGTAACCCCTCGAGTTTGCGTTCCAAGTCAAGCGCTTGTCTGCGATCGAGGACCTTCATCGCGAAACGTTCGTCATTCAACGGGCGATCGTAGTCGTCGGTCTCTACCGCTGCTATGCTGTCGATCAGACCGATTCCTTCAATAACTTCACCGAAAACCGTGTAATTGCCATCCAAATGAGGCACGCCTCCTATGGTGGAATACGTTTCCCGCTGAAATGGACTCAGCATTTCTCCTTTCAAACGAAAAGTTTCCAACGAATCTAAGGCCTCCTGATTAAAAACTCTTCCTTGTACCAGGTAAAACTGTGAGGCAGAGGATTCCTTTGCCGGGTTATCGTCTCGTGCAGCCGCCAACACGCCCTTTTTATGAACAAGATCGGTATGAATTTCCGCAGGCACTTTATAGTTCGGTCCACCCTCCCCCAGCCGCTGACGACTTGCAGCGTACCTTGAATTGGGATCTCCTCCTTGTATCATGAAATTTTCAATAACACGATGAAAAAGCAACGAATCATAAAACCCTTCTCTCACTAACTGTACAAAATTATCTCGGTGCTGTCTTGTTTCATTATAGAGCTTGATGAGTCCATTTCCCTTATTGGTGCTAATTTCGATGTAATAATGGGTGGGTGTTTGAGCCACTAATGAACCGCAGTAGAGTAACCCGATCCAGACCAATAAAATTTTCCTCATATTAGTTGAAATAGATATCTTCAAAATAATCAATTATTAATGATTTAATAATCATTTCTTGTTCCATCAGTGTGTAATTAGGAACTTGTTTAACCAGCTCCCAATGAGGCCAGCCCTCCTCATCTTGCCCGCTCAGCTCATAAAACCCTAAGCTATTGAATAGACGACAGGTTGCGATATGCATTAATTCCTCCTTCTCTCGTTTAGAGAACTCCTTAGGGCCTTGCCCCAATTCCTGCACACCTATCAAAAACAGCATCACCTTGATATCGGGTATATCCATATCAAAATCCTCTGCAATAGCAACCTGCAGCTCTTTCCATTTTTTATTCACCTCACTTGCTTGCATCTGCACCTCCTTTCCACGTCGCCAACAATTCGTGGCATCGTTTAGCAATCAAATCAAAGACCGGAACGAATTGAGTGGAATCTGTATAGGGATCAGGAACAATATCGTTTTCCAAAAACAGCGATATTTTACGCTTTTCCTCCTGAGTGCGGGCCAGACCGGTGACCGTCTCCAAATTATTGCGGTCCATCACCAAGATTCGATCAAATTGATCAAAAAGAACTGGCGTGAACAATTGTGCACGTTGACTTGAAATATCGATACCGTTCTGTTGGGCCACCCGGATGGATCGCTCATCAGGTGGTAATCCCACGTGCCAGTCTCCGGTACCGGCAGAGTCAACAGTCCAACTCAAATCATTTTCTTTCGCTAGATTTTCCAATATCCCATGGGCCAGGGGAGATCGACAAATATTACCAAGACATACCATTAATATTCTCATAACAAATTGCAGGTGTCCAGCGTCTCATTCATGGACATTTAGCGACCTGCCTGCGCCATTCAAGTATAAGTAAAACCATAACAATAAGCCTAGCCGATGATTAAATCCCTATAGGAGACTTATTTACAAGGGAATCAACACTTCAATCGACAGATTAATCGTATGTAAAATACCGACGACCGCCTCGCAGATCGGTTATCGCGTACTGTTATAGTGCACATACCTCCGGACGAGTTGCCGGGTCCAAATATAACATTATTTAGCGCAGCAATGAACCCTCAACCTAGTTTCTGCCTGTCAATATTCGACACCAAAAACAGGTTTCCGCTGACCACCACGAATAAAACGCCCCCAAAGCGTAATTACTCTCTGGGGGCGTTCGGTCTATTTTTATGTACTTCTCTAAGTTTTAATAATTTAAGGGCACATTAAACTGTACGGTACTGCCTTTTTCAGGCACGCCTGTTACACGAACGATGTTCCGTTGAGTGCTGGCAAGCGCTTTTTCCACTTCATCAACGGTGTTGACCGGTTTTCCGTTGACTTCAGTAACTACCAACCCACGTTCTACGCCGAAGTATTCAAAAACTCCACCTTCGTGCACCTGTGATACCACCACACCAGAGCGCACTCCTAGCGCTTTCTTTTGCGCATCGCTCGCCGGGATAAAGCTCGCGCCCAAACGATTGAATATTTCAGTCGCAGAGGCTGTAGATTGCTCATCTTCTACCTTCGGTTTGATTTCCTCGCCTTTCAGAGTCACGGTAACGGTTTTCTCCTTACCGTCTCGCGCATACGTCAATTTAATTTTATCATCTGGACGTAGTCTAGCAACATGCTCCTGGAGATCTGGGGACCCATAAATGACTCTTCCTTCTATTTTGGTTAAAATATCGCCTGCCTTAATGCCCGCAGCTTCAGCGGCACCGCCTTTGACGACATCGCGAACATACAATCCGTTGACATTTGTTATGCCGACTTCTTCGCGAAGCGCATCATTGATTTCTGTAAATGTCACCCCCACGTATCCGCGTTTTACACTGCCGAATTCTTTAAAATCTTCGACAATTTTTTTCGCCAAATTGATCGGAATCGCAAAACCATAACCAGCGTAGGTACCGGTTGGCGAAGCAATCGCGGAGTTGATACCAATCAATTCCCCTCTAGCGTTCACCAGTGCTCCACCACTATTGCCCCTATTGATTACGGCGTCAGTTTGTAGAAAGGATTCGACCGCATTACTGATCATCTGTTCCTCTTGTCTCATACCACGACCCCGCTGAGGTTCGTCCAAAATACCGATACGACGACCTTTTGCACTGATAATTCCCGCAGTTACCGTCGATTGAAGACCTAGCGGATACCCCACGGCCAATACCCATTCTCCGATTTGGACATTATCCGAATCTCCGAACTTCACAATAGGCAAATCGTTTGCTGTAACTTTAATCAAAGCCAGATCAAAGTTTGGATCTCGACCAATAACTTTTGCTTCGAACTTGCGTTTATCTGTTAAGACCACTTCAATTTTGTCTGCTTCGGCTACCACGTGGTTATTGGTGACAATATACCCGTCTGGGGAAATAATCACGCCAGATCCAGATGCTGTTGAAGGTCTTGCAGGTCCTCTACGTTGTTGAGGTACACCAAAAAACTCCTCGAATAAGTCGAAAGGTGAGCCGCCGCCTCTACCCCGTGACTCTCTCCCGCTCATGGTCACCTGAACATGAACCACTCCTGGAGATACCGCAGCCGCGGCTCCGGTAAAGTCTGGGTTACCTGTAGAAGAGCGAACCTCTCCATCTGGGTTGTTGGCATAATATACGTTCTGACGCTCCTCAAACGTCATGTTATCCATCTGTTTATTTTCGAAGAGTTTGAATACGCCGACCGCAATCATCCCTCCGACGATGGCCGCTAATAATGTTATTCCTAATTTTTTCATTATAATATATTGAATAATGCTACGATTGTGTTAATTTCATATTTGCATTGGTCAAATGTAATACCATTTGAACCCTCTTGACAACTTTTGTCAGTTAAAATTTGTTAATCAAAGACGTCCATCAGTAAGATTTAACAAAACTTAACAACACAGGTTATAATTGTAACAAGAATATTAATTTTTGCTGAGAATCTCAAGGATATGGCGAGTGAAATTCAATTTTATAAATACCAGGGTGCTGGGAACGATTTTATCTTAATTGACGATAGAAAGGCTTTATTTGATAAAAATAACGAAAAATTAATTCGAGAATTATGTGATAGGAGATTCGGAGTAGGTGGAGACGGACTTATGCTCCTTCAAGATACAAATAATTATGATTTCCGAATGCGCTATTTTAATGCGGATGGAAAGGAAGGAACAATGTGTGGGAACGGTGGCCGATGCTTAGTCGCTTTCGCTAGAGATTTAGACATTATTCGTAAAGAGGCTGTCTTTTTGGCAGTGGACGGGCGGCATGAGGCGACTATTGAAAACAATCAGGTACGCCTAGGCATGGTTGACGTTGATCAGCACCATAAGGATGACGATGCGTTTATTCTCAACACCGGCTCGCCTCACTACGTTTGTTTCGTCGATGAGTTGTCCGCCATTGACGTTAACCAGCGAGGAGCTGCTATACGAAATCAGCCGCTTTACCGCGAACAAGGTATCAACGTCAATTTCGTACAAAAGGAAGTTGACGGATATTCCCTAAGAACGTTCGAGCGTGGTGTAGAAGCAGAAACCTTCGCTTGCGGTACGGGTGCGGTTGCCTCGGCAATGAGTATTGCTTTACAATCAGGTCAGGACGGTCCATTCCATATCACTATCCGAGTATTGGGTGGCGTTCTAGCGGTCGAATTCAACAAAACTGGACACAATTTCAGCCAAGTTTATCTCTCCGGTCCTGCCGAGCAAGTATTTCAGGGTTCAACCAACGAAATTTAGTGAAAATTAACAGTCCCCGAGGCTGCGGGAAAACGATTTTAGATGTATATTAGTAGCTTTTTCGACTAGTATTCTAAACAAAGAATGCAATACGCTGAAGTATCAACTACATATCGCCTTGTTTTTTCACTTGGAAGACACCCTTATTTGGGATACTTAATTGAGCCTCACATGGTGCAATTGAGCCCAAATGGGACTTACTCACTTGCCTATCAACGAGTTTTCAGCTATACCGTCGACTCTTTTCACTATCCATTGGATGCCACGGAAAGAAATCTTATTAAACTCTGCGACGAAATAGAGCAAACGCATATTATCAAGCGATACCACAAGAAAGCGGTCAGACCAACAGATTATTTCACGAGGATTTTTGACAAGAAAACCTATGACCTACTCCGTCCCAAGATTGAAAGAAAGCTGCTGGAAATATTAGACAACATTGGTGATAAACCACTTTTTCTAATGAGCAAAGATGGCTATCCAGCTGATCAAGAGCTTCGTATCGCCTCCAAACCCACCAGCATACTCTTTCATTTTCGACGCAACGAATCGGAAACGCGTTACTTCCCTACATTAAAGCACGACGGACATCGCATGGAATTTATGTTTCGAGATGCCGCCGTCATCGTCAATCTGCAAGCTTGGCTTCTCCTCGATCAAGTCCTCTATCATTTCGATGAAGACTTGGAAGGGAAGAAATTAACGCCATTTCTCGACAAGCGATTCATTTCCATCTCCAGGTCCACAGAAAGAAAATACTTCGAAACCTTCGTTACCAGTCTCATCGAGAAACATCACGTTTATGCCGAAGGTTTCGAAATCCGCACCCTTAGAGAGCGGGGTCAAGCAGAACTAACGATCCTACAGAAAAAAGAAGGCAACACGGAGTTGCAACTGAACTTTCGCTATGGAGACTATCTTTTTTCCGCTGGAGCCCAGCAATCCGTAACGGTCCGATATGAAGGAAATGAAGCGGATGACACGCATCGATTTTTTCGCATTCGTCGGTCACTCACCTGGGAACAACAAGAAACTAACGCTCTAGAACGTTTCGGACTTCAGAAAATTTCCTCGATTTTTTACACCTATCAGCCCAATGCGGATGCGGATGGAATCACGCCCTCTATCATCGAATGGCTCAATGAACATTTGACCGAACTCACCGACGCGGGTTTCCGAATAAATCAGCATCAAAACGCTAAAAAATTCGTTATTGGCAAAACTACTCTCAGTCTTCAAATAGATGAAAAAAACGATTGGTTTGATATCGCGGCCGTTGTTCGGTTTGGAAGCTTTGAGATACCCTTTTACGAACTACGCAGCCATATACTCAATAAAATTCAGGAGTTTGAACTCCCCACTGGAGAAGTCGCGATGATCCCAAAAGAATGGTTTGCTCAATATGAGCAACTGTTTCAGTTTTCTTCCCAGAAAGGGGGATTGCGCCTCAAGAAAGTGCATGTTGGGCTTCTCAACGAGGTGACCGAAAAATCTCAGAGTGGTATAAAACATAAAATCCAACAGCTTAGTAACTTTGAAGAGATCGAGCAGGTGCCGCTCCCAGAAGGTTTCCAAGGCTCCCTTCGCCCTTATCAACAAGCGGGTTATAACTGGTTTCATTTCTTACACCATTACCGCTTCGGCGGACTGCTTGCCGACGATATGGGCCTGGGAAAAACAGTCCAGACTTTAGCGCTACTGCAATACCAAAAGGAGTATATGGCAAACAATGAAGGTGCAAAAACATCATTACTGATCGTCCCCACCTCGTTGATCTTCAACTGGCAAAAAGAAGCCGAACGATTCACACCCAATCTCCGTATCCTGCTGCATACAGGGACCAATAGGAGTCGCGATAATGTGACCTTCAGCAGCGCCGACCTGGTCATCACGACCTACGGAGTTGCACGAATCGACGAAGCTCTTTTTGCGAGCTATTTCTTTAACTATATCGTGCTCGACGAAAGTCAAAACATTAAGAATCCCCAGTCGAAGTCGTTCGCAGCACTGAGACACCTCAAGGGGCAGAATAAATTGGCTTTAAGCGGCACGCCTATTGAAAATTCAGTAGCGGATATTTGGTCACAGATGACTTTGGTTAATCCTGGCCTTTTGGGCACGTTTAACTACTTTCAGAAGGAATTCGTCCAGCCCATTGAAAAGAAAAAAGATGAAGAGAAGGCACGACGTTTACAGTCGATCATCAAACCCTTTATTCTACGCAGAACCAAAACACAAGTTGCGACCGAATTGCCTTCGAAATCGGAACAAATTTTCTATTGCACGATGACCGACGAACAACAAGCTTCTTACGAATCGGTCAAATCAGAATACCGGAATGCGTTGCTGGATGGTAGCTTGAACAAGCGGGGGTCACAAATCATACTTCTCCAGGGACTTACCAAACTAAGACAACTCGCCAACCATCCCCGTATGGTCGACGAGGATTACCTTGACGGATCAGGAAAATTCGACGCCGCGATCGAAACCATGGAATCGATCATCAAAGAAGGAAATAAAGTTCTGATCTTTTCACAATTTGTCCGACAATTACAAATTTTCAAACAGTACTTGGAAAAGCAGGAGATAAAATTTGCGTACTTAGACGGCGCTACCACTCGTCGTGAGGCCGAAGTACAAAGATTCAAAGAAGACAAAGAGATGCAAGTCTTTTTAATCTCCATAAAGGCCGGGGGGGTTGGTCTCAACTTAACTGAAGCGGATTACGTATTCATATTGGATCCATGGTGGAACCCTGCAGTGGAACAGCAAGCGATCGATCGGACACACCGAATTGGACAGAAAAAGAATGTGTTTATCTATAAGTTCATTACCAAAGACAGTATCGAAGAAAAGATTATTGCCTTGCAAGGGGTGAAAAAACATATTGCAGAATCGCTCATCACAACTGAAAAATCCTTTATCAAATCATTGAGCCCTGAAGATATCCAGGAATTATTCAACTAAAAGCGAGAAGTACACGAAACAATAAGCAGCTCATCCTTCTTGAAGATTATTTCCCAGCTACACGACTGACCGGAATACGACGGTCACAGGTCCTTAATTTCGAATATCCTCGAAAAACGGCATTTCGCACCGTCAAAACAGAGTGTTCCAGATGGCCTCCGGCACCAAATCACCCACCCTTAGGGATTTGACCGAAGGTTCGTCATTTGTTGACTGTGCCAATAAATTAACAGAAATGAGGATTAATACGGTTGTATAAAGCCAAGAACGCAATCGATAAGCTCTCGCTACATCCGCCATTCTAGGATGTAAAATTTGAATTGGCATTTTTGCCGTTTCATTGATGATGCCTCTGATCATCGAGACTACGAACGAAAAGAGCCCCTGTATTCCCTTGCGCAGAAATATTGGGGCAGCCTTTCGATTATTAAACAAACTGAAACAAAATCTAAACAGGTCGTTTGTGAGGCGCATCGAACGAAAGATATGCCTGCAGATAAGACAATAGGTTTCTATGATCCACCTGTACCGAAGAGTACTGGGATCTGAATAGTAGAAATTTCCCATAAAAATAGAATAGTCGACGATACACCGTTTAGCGGTAAAACGTTTTCTGGTTTTTTTGATCCGAATAAGCTCGAGGCTTTTCCAAACCGTTTTAATTGGTTATTATTATTTAATCCTTTTGAAAAAAAAGACCGACCTTCATGCCTATTTATTAAAATAGGAAGACAATAAGTTGAAAGACTTGGAAAGTTTGGCTATTTTTATTGTGCTAGAATAAACTACCGATCCGTGTCTATTTGAGGACCCAATCAAGTGGGTTATTATCTTATGAAGGTCGGTTAGACGTTTAAATACGGGCATTCATGAAGGAATGCTTAAAGGATCTCCGTGTAGCCCATTCGCCGCACGAACGATTATCAATCAACTGGATTGCGATCTTCGACCCTCCCTTTTTCGTCCGACAACAAGATTGGAAACTATTCTGGCGCTGAAATGACGTTCTTATAAACGTGCAGAAATAAAAACAAAGGACACCGACTGAAATTCAGTTCAAGGTGCGTAGCAATTTGTTTTGTAATCGTTCTCATCATTTAAAAGTTTATGATAACGATTTCACTCCAAAAGCGTTCGGGAAGTCCGTGGTGAATATCAACGGAGCGAACCCCCAAGCTTTGCACGTGGCGCCGTCAAGAGCCTCTGCAATCGAAATTGCAGTTCCACAAAGACTGACAGGAAGCTCGCTCCATTGAAGAGTATTCAAAGATACTAATTTCAATGGGAAGCGAACCCCGTGTCGACTTACGTGGAAAATTGACGGCTTTCGTGCGCAAGTGACAATCGTTATGTAGAGGTTTCCCTCCACTTTGTTTCGCAGTAACAAAAACAAACATAAAGAACTAAAACGACTTTAACAAATATTTTAATCAAAAATCACTCAAAACAAAACATGGCTACATTGCTAGGTAAGTATTTGGAAAAATTAGGCGTAGTAAAAGCTAGAGTCGGACGTGTAGCAGCAGTCAAAAAGCCACGCATGAACGATCTTTGCAATAAGGATACGGCCAAGCTTTCCCCCGAAGAATTTTATCGAATAATCATGGCTGCCTTAAAATTCGCAAACCGAGATGAACATGAGTTTAACAGAGCTATAGACAACATATTTCCAAACCGACCAAAATTCAATTTTTTAAACGAATTTAGCCATCTGCCAGCAGAAATCAGATTCCTGAAACGTTATACTCAAAAGCAGAATGACGTGGAGTCTAAAATTGGAATGGCTGAAGGGAAAATAAGCAGACTCGCCAGTGAAAAAGTCAAAGATTTATTAGCAATCGAACTCATTTGTTTTATCGAAGGCACGGGGTTGGATGTGCTCGATTCTTTCAAAGAGATCTATGGGGAAGTGACATTAGATGCTGATGAAAACCGCAAATAGATCAGCACTCGCAAGGCACTTTGCCTTCATTAACATTCATTCTAGAAGACTAAGGGACAGACCTGTTCCTAAAATTTCCCACCTTTTTCTTCTGTTTGGCGGCAATCCGGTCTGAGCTTTCGTCAACGCGCTCGCCCAACCCGACCGAGAACAAAACATCATTGCGAAGAAATTGACCAAGCCGTTTTCTTCGTACAAAAACAGCAAGCAATTAGACATTATCTAAACCATAAGAAAATAGAAACGGCACCCCGTATAAATGAGTGCCGTCTTATTCTATTGTTCGGTATTATATTAGATTGCCTTCCGAAAATTCGTCGCGCTTT
This sequence comes from Sphingobacterium sp., assembly GCA_052092145.1. Classification (GTDB taxonomy): domain Bacteria; phylum Bacteroidota; class Bacteroidia; order Sphingobacteriales; family Sphingobacteriaceae; genus Sphingobacterium. The sequence goes on along the minus strand of JBQDCW010000008.1, from coordinate 27,813 downwards.
CGGTCACCTCTGGCAAATTATTCTCCCACTTATATTCATACTCAGCGGAGATCATGCCGTTAAATTCCTGTCGTTTTAACTCTGCTTGAATTTCCTTTAATGGTAATTTACCCGTTCCCCAAATAACATCATGCGCATCCTTTTCTCCAAATTTGTTGAGGTCCTTGAAATGCAAATGATACAGCTTGCCATCCAGCTTCTTTAAAGATTCTAAAGGGTCTAAACCGGAACGCATCCAATGGCCAACATCCCCTGCGGCACCCAGCAATGGACTACGACCTTCTAGGGCATTCAAAACGGTTTCGGGTTGCCAATAATGTGACGGGTCAGGGTGGTTATGAATGGCCACACGAATCTGGTATTGGTCACATAACTTTGAAATATAGTCTAATTGTTCTTCAGCGGGTTCCGCTGTGATCACTTGGACGCCCATATCTTTGGCAAATTCAAAAATCTTCTCCCATTCCGCCTCGTCTTCCCCGCCGACTACCCCATAGGCATACATGGTAATTCCTTTTTCCTTAAGCGCTTCCTTCACGCGATCCCTACCTTCTTGGGAAAGTTCGTAGGTCATTTCATCATCACTTCCCGCTTCCACCGGTTGTCCGGGAAAGCCTTCAACATACTGTAAGTTCGCACTGTCTATCTTGTCCAAGGCCTCAAAAAAAGTAAACAAGCGAAATGTGTAGGATTGTGCCCCCAACTTCCATCCAAGTTCTTCTTCAGGATAATCTCCGTTGGGTTGTTGCGTGTTTGACGTGGCCCCTGTGTCTGAACACGATGAGAACGCGAGCAAGACGATTGCCCAGCAGGCCAGTAGGATTTTAGATTGTACCTTCATGTTTGTTATGGTTTATTGATTGAATTTTCTAATCTTGGAATTCGGGAAGAGCATTTTCTATTCTCGCAATAACTTCCTGCTTACCTAGTAACTCTGCGATACGAAACACGTCAGGGCCAAATTTACCGCCTACAAGCATAATACGAAACGGCATCATCAGTTCTCCCACTTTCATTCCGGATTCCGCAATACGCCCTTTAAATAATTCTGCCAATCCGCTAGCTGACCAATCGGTTTGCTCGGCAAACCCGTTGGTCATACCGGAAAAAAATGCCGTTTTATTTTCGTTCCACTTTGGCTTAACTGCGCTCACATCATAGGTTTCTGGCCGTTGAAAGAAAAAATGGCTTTGGTCCCAAAAATCCTCAACGTAAGTTAGCCTTTCTTTTACTAATTCAACAATAGATTCGAGATAATTTTCAGAAATATTTTCCAAGTTTTGCCCGTGATTCGCAACGATCACCCGAATCTGAGGCAATAAATCTTCCGTGACAGTACGCTTAATCCACTCATGGTTAAACCACTTGGCCTTTTCAAAATCATACTTCGCGCCCGCTTTGCTAATGCGATCCACGTCAAACTTATCTATCAGCTCTTGCAGATCAAAAATTTCTTGTTCCGTTCCATCATTCCAGCCGAGTAGTCCGAGCATATTGATAAATGCCTCTGGTAGAAATCCGCGCTCACGGAATCCCTGCGTAATCCCGCCCGTATTCGGATCGCTCCAATTCATGGCAAAAACCGGAAAACCTAAACGTTCTCCATCTCGTTTACTCAATTTTCCTTTGCCGTCTGGTTTTAAGATGAGTGGGAGATGGGCCCATTCCGGCATTTCGTTAGTCCAGCCCAGGTACTCCCATAAAAGAATATGAACAGGTACGGAAGGCAGCCATTCTTCTCCGCGAAAAACATGCGTAATTTCCATCGCTCTGTCATCCACAACGACCGCCAGGTGGTAAGTCGGCATGCCATCTGCTTTTAGCAAAACCTTATCGTCCACCAAATTAGTCTCAAAAACCACATTACCCCGCACCTTATCATGGAATGCCAAGGTTTCATCAACCGGCATTTTAATACGCACCGTATACGGCACGCCGCTGGCGAGAAGCGCCTCTGTTTCAGTCTCATCCAAACTCAATGAGTTTCTTAAGGACATTCGATTTTCGTGTGAATAGCGAAAATTCGGCTGCAACTTTCGCTGCTCGTCTAATTCCTCTGGTGTATCAAAAGCATAATATGCGTTCCCTTGATCAATAAGCTGTTGAGCAAATTCCCGATAACTCGCTTTCCTTTCGCTTTGTCGATATGGGCCATATTTCCCCGGATTCTCTGGACTCTCATCAGGGCGCAAGCCACACCAGTCCAAACACTCCATAATGTATTCTTCAGCGCCTGGAACGAACCTGGCCTGATCTGTATCTTCAATCCGGAGAATGAAATCGCCTCCTTTGTTCTTTGCAAAGAGATAATTAAACAAAGCGGTCCTAACCCCGCCCAAATGAAGTCCCCCGGTAGGGCTTGGTGCAAATCGCACGCGTACTTTTCTTTGTGTGGTCATATCAGCAAAATTAAGCATTTATTACTTTTCTTCGTCCAGTCAAGGGAAAATGATTATTTTGGAATGCGCAAGAGCTTATGAAGCAACATCCTTATAGATACAACAAACAACAGTGGAAAGTTTTCCTGTTTCTCTTCGCCGCTCTAATTGCTGGGGGCTCGTTGTTATATAGCAATTATTTAGTGAAGAGTCTATCCAAGTCCGAACGCACCAAGGCGGAAGTTTGGGCTATGAGTACGCAAAGCATCGTTACAATGCCAGATGTCGATGATCAGTTCATTAGCTTTGTTTATGCGGTCCGTGATAGCCTTAGCCTTCCTGCAATTATCACCAAAGACTCGGACGAAATTATTTTTTGGAGAGATTTAGATAGTACAAAAACGAATATACATCCCTCGGCCCAAGATCCCGAAAGTGCAAATCTGGAATACGACCCTGCCTATTTTAAAAAGCAACTAGAAAAAATGAAACAGACGCACCCACCGATCCAAATTTCGTTGGATACGGGGGAGCAATGGCTAGTTTATTACCAGGAATCCAAAGCGTTGAGTCAACTGCGGTTATTCCCTTATCTTCAATTATCCTTAATCGCAGTCTTTTTGGTTTTGGCTTACACCGTATTCAATTCTATTCGAGATTCCGAGGAGAACTTAGTTTGGGTAGGCATGGCCAAAGAAGCAGCACACCAACTAGGTACTCCGATTTCCTCGATGATGGGTTGGCTCGAGCTTGCCCGAGCAACTTATCAAGGCAGAGACAACTCCCTTCTTGATGAAATGGAACGTGACGTTAAACGTTTAGAAATTGTAGCCGATCGTTTTTCTAAAATTGGTTCGACCCCCTCGCTTTCCAATCATGTGATCTATGGGCTGATCGACGATTACGTCAACTACTTTAGAATTCGAACCAGTAAGCGGATTACTTTCGAACTCAATGGCGACCGTCAGTTAGAGGCCATGTTGAATATCCAAGTATTTGATTGGATCATTGAAAATCTTTTAAAAAACTCGGTTAATGCTATTGAAGGCGAAGGCGAGATCCGCGTCAACATTTCAGAAAACATTGCAAAAGAAGAAATTTTTATAGACATTAGCGACACGGGAAAGGGAATTCCCCGTTCCAATTGGGAGACGATATTTCAACCCGGTTATACCACCAGGCAGCGTGGTTGGGGTTTGGGATTGAGCCTAACCAAACGTATGGTATATTATCATAGAGGGCAAATATTCGTTAAAGAATCTGAAATAGGAAAAGGCACGACTTTTAGAATAGTATTAAAAAGTAATTTACGTTATGAACCCACTCAAATCTGATGAATATCCAGCGATTTTCAACGACTATATCGAGACGATCACCGGTGATGTAATGGATGAGTTAAACGAACAGATCCAAACGTTTCCGCAATTTATAGCCAATATTCCAGATGATTTGGGCACCCACACTTATGGGGAAGATAAATGGACTGTTAAAGAGGTCCTCTGTCACATCGTCGATGCCGAGCGGATTATGACCTACAGAGCTTTACGCTTTGCTCGGAATGATATCACCGCCCTCTCCCCCTTCGAACAAGATGAGTTTGTGGCCAATGGCCGTCATAACGAACGTCAGATGCAAGACATTGCAGAGGAGTTCACGCATCTTCGAAAAGCGAACATCTGTTTATTCAAAACTTTAGATGAAGCCGAATTGAGTCGCAAAGGCATGGCTTCTGATCGTTTAGTTAGTGTTCGCGCATTCATATATGTTGTTGCAGGACACCTGAATCACCATGTTACCATTTTGAAAACACGTTATCTGAAAGACCAAAAACTCAATAATGATGTGGTTTAAGCAGTATGGATTGGAGGAAATCAACCGGTTATTTTCGATGAATATGACGGGGTTTCTGGACATTCGAGCGGTCGAGATTACGCCGGATTCACTAATCGTCGAGATGCCGGTTACCGAAAAAGTTAAACAACCCTACGGACTCTTGCATGGTGGTGCATCCGTTGTACTTGCTGAATCTGCGGGCAGTATAGCTTCCCATATGGTTATCGACCCAGAGCTTTGGGCCGGAGTGGGTCTGGAGGTCAATGCAAACCACATAAGACCGGTAACCAAAGGAATTGTCCGCGGCACTTGTCGTGCATTACATATCGGCAAAACGACACATGTCTGGGATATTCAAATTCATAACGAGCGTCAGCAATTGGTTTGCGTATCCAGGCTCACCACTGCAATCGTAAAAAAACCTCAACCCTAGAGATGTCAACTGAAAATTCAGTGCAATCGATTGCTTTTGTTTTTCCATTTCCATATACCAATTAAATTTATTAGCCTTGTGATTCGCTTTTCCATAAACCCGTAAATCCGTTTTATGAGCACACAAAATAACCAATCAACCGTCGGACCTATGATCATCATTGGGGCCCTCTTTTTCATCTTTGGTTTCGTCACTTGGTTAAACTCTCTACTAATTCCCTATCTGAGGATCGCCTGTGAGTTAACCGAACTTCAGTCCTATCTAGTCACATTCGCTTTCTATATTGCCTACTTAGTTATGGCCCCGGTGTCCACTTGGGTGCTCAATAAATTTGGGTTTAAAAATGGTATGGCCGTTGCTTTGGGCATTATGGCCGTAGGGGCGTTACTGTTTATCCCAGCCGCCTTCATGAGGACCTATTTACTATTTCTAATTGGTTTATTTATCATGGGGGGAGGCCTCGCTATTCTGCAAACCGCCTCCAATCCATACATTACCATCGTGGGGCCCGTTGAAACAGCCGCACGCCGGATTAGTATCATGGGAATTTGTAATAAATTCGCTGGGGCATTGGCGCCGATTATCCTCGGTTATTTCCTGAAGCTCGATGAAGCCGATAATGTGCAGAGCCAACTGTCTACTATGGATGCAGCTGCTTCCAAACAAGCGTTGGATCAGATTGCCCTTCAAGTAGTCAATCCCTATATCGGTATTGTGATTGTTCTGGTGATTCTAGGTTTCTGGGTTTCGAAGTCCAACCTGCCTGAAGTCAAAGGCGATACCGAGGAAACTCCAGAGGGTGGAGCAGTCGATAACAAGCAATCTATCTTTGATTTCCCGCATGTTCTGTTAGGCTTTATTGCCCTGTTTGTATACGTTGGTGTAGAAGTTCTAGCGGGTGATACGATTATTGCTTATGGTAGCTTTTTAGGCATCCCGTTATCTACAGCGAAATTCTTCACGGCCTTTACCATGGTTTCTATGGTACTCGGTTATATCGTAGGTATCATCGCAATTCCAAAATATTTTTCACAAGAAGCGGCGTTAAAAGTCTGTGCTATCATGGGTATCATCCTAACCATCGGCATCGTGGCGACTGATGGCATCGTATCATTGACCCTAGTGGGACTCTTGGGTCTTGCTAACTCGTTGGTATGGCCGGCAATTTGGCCACTAGCGCTTAAAGGAGTCGGACGTTTTACCAGTGCCGCATCGGGCATCCTAGTGATGGGTATCGCCGGGGGAGCTGTTATTCCTTTGGCGTATGGAGCTCTTTCGCATTCCATTGGCGCGCATCAAGCCTATTGGATCGCCGTACCTTGCTACCTCTACATCCTATATTACGCCATCTCGGGACATAAGGTCAGAAAAAAAGCATAATGTTGTAGTCATAAAACTCAAAACAAACGGAGCCAATTTATAATTATTGGCTCCGTTTGTTTTTAGGAACCGATTGATTATATTGGCATCACTAAATGTCAATCATGAAAAAAATAGCTTCAACCCTTATTCTTGCCGCAGGCTTGTTATGGAATGTTCCGCAGGCAAAAGCGCAGCTCAAGCTTCCCTCTGCCAGTAGTAGTCAGGAAATTAGCCAGGACCTTGGCATTGGGACCATTCAATTAAAATACCAACGGCCCAATATGCGTCAACGCGTAGTTTTCGGCGAACTAGTGCCCTTTGGGCAGGTTTGGAGAACGGGTGCAAATGATGCCACGACAATTACTTTCAGTACGGACGTTCAAATCGAGGGGAAAAATCTAGCCGCGGGAACTTACGGACTATTCACGATTCCCGAGCAGGGACAATGGACCATTATATTCAGTAAAAATCCAGAACAATGGGGTGCGTATACTTATGATGAAGCAGACGACGTACTACGCGTTCAAGTCCAACCATCCAAACTGGATCAACCCGTCGAAACTTTCACCATTAGTTTCAATCAGGTGCTAGAGCAGTCGTTAGTGATGACCCTGGCCTGGGAGCAAACACAGGCCGAGTTCAACGTTAGTGTCGATCAAAAAGCAGAAATACTAGCCAGCATCGATGCGGCAATGCAAGGCGATAAAAAACCCTACTTCCCCGCCGCAATATACTATTTTAAGAATGACCTCGATCTCAGCAAGGCGGTCGAATGGGTGAAGGAAGCCGATAATGGCAACACCAGTGCCGCCCATATTAAATACTGGAAGTCATTGATCCTGGCCAAATCCGGAGATCGTGCAGGAGCCGTGCAAGCCGCCGAAGAAGGACTTTCCATGGCGCAAGCAGCTGATAATGCCGAATATATCAAGTTAAACACCGAAGCGCTAGACGCTGCAAAAAAATAACACAGGTGTGCTGATCGGGTTCGGTGAATGGGGTGGACCTATTTTTCTTAACGACCTGTTTTCGGTCTAGTGTAATGCCCGAAAAAGAATGTCTACAGGATGCAATGCTTGAACCTTGGTCCCATCCCAGATCTGCTGCCTACAGCTTGTACCGGAAGCGGCGATTAACGCTTCCGGTGCTTTTTCACGGACCGCCGGGAAAAGCACCAATTCTCCGATACGCATCGATAAACCATGATGCTCTTTTTCCATGCCGAAAGATCCGGCCATCCCACAACAGCCAGAGGGTATATTCTGAACCTGATAATTGACGGGTATAGCAAGCATCTGTTGCGTCGATTGGGTCAAACCCCACGCTTTTTGTTGACAATGTCCGTGTACAAGAATTTGTTTTGAGTGAACATGAAACTGATTCGAGGAGATATTACCCGATTGAAATTCTTGAAGAATGAATTCCTCGATCGTTAGCGCGGCTGCAGCCACCCGTTTTGCATCGTCTATTAATGATTCGTCAACTAGATCTACATATTCATCTCGAAAAGTCAAAATCGTTGACGGTTCAACGCCGACCAGTTTTCGATCGATTCCGAGATAGTCGCGAAACAGCTTGACATTTCGGTTCGCAAGCTTTTTGGCTTCCCTCAACATGCCTTTAGACAGCAAAGCTCGACCAGAGGAAGCGTGTGGCAACATTTCCACTTGATAACCCAATTTTTCTAGCAGCAAAATAGCGTGCTTTCCGATAGTGACCTCGTGGTAGTTGGTGAACTCATCGAAAAAAAAATAGACCGTCTTGGTTCCTTGGCCTCGAGGCGAAGTCGCTTGGATTCTTTTGGTGAACCAACGCCTCAGTGTCGTCGTCTCGACGATCGGCAGTTGCCTCTCTGGTGCAAACCCGAGTAGTTTCTTGATAAGTCCAGCAGTTCGTTCGTGCCGCACGGAGAAATTATACAAACCGGCGACAGGCTGTAGAAAGCGGGTTATCCGATCGATATGCCCAATTAACATCGAACGAAATGGCAGGCCATGACTATCGTGATACGCTTGCAAGAATTCCGCTTTCAATTTAGCCATGTCCACGCTCGATGGACATTCCGATTTACAGGCTTTACAGCTTAAACACAAGTCCATAACCTCTCGAATTTCCTCGTGATCAAACGGGTTCTGTCGGTCCGAATGTGTCAACATTTCCCGTAAAATATTCGCCCGTGCTCTAGTCGTATCCTGCTCATTCTTAGTCGCCATATAGGAAGGACACATCGTCCCCCCAGAAAGATGCGTCTTTCGGCAGTCGCCTGAACCATTACATTGTTCAATATGTTGTAAAATTGTCTGATTGGGGTATCGAAATACGGTTGGTATATCCCTATACTTTTCGGTAGGATTATAGCGTAGCGCCGTATTCATCGGAGGCGTACCGACAATTTTCCCTGGATTGAAGATTCCATTGGGGTCCCATATTTGTTTGAGTTGTTCAAATAATTCAAAATTATAAGCGCCTACCATTAGAGAAATAAATTCGCCGCGTAAACGCCCATCACCGTGTTCCCCACTCAAGGAACCGCGGTATTTTTTAACCAAATGTGCAATATCCAAAGCAATGCCTCGGAACAATTGGTTTCCCGCCTGCGTTTTCAGATTAATCACAGGTCTCAGGTGTAGTTCTCCAGTGGCCGCATGGGCATAATGGACGGCATAAAGGTCATGTTTTTTGAGAATGCTGTTAAACTCTTGGATATATTTAGGAAGATCGTGCACGTCCACAGCCGTATCTTCAATGACCGAGACGGGCTTATCGTCTCCAGGAGCATTACTCAATAGACCTAACCCTGCCTTTCTCAGTTCCCAGACTCGTTTCTTATCCGCTGATAAAACCAAGGGAAAGCTATAGCCTAAACCCTGACTAAGGAGGTCGTGCTTGACCTGCTCTACCTTGGTTTTGATTTCTTGCTCATCGGCGCCGTCGTATTCAACAATCAACACGGCTTCTGGATCTCCGTCAATAAAAAAGCGGTTGGTCGCCTGCCGCATATTTGCCTTAGTACACTCCAAAATATACCGGTCCATTAATTCACTCACCAGGGGCTGATGTTTAATCGCCACCAGATTGCCTCTTAACGCGTCGTCCAGCGAATTAAAATGGATACAAAGGAGTCCACTCGGGCGATTGGGTTTCGGGACCAGATTCAGTTTAACCTCCGTAATTAGCGCGAGCGTACCTTCTGAGCCACATAACAGTTTACAAAAATTAAACGGGTCACCTCCTGCGGTGAAGGGGTCGGTATTCAATAACAGATCCAATGCATAGCCCGTATTCCTCCTCGGAATAGAGGCTTTGGGAAATTCTTTCCGTATCTCCCGTTGGTTATTATAATTGCCTAAGGTCTGCCGAATATGCCGATAAATTGCCCCTTCCAGACTCTCGTTCTCGCTCTTTTCTTGGAACTCCTCAAAACTCAGAGACCGGAAAATCACTTCCGAACCGTCCACTAATAAGGCCTTGATCTCTAATGTGTGTTCCCGGGTGCTTCCGTACACTAAGGAGTTGGATCCACAAGCGTTATTACCCACCATCCCACCAATCATTGCTCGATTGGCAGTTGATGTTTCGGGTCCGAAATACAAGTTGTAACTATCCAGATAGTTGTTGAGGTCGTCTCGGATAACCCCCGGTTGAACACGTACCCAAGATTCTTCCACATTCATCTCCAGAATTTCTGTGAAATAACGTGAAGTATCCACGACAATGCCCTTGCCGACAACTTGTCCAGCGAGAGACGTTCCTGCTGCGCGAGGAATTAGTGAGGTCCCACACCGATGCGCAAATCCAATCAGCTGTCGGAGATCTTCTTTATCTTTTGGAATAGCGACTGCCAATGGGAGTTCCCTGTACGCGGATGCATCCGTTGCATAGAGTATCCGCATCTTTTCATCCCAATAGAGCTCTCCGCTTAACTCCTGAGCCAGTCGATCCAACTCATCCAACATGATTTTCTATTTTTTTATCTGTGAGGTGTACGTACTTTCAAATATTTTATCTGCATTATTCGCTTCAAAACCATCCCGCCGATGTTCGCGACGAACGGCATCAGCTGGAAGGTGTCTAAAAGTTGGCAAAACCTTACGTTCAGCGAATTCCACATAGCTTCCGGCAATCTCCAGATTAACTCCATCAGCGAACTCGGCGTTGTTCAGTGCGGAAACGGTACTACTCTGTCGTAACAAACCATCCTCGCTGGTTTTAATCTTGCCCCCAGAGGTGTTTAATTTAATGCCAATACCCTCTAAGAAAGTATTGAATCCTTCCAATGTTGCATAATCTTCCTTTAATTCATGGATACTAATGGTATAATGGTTGAGATAATAGCGATTGTAGATCACCCAAGCCGCATACTCGCTTTCCGCTAACAAGGTTTGATATTCGGTTGATCGAGGTAAGCTCCATAGCGGCTTTTGCAGAAAGGCCGCCACTTCCGCGCCGTTGGTCAAATCCAACGCATCGACCGGATCGGACTGGATTGCACCGGTATACTTGAGTATGATGTTCCGGGCCTTTTCACTAAGGGCATCCACGCGCAATTGGGAGACGAATATTCGCGGATATTCATCACTAGGCGGAGCATACCAATACGCATCTAGCTTTTTACCCGGGAAATGGTAATAGTCCATTTTTTTAAATCCAAAAGAAAGAAATATCTTCTCAAAAGAAGCGATCCCTAAGTGCGGAACTCCTAACGTACGAAAGGCAATATGGTCATTGACTATTTCTTGCTGGGCGTGTACCACACCTCGGTCCAATAAGGCTTGAGTAATCTTATCCACATCCGATACATGCTCACGATAGTGTTCGAACAGGTCGTTCAACACGATATCAACCGGCTTTTCGTTATTGAAATACATAGCAGTCAAATTAAGTTTACTTCGAATAAAGTTACCTATTTTTAACTACAAAACAACAGATGTTCAGCACTATGCCCGCTGAAGTAAATTATATTCTAAACCATTACAACTCTTCCGACAGAATCTTTTCCAATTCTTCTGCTGACAAATTCATGTTAATATTTCCATCCTTAGCAAGAGAAATCTGACCGGTTTCCTCCGACACGATCACAGCAACAGCTTCGGAGACTTCCGTCACACCAATAGCTGCACGGTGTCGCAGGCCGAACTGAGGGGGTAAGTCCTCACTGTCGGAAAGCGGCAAAACTGAGCTTGCAGTCATGACACGAAAGTCTACGATAATGACCGCGCCGTCATGCAACGGTGAGTTTTTGAAGAAAATGCTTTCTAATAAGCGTTTGGAAACTGGCGCATCGATATAGGTTCCACTTGTTTGATAATACTCCTCATCGAAATATCTTGAGAACACCAACAACGCCCCTGTTTTGGAACGAGACATGTTCTGACAGGCTTCAACAATGGGTTTGATGTATTCTGAATTGTCGCGACTTGTTGTCTTCTTCGTGCCAAATATAGTCCAAAAGAATTTTTTACGCCGCAGTGAGATGTTTTTTCCGATATGCAGTAGAAACCGTCTGATTTCCTGTTGAAAGACCACAATTAGCGCAATAGAGCCAACCGAGATAAATCCGCCAAAAATCTCAGTAAGTAAACGCATCTCCATCTGCTTTACCACCAGATATATTCCGTAAAACAGCCCCACACCGATCAAAATGTTCACCGCAATGGTACCTTTGATCAGGCTGTACACGTAATAGATGATAATCGCGACCAGCAGAATATCAATAAAGTCCAGTAAGCGGAAGCCGCTTAAAAGATTGAAGTCCAGACCACCCATATGTCATGCAATTTAAACAAAAATATCAATTCGAAGCTGGGAATTAAAACTTAATTTGCCCGCTAAATCGTCGTACAAAAAGCTAACTTTGTAAAAAAGCATATCCATCATGACAAAACTTTCCGTCAATATCAACAAAATTGCTACCCTGAGAAACGCTAGAGGGGGGAATGTCCCGAACGTACTTTCTGCGGCCCTGGCTTGCGAACGTTTTGGAGCGCAAGGAATCACGGTACATCCGCGCCCCGATGAGCGTCATATTCGTTATCAAGATGTGTATGACCTAAAACAGAATATCCAGACCGAATTTAACATTGAAGGAAATTGCCGGGAGCAAAAGTTTATCGATTTGGTGATTGCAAATAAACCGACTCAGGTCACACTCGTGCCTGATGAAGAGGGGCAAATCACTTCCAACCATGGATGGAATACGATAAAACATAAAGACTACCTCATCGAAATGGTGAAACGTTTTCAAGGCGAGGGGATTCGGGTTTCTATCTTTGTAGACCCAGTGGAAGATCTGATCGAAGCAGCAGCAGAAACAGGAACAGACCGCGTGGAGCTTTACACCGAAGCTTATGCTACTGCGTTTGGATTCAATAAAGAAGAGGCGATAGCCCCTTATCTTAAAGCTGCGCAAAAAGCGCGAGAGGTGGGCCTGGAATTGAATGCTGGTCATGATTTAGACCTCAATAATCTACCGTATTTCAACCAACGGATTCCAGGTTTAATGGAGGTTAGTATTGGACATGCGTTAATTTCTGATGCGCTCTACCTGGGCATGGAAGAAACCATCCAACGCTATTTAACCGCCCTTAAATAAAACGTCTCAACAAAGGAAAAGCCCAGTTGTTTTTTTACACCCCTGGGCTTCTCCTATTCGTTCTATTTCCATCCGGACCGATTAATGAATCCCTCGAAAGATCCTATTCCATCTGATCTTCGAAAGAAAGCTACCGTCTTCATCCCAGCTCAACCAAGTAAACAGGGCTTTACCAACAATATGATCTTCAGGAACAAATCCCCAACCTCTGGAGTCTAATGAATTGTGACGATTATCCCCCATCATCCAATAGTAGTCCATATGAAAGGTATAGGATTCGGCCTTCACACCGTTAATATAGTAGCCATCCTCTTTGGTTTCGAAAGTATTTCCCTCATACACACTGATCGCGCGCTCATATAAAGGAACAGTCAAGCTGTCCAACTGAACCGTCCAACCTCTTTTAGGCACGGTGATGGGACCGAAATTATCATAGTTCCAGATCAGACCATTCTTATAAAAAGGGAAGGCGACAAAATTTGGATCTGCATCGCCGGGTTCATAAACAACCTCTTTAAATTCTTCCACGCTCGACCAATTTCTGATCACATCGGCCTCCTCGCGTGTCATGTGCATCCCGTAAACCCCTTTGATCGGATTCGTATACCAGGGGTCTAATTCGATTCGCAAATCCACCAAACGCTGTAAATTTAATCCATTGGGTCCTGTGCGAGCCAAATAGTTGGTTTGAAAATCTTCATCGTCGAAAGCAGGTTCACCATTTACAAATAATTTAGTGCGTTCCATCGACACCACATCTCCCGGAAGGCCCACACTACGTTTAATGTAATTTTCACGTTTATCGATCGGGCGATTAAACGGTGCGTCTGCCTCCATTGGATAATTGAACACCACGACATCATTTCGTTTGATCTCTTGAAATCCTGGGAGACGTTTATAGGATACTTTAACGGCTTCTGAATACGCTTTACCTCCCGTTATCGGCATTGTATGGTGTGCGAAAGGGAAAGCAATAGGTGTCATCGGAATCCTCGGACCATAGTTCAGCTTGCTGACAAACAGAAAATCACCCACTAACAGGCTGCGTTCCATTGATCCTGTTGGAATCATATAGGCTTCAATAAGGAAACCGCGAATCAATGTGGCTGCCACGGTTGCAAAAATGATCGCATCCGCCCATTCTCGAGCAATCGATTTATGATAGGGATGTGCTGTTTTAAATTCTTCGGTTGCCGCCAAACCCAAGTACTTTACTTTCTCATCATGCCCCCATATCGGCAAGACGATAAAAGGGACCAATACGGCCGCTACATTCTCCCAAAAGCGCCGCTTGCCGAATGCTTTAATTAGATTTAGATATAGATCGTAGAAAACAAACACATTCACAATAGGGACAAAAAGCCAGACAATCCACCAAGTAGGCCGCCCAACCAGCTGCGCCATCACATATTCTCCATAAATTGGCACAATAGCTTCCCATCCTTGTTTTCCAGCTTTTCTGTAAAGCAAAAACAGGCCATATAACGAGCCGATAATAAATATGGCCAGAAAAATATACCACATAGTTCTATTTGTTAAAATCAAACATTTCGGTCACCTGGAAAAAACCCTTTTTCCCAAGCAGCCATTCCGCTGCAATAACCGCACCCAATGCGAATCCTTCTCGACTGTGGGCGGTATGCTTAAACTCAATTTGGTCCACCTCGGAACTGTAAAGAACAGTATGAGTGCCCGGCACCTCATCAATCCGCAAACTTTCGATCAATAGCTCATTGGCTTTAGGAATCATCTCCACGCCAGAACCTTCCACACTATTAATCCACTTATCTTTTTGGTCAATCTGTTCTACAATACCTTCTGCAATCGTAATCGCAGTTCCGCTGGGAGCATCCAGCTTATGAATATGGTGAATCTCCTCGACTTGTACATCATATTGTTTATAGGGGTTCAACGCTGTCGCGAGCAGTCGGTTGATATGGAAGAAAACATTTACACCAATGCTGAAGTTTGATCCATATAGCAAGGACTGTTCCTGACGATTACAAATCTCCTTAATCTCATCCAGCCTATCGTACCATCCGGTCGTCCCCACCACTAACGGCAATCTAGATTCAAAACACAAATTGATATTAGCCAAGGCAGCATCTGGGGTGCTAAAATCGATCGCCATATCAGCATCCTGGAGATCTGCACTTGAAATCCTTTCTCGGTTGTCTTCCTCAACAATCAACAGCACCTCATGCCCTCGCTTGATCGCAAAGCGTTCGATGAGTTGCCCCATTTTTCCGTATCCTAATAAAACAATTTTCATAATCGGTTCACTATTTATTTGAGGGTAAAAGTCAGCTTTAGTCCTGGAGTAACCAATCCTCTCGCAGAAAAACCGGCCATTCCGGGAGTGTATGCATAATTCGGCAGGAAAGTCGGTGAAACCTTCATACTGAGATCATTGCTGACATTCCATCTGTTTTTTAAAATGGAATCTACATAGGCCTCCACGACATTTAGTCCATACCAACCCAAGGTTAGCACGATCGTGAGGTCTCGATTTCTCCGTCCGTAATCCTTTTGTTGTACCAGTCCTTGAACGGTCCAGTTCGAATTAATACCCAATATTCCTTCAGAACCCTGCCCATGCTCTTCTCGGTGTTGCAGTTCACCCAGAAACATTTTATAATACCATTGCCAATAATCAAATACGAGTACCGAGGCGACAAAGCCACCGTAGATCACCGGGACCTTAATCCACCAGACTCCACCATTGGTGTATTGCCCCCAACCTGGCAAGATCAATGAGCGTTTCCACGCGACACGTGATAATCGTTCAATTTCCAATCTTGCCGAGTCCTTAAGGATATCTTTGTAGTAATATTTCTCTCGTTCCTTTTCTGCTTTTTCTCTGGCACGGCGTTCTGCTCGGGTCTCTTCTTTAGCTGTATCTTGTTGCGCCGTATCTTGTAGCGTGGTGTCTTGTAGCCTTAGCGTTGTATCTGGCAAATTATTTTGCAACTGTACGCTATCGGCTGTTGGATCCAATTTTGTCGAATCTGGAGGTATGGTATCTTTAACCTGTCCGTAAGAACAGAAAACAGATAACAACAGACTAACGAGCAAAATTAACTTATACATTACCAGTCTAGCAATTCGAGAATACGGCTTAGGTCGTCTTCCGAGTCAAAAGGTATTTCAATCGCCCCCTTGCCTTTGGAGGTCTTCACATTTAACTTGACTCGCGTCGCAAATTTCGAGGCTAAGTCATCTTCTACTTTTTGGTATTGAAAGGTCAGCCCGGTTTCTGCTTTTCCTTGATCTTTTTTCTGCCCGCGGGCCTGCTGTACTTCACGCACAAACTGTTCGGCTTTCCTAACAGACAACCCTTTCTCAACAATTTCCTTGAAGATAAACAGCTGTTTATCAACCTCACCTACATTAATCAAAGCCCGTGCATGGCCCATGGATAGTTCTCCGTCACGGATTGCAGCCTGAATAACAGGCGGCAACTTGAGTAATCGCAAGTAGTTGGTCACCGTTGAGCGGTTCTTGCTAACGCGGTCGCCCAATTCCTCTTGTTTTAAATTGCATTCCTCAATCATGCGTTGGAAGCTCAATGCGATTTCAATCGCGTTGAGATTTTCCCGCTGGATATTTTCAATCAAAGCCATTTCCAGCATTTGCTGGTCATTGGCAGTCCGAACATAGGCTGGGATTTCGGTGATGCCAGCTAACCTAGACGCTCTTAGTCGGCGTTCACCACTGATTAGTTGGTATTCGTTCTTACCCACTTGACGCACCGTTATCGGTTGAATCAAGCCCTGGGTGTCAATAGATTCAGACAATTCCCTTAGCGCCTGTTCATCGAAATCCGTACGCGGCTGGAATGGGTTAATTGCAATCTGTTCTACTTTGATAAAGTTAATGCTTCCGGCAGGAGAGTTCGGCGCTTTGGGCGTCGAGGCTTCGACGGCTTCACTCTTGGGACTGCTGCTTGGCTCCTCCTGTTGAAGTAAAGCTCCCAACCCTTTCCCCAATCCTGTTTTCCGCTGTTGTGCTGCCATATTATACGATTACTGTTTGCTTACTTTCTTTTAATAAACCATTCTTCTCTAAAATCTCTCTGGCGAGATTTAAATAGTTGACTGCGCCTTTACAGGATGCATCGTGCATAATCACTGAAATCCCAAAGCTCGGCGCTTCACTCAAACGGGTATTACGCTGGATGATGGTGTCGAACACCAAATCGGTGAAATGGGTTCTCACCTCCTCAACGACTTGATTCGATAATCTCAAACGGACGTCGTACATCGTTAATAAAATTCCTTCAATCTCGAGCGCAGTATTCAGACGATTTTGAACGATTTTAATGGTGTTCAATAATTTACCCAACCCTTCCAATGCAAAATACTCACATTGAACGGGAATGATAACAGAATTGGCAGCTGTTAAGGCATTGATCGTGATCAGTCCTAATGAAGGAGAGCAATCGATGATGACGAAATCGTACTGATCTTTAAGCACCCCTAAAACGCGCTCCATCTTATATTCTCTCTCGTCCAAATTGATCATTTCAATCTCCGCACCCACTAGATCAATATGTGCCGGCAGTAGATCGAGGTTCGGTGTTTCGGTCTGTTGGACCGCTTCACGCGGATCCAAATCATTCACCAAGCATTCATAGATACTGGCTTTAATCGTCCTAGGGTCGAAACCAATGCCTGACGTAGAGTTGGCCTGCGGATCCGCATCCACCAACAAAGTCTTATACTCCAATACGGCTAAGCTAGCAGCAAGGTTTATTGCGGTAGTTGTTTTACCCACTCCCCCTTTTTGATTGGCTATGGCAATAATTTTTCCCATTTTGATTCCTCAAGTTTTTATTTTTTAGTTGATGGAAAATCGCTTCGATTCGCAAATTAACATACCCGTTCGATAAATGATCCTTAAATGATGTTAAATTTGCTAATTTTGAGACGAATTCAAAACCACCAACACAGGATGCTAAGATACGAAAAATAGATTTAGCTAAGGACACCTATCTATGTTGCTCTTTCAAGATACAACTTTCATGAATTTAATCATCTCAGGCACAAATAGAAAACACGCGAACTCGTTAAAGGTTGCTAAGTTTTACCAAAAACAACTACATAAAAAGGGCGAGGACTTTGACATACTTTCGCTTGAAGATCTCCCTTCAGACATCAGTGTAAGCGACCTTTATGGGAATCGGAGCACCGCTTTTGCTGCTATTCAAGAGCGGGTATCCTCGGCGAAAAAATTCGTTTTTATTATCCCCGAATATAACGGCAGTTATCCCGGTATCTTAAAAACATTTATAGACGCCTGCTCGTACCCCACTTCATTTCATCATAAAAAAGCCGTATTGGTGGGGGTCTCATCCGGAAAATACGGAAACATTCGGGGCATCGATCATTTTACCGGAGTCTGTCACTATATGCGCATGCAAGTCCTTCCGCTAAAAATACATATCCCGCTAATTCAAAACGAACTCGATAGCGCGGAAGAGTTCCATGACCCCCTTTCCCTCAAATTCATTCTGGAACAGATTGAAGAAATCGTACGCTTTTAAAATCACCACTACCTTTAAAAAACAGTTTCCATGAAAAGTATTCAAACCATCTGGCACATCATCCCCCCACTTATTTTACTATTCTGTATCAGTTCTTGCCAAACGAACAAAGCGAACGATTCAGCACCGCCATCATTTTTCAACGGAACTGATCTGACCGGCTGGCATATCTATCATCAAGGACCAACGGAATCAAAGTGGAAGGTCGAAGACGGGGTTCTCCTTTGCGACCCCAAAGCACCCGGCATCTTCGGTGATTTAGTCAGCGATCAAGAGTACGAAAACTTTGAAATGGAATTTGAGTGGAAAGTCAGTAAGGGTGGTAACACCGGTGTATTTATTAATGTCAAGGAAGATTCTCCCTATGCGGCCGTTTTTGCGACCGGACTGGAAATGCAACTGTTGGACAACGAGTTTGCCGAAGCGCGTCATCAGGTCGATTCTACGCATTGGGCTGGCTGCTTATATGCGGTCGATTGTAGGGGTAGGAATTCGAGATCTAAGCCTTTTGGTGAATGGAATCAGGCAAAAATTATTCAGAAAGACGGTCACGTAACATTCTCTATCAACGATAAAATTACGTTTGATGCTCAAGTCGATACCGAGCGCTTCAAGCAAAAGATTCAAGACAGCAACATGAAAAACTATCCTGATTTCGGGACTTTCAAAAAAGGAAAGATTGCGTTCCAAAATCACACCGATTCGGTTGCCTTCCGGAATATCCGATTGAATCAATTGTAAACCGACTGTATAATTTCAATGTCATTTTGGATTCCACTCGCGCATCTATTTATAATCATTCTAAATAATTACTATCTTTACGATCAAGAAGAAACATTCGTTTCCCTATACTAAAGTCCTGTTTGCCCGCATGGATAAACATGCGGGTAAGGCAGGCACAAGAATTCCCTAAAAATTCTTTTCCATCCGGTCATTTAGCACCCAGGAAAGTAGACCGTTCCAAAAAGTCCTGCAAAATTCCTCATTTGTTCGTTGAATCACCTGACACTACTTCAAAGCCGTTAATTTATCGTTTTGTGGCTGAATGGATTGCCTAATACAGCTCAAAAAATATCATAAAATTAATTTTGTAAATCAGATTTTAGCCCTATATTTGCACACCGCATTAGCGAAAGGGAGAATTAGCTCAGTTGGTTCAGAGCATCTGCCTTACAAGCAGAGGGTCACTGGTTCGAATCCAGTATTCTCCACAAAAAATAAGAGGGGACTTAGCTCAGTTGGTTCAGAGCATCTGCCTTACAAGCAGGGAAAACGCTGACAAATGTACATTAAAAAAATGGGAGTTTAGCTCAGTTGGTTCAGAGCATTTGCCTTACAAGCAAAGGGTCACTGGTTCGAATCCAGTAACTCCCACACTTCAAAAAGCCCTTTTTCTCAAAAAAAAGGGCTTTTTTTATGCAATCCCGCATAATTCCAAAATCAAAAGCCATTCTTTTCTCAACCCTTTGTAACATT
Source organism: Sphingobacterium sp. (assembly GCA_052092145.1). Taxonomy (GTDB): domain Bacteria; phylum Bacteroidota; class Bacteroidia; order Sphingobacteriales; family Sphingobacteriaceae; genus Sphingobacterium. Next base: position 8,194 of record JBQDCW010000008.1, on the reverse strand, counting down.
AATTCCCGATGTTAAATTCAACATAAATTCTTATCGAATTTAACAAAAAAAGGTTACAAATAGGTTACAATTTCAAAAAAGGTTACAAATAGGTTACAAGTTTTGAGTGTTTATTTTAATCGATTTTTGGTTTATGGCAACAATTGCAGCAGTTATTTTAGGGCATCAAAGAAAAACTGATGGCACCTACAATGTAAAGTATAGGATCTCACACAAAGGTGAGAAGCGTTATATTGAAACCGAACACTTTGTCAGTGATAGGCAGCTTGACAAAAAGGGTAAGATAAAAGACCGATTTCTGCTTTCGATACTTGACAAAAGAGTCGACAATTTCCGTGATATGATAAACGTACTGGAGTCTAGAATAGATTTCTTTACAGCGGAATCGTTGAAGGAATATTTACTTGATCAATCGGGGGATGTCGACTTCATAAAGTTCTGCCGAGATACAATACAGGATCTACAGAAGCAGGCGGATGAGGATGCTAATGACAATGGCAAAAGAAAAACGGCGGAACTTTATCAAACGATCACAAATAGCGTGGTTGACATTTTCAGGAGGGACCAGGTTTCCATTAAGGAGATCACCGTTGAATTCCTAAGGTCATACGAGCGGTTTTTGCGTTCCAAACGAAAGGTTGAAAGGATCGATCGTTACTCCAGGTCATATATGAAAACACTGGAGCCATTAAGTGATACCAGCATTAACACTTATTTCAGAACGCTTAGGGCATTGTTTAATTTGGCTAGGGCAAAATATAATAAACCTAGCTTGGGAATAGTGAAAATTGAACATTACCCATTTGCAGAGTTCAAGATCCAAGAGGCTCCGGAGTCTAGGAAAAGAAATGTGGATATAGCAACCCTCCTGAAGATCATTAGCATTGAGGCCCGCCCGGGAAGTCGAATGGAGTTGGCACGTGATCTTTTCAAGCTGTCTTTCTTGATGTGCGGCATGAATGCCATCGATATCTATAACCTCACTGAAGAAAATATCAAAAACAATAGATTGGAATACAATCGGATAAAAACCCGGGGAAAGCGCATTGATAGGGCTTTTATCAGTATTAAGATCACAGACGGGGCGAACGAACTGATCAAGAAATACCTAGGAACTCTGCAGGGCCGCTATTCGACTTCGGGCGGATTGAACATGGCACTTGGTGCCGGAATGAAGCAGATCTGTGAAAAGTTGGGTATTGAGGGGGTGACAATGTATTGGGCACGTCATAGTTTTGGAACGATTGCGCGTAATAAAGCAAGGAAAAGCAAGGATGATGTGGCCATGGCTTTAAATCACGTTGACAGTGGGCGGAAGACCACCGACATCTATATCGAGAAGGATTGGAGTATCCTTGATGAGATACAGGAAGCTGTATTGAGGATCACTGGTCTTTGGGTAGGCTTGAGTATCCGAAAAGATCCTGTGTTGCATATTGTCAGGGTATTCAATTATATCAACACTCCTTCGCTTGTATGAGCCTATTGTTAAATTTAGAATCACTTGAAATGAGAACATTTTTTTTATTTTGTTTGGTGTGTTTTATCGGGAGCGGGGCTCTTTTGGTGGGTACCACAATGGATGAGCCGGGCATTGCCTTTGTTGTCGGCTTTGGGGTATGGTTGTTATTCATGTATTGGTTTATCAACAGGAAGCGATGAAGCCTGACCAGAGGACGACAATCATGGAAATAAACAAGGAGTATTTAACAACAAAACTTCGGATAATATCGGAAGTTTTGTATATTTGTATCAAGAAATGAGGTTGACGCGCAAGGATTTGCTTTTAAAGATGAAAGTAAAAAATATCGGCAACCAAAATCTCTGCAAAGCCATTGACCAATTGATCAGTGATATTGAAGGTAACCAATGGGCGAGCAAAGAAGAGCTTAAGGAGAGCAGGCCGGATGCCGATCAGGTGCATAGTGATGGCTTTTTCTTTTTCAATATCAAGGTACATCGGACTTTGGTGCTGATGGAAATGTCCGATGAGGGCGAAGCAACGATAGTTTGGGCAGGCACACATGACGAGTATGAGCGTGTCTTCAAAAACTCAAAAGATACGATCAGAAAATATCTGAGGGACAATGGTTGGATCAATTAATTTCAGAAATATGGAAGTCCAGGTAGATTTAAAGAAAATACTCAAAAAAGGGATATTGGATTCAGAGCTTGATTTCCACAGGGCCTCCCTGATCGACAGGCAGCTGAGGTTGCTGGTCAAGGATCACCCGGAGTTGTCCGGTTCACGAAAGAAACTAAGGGCTATAATTAAAGAATACGAAGACCGAAACTGGGCACAGCTGCCCATTCCCGAAAACAAACTTATTGAAAGCGATCTTGCCGAAGAGATAGCAGAAAGGGAAAGGGACTTCCTGCAAAACCGTAAAAAGGTAATCAGGGCAAAGCTGAAGGGATTTGGCATGACACAGCGGCAATTGGGTGCAGTCCTAGGGCATAACAGTGAGTCCTATATGTCGGAACTAATCAGCGGGGTCACCCCGTTCACTGTAAATGACCTTGTCCTGATCCACAAGATCCTTGATATCCCCTTAAGTGACCTGGTCCCAACCGTCATACACACCGGTACGGTTTCCCGTGTTGTTCGGGTGCTATCAAGCATGGATCTGCCCGGACTGAGATCAAAAATAGCGGAACTGGCCCCCTAAAACCCATGCTATTTATGGACAATGTGTTTTTAGCTAAATTTGGTATTTAATCCATTTATATTATGAGAGTTAAGGATTTATTTGCAGTGATTCTTTTATGTGTTTGCACCACAATTACGTTTGCGCAACAAGACCAGTCATTCAAAACGACTACGGTAGATGCCGGCATAGATACCACTTTTGATAAAATCATCGACTATTTACAGGCAAAGGACATTTTCATCCAGGCGGTAGACAAGCAGGGCGGATTTATACAAGGCAGGCTGTTTGTGAAGCAGAACAAAATATTGTCAGCCAAATCGGGAGAAAGAAAAACAATGAGTTTCATCTTAAGGCCGGCAGGCGATCAGACCCGGGTCACGCTCAACATTTATCTGGAACAATACTATTTTGGGGGGGATGTTTCCGCCAGAACGTATTATTATGAGGACAAAGGGATAGTGGATGATCCGGCCGTTTACAGGGATATTTTAATTAGCTTGCAGAAAGCCATAGATCTGTGATAGGATATGTATTATGTGAGTTTCCCTGGAGTGGACATTATGGTTCTTAGCGCTTCAGACAGATTAAATTATGCGGCCCTATATTTATACGATGACTGAACAAAAAGCGGTGATATTTGATATGGACGGGGTGATCGTCGATTCTGAAAAGCTTTGGAAACAGGCGGAAATGGAAGTCTTTTCATCGTTGGGGGTTCAATTGGAGGAAGAATGGACAGAGATAACGAAAACCATGACCACACAGGAGGTCACCAAATTCTGGTATGACAGATTCCCGTGGGACAATCCTGATCCCATAACGGTAGAACAGCAGGTAATTTCACGGGTTGTTCACCTGATTCAAGAAGAAAACTGCTGTGTTGCCGGCATAGGAGAATTTATTAAGATATTAAAAGGGAAAAAATATAAGATTGGCCTGGCGACCAATTCTCCTTACCGGATCATTGCAACGGTATTAAAAAAAGCAGGAGTTGCACATTTATTTGATAACATCACATCTGCAGAGTTTGAAAGCGAGGGGAAACCCAATCCTGCAGTGTATTTTACATCGGCAAGAAACTTAGGCGTCAATCCCAAAAACTGCATCGCGATAGAAGATAGTTTATCGGGCATACTTGCGGCCAGAAGTGCAGGCATGAGGGTCATCGCTTTTACCAATGGAGCTGCACATGTCCATGTTGATCTGGCAGACTTTAGCATCCTTAGTTTTGAAGAGCCATTGCCCAAACTGTTTGATTAAATATCCCGCCTAAGATTTTCCGCTTTCTCAAAGGCTCCCTACTGCTTTCATCTGCAACAACTTTTTATCAGAGAACGTTGTAAAGGCCTCCAGGGCTTACCGGAAAATTTACCACATGAATTGGCAGAAGGCGTTTACTCGCCACTTTACGACGAAAAATGGATTACGCAAACTATTTGGCCAACTTTGGAAGAATTGGGAAAAGCGCTTGCCGACCAGCGTTTGAAGTCGAAACCCGCTTTTTTTAGCGACCTGAAGGTTCAACGACATGGTGTTAAGTTAGAGTTTTAAGAAAACGAAGTCGTAATAGTAGTTTTCCGCGAATATGTTTCCCCAAGCCTATTATTGTCATTTCAACAAGATAAGAAGGGAATTGTCGATGTATTCAATCTGAAACGGATAGCAGGCTCTATTGGCTACGTCAAGACGAATCACTATTCAAAGTCGAACGGTAGACGGGTCAACATTCATCGTTTTTGCAAAATGCCAAAGAATTTGTTAGCAGCACGGGCGTTTGTTCTGTCCTAAGTCAGTTTAAATTTAGCGTTATTTAAAAGCTGTTCGCTGTGCTCCCAAAGTTCTTCCATTAGCGTGTCATCCTGTGCTAATTTAGATGGCGGAGGGAACGTTATTTTGCCGGCCCTTAAGGCTGCATAAACTTTTCCTTCGGGTAATTTTGCTTTACCTAATGCCAAATGGGCTAATGCAAGGCCGGCATCCTGAATGCTGTTTGATTTGGGAAGTATTCGTTTTCTCAAAAAAGGGATGGTGAAAAGCTGCCAAGCCAAACGCATAAAAAGTGTTCCTTTTTGAAGCAAACCTGTGCCGGGTGTTGGTCCGGGGTCGTAGGCTATGCATTGCCACTTGTGTTGGCTTGCATCAGCAGTTGCCGCAAGGTGTCTTATGGTAAGAATGGTGCATAATTTAGAGGAAGAGTAGGCTCTCTGTGCATTGATGGTCATCTTTTCGTCCAACGTTTTGTCCTGTTCGGGATGTGCCAACCAAATCGCATTGGCGTGTTTAGGTGGTGCTGCCATTGCCTTTTCCTCGGGGTCGTGCGTGCCACTTGTTGTCATTATTATTTTGGCATTCACATCCAGGTAAGGCGTCAATGATCTTAATAAGTAAAAATGTGCTAAATGATTTACGGCAAAAGTCGTTTCAAATCCATCAACGGTTCTCGAATTAATATCAGGGTGGTTTATGCCGGCATTGCAAATGAGCACCTGAATTTTTTCAGACTTGATATTTTTTATTACCCGGGAAGCAAATGCACGAACATTATCCAAACTTGCCAGATCAAGTGGAATGTGTTCTGCCCCTTGTATTTGACTGTTTCTATTTCCCAGAAACACGCGTGTCCCTAACGTGTTGATCAATTCCTGTGCAGTGACCGCTCCAAAACCAGAGGTGCCCCCAGTCATTACCATGTTTAATTTATCCATTTTTTTGATTTTGACACAAAGTTGTCACCATAAAAAATGAAATCATTTGTCATTTGGCAAAAAGTGAATTATCGTATGTTTTTTCTTATTCGGCTCAGTGATGATTGCGTGACTCCTAAGTATGAAGCTAAATAGGAAAGCGGAATACGGTTGGCAAGGGTCGGGTATTTTTCCAGAAATGTCAGATATCGAGTGGTAGCGTCCTCTGAAACTAAAGGATTTATCTTATCTATCTTTTCGAGCATTGCTTTTGAGATGATTTTTTGAACGATTTTATCCCAGCCCACAATGGTATTTGAAAGTTCCTGCCAATCCTGTTGCGAAAATACAATAAGCTTGCAGTCCGTAACAGCCTGAACGTATCCCGATGATGGAATTTTGTTGTCGAAACTGTTTAAATCCACAAAGAAATTGTTCTCGTCCATAAAGTAGCTGGTTATTTCTTCTCCCTTGTTGTTGTAGTTACAAAATCGGATAACCCCTTCTGATATAAAGCCTACCTGCCGGGCAATTTTTCCTGCTTCTGAAAAATATTCACCTTTGTGAAGTTCGAATTCTTTTGCTTTTTTTGAAAGCAGTTCTATTTGTTGTTTGTTCAGGTTGCCAAACTGCAATATGTAGTTTATCAGTTCTTTCATTGAGCAAAATTAGTAAATTGTTGCTAGTGGGGCATTTGTCATTTGGTAAAAAACATGGTCCGTTGACGGTAAGTCAGCAGGATTTTCTCAATGCCCACCTTTGGCTTTACAGGCTTGGGCTGTGCGGTTGTTTGGCCTTGCTGCCACCGCTTAAATATATGCAATAATCTTCTGTGTACAAGGATGCCAATGAAGCTTAGGTTTAAAGAAATAGAAAATAAGGAAAAATCAAGGTTAGGCCTAAAGCTGTAAGGTACCTACAAAATAATATCCGCCGACGAATAAAACCTTAAGATTCGAAAAGTTTTTCGCGATGATCGATCGATGCCTGAATCATAATACTGTCATTTTGCATTTGATAGTTTTTTTTCGTAAAAAGTATTTCCGAATTCATAACTGATTAATGAACAGTTTTACAGATGTTTGCTTCTTATTTAGAATCAATCAAAATAAGAAGCAGGGAAGATATGTTAAGCACAAATATTAAAGAACCCAATAAAGTGGGATCAACAATAAATGGCCAGATGTGGCAAAAAACTGTAGCGGTGACGAACAGAGGAGCAAATAATTCTGAGGAAGGAGAGGTTATTAATATAAGGATTGGCTTTGAAATCTTTGAAAGTTTCGCTGACGTAGGTGAAGCAAAGGTATCCTGACTTGTTTACAATCATTCAGTGAAATTATGAACCATAATCCTTTTCCATCGGAAAAGACTGCCTACCGAATATTTGGAGAGCCCGAGATGATCTGGCTGCTCAGGTCAAGAGGTTATGTAATCAATATGAAACGAAAAGCAATAATATCAGGTATGTGCACTTTGGAAGAAATAGACAATGCGGAAGAATTATGGCTTTACCTGAAAGGTCATCATCATAAAATTAGCATTGCATCCGTCTATTATAATCTAAAAATGATGGACAGAGAAAATTTGATCATAAAAACCCCTAACCATGGCAGACGCATCGGCTATAGGTTAGCCAGGAAAAAGCCGATTTATCAGGGCGTTAAACCGTCCCCGAAAAAGGTAAAAGCATATGGGGCAGATGGCAACAAAGCGCTTTGATTAAAACACACCAATAAAGTATAAAAGCTATGTGTAAGACAAGAATATTAAGCCAGAAGGAATCAACAATAATTGTTCAATGTGTAAACTGCGATGTGTTGAATATATGGCACAACAATCTATTGTTAAATTTCAGCATGCGGGAGTTTAGGTCATTTAAACGGATTGTCAATAATCTTTCCTTTCCTGATCGCAGTCTTTCATTCCCTGATGGAAAAAGAAGGATCATATTGCGTACACCAAATGATGATATCAGCTTCACCTTCGATATTGAGGAGTTCAAGGTTTTTAAAGAAACAATCGATGAAGCTATATATATGGCAGAAGTGTATGCGATGATGCGTTAGGATTTATTGTTGATGAACAGTATTTCGGGGTTAAAAGAGAATGACTAGTTTCATCTTGAATCTGAACGATAAGATATTTTAACAATGTGATCTAAAAAAATGTATAGGAATCAAAAGGGTGAAAATTCTTGGCAAGAAGTAACTACCTGCGCAATAGAAGCGGGTATATTGTTTATCTGTTATTAAATGTTGAATCATGTTTGGTATTTTCCATACGAAGTTAAAATTAAGGCTTCGGTTTACACTATTTCTGTTATTTATCTTCTTTACGGGAATGCGTTCCCCACAGAAGGCCACGGTACTCGACAGTCACGTAACAATGCGAGTTTATGGAGCTGAGCGGCTTGAGAGTGTGATATTCCGTTTACAGGTAAATGCGGATATTAAGATCGGGTTCACTCCCCAGCAACTGTCGGGATACATGGCCAAGTCGGCTGATTATGATGGTGTTACGCTGAGAACTGTTTTGGAGGAACAACTGGAAGGAACACCTTTTGAATATCGGTTATTAAAATACAGGAAGAAGCATCAACATCTGGAGCTTTATACTCCAGAAGATACCGATAAGAAGCGGCACAATAGACGATAATAGGAAGTGGGACTAAGTGAGCAGGGCGATTTAAAGAGGAATAGCTATATTTGAAATATGGACGGTAAAGGTATAGAGTTTGTAGTAAATTTGGATGGCATAGAATTGAAATTGAGTCCGTTCACAACTATGGTAAGCCTGAGGATTTGTAATCTTCCCTATAAACAGCTACGATTATTAATGTAGTTTTATAATTTAGGG
>JBQDCW010000007.1:0-144056 GCA_052092145.1 Sphingobacterium sp. | reverse complement strand
ACGAAGTCACTGTTCCACTCACCTGGCGCTCTTGCGCTAACACATTCAGTATCAGAAAGTTTAACGCAAAAATCAAACTGAGTAATTTTTGTTTCATAAATGTTTAGTTAAAAAGATTTTTAATCTGTAAACCGTTAAAATTTGTTAAATAATATCAAATATAGCGTTTGATTGAATATTCAGCAACCTTTTTCGATAAATCGTTTGTTTTTCCCATAAATTGAAAACATTCCTTGTTTTTCTAATTTATTTTTAGTTAAAAGGCTGAAAACTTATCGATATGTCATACATAAATAAGTTAATGACTTAAAATAATAAATAGCAACGGATTCATCACCTTTGTAAATGGCAAATTGGACGCATTTACTAAAATGAAAAACTAGGAAAACTGTACAGCTTTGTAACATCACCCCATACATCGCCTATTTAACTGTACAGCCCAAAATAAATGCGCGGTATTTGATTTTAACAATTCCCACCTGAATCTCGGCCGAATGTTTATTTTTGCATATGCGTTTTGACATCATTACCGTTTTACCCGGTCTATTAGAAGGGCCTTTTTCCCATTCTATTTTACGCCGCGCACAAGATAAAGGTCTGGTTTCCATCCACGTTCACAATTTACGGGAGTATGCAGACAATAAACACCGCTCGGTAGACGATTACCCGTATGGGGGTGGTGCCGGCATGGTCATGCAAATTGCCCCATTCGCGGCCTGCATTGATAAGTTACAGGGAGAACGCCGTTACGATGAGATCATTTATATGACACCCGATGGACAGACCTTAGATCAGAACATGGCCAACGGAATGACCTCTGCGGAAAACATCATTATTCTTTGCGGACATTATAAAGGAATTGACCAACGTATTCGAGACATCTATGTTACCAAAGAAGTTTCTGTTGGCGACTATGTGCTCTCGGGTGGCGAGCTACCAGCAGCCATACTCGTGGACGCGATCGTGCGCTTGGTGCCTGGCGTCTTATCTGACGAGACTTCAGCACTCTCGGATTCTTTTCAAGACGGGCTACTGGATGCTCCGATTTACACCAGACCAGACAATTGGAACGGACATCCGGTACCCGACATCCTTTTGAGTGGACATCAAGCCAACATCGCGAGCTGGCGGCACGAACAGCAATTAAAGCGTACGAAAGACAGACGACCAGATTTATTAAATGACTAAATAACTTTGTCATTCATTGCTTTTTTAACAAAAAAAGTTTGAATACTCAATTTTTCTACTAATTTTGTCATTGCTATGACACGAACAATCAAATATACACACAGTTGGTGGCACCTGACATAAACGGTCGGGATAGTGGTATATTTTTTACGATATTTTTTTCATAATCAACCAAAACCACTGAATGGTAGCCCGACAAAATTGTCGGGCTTTTTTTTATTTTGGCATATTATTTAATAAGCGATGAGATTTAATTTCAAGACAACACACAAACGTATTTTGGCCGACACAACCACGCCGGTCAGCATTTACCTGAGACTTCGGGATACCTTTCCCAACAGTCTGCTGTTGGAGAGCTCAGAATACAACAATCGAGACAACAACATCAGCTATATCTGTTGCGAGTCGATTGCAAGCATCACCCTAGAACAAGATCAATTAATCACCACCTTCCCAGATGGATCCCGAAACCAGAAACCGGCCGACGGCCTGAATCTTCGGGAAGAAGTTTCTAGCTTCCGTGAAACCTTCCACGCCCCGGAAGTTCCCGACGTGAATGTAAGCAGCAATGGGTTATTTGGCTATTTTTCTTTTGACGCGATTGCGCATTTCGAAGACATCCAGCTCCGGGCTAAGCAAGCTGAACGACGGGCCATACCCGAGCTACAATACCATGTCTATCGTTTCGTCATAGCAATCGACCATTTCCGCAACCAATTACACCTCTTCGAAAACTTGTTGGATGGAGAACAAAGTCAACAGGAGCGCTTACAGTTTTTAATCCAAAACAAAAATTTCCCCGAATATAGTTTTGATATCAAAGGTGAGGAAAGCTCGAACATGTCGGACGAGGATTTTATAAATCTAGTTTTGAAAATGAAAGCGCATATTCAACGCGGTGATGTATTCCAAATCGTGCCCTCGCGCGCATTCGAAACCTCATTTCTAGGTGACGAATTTAACGTATACCGTGCGTTGCGATCCATCAATCCTTCACCCTATCTTTTCTATTTTGACTACGGCGACTTCAAATTATTTGGCTCTTCGCCGGAAGCACAGATAACCATTAAGGATCAAGAGGCGGCCATCTATCCCATTGCGGGAACCTTTAAACGCACCGGTCGAATGGAAGAAGATGAAAAGTTAGCCGAAAGTTTAAAAAACGATCCTAAAGAAAATGCCGAACATGTAATGTTGGTTGATTTAGCTCGAAACGATCTCAGCAAACATTGTCTTAATGTTCAAGTCGAATCGTATAAAGAAGCGCAATACTACTCACACGTCATTCACTTGGTATCGAAAGTGACTGGAAGATTACGGGAAGGAGTCAATCCCTTTGACGTGGTAGGAGACACATTCCCTGCCGGCACCTTATCGGGAGCACCCAAACACATGGCGCTAACGTTAATTGACCGCTATGAAACCCTATCACGGTCATTCTATTCTGGCGCTATTGGTTTTATGGGTTTCAACGGTGACTTCAATCACGCCATTATGATCCGTTCATTTCTCAGCGCCGGTAACACGTTACACTATCAGGCAGGCGCTGGCATTGTGCTAGATTCCGATCCAGAAAAAGAACTACAAGAAGTAAACAACAAAATTTCTGCCCTTCGCAGAGCCCTTGAACTCGCAGCAACTATTTAACATGAGCAAACCCATATTAGTCATTGACAACTACGATTCATTCACGTATAATCTCGTGCACCTCTTACAAGAACTTGATCAATCTTATGTCGTGGTTCGGAACGACAAATTCGATCTACAGGATGTCGCACACTATGACAAGATTCTGTTATCACCTGGTCCCGGCCTCCCTGATGAAGCAGGTTTGCTGATGGAATTAATCCGACAATATGCCTCCAGCAAAAGTATCCTCGGCATTTGCCTCGGTCAGCAAGCTATCGCTGAGGTTTTCGGCGGAAAACTGTACAACATGCCTAAACCGCTACACGGTATTTCCACTTCGATTGAAATTATTGACCCACAAGAGAAACTATTTCATAACTTTCCAACAGACTCTAAAATAGGGCGATACCATTCTTGGGCAGTGGATCCCAGCAGCCTACCGGCATGCTTAAGGATCACCGCACAAGACCCTGACGGCATCATCATGGGGCTCAGTCATACCGACCTGGACGTTAAAGGAATGCAATTCCACCCCGAATCGGTATTGACCGACAACGGCAAGGTTTTAATGGCAAATTGGCTTCAACTTTAATACCCTCAAAACAGCTATCTATCATGACTATACTGGACACCATCATATCAAAAAAACGCGAAGAAGTTCGTGAAGCAAGAAAGCATCGGTCGATCGAACAATTCGCCGACCTGCCACTTTTTCATCGCGCCTGCCACCGACTTGAAAGCACCTTGCTGGACCCTGAGAAAAGCGGTATCATTGCCGAGTACAAACGTGCTTCGCCTTCTAAAGGTCTGATCAACGGTGCCGCAGCGATAAAAGAAACCGTATCGGCCTATGAAGCTGCAGGCGCGTCTGCAGTTTCGGTACTGACAGACCATCATTTTTTTCAGGGCAGCCTGGAGGATCTCAGCGAAGCGCGCAAGGCGTTGAGCATTCCGCTACTTCGAAAAGAATTCATCATCGACTCGTTCCAGATTGCCGAAGCCAAAGCCTATGGTGCGGATATCATCTTACTCATTACAGCGTGCTTGACCGCCACCGAAATTACTGAGCTATCGGCCTATGCACATTCCTTAGGTTTGAATGTGCTACTGGAAGTCCATAACCAAGAGGAACTGGAAGCCAGCCCTTTAGCGTATATTGATGCGGTTGGCGTCAACAACCGGAATTTGAAAGACTTCACGGTCTCTTTAGAACATTCCCGAAACCTGATCAAACAAATCCCGGATCAGTACCTCAAGATATCAGAAAGTGGAATTTCCGATCCCGCGACAATCCGAGAGTTAAAATCGATTGGTTATCAAGGATTTTTAATTGGTGAAAACTTTATGAAAACCAACGACCCGGGAAAAGCAATCCATCAATTTGTACAGCAGATGCAATACGACTAGACACGGCACGCCAAAGCGCTAATTTTCTCAAAAAGCATTAATTTCCGTACCTTTGTAAAAAAATCAGGTACATGTCGGTAAAAATTGGCGAACATATAGATCTTGGCGAGTTTCCATTGCTACTCGCTCCGATGGAAGACGTTAGCGATCCTCCATTCCGTTACGTGTGTAAACAAAACGGGGTGGACATGATGTATACCGAGTTTATCTCTTCTGAAGGGCTGATCCGCGATGCAGCGAAATCCCACCAGAAGCTCGACATCTTCGAATACGAGCGTCCTATTGGCATACAGATCTTCGGTTCTGACATCAAGCATATGCAACAATCGGCAGAGATTTGTCAGGCGGCTTCACCCGATCTAATTGATATCAATTACGGCTGTCCGGTCAAAAACGTCGCCTGCAGAGGTGCTGGCGCTAGTCTACTGCAGGATATTGACAAAATGGTAGCGATGACCAAAGCGGTCGTCGATGCCACCGATTTACCGGTCACCGTCAAGACCCGATTGGGCTGGGATGATCACACTAAAAATGTGTACGAAGTCGCCGAGCGCTTGCAAGACATCGGCATCAAAGCCCTTTCTATCCACGGCAGAACCAGAGCACAGATGTATAAAGGACAAGCCGATTGGACGATGATTCGCGATGTAAAGAGAAATCCGCGCGTGAAAATTCCAATTTTCGGAAACGGGGACGTGAATTCAGTAGAAAAAGCCGCCGTTTGGCGAGCGGAGTACGAGGTAGACGGCATTATGATTGGCCGAGCCTCCATTGGCTATCCCTGGATTTTTCGTGAAATCAAACATTTTTTCCAAACAGGAGAACGACTCGACGGCCCAACGATCGACGAACGCGTCGATGTCTGTCGGACCCATCTAATTAAATCGATTGAATGGAAAGGAGACAAAACCGGAATTTTTGAAATGCGCCGCCATTACGCCAACTATTTCAAGGGCATACCGAACTTCAAAGAATACCGAATGAAGCTCGTTACCCTACAGCAGGTCGATGACATTTTAGACGTTTTAGAGGACATTCGTCATCAATTCGTTCCCGAATTGGTGCAATAACCCCTGTCGAGGACCAATACGTCCTTAGTTTCTGCGCAAAAGCTTACTGAGCATTCCCTTTTCCAAGTAGATCACCACAGCCAGCATGACAAGTAAAATGGCATTTGCTACTAAAAAGTGAACACTGAACAGCAACCAGGAGGCGACCATTCCAATCAATAAATAACACCCGATCTTCTTGACATTATAGGGGATGCTATAGTTATTTTGTCCCCAGAAATAGGACAAGCCCACCATAATCAGATAAACGATAGTTGTCGAAATCGCCGCTCCCCAGTAGGAAAACAGGGGAATGAGCATCAAGTTCAACACAATCGTGGAAACCGCGCCAATACCCGATATATAAAGCCCGTATCGGGTTTGATCGGACAATTTATACCAGACCGAAAGGTTCATATAGATCCCCAAAAGCACATAATTAAAAAGCAGAATCGGCACCACATTCAAGCCCGTCCAGAACACCTCGACCTCACCCTCCGAACCTCGAATAAAACCCTTAAGCCAATCCATATTCGCACAAAGTCCCAGCATCACGACGACCATCGCGATCACAAAATATTCCATAATCTGCGCGTAGGTCCTTCTGGCATTTTCGTTTTTAGAATAGGAAAAGAAAAAAGGTTCGGCACCCAATCGAAAGGCCGTTACGAACAGGTTTAAGAATACCGCCATCTTACTCACCGCCCCGTAGATCCCCAAATCGAGTTCTCCTTCTTCTCCAGGAATCAACCTGGGCAGCATCATCTTATCGAGATTCTCGTTAATGATAAAGGAAATATTAGCCACTAAAATCGGAAACGTGTACCGCAGCATATCGCGTAATAACCGGGGATCCATCCGTAGACGAAAGGTCAACACCTGAGGTAACAGCAAAACCAATGTCAATAGACTGGCTACTAAATTAGCGATGAACACATTCCCTAGCCAGCCCTCTTGAAACCAACCCGATGCAAATCCTTGCCAAAATTCAGATTGGCTCTGCCATTCGGGCAACCAGGCCAATAGAAAAAAGTTAACCCCCACGAAGGTCAATATATTCAGCATTTTAATCGCGCCGTAACGGATCGGACGTCCCTGTGCGCGAAGCTTGGCAAAGGGCACCACAGCGATCGCGTCCGCAGCAAGCACCAGGGCCACCAGTTTAACGAAAGCAATGTATTCCTGGGGATTACCATCCACACTCAACCAATGCGCGATGGGTCGCGTCAGGCTAAAAAGGGAAAACAGAAACAAGATCGTGGTCAGTAAGGTGATCAAAAAGCTGCTATCAAAGACCCGGTTTTTATCGCCTTCCACCTTTTGCAAATAGCGGAAATAAGTGGTTTCCATCCCGAAAGCCAGAACCGCGTTGATTAAAGAAGCATACGCATAGAGATTTGTAAATACGCCGTAGACTGGCGCACTAAACTTCCCCAAGAAAAAGGGAGTCATCACAAAATTGAGCATTCTGGAAAGAATGGTCGTCAATCCATAGATGACCGTATCACTTACGAATTTCCTAATTGCAGACACGCTATTTTTTTGGTTTCTTGATGACCTCAAAGTTTTTATATCCCACCAATTGATTGGAGCGATGATGGGTGACTTCTGAAACTTCCGCACCCTGAGGGCCTTCCTGACAAAACTCAAGCAGTGATTCAAGGGCAAAGCGACTTCCTTCCGCCTCAATATAAACAGTCTCGCCATCAGGTCTGTTGAAGACAATACCCTGAACGCCGAGTTGATCAGCCACCGCTTTGGTCGAGGCTCTAAAGTAAACCCCTTGAACTTTACCCGTTACATTAATCTTCCAATGCTCCATATACCTACAAAGGTATAACAAGAATTTGGTTTTTGAGACCTAAAAACCAACGCGATACTAGCGTATACGTCTGACCTTCGTGTTTGCGTCAGGTTTTAAGCCATCCATACCTTCCAAAAGCACCAAACCCGGCCTTTTGCCGACGTCCAAGGAGCCCAATTCTTCGTCCATATCAAGCGCTTCTGCACCGTTGAGCGTCGCCCATTTAATGGTTTCGCTAAACTCCAAATCGGGAACCGCCGCATGGATGGTCTTTAATTCTTCCAGAATATCCAAGCTATCATTGGAGGCTAAACTATCCGTTCCCAGCACAATTCGCTGTCCACCCCACAGAAAGTTTTCAATTCTAGGAAGACGTCCCTCGATGTACAGGTTCGCTTTGGGGCAAAAACAGAAATACACTTTCCGCCCCAGACGTTCCACAAAATCCAAGTCTTTCAGCGAGGTATAGGTATTATGTACCAAGATGAGCTTATTGCTTACCGGAATATAAGGCAAATAAGACTGCAGCGAATTTCTGGCCTGCGCTTTAAATTCAGAGACGTCCATCCCCATCTGTTCATAAAACGCCAAGAATTCTCCTTTCTTATATCGAAAAAGTTTGTTCTCCTCCTCGCTTTCTTGGTTATGAATACTCAGGATATTGTCCTCTCTAACCGAACGTTTAAGCGCTTTGAACAGGTGTTTGGATCCCGAATACGGTGCATGCGGTGTCACCGAAGAATGGCGATAATCAAAATGAAACTCGATTTCCTTTGCCTGATCGACTCGCGCCAGCACATCGCTCTGCTTCAAGGCCATCACCTCGATAAAGGTGTGGTACTTTATTCGGCTTTGCTCCTTAATCTTAGCCGTCACCGCCGTATTTACATGATCCCCTACCGCTTGTATTCCATTGTCATACATGATGCGATCCGCTTCCTGGATGGCCTCTTCGAGTGCCTCTTCCGCCTTTTCTCCTCTTTGATTGATGACATGAGCTATAAATTTCGGAAGACCCGTTTTTCTAGGAACCACCCCCAACATATGCGACAATTCCAAGTGACAATGCGCATTGATAAACCCGGGGATTAACACGCCAGAGAACTGTTGTACTTTATCCGCATCAATTTCGCCTGGATGAAATAATCCCTGGATAACGCCATCATCGTTCAGGGCAACAATCCCCCTTTTGATAGCAGGACTAGAAACAGGCAAAACAACATCTGCAGCGTAATATTTCATGAAAATATGTGTTTGATTCTAAGCTCGGGGCATTTTGTACGCCCAAGGATCTTAAAGTTAGTTAATTTCTGGATCGATTTTAACTATTAAAACAAAAGTTTCAATTTTGTTACAACGACGACGACAACAACAAACGCTTGGGATTATGCCCGCAAAGTATTATCTTTGCGCCATCGAATAGGGGGTGCCTTGTTATTTCAAACACGAAAAAAGGCTGAGATTATACCCTGTGTCGGATCGCAAGCGATCGAACACATACCTGATCTGGGTAATGCCAGCGTAGGGAAGGGCGGTTAAATAATACCTGTTGTAACCCCTTACAATGGGCAAGTTTAACTCATTATTATTTATTTTTTTATGTTCAACAAACTACTGGCTATCCTCGCCTTTTGTTTGGTCACGCAACTCAGTATTGCGCAAGAGCGACTAACAGTCCAGGTTTTAGACAAAACCGGGAAACCGGCGCATCCAGCAACCGTTCGACTGGACAGTCTCTCTACGACCACAAACGAAGCGGGATACGCAGAAATGACCAACCTGAAAAACCAGCAATACCAACTCAGCGTATCTTATGTCGGGTATCGCGACCTGCAACGTTCCATTAATCCAGCCACCCAGCAGCAAATTCAGGTGCAGCTCGATGAGGAAACCTATCGGTTTGAAGAAATCTTCATTAGCGCTACCCGGGCGAAGGAAAACTCAGCCACGACGTTTAAAACAATTGGCAAACAGGAAATCCGCGAAAGGAACCTTGGTCAGGACATCCCTTATCTGCTGGATCAGACGCCCGGTGTTGTAATCGGGTCAGACGCTGGAGCAGGAATCGGATATACCAATATGACCATTCGTGGATCCGACAACGAACGGATCAATGTCACGCTGAACGGCGTTCCACTCAATAACCCAGAAAGTATGGGTTCGTTTTTTGTTAACCTTCCCGACTTCGCTTCCAGCACCCAAAGTATACAAGTCCAACGCGGCATAGGGACCTCCACCAACGGCCCTTCTGCCTTCGGCGCTTCGTTAAACATCCAGACTGACGCCTTAGAAACCGAGCCTTATGTCGAGTTCAATAACAGCTTCGGTTCGTACAATTCTTGGAAGAACACCTTAAAAATTGGCTCTGGTCTAATCGCAGATCGGTACGCATTTAACGCACGCCTGTCTCGCATCCGTTCCGACGGCTACGTAGACCGCGCATCCTCCAATCTGCAATCTTTTTATGTCGATGGCGGATTGTTTACCGACCAGCATACCCTAAAAGCCACGGTTTTCTCAGGAAAAGAAAAAACATATCAATCGTGGTATGGTCTCGCTGAACCCCTTTTAACCGGAAATCACGACCGTTTAGATGCGTATGCTGATAATCTTGGGCTATTTGGACAGAAAAGAGATCGCTTTCTGAGCGGTGACCGACGTTACAATTACTACACCTACGACAATCAAACAGATAATTACCTACAAACGCACGCGCATTTGCAATATGCTTATCGTCCCAGCGAAAAATTGGCCGTGAATACCACTTTCCATTATACCAAAGGAGCCGGCTATTACGAAGAATATCGTGATTCAGATGATCTGGGTCACTATCAAATCGCGCCGGTTACGATTGGCGATTCGACGATTGATGCGTCCGACTTGATCCGCCGTCGCTGGCTGGATAATCATTTCTATGGCCTCACCTACTCCTTGCAATATCGGCCGAATGAAGGGCTAGACCTCACGTTCGGCGGTGCCTATAATCGTTACGATGGCAAGCATTACGGTGAGGTAATCTGGGCACGCTATGCCTCTGATAGCGAAATTAACGATCATTATTACGACAACGATGCCCAAAAGAGCGACTTCAATCTGTACGCAAAAGCAGACTACCGCACCGGTGACTTTCTCTTCAATATCGACCTGCAATACCGAACCATCGATTACCAGGGAAAGGGTGATGACGATAAAATCAAGAATCTCGATTTCAAGGACCAACTGCATTTCTTCAACCCTAAACTCGGAATGACTTATTTTCTCAGTCCAGGCTCCAACCTCTATGCTTCGTATGCGTTCGCGGGCAAAGAACCCACGCGTAACGATTATGTAGAAAATCCGAGAGGTGAATTTCCAAAGGCAGAGATGATGCAAAATATTGAAGCCGGATACCGATACCAAAATGAGTCCGTTCAAATCGGAGCAAACCTTTACGGGATGTTTTACACCGATCAATTAATTCCAACGGGAACCCTGAACGATGTGGGAACAGCCCTTCGGGTTAATGTAGACAACAGCTATCGTGCGGGACTGGAATTGGACGGTTCTTGGCAAGTTACACCCCACTTCATTTGGCGTGCGACCGCGGCACTGAGCCAAAACAAAATCAAAGAGTTTGGCGAACATATCCCCGTCTATGACCCTAATTTCTCGATGGTCGGTGAGGCCGTTATTGAACACGGCTCTACAACAATTGCCAAATCGCCATCGACGATTTTATCCAACAACTTCACCTTGCAGGCAAGTCAACATCTTTCTTTGTCCCTAATCAGTAAATATGTATCCCGAATCTATTTGGATAATACCTCGGCTAAATCCCGCAGCATAGACCCCTGGTTGGTCAACAATCTTCAAGCGATGTACAGCTTTTCAGCTTTTGGCATCGAACGGATTGACCTGAACCTCCTGGTCAACAATATTTTCAACACCAAATACGCAAACTCAGGCTACACCTACAGCATGATCACGGAGTCGACCGGACAACGCGACGACTTTAATTTCTATTACCCGCAAGCAGAAACCAACGCGATGCTTGGTGTAAACATTCGATTTTAATTAAAAAAAGCGATTCTTTCAAGATCTCTCTGAACCTAGAGGGATCTTTCTTTTTTTGATCCTTCCCATATTTTGTTGATTCCGAGATTAGTTCCTACTTTTAGCTATGCGAGCAGTAATCCAGCGAGTATCCCGAGCCAGTTGCCAAGTAGAAGGCAAGATTACCGGAAAAATTGATCTCGGAATCGTCGTCCTATTAGGCGTGGAGGAACACGATGAGCTAAGCGATTTGGAATGGCTAACCAGCAAACTCGTCAACCTTCGAATATTCGCTGACCAGAAGGGCCAAATGAACCGATCGATACGTGAGGTCGATGGTGAGATCCTATTGATTTCTCAATTTACGCTCTTGGCGCAAACCAAAAAAGGCAATCGCCCGTCTTTCGTTCGAGCAGCTCCCGCAGCATTTGCCCAGCCCCTGTATGAAAAAGCAGGCCGTCGTCTTAGCGAATTATTAAATAAAGAAACGCAGATGGGTATTTTCGGTGCAGACATGAAGATTGAACTACTTGGAGACGGGCCGGTCACTATTATCATGAACACCAAAGACAAAGAACATTTTTAAATCAGTAACACAGCATGACGATCAAAGAAGCACAACAAACCGTAGATGAGTGGATCAATAGCACGGGCATCCGGTATTTCAATGAATTGACCAACACGGCGATGCTGATGGAAGAGGTGGGCGAAGTTGCCCGTATTATGGCCCGGAAATATGGAGAGCAATCGTTCAAAAAGTCAGATGAAAGCGTGAATCTACCCGACGAAATGGCGGATGTACTCTTTGTATTGATCTGTCTAGCGAATCAAACCGGTGTTGATTTGACGGAAGCTTTAGAGAAAAACTTGGATAAAAAAAGCATCCGAGACGCACAACGACATCGGAACAATGAAAAACTGCGCTAACGCGGGCCTTTCATTCGGAGATCAGGAACCCGGCGTGGTATTCCCTTCTCCGCCTGGTTTTAGTCGAACTCGATTTCCGCATAAAGGGGCAAATGATCCGAAGCATATTCCTCTTGAATCACCCGGTATGCTTTCCACTGAAAGTTCCGGTTATTCAGCACCATGATATAATCAATCTCATTCTTGGCCCCGATGTTGGGCGAAGTGGGCCGATTGGTCTTTGTATTGCGAACAAAATAGTCACTTAAAATCTCCATCGGTCGAGAACCCGGTCGCGCGTTTAAGTCACCCACCAGGATCAAAGGTTGACTATAGAGCTCCCCTAGCTCATTAATAAACTTCGCTTGGGCGATGCGATTCTCTTCTTTTAAATCCAAATGGGTATTGGCTAAGGAAAAAGTACGACCATCCGGCAATTCAATATCGACAACCGCTAGAGAACGGTTTTCGCTTGCCACCGGCATGGGTAGGTCGTATCGTCGCTTGCCGATAATTTTATGTTTACTGAGAATCAGCGTGCCGTAATATCCCTTTTCCAAATCAATTCCCTTAGAAAAATAATAATCCATCCCCGTCAATGCGGCTAATTTCTCGGCTTGGTTAGTCATCTCTGACCGTGAAACATGAATATCCACTTCTTGAAGCCCGACAATCTCAGCCCCCGAATCGTTAATCACACGAGCGATCGCTTCCAAATCGATAGCGTCCGGTTTGGATGGCGGATTCGCATGGTGAATATTGTAGCTAAGCACTTTAAGGTGCTGGGCTTGAATTTGAACAGTGGTCAAAAGACCGATGAGTAAAGCGAGCAAACGCATATAGGACTATTTTTTATCCAAAGTAAGCATATACTTTAGTATTGTCAACTTTCTTATATTTGGAAATGGAAAAACCTAATTTGATTTTTTTATTCATCGTTTCTCTGCTTCTAACCTCCTGCTCGGCTAACCAACAAGCAGTCACCGGCGAGAACGAATTCGAGAATGGCGCGGTCGTTACCGCACACCCACTGGCCTCCCAGGTGGGTCTGGACGTATTGAAGAAAGGGGGGAATGCGGTCGACGCCGCGGTTGCCGTCAAATTCGCCCTAGCAGTCGTTTACCCCAATGCCGGCAATCTCGGCGGTGGTGGATTTCTCGTTTACCGTAGCCAGGATGGCCAGACCACCGCATTGGATTTTCGAGAAAAAGCACCTGGAAAAGCGCACCGCGACATGTATTTAGATCCCCAAGGCAATCCAATCAAGGATCTTAGCCTCTACGGACATTTGGCTTCCGGGGTTCCGGGATCCGTTGCCGGTATGGATCAAGCCCATCAGCGCTACGGTACGTTAAGCTGGAAAGAACTCCTTGAACCCGCCATTCAGCTAGCTTCCGAAGGATTCGCTATCACCGAGCGTCAGGCGGAAGAATTCAATCGATATCAAGAACGCTTTAAAAAATTCAATCCCAATGGCGCAGCCATCATTCGAGACCAAGCATGGAACGCCGGTGACCGGTTCACCCAACCGGAACTAGCGGAAACGCTGAAACGGATCGCCGAGGAAGGCAGAGATGGATTTTACAAGGGCGAAACAGCGGAACTTATCGCCTCGGAAATGGAGCGCGGCGGTGGGATTATCAACCTGGATGACCTGGAAGCCTACGATGCTAGCTGGCGAGAACCCATCATCGGCAATTATAAAAACTACCGGATTATTTCCATGCCCCCCTCCTCGAGCGGAGGTGTTGCCCTACTGGCTTTACTTCAATCGGTGGAAAAATACCCGCTCGCGCAGTGGGGTTTCCAGAGCGACAGCACCATACGCGCTATGGTCGAGGCAGAACGCAGAATATACGCCGACAGAGCCACCCACTTAGGGGACGCAGATTTTTATAACGTGCCGGTAGACCAACTCACCGATGCTGCGTTTAATCAGCAACGCATGAAGGCCGTGAACCTGGAAAAAGCAACCCCCAGCGACTCGGTCAGTGCAGCCGTATTTCCAGGGGATGAATCCGAAGAAACAACCCATTACAGCATTGTCGACCAACAGGGCAATGCCGTCTCCCTGACCACCACAATTAACGGCTCTTACGGTTCCGGAGTTTGGGTGGAAGGCGCCGGTTTTTTGATGAACAATGAGATGGATGATTTTTCGGTCAAACCCGGCTCACCCAATATCTATGGTTTACTTGGTGGAAAAGCCAATTCGATCGCACCTGGAAAACGTATGCTCAGCGCGATGACGCCCACCATTGTCGAGGAGAATGGGCAGTTGAAAATGGTGGTTGGAACCCCGGGCGGATCCACCATCATCACCTCGGTCTTCCAAACCATCCTCAATGTATTGGAATTTGAAATGGGCGCACAAGAATCGGTCGATGCGCCGCGTTTCCATCACCAATGGCAACCTGATCGTATCGATGTAGAAACCGATGCAATTTCGAGTGAAATCCGAAACAGTTTAAGCGAAGACGGCTATACGATTCATCCACGTGGATCAATTGGTCGAGTCGAAAATATATTGATTCTGGAAAATGGTCTGCTACAAACCGGAGCGGACCCAAGAGGCGACGATACCGCTCTAGGATATTAAATAACATAGCGATCACAAAGGAGAAATTTAATGCATTGCCCCTTTGTGATCGCTAAAACTAATCGTCCAAATACCGGTCGCCAATTTGCTTGTTGGTTTTTGCACCCAGCGTTTTAAGCTGCTCAATTTTTCGGATCACATTGCCGGACCCATCACTGAGCTTTTTCATCGCCTCAGCATGCTTCCCAGTCGCCCGTTGCAACAAACTATCGAGCTGCTCCATATCGCTGAGAAAGCCAACAAATTTATCATAAAGCAATCCCGCCTCCCGGGCAATCTCCAACACGTTCCTGTTTTGCCGCTCCTGTTTCCAAATACTGGCAATCGTTCGCAGCGTAGCGAGTAAAGTGGACGGACTCACAATAACCACCCGACGATCCCAAGCATCGCTAAACAATTCAGGTTTATGGTGTACCGCCAAGCTAAGCGATGACTCAATGGGGATAAACATCAGCACAAAATCGGGCGAATGCACCCCATAAAGCGTCTGATAATCTTTCGTTGAGAGATCCCGAACATGATTCTCGATCGACTGGACGTGCTGTTTAACAAAAACACCCCGGTCCTCGTCGGTATCGGCATTCACTGCCCGTTCATACGCCAGTAGGGATAATTTTGAATCCACAATCAAATGCTTCTCATCGGGCAAGTAAATGATCGCATCGGGCTGCGCGCGTTTGCCCTCTTGGTCTCGTAAAGCCACCTGAAGCTTAAATTCCTGATCCTTGATCAGTCCCGAACGTTCCAGCACGCGCTCCAGGATCACCTCTCCCCAATTTCCTTGTTTCTTATTATCTCCCTTAAGTGCCCGCACTAAATTATTGGCCTCCTCTCGGATCTGACCACTCTGTTGCATCAATTGTTCGACAACCCCTTTGAGTACGTTGCGTTCGGCGGCCTCGTCTTTATAGGTTTTCTCCACACGATCTTCGAAATGTTTTATTTTATCTTTCAACGGGTCCAATATCTGTTGCAGGCTGTCCTTGTTCAATTGGTTAAACTTCAGGGATTTTTCCTCCAAAATAGTCTGGGCTAGCATTTGGAATTCATTGTGAAACTGCTCCCGCATGCTGTGCATGGATTCGCGCTGTTCTTTTAATTTTTCCTGTTGGGCATTCAGGTGCACCTTCTCCGATTCCAGCGCCAAGGCCAGTTGCTGTCGACTCGTCCGCTCTTCGCTCAGATTCGACTCCATGCGCATATATTCTTCTCGCAGCAGTCTTTCTCGTTCCTGTATTTTTCCAAATTCGATTTGTAAATCGCGCAAGGCGTCCTGCACGCTTTCATGCGTATTGGTGCTGACCAATTGCGCATTCCGCCACATCAAATAGACGCACACAATGAGCAACAAGCCACAAATTATCAGGGTCATCGGCTCCATATCAGGTAATATATAGCAAATCGTGCAACTATTGCAATTTCTGATGAGTTTTCCACCAAAGATCCGGCATTTCTCCACCCACAGCGAGCTGATAATCTTCGTATCGACAAGGAACTAAATAAAAACGTTCATTGACGGATTTCGTGCCAAAATACGGAACCTGCATCCACCAACGATCCGACTTCTTACTTTTCACAAAAACCAATTCGTGACCTTCCCCCTCTAAATTCGTTCGGTAAATGGTATAATTGGACTTGGGATACATCGGCGCATCTTTTTTGCGGCCGTAGTATCCATCGATAAAACACCACAGCATCTGGGCAATTAACATCCCGGTATGTCCCATGGGATCAAAGGTCGGGTTGTATTCATAAATACCAAAAGAGGAACATTTATCGGACATGCCCGCATACCGAGCAAATTGACAAGCTTCATCACCATAAAGACCATTCGGGCTCGCATTCGCATTTCCCGGAGCTTCCGAGGCTCGAATCGCACCGATGTCAAAGCTCACCATATCTGCAGCACGAATAATGGGTTCCGCTTGATCGAGTTTCCCGGAAAAACTCCCCAAACGTAACGCATTGAAAAACAACTTATCATACATACTGATCGATTCTTTACTCACCAGGTAAGTTTGGTAAGCTACGTTACTCAAATTGAACAGATAATCCGGCTGGTGAAGAATCAAATGATTCAAATAGGTTTGCGAATTCAACGGCATATTTTCCGCATTCTCCTGGTCCAAATCAAATTTAGAATCGACGACCGCAACTTCTACTCGTTGCTCTAAATTTTCATAAGCCGTATACTGAGCATACGTCAAGTCTTGGCCCCCGCCTATCAAAACAGGAACGATATCTTGTTTTATCAATTCCTCCATGACGGCTTTAACGGCCGCGTAGGTATCACGCAGAGTCGCGCCCGGTTTAATATTCCCTAAATCAACGACCTTAATCGGATAATCACCTTGATACAGCTCATACAGATAGCGGCGGACTTGATCTGGTCCTTTTTGCGTTCCGTTGTTATTGATTGCTGCACGCCCCTCTAGCACCCCAAAAATCGCAAGATGAGGTTTATCATTTTCATCGCTCCAATTCGGGAAAGTATCCACGTATTTGGTGATGGATTTTCCGAACTGTGAATTGTAATAATCAATGGGTAAACCCAAGTCATTCAAGTCAATGGGCGATAGAAAGTCTGCTAATGTCATGTCAATAATCTAAATACTAAAAAATTCAAAGAGAATATCCGTACTGGTTTAGCAAATATGCATTTATTAACTTACTTTTGATGTACACAATTTTTCAACAATAAGTTCAAAAGTGATTTTAGTAACTGGAGGCACCGGATTTTTAGGTTCGACGTTATTACAGCATCTCATAGGGGAAGGAAAAAGTGTGGTCGCGCTGAAAAGGGAAACATCCGTTATTCCTAGCAACCTAAAATCTTCTTCTCTCATTCAATGGGTCAATGCGGACATAACCGACTACTTCGCTTTGGCGGAAATTATTCCAAAGGTCAAACAGGTATACCACTGTGCCGCAAAAGTTTCGTATCAACCGCCAGACGCCCAAGCCCTTTTCAAAACCAACGTAGAGGGCACCCGCTACATCGTCAACCTGTGCCTTCGTCATGCTGTTCGACTTCTACACGTGAGCTCAATAGCAGCCCTAGGAACCAACAAAAAAGGACAACCCGTCAACGAATCCGATCTTTGGGAGAAACCGCCCAAGACCTCCAACTATTCCACGACCAAATATGAAGGTGAAATGGAAGTCTGGCGCGGAATTGCGGAAGGACTAGACGCCGTGATCATCAACCCTTCGGTCATCATGGGTGTAGGATGGGGCGAAAAAGGATCCCGCGCTATTTTCGATATGGTGAAAAAAGGCAACCGGGTCTATCCGATGGGTTCGGTCGGTGTCGTGGATGTTCAGGACGTCGTGCAGGTGATGACCACCTTAATGGAAAATCATATCCAAGGGGAACGCTATATTTTGAATGCAGAAAACATCAGCAATCGAGAGCTATTGACCCGAATCAGTCGAATCATGAACAAACCAGCCCCGCAGATAAAAGCGACTCCGCTGTTGTTGTCCATCGCTTGGCGCATGGCGCGCATGGTGTCGATCATCAGTGGTAAGAAGGCGGCAATAACAGCTGAATCCGCGCGAGCAGCGACCCAGAAACTCCAGTACGACAACTCCAAAGTCAAAAAGGCTCTGAATTATCAATTTAAACCATTAGAGGAGACCTTGCAGGAAGTCTGCGAAACCTATTATCTTCAGAAAACAATCTAAACTCAAAACACCCTATCGTGAAAAACTATTATATCATTGATTTTGATAGCACATTTACGCAAGTGGAAGCCCTAGATGAACTGGCTAGGATTTCACTGGAAAAGCATCCAGACCGTGAAAAAATTTACACAGAAATTGAAAGATTAACCAATCTCGCCATGGAGGGAAAAATATCCTTCCGAGAGAGTCTAAGTGGGCGCGTCCGTCTCTTGCAAGCAAATAAAGACCATCTGGCCAAACTCGTCACTTATCTAAAGAAAAAAGTCTCCAAGTCGTTCAGTCGGAACAAAGAATTTTTACAAAAGCATTCCGATACCACCTGGATTGTTTCCGGCGGGTTCAAGGAATTCATCACCCCTGTGGTCTACCCCTATCATATCAAAAAAGAAAACATTTATGCCAACACCTTCAAATTCGATCAAGAAGGTAATATTATTGGTTACGACGAAAACAACCCCTTATCAGAAGAAGGCGGAAAGGTCAAGTTATTGCGTCAATTGAACATCCAAGGCAAGATCTACGGTATCGGTGATGGTTACTCGGATTTCCAGCTTAAAGAATCCGGATTGATTGAAAAATTCTACGCCTTTACAGAAAACATTTCTAGACAATCTGTTACCGATCGAGCGGACCACATCGCACCGAGTTTTGATGAATTCCTGTATGTCAATGACCTGCCTCGGGCAATTTCCTACCCTAAAAACCGCATCCTTTGTCTGATCGTTGGCCAAGTCCCTGAGATTGCGGCTCATCTGTTAAAACGAGATGGATTCTCGATTCGCACCAAAGAAAGCTTAGAAGAGAAGTATGTAAAAGATGTCGGTCTTTTGCTTTTAGGCCCCGAAGAACAGATCGACGATGCGGTGCTCTCAAGAGCCGATAAATTAAAAACAATTGGCTATCTCGGGGATTCCAAAAGAAAAATATCCAGAGAAATCTGTAATGAAAAAGGCATTGTGCTTTTTGATGACAAAAAGAATAAAAAAAGGAATGCAGAATTCATTCCCCGGCGAATGGCCGACTTCATCAATCATGGGGACACCGACCAAAGCCGGAACTTCCCAAACCTGATCCTTCCAAAACTGACGCGTGCACACCGACTCCTGCATATCCATCGGAACGTGCCCGGTGTCATGGCACAAATCAATCAAATTTATGCCGAACATCGCATCAACATTTTCTCACAATTTCTAATGACCAAAGGAGAGATCGGCTATGCGGTAACCGATATAGAAGCCGCCTACGACAAAACGCTGTTAAAACACCTCAAACAGGTCGAAAACACCATTAAATTCCGGATTATATACAAATAATGTAATCCCCGCCGGAGGTAGCCGATACCCTATAGGCTACCTTCAGCGAAAAAACGAGTGGCCTGCGGAAAGAACAAACCATCCATTGGGATATCCCAAGCCCCCACATTTTCGATCTTCTCGATCGGAGGAAAATACGAAATTCCCATCTTGAGCACCCCCGGTTTACAACGGGCTAAAAAACGATCATAAAAACCCTTTCCATACCCCACCCGATTGCCCTCAACATCGACCACCAATAAAGGAACCAGCACCACATCAAGCCATCCAACTTCTATCGGGTCATTGACGACAGGCTCGGGAATTCCCCAAGCATTTTCCACTAAAGGAGTATCTTGATTAAAAGGATAATGGGTCATTTCATGAGCCTTAAAATCCGACTTAGAAGCCACGACCTGAATCTCCGGATAGTGCATCCAAATCCACGCGATAAATGGACCGGTATCGTATTCGTTCATACCAACAATCGGCAGATAACAATGCAAGTACCGGATCCCCGACCAATCAAAACCACAAAGCTGTTGAAAAATCAGCGCATCGCGTGCCTTGATCTCAGCCGCAGGTAATGCGCCACGAGTCGATTTATAAAATCGTCTAAGTTCCTTCTTATCCATTTAAAACAAAAAACGGCCCAGGAGCTTGAAACGCTCACAAGACCGAATAATCAACCTAAACCTAAATTCTTATTTCACGCGTTCGATATAGTCACCAGAACGGGTATCCACTCTAACTCGGTCGCCTTGGTTTACGAATAAGGGTACCCGTATCTCAACACCGGTTTCTACCGTCGCACTTTTAAGCGCACTGGTAGAGGTGTCCCCTTTCACCGCAGGCTCCGTATAGGTAATTTCTAATTCGACACTTGCCGGAGCATGGGCCATAATCGGTTCCTCACTTTCAAAGGCCACAACGACGTTCATGCCCTCGATGAGAAAACGAGCCGATTCCCCAAACAACGATTTCGGAATATCAAACTGCTCGAATGTATTGTTGTCCATGACCACGAAAAAATCACCGTCGTCATACAAGTATTGATAATCGTTAGTCTCCACACGAGCAATCTCAACTTCCTCGTCCGTCCTAAATCTATATTCGACTAATTTGCCGGTTTTAAGATTACGCATCTTCCCTTGGTAGAAAGCACGCAAGTTCCCGGGCGTACGGTGGATGTACTCCTCTACCGACACCAGCTCTCCGTTGAAACGAAGAGTATTCCCAGATTTAACATCAGAAGCTTTTGCCATAATAATTCTTGATTTCTATAGCAAAAATAATGAAAAAAAAAGGGTTTAACCCTATTTATAGTCTAGAATTTGAAGATGATGCTCACACCAATCATATTCCTGTTCTTGGTTAGATCCGACGATTAGCAAGCGATCTTTCCGACATTCCGCGACGATGCCTCGATACCACTGTTCTCCCTGGCGATCCAGGTTACTTGTCGGTTCATCTAAAAACAGTATAGCGGTATCAGAAAAACAAGCTAACAGCAGTTTTAACCGCTGTTTCATGCCCGAGGAGAAAAATTTAATCGCTCGATCCCGCGCCGTGTCTGGAAAACCAAGCTTTTGAATCAAATCCCGTCGATCGTAGCCTGGAAGAATAGGTTTGAATCGAAAATGAAAATCCAGACTCTCTAACAGGGTGAATTCTTCGATCAAATCGACATAAGGGGCAGCAATCCCAATATGTTGGTACATTTGATCCCCTTGTAAATCGCTTCCGTCTTTCGCGTAGCGGATGGATCCTTCACTCGGAGAAAGAGAAGAGGTCAATAGTTTGACTAATGTAGATTTTCCCGAACCGTTAGGTCCTAAGATCGCATACCCATTGCCCGAAATGAATTCATAGTTCAGGTTTCTGAATATCCATTCCCGATTATAGCGCCTACCGATATCTTGTAAAATTATATTCAAGGGCAGCCTACATTAGTCATATCCTTTAGATTGCGTTTTTTCCCTGACCGAAGCCTTTGACAACGCCACGGTTAGACGCGCGTACGAATCCCAGAATCTCATCCCGTAATTCAGTCGCTTCAAACTCCGCCTCGACAATATCTAAGGCTTTCCCTAAATTACTATGTTGTACGAAAAGCACGCGATAAATATTTTGAATTTCATTGATCTGCTCATTCGAGTATCCCCGTCTTCGTAATCCGACCGAATTGATACCGGCATAGGAAATCGGTTCTCTTGCAGCCTTGATGTAGGGCGGAACATCTTTTCGCACCAACGTACCACCGGTGATGAAGGCATGCGAGCCGATCTTACAAAACTGATGAACAGCAACCATTCCCGCTAACACCACGTAATCTCCAACAGTGATATGCCCCGCTAACGTACTGGAGTTAGAGAAAATACAATTATCACCAATGATACAATCAT
This sequence comes from Sphingobacterium sp., assembly GCA_052092145.1. Lineage (GTDB taxonomy): Bacteria > Bacteroidota > Bacteroidia > Sphingobacteriales > Sphingobacteriaceae > Sphingobacterium. The sequence goes on along the minus strand of JBQDCW010000007.1, from coordinate 122,058 downwards.
GCGCGATATGGCTATAGGCCTGAATTAAACAGTTCTTACCCACCGAAGTTCGATACCGGTCCTTTGTGCCACGATTAATGGTGACACACTCCCGGATAGTGGTGTTGTCGCCAATCTCGGCGATCGTTACTTCACCTTCAAATTTTAAATCCTGAGGTTCACCAGAAATAACAGCGCCTGGAAAAATTCTGCAATTTTTTCCAATTCTAGCACCATTCATAATGGTTACATTTGAACCAATCCAAGATCCTTCTCCAATCTCCACATCTTTATGGATCGTCGAAAACGGTTCAATAACCACATTCTGTGCAATTTTTGCTTCAGGATGTATATACGATAGGGGTTGTATCATTCTCAATTAAATTATCCTTTGACCTTGACTATCTGCGCCATCAATTCTGCTTCACTAACGACCTTATCCCCAACCATGCCCACGCCTTTCATGCGCGCGATGCCTCGGCGAATCGGCTCCAATAGCTCGCAACTAAGAATAACAGTATCACCGGGGACCACCTGATTTTTAAAACGAGCATTTTCGATCTTTAGAAACAAGGTTAACCAGTTTTCCGGGTCAGGTACGGTATTTAACACCAAAATCCCTCCCGTCTGCGCCATAGCCTCAATTTGAAGCACGCCGGGGAACAACGGTGAATCTGGGAAATGTCCCATAAACAAGTCTTCATTCATCGTCACATTCTTCAAACCCACCACATGCGTTTTGGAAAGCTCCAAAATTTTATCAATCATTAAAAATGGCTGACGATGAGGTAAAATATTCATGATCTGAACGGTATCATACACCGGTGGTGTGTTCGGATCGTATACTTTTACATTTTTTTTATGCTTCTCGCGCTTCATCTGCGCTCGGATTCTCTTCGCAAAGGCCACGTTAGCAGCATGCCCCGGACGAGCGGCCATGATATGCCCTTTGATGGGTTTACCCACCAAAGCCAAATCACCGATCATATCCAGCAACTTATGTCTGGCTGGCTCGTTTTGATAACGCAACGAAATATTATTCAATATCCCTTCCTGTGCGACTTGTACCCGTTTATGGAACAGGCCCTGAAGCTTATCCAGCTCATCCTCGGAAACTTCTTTATCGACAATAACAATGGCGTTGGAAAGATCTCCCCCCTTAATGAGGTTCTGTGTAACCAATGCTTCCAATTCGTGCAAAAAGCAAAATGTCCGCGAACCGGCGATCTCGGTACTGAATTCATCCAAATTGCTGATAGAAGCGTGTTGGCTTCCCAGTACCGGAGAATTGAAATCAATCATGCAGGTAATCCGATACCCGTCCACCGGCATCGCTACAATTTCCACCTTTTTTTCCGGATCGGTATAATGAATGTTATCCGTAACTTCATAGTAATCACGATCAGCCTCCTGATCTTGAAAGCCGACTTCCTGTATTTTTTCGATAAAAATAGCCGAGCTCCCGTCGAGAATTGGCACCTCCGGCCCATCAATCTCGATCAAGACATTATCCAATTGCAAGCCCACTAATGCTGCCATCAAATGCTCGATGGTACTAACGGAGGCTCCGTTTTGAGAAATTGTAGTCCCCCTTGCGGTGTTCGAAACAAAATCAACATCCACACTTACAATTGGTTGACCCTCTAAATCCATCCTCTTAAACTTATACCAGTGATGTGCTGGCGCAGATTTTAAGGTGACATTCACTTGTTTACCGGTGTGCAGACCCACTCCGGAAAAGTGAACATCAGATTTAATGGTTCTCTGTTTTACATTCATATCTAACATTAGTGTTTTGCAAAAAATTATCCGGTAAAGTTAGTATTATTTTTTTCTTTGAGCTGCCTTTCCAACTCCGCAATGCGTTTCTCTAATTCAGGAAGCTTAGAATACAACACCTGCGACCGCAATTCATTATTATACGGAAATGCAGGACTCCCTCCCCACTTCTTATGTTCTTCCATGATCGTACGATTAACACCAGATTGCGCCTGGATTTGCGAGCCCTTAGCAATGCTGATATGGCCAACAACCCCCACCTGGCCACCTAACACAGCCCTTTCGCCAATCTTCGTGCTTCCCGACACACCTGTTTGAGCGGCAATCACGGTGTGCGGCCCTACCTCTACGTTATGCGCAATTTGAATCAAGTTATCCAATTTAACGCCTTCCGCGATTCGCGTCGAGCCCAACGTCGCTCGGTCGATGACCGTATTGGCCCCGATTTCCACGTCATTGGCGACCACAACATTTCCGATTTGGGGAATTTTATCATAGGACCCATCCTCTCGGGGTGCAAAACCAAAACCATCGCTACCGATGACCGAACCCGAATGTGCGATCACCCGGTTTCCCAATCGACAGCCATTATACACTTTTACACCAGGAAATAAAGTCACGTTATCCCCGATCTCCACATGATCTCCAATATAAACTAACGGGTAGATCTTCACCCCTTTTCCAATCTTCACCTCTTTACCTATATAGGCAAAAGCACCGATATAATGCTCCTCTCCGATCACCGCCGAGGAATGAATATAGGTCGGTTCTTCGCGTCCCTTTTTATCATTAATGAGCTCATTATACACCTTCAACAGCTCGGTGAACGAGGTATAGGCATTTTTCACGCGCACCAAAGTCGATTTGACAGGCTTTTGTAAAACCAGGTCCTCATTGATAACGATCACCCCAGCCTCCACCTCATAAATAAAATGCTCGTATTTCTGGTTCGCCAAAAAGGTGAGACTGTTCGGTGTCGCCTCTTCAATTTTAGAAAGCTGATCAACCGATTTTTGAGGGTCACCTTCCACTTGTCCCTTCAGTAGGTTTGCTATTTGTTCCGCCGTAAATTGCATGAAGTAAAACTTTGTTCGCTATTTCTATTTTCTTAATATAATTCTCAACTCTTTTACTCTCCCACTTCTTTGGGATAGGTTATTGCATATTTTTCCACCCTTCTGGAAAGTGCTTCAATATTCGATAAGTCGGAAGCCTCTGCAATATCTTTCAGCTGACCATCTTTAAACAAAACACAAATCCTATCGCCCGCAACATCGTATGCATTATTGGCTATAATTTGTTCATAAACGAAATAATCAACTTCAGTGGCCTCGATGCCAAAGCGGTTGATCACCCGGTTCTTTAACGCCTGAATAGAAGTCCGATCGAAAGGCTCTTTACTCAATTCCGTTCGGAACAACGACCGATTGATCAACCTTGAGCACAAATCACTTAAGATGAAATCCTCATGTCCAGCCCAAATCTTAATCGCCGACAAAATATCAGTGTCGTCTAAACGAGTGAACCAATCCAAATGCGACTCATCGCCGACAAAAGCGTCTCGGTCGACCCGGTAATTTAGAAAATGTGCTAAGGCAGGCGTCGAAAAAAGACGAACCCCCTGGTTACTAAGCTCTTTTGCTCTAGCTAGTGCCTTAATCATCATCTGTTCAGCCGCGATTACAGTCTTGTGCAAATAAACCTGCCAATACATCAAACGTCTTGCAATCAAGAAGTTTTCCACTGAATAAATTCCCTTCTCCTCGACGACCAGCTCTTCGTTACGAACGTTCAGCATTTTGATGATCCGATCGAAAGAAATCACCCCTTCAGACACCCCGGTATAAAAGCTATCTCTGTTCAGATAGTCCATCCGATCGGTATCCAGATGACTGGACACCAATTGATGTAGAAAACGACGTGGATACCGATCGTTAAAGATCGTAATCGCTAAATCAAGCTTACCGTCAAACTCCTGATTCAGCTTATCCATTAAGATCGCTGAAATCAATTCATGTGACACCCCTTCTACTAAGGTATGCTCCAAGGAATGTGAAAACGGCCCATGCCCAACATCATGTAACAAAATGGCCGCCAATGCCGCTTCTTCTTCATGATGCGAGATAACCACCCCTTTTCCGCGTAATGTTTCAACCGCCAAGTGCATCAAATGCATGGCCCCGACCACATGTTGAAATCGGGTATGCAAAGCACCCGGATAAACCAAATGGGTCATCGACCCCTGCTTGATATACCGAAGCCGCTGCAAATAGCGATGCTGGATTAAATCATAGATAAGTCCGGACGGTATCGTTACAAAACCATATACAGGATCATTTATTAATTTCTTCTTATTCAATTGCCTGTGACCGTGATCTATTTATACCCAACATTACCTAGCATCTGACCTAACTCGGCTAAGTTACGGGCAAAGATACATAGATGGTACTTAATAAATGTTAAAAAAAAACCAAAAACCCCCAATCTCCGGCTTTCATTCATCGATTCACAGTGACAAACGCCAAAAAAAACCGAAACCAAACCCGATTTCCAACGGTAAATCGAGGTTAATTTAACCAGGCGGCACAAACCGATTCTTCCATTGCAGGAACGGATCGACTCCGCCCTGTAGCGGTATTAATTAATGGGAATTTGAATATAGTTGAGAAGAAAGCCTTAAATTAGCTCAGAAAAGATCAATACGCACATGCAAAAAATACATATACTTTGGGCCGATGACGAAATCGAGTTCCTTAAACCCCATATCTTATTACTCGAACAAAAAAACTATAAAGTCAAAACCGTCAACAACGGATCTGACGCCGTCGATGCGTTCAAGAACGATCCCTTTGACTTGGTTTTTTTAGACGAAAATATGCCCGGATTAACCGGATTGGAAACCTTGGATAAGCTCAAAGCTATCAATCCCTCGATTCCAACCGTCTTGGTTACGAAAAACGAAGAAGAACATCTGATGGAAGATGCCATTGGCGCAAAGATCGATGATTACTTGATCAAACCCGTCAACCCCAAGCAGATTCTATTGACAATAAAAAAGTTTACCGAAAACAAACGACTCGTATCGGAGCGCACCTCAATGGCCTATCAACAGGACTTCCGCGAATTGGCCACACGCATCAACGAAGATTTAGATCATCAGCAGTGGGTGGAAGCCTATCGCAAACTCCTGTACTGGGAACTATCACTTGAAAAACTCGAAGATGCCGGAATGCATGAAATTCTGACCATGCAGAAATCGGAGGCGAATCTTATTTTTTCCAAATTCATTGAAAAACAATACTTAAACTGGATCAAAAGCCCGGAAACCGGCCCGGTGTTGTCGCATCAGCTCATGAAAAAGAAGGTATTCCCAAAGATGGAGGAAGACCGTCCTACATTCTTTTTTCTAATTGACAACCTTAGATACGATCAATGGAAGGTCATTAATCAGGTGTTGACCGACTATTACCGCATCGAAGAGGAGGACAACTATTACAGTATACTCCCCACGGCAACTCAGTACGCTCGAAACGCCATCTTTAGCGGACTGACACCCTTGGAGATGGAAAAACGATTTCCAAAGCAATGGCAAAACGATGATGAGGAAGGGGGCAAAAATCAGTACGAAGACCTGTTTTTGGCTGATCAAATCAAACGCGTTGTCCATCGGGACATCCGACACAGTTATACCAAGGTCATCACCATGGAACAAGGAAAAGATGTGTTGAAAAATGTCCATAAAATGATGAAAAATGATTTAAACGTCCTGGTTTATAATTTCGTAGATATGCTATCACACGCCCGAACTGACATGGCCATGATCAAAGAGCTCGCGAATGATGATGCTGCTTATCGCTCCTTGACCTTATCTTGGTTCGAGCATTCCCCACTTTTAGACGTCTTAAAATGGCTCGCGCAGCGGAATGTTCGTGTGGTCATGACCACCGACCATGGCACGATCAGAGTCAAAAAGCCCAGTAAGATCATCGGTGACCGGAATACCAATACAAATTTACGCTACAAACAAGGGAAGAATCTCAATTATATTGACAAAGATGTATTTGTTATCCCCAACCCGCTGGACGCGCAATTGCCACGCATACACGTCAGCTCGACCTATGTGTTTGCCAAAGAAGACACCTATTTTGTGTATCCGAATAACTACAATCAGTTTGTACATTACTACAACGATACTTTTCAGCACGGTGGAATTTCCCTGGAAGAAATGATTATTCCGTTCATCACTTACAGCCCAAAATAAACTATGGAACTTATCCTCGACAACATAGATCAGCTCCCCCAGGCTGCCGCCTGGTTAATCGAGCAATCCGAAGGAAAGAAAGTATTTATATTTCAAGCGCCGATGGGAGCGGGAAAAACCACGTTGATAAAAGCCATTTGCAAAATACTCGATGTGAGAGACAACACCTCGAGTCCCACTTTTTCAATTGTGAATGAATACCTGTCGCCTAATGGACCGGTTTATCATTTCGACTTTTACCGACTAAAAGACGAACAAGAAGCCTTCGATTTGGGTTATGAAGAATATTTCTATTCCGGTAAATACTGTTTAATCGAATGGCCGGAAAAGATCCCCAATTTGATCCCAGAGAACAGCATGAAGATCAACATTGAAATCCTTGGCCCTACTAGACGACGTATTTGTATCATTTAATATCCGGCGTGCAACCTTTTATTAAGCCTTGACGTCTACTATTAAAACCACTTTGCATTGGAGCCTAATAACGTCTTACATATTTGGAAAAAATGTCGATCAGGTGATCCACAAGCTCAGGCAGCATTGTACCACCTGTTTGCTCCCAAAATGTATACTTTATGTTTGCGTTATGCAAATGATGGAGAGGAAGCAAATGATATACTGCAGAACGGGTTTATCCGGGTTTTCACAAAGTCGGATCGGTTTTCAGGTCGCGGGTCACTGGAAGGTTGGATACGTCGAATCATGGTGAACACAGCGATTGAGTCTTTGCGAAAAAACAAACAAGCAATGATTTCCACCGATGAGTTAAACGGGTCCGACATGGCCCAACTGGTTAGCGCAGACGGCGACCTAACCGAATACAACGACCTGATGCAGCTGATAAAATCGCTTCCCACAGGATACAGAACTGTTTTCAACCTGTACGCTATCGAAGGGTATAATCACCAGGAAATCGCCAACATGTTGGATATCAGTGAAGGAAATTCTAAATCACAGCTCTCCCGGGCCCGCAGTTGGCTTCGGGAACGCTTAAAGAAAATAGAGGAGATTGAGACATGCAAAAAAATGATATAGATCGGATCTTTTCCAAGGAATTGAGTGGTAAGCATACCATTCCCCCCGCCTCGGTTTGGCAGCAGATCGACACGAACTTACAACGCCAGCGAACAAGAAAAAAGAAGCAACAAATGGCCTGGCGAGCGGGCGGGATCGCCGCTGGTTTATTGTTAGCCATTGGTGTGGCGTTCCAGCTGTTCTCCAGTAGAGAAACGGCGCAAATACAGACGCCCCCCAGGTTAGCGTCCGAATCTCGCCCTACTCCATCGACAGCCCCCTTAACGGATCGGTTCCCCGAACAGGCAACCCCATCAACCCCCAGCACGCTTGCCCCAGCGGATAACCGTCTGGCACGGATAGCAGAAACCGCTCCCATTAAACAAAGGGCTCCCACGACACCTTCCGCTGAAAACAGAAGCGAAACCGCTGCTGCGATAGATCTTTTCCCGAAGGCGCAACCGGCTTTGTCTTTCCAGAACAATCTCTCGGAAACTTCCCTGCGGCCCCAGCGCATTCACGCCTCGCTCAGCACACCGACTTCTCTTCTTCGAGACATCAAGTCCGAAGAAGAGCATACAGCGACACGAGACGAAAATGACGATAATTTAATCGTCAGTGTACTGAATGTTTTAGCGCGAAGTATCGTACCCAAGGGGAAGGAAGTGCAGTTCAGTAATGATGAAGAAGGCACCATCAGTATAGGAATATCAAAAAATCTAGTCAGACAAAAATTATGAATAGCAAAATTTTAACGGCCATTTTACTGCTCGCTATTTGCCTCGCACCGTCGATCAGCAGCGCGCAGGTCATCTACAAAAAAGAAAAGAAAGATTCAACCGATCGCAACGTGACCATCAGCATCGGAAAAAACGACAGCGAGGAGGAAGGTGATCCCGATACAAAGAAGATCACGTATCCACGGAGTTATGGAGGTATCACATTTACTCGGATCGACTGGGGCTTTTCACGACTCTCAGATGGCGGAAGTTTTACGCTAGAGGAGCAGAATCAATTTCTCAGCTATAAGAAAGCATCCAATTTCGGATTCGACATCGCTCAATTTGGCATGCGATTCAATGATCATTTCAAAGTTTACCTAGCTGCAGGTTTTGAATGGAATTATTGGCGCCTGAAACGAAACGTGTTACTCCAGGAGAACGTCAGTCCATTGACTTACCAAGAACTTGACCCAAGCGCGGGCTATTCAAAAAACATCTTAACATCAACCTATCTCCGTCTTCCACTAACCGTAGAGCTGCGAGGCCGTCAGTTAAACAATGGAAAACGTGTTAAATTAGCTTTTGGCGCGATGACCGGCATACTGCTCAAAGGAACCCAACGTCTAAAAAGCGAGCAGCACGGAAAACAAAAATACAAAGACACCTACAATCTGCAGACTTTTCAATATGGTCCTTTTGTCCGCATAGGCTATGATAGCTTCGGCCTTTTCGCAAAATACTATGTAAACGATCTTTTCGAAAAGAGCCCCGATCAACAGGGGGTACACAACCTGGCATTCGGTCTCACACTGGGCTTTTAATCCCCAGCAGGAAAACGTATTTTTGTGTCGGACCCAAAACGTCCGACATTTTTTATGACTGCAACACCGAATTCCTGTCAATATATTCCCAACGACACCCAAAAACAGCATGTGCCGCTGATCTACGGGGAGAATTTATCCTACAAGTTTGACCAGCCAAACCCCATCCATGCCATTGATCACATCAGTTTTGGAATTCAGGAAGGACAGATCACCGCAATCATTGGCGAGTCCGGGAGTGGAAAAAGCAGTCTCCTCCACCTGATTTATGGTCTATTAGATCCTTCTAGTGGTGAGGTGCGCTACCGGGGTTGGTTAGTGCCAACACGCCGGGATAAACTCATACCCGGTCATGATGCCATGAAGCTCGTTTCCCAGGGGTTTGATGATTTAAACACCTACGCAAAAGTATGGGACAACGTTGCCTCACAACTCTCCAACACGGATTTGACGCTTAAAACAGCACGAACACGAAAGGTACTCCAGCAACTGCGTATCGATCATTTGGCTGAAAAGCGTGTGGCGGATCTGAGTGGCGGTGAAAAACAACGGGTCGCCATATCTAGAGCATTGATCAACGATCCGGAAGTGCTACTCATGGACGAGCCGTTCAACCAGGTCGATGCCGCTTTTCGAGACCGACTACAACAAGATATTCGAGAAATTGTGGAGACCTCCGGCCTAACCGTGCTTCTGGTCAGCCATGACCCCGCTGAAGTATTGGGCATGGCGGACCAACTGATCGCCATGAAAGCAGGAAAAATTGCCGACCAAGGAACCCCAAAAGACCTATATTACCGTCCTAAAACCGCCTATACCGCAAGGCTGCTTGCTAAAAGCAATATTTTAACAGCACAGGAGGCCAAAAAATTAGGCATCGACAGCCCGGTTCCCATCGTGGTCCATCAAGAACATATTCAGGCCACCCCGAACAGCAAAGGGCAATACCGAATCCAGGCTATTCGGTTTCGGGGATTTTACAATGAAGTTATCGCCGGGGACGAGCAGCTCCGTATACATTTCCTAGAATACCCCCCTGAAGACCTTCGTCAAGGCCTCCAGGTTGATTTGCAAATTAAGCACTTCCATCCACTGAATGAGGAGACCAGGACAGGCTAGTTTTCATCACAGCTCCTGTAACCATTTCATCATCGCAGCAAACCAATCCCTGTCGTCCGTCGCATTCACCAGTCCGAAACCATGTCCACCCTCTTCGTAGGTAAAAACAGTATGGGGTATCTCCTGCTGCTTTAACGCGTTCTGATACCGATACGTATTTTCAATCGGCACCGATCGGTCGTCTTTGGCACTCATTAAAAAAGTAGGTTGGTTGTTTTCATCCACTTGCAATTCCATGGAAAACAACGTCACATCCGCATCCTCGGGCTCCGCTCCGATTAGATTTTTCTTGGACCCTGCATGGGTGATCGTCTCATGCATAGAAATCACAGGATAACAAAGAACCGAAACATCCGGTCGAAGATTTATCGCTTGTAATTCATCCGTTTGAGGAAGATCATAATGGTTAGAAAGCGAAGCCGCTAAATGCCCCCCCGCTGAAAAACCAATCACCACCACCTCCTTACCCGGATGCGCAGCTCGAATCCGACTCATCGCGTATTGGGCATCTTGTAAGGGGCCAAAGCGTTTATCTTTCATCGTCTCGTCTTTCGGAAGTCTATAAAATAACACGTAAGCCGAGTAGCCCAATTGATTCAAACGCTCCGCCACGTCGTGTCCTTCGTGCCCGATGGCCACCCCCGCATATCCGCCACCTGGAATCACCAAAAAGACCTCTTCTTTTTTCTCTTCCGCTACCCGGTGAACATACAACTTGGGGATATCCTCTTCGGTCAAATCTGCAACAGGTTTCTGGGATCCTGGAATTTCATCGCTTCCGTATAGTAAATGCATTTGCCCGGTCTGCTGGGCACTGGTTTGAAAGGTTAACATGCTCAAAAGTAAAATAGCTAGTATTCTCATTGGTTTATAAATTGGCCATAACAATTAAATTTAAATCCTTACAAGGGATATTAAATTGATCTCCCATGTCTTTGTTGGTCAGATTACCATGATACAGGTAGATTGCACTTCGAATACCCTGATTCGCCCAGATCATATTATTCATTCCACCACAATCACCGATCTCGAGCAAAATTGGGGTAAAGATATTCGTCAATGCATAGGTAGCCGTCCGAGCAACCCGAGAGGCAATATTGGGCACGCAGTAATGGATCACATCGTATTGACGAAAAATCGGTTTTTCATGATTAGTCACCCGGGAGGTTTCAAAACATCCTCCCTGATCGATACTCACATCGATCAATACAGAGTTCGGTTTCATTTTAGATATCGTATCCTCGGAAATCAAGCAAGGTGTTCTTCCATTTTTGGCCCGCATCGCGCCAATAACAACATCACAAGTACGCACCGCTTTATTCAATACGATAGGCTGTATCACCGAGGTAAACACACGACTGCCCACATTGCTTTGCAACCGTCTCAATCGATAAACAGAACTATCGAAGACCTTAACCTGTGCGCCCAATGCAATCGCGGTACGGGCAGCAAATTCGCCAACGGTACCGGCACCGATGATTACCATTTCAGTGGGTGGCACCCCCGTCACGCCTCCGAGCATTAACCCTTTTCCGTCGAATACATTAGACAGATACTCAGCGGCAATTAAGACAGAGGTCGCGCCAACAATTTCACTCATCGCCCGGACGACCGATAAATGCCCGCCCTCATCTTTTAAGTACTCGAAAGACAACGCTGTTATCTGCTTTCTCATCAAGGCATTTAAAACCTCACGCTGCATTAACGTAGGTTGTTGTGAACTAAACAGGACTTGCCTGTTTTTCATCCACTCAATCTCTTTCAATGTTGGGCTGGCGATCTTGATGATGATATCCGCTTGATACACTTCTTTTTTATCGTACACGATAAGCGCGCCTTGCTCACTATAATGATGATCTAAAAAATTCGAGGCATCACCCGCCCCGGTTTCCATCACCACATCATGCCCATTTTCGACCAATAAACCAACCGATAGAGGCGTTAAAGGAACCCTATTTTCTTCATAAGAATTTTCCTTCGGAATCCCGATCGTCAACTGGTCTTTTTTCCTTCCCTTCGCCCATAGCGCTTCCTTAGGCTGCAATAGGCCTTCTTGGGCTAATTTTGACACATCTACCATTTAACTAAACGTAAGGTTAGTTAAAATTACATAATAATATGTCAAGAAATAAACCCTAAAGGATTATATTTGGTAATTATAAGAAATTTTGAAAAGCCGTTTCAACGAATTCATACAAACCGATAGGATGAAATTAATTAAGCCATTAAACAATATTAAGATAGTCCCCCGCTGGATTATTTTCACCTTTGATATTGCCGTATCCGCGCTCGCCTTTTTCGTAGCCTACCTACTCCACAACAACTTTCAGGTCAATTCCTTTGCCACACAAAACGTCTCAATTTCTTTTCTTTTATGTATAGGGCTTACCGGAATTTCGTTCTTTATCTTTAGGCTTTACAGCGGTATTGTACGCTATACAAGTGCGGTAGACTCTATACGGATATTGTCTACGATCATCTTTACCTCGATTACGCTGTTTATTGTAAAAATAGCCCTTATCGCGTTACAAATATCCTACACCATACCTGCCAGCCTAATTATCATTTATGCCCTTTTTGCTTTTACTGGGCTAATCACGTACCGAACCTGCATCAAAATCTTTTTCCAATACACCAAGTCCACCACAAATGGACGAAAAAATGCGGTCGTATACGGGGCGGGTGATTTAGGCATTGCCGTCAAAAGGACTTTCGAACACGATTTCCGCTCCGAAAAAGTAATCATGGCCTATATCGATGACAATGACGAAAAAGTAGGCAAGTCCATTGACGGCTTGAAAATCTACCGCTCTAAAGATTTTCTACGGGTGATTAAGAAATTTGGTGTCGATGAGCTAATTATTGCTTCTGCCAATATCGATATTGAAACCAAGGATCAGGTCGTTGACGTCGCCTTAGAAAACAACGTTACTGTCCTCACACTCCCGCCAGTTAATAAAATCATCAATGGTGATCTCTCACCATCTCAAATCAAACAAATTCGCATCGAGGACTTACTGGAACGAGCCCCAATCCAAATTTCTAACGAAAAATTACTCGATCAACTAAAAGGCAAACGCGTCTTGGTCACTGGAGCTGCGGGGTCCATCGGTGGTGAAATTTCCAAACAACTTGGAAAATATGAGCCACAAATGATCATTCTTTGTGATCAAGCAGAATCCCCTTTGCACAATCTCCAATTGGATTTGCAAGATCAGTTTAAAAACCAAATTTACCATAGCTTCATCGCCGACGTTAGAAGTGAGCAACGGATGCGCATGCTTTTCGAAACCTTCAAACCGCATTATGTTTATCATGCAGCCGCTTATAAACATGTTCCTATGATGGAAAACCACCCTAGCGAAGGCGTACGCACCAATGTTTTTGGAACCTACCTACTGGCCAATCTGGCCGTTGAATTCGATATCCAAAAATTTGTATTCGTCTCGACAGACAAAGCGGTCAATCCAACCAACGTAATGGGCGCAACTAAACGTATTGCTGAAAAATACGTTCAATCGTTTGATCATTATATCAATTCAGTAAAAGACCTTCATTCAACTCGGTTTATTACCACCCGGTTTGGAAATGTACTAGGTTCCAATGGTTCGGTGATCCCCCGTTTTAAAGATCAAATTGAAAAAGGCGGTCCAGTTACGGTCACCCATCCTGATATCACCCGGTACTTCATGACCATTCCCGAAGCCTGCCAATTGGTTATCGAAGCCGGCAACATGGGGAATGGTGGCGAAATTTTTGTATTCGACATGGGTAAGTCGGTCAAAATCGTCGATCTAGCGAAAAAAATGATTCGTCTATCGGGGTTTGTACCCTTTAAAGATATTGAAATCAAGTTCACCGGTTTACGTCCTGGCGAGAAACTATATGAAGAGTTGCTCAACGATCTGGAAAACACACTGCCTACCCATCATGAAAAAATCATGATCGCCAAGGTGCGCGAAAATGACTTTGAACTGGTCAAAAACGAACTTCAGGTGCTCTCTAAAGAGTTAGAATCGAATGACAATATACACGTCGTGCGACAAATGAAAGAAATGATTCCGGAGTTTAAAAGTCAAAATTCTATTTATGAACAGCTGGACAAAGAAAAGTTGACGACTATCAATCCACAGACCCCCTAATTATTTTTGTTAATTTATTGCAAGTATTCTTTAAAAGTGTATTTTTGCGTTCCGTAATCTATTCAAACAAAGAATGTCACAAAATCAAAATAACGTTTCCTCTACTGCCCCTACCGGCCCAAAGAAGTCTTTTTTCCAAGAGAATGAAAAGAGTATCACTTTTATTATCGTTGGAATCATCGTATTGATCCTACTCTATTTCGGATATCAGAGACTCTATTTAGCACCACGTGCTGAAAAGGCTTCCAATGAAATGTATCAAGCGGAATACTACGCGACTATCGATTCCTTACAGAATAAGGCCATCGACGGTGACGGATCATTCCCAGGGTTCAAAGAGATTGCCAAGGAGTATTCAAACACCAAATCGGCGAATATTTCCAATGCGTATCTAGGCGGTTTATATCTTCGTCAAAAGAATTTCAAAGAGGCAATCACCTATTTGGAAAAATACACCGAGACTGGAAGTGAAATTCTTGATCCGTTGATCATCGGCCTTTTAGGCGATGCGTATTCAGAGGAGAAAATTTATGACAAAGCCGCCAACTACTATAAAAAGGCAGCAGATAAATCCAGCAACGCCTATACGTCCCCTATTTTCTTGAAAAAATTAGGTTTGGTTTACGAAGAACTTCAAGATTATAAAAACGCAGAAAATGCCTATCAAAAGATTCGTGATGAATTTCCCGAAAGCTCGGAATCAACCACAATCGACAGCTTTATCGCACGCGTTCAAGCCAAGCAGAAATAAACCAAGCAACAGGTTAGAGATCAACGAAATCTCTTTCCAGAAAATATTTTGCTTAACTTTGTGGGCTACCAAAAAGGTGGCCTTTTTTTTTAGAAAGATGTTAGTATGTCAAGTAGCTTAAAAAACTTATCCGACTTTTCCCACCTACAAGTGGGGCGTGCCGACGAATTAAAATTCGCAATTGTGGTTTCTCAATGGAACGCGCAGGTTACCGGTGCTCTTTTACAAGGCGCTTATGCGAGTCTTTTGGAGCATGGTGCTAAAGAAGAAAACATCGAATTAATCGAAGTTCCCGGCAGCTACGAGTTAATCGCGGGAAGCGATCTAGCTTTAAGAGATCCTTCATTCGACGCAGTCATTACACTGGGTTGCGTTATTCAAGGAGAAACGCGCCATTTCGACTTCATCTGTGCCGCAGTCGCAAACGGGGTAGCACAGGTAGGTATCAAGCACAATAAGCCGGTTGTTTTTGGGGTACTGACAACTGATAATTTAGAGCAAGCTATGGACCGGGCCGGCGGGAAGCACGGTAACAAAGGACAGGAAGCCGCGGTAACCGCCATACAAATGGCCCACATCCATCGAAAATATTAATGGTATTGTTTTTGACAGACAGGAGGTTATGTATCGATTAAGATTTCATAAAGCCAGCTACGAGGAGTCTAAACAACACGATAAAACCACGACAGACTCCTGGCTATTCCCTAACAGACAGCACCTCGATACTGCGGTATTGGTGGGCGTTACGTCGTGATGGGATCCCTCCTATTTTTCACAAAAATCATGTAATATGAGAGAAAAGAAAAGTATAGTTCGCTATATCTATTTACTATTCGCGATGTGTACTATTACGACACCGAACACGTTGTCTGCTCAGAATAGCAGCATCACCGAAAAAATCTGGAACGGAATAGGCGGGAAAGCAAACTGGGACAGTACGAGATACATCATGTTTACGGTTTCAGGCAATGAAAAACACCCGGAAATAGATGGTAATAGACAATTCCTCTTAGATCGAGACTCGGGTAATATTCGATTTGAAGGTCGATTGAAAAATGAGAACATTGTAGCCCTACTCAATGTCAACAGCGGCCAGCTCAACCATATTTACACCGAAAGCGGTGCCGAACTGCAAGTAGACGATTTTAACGACGTCGTTCCGGCCCTTGTTGATCAATACGAGCTCGATTTAAAAACACTTTCGCTTCCAGTCAGCCTACTATCGGCCCGAATCACTGGTCAACCCGAAAGTAAAATCCTGAATGCGGAAAAAATGCTCCGTTTCGATTTCACTAGCTTTCTTGGAACCTCCGGCAGCTTTTATATCAATGAGGAAAATGGGCTGCTACGACGCGTAGAACTTGATGGGAAAGCTTATATCGTTGATGGACATAGAGATATTGGGAACGGTCTGATTCTTCCTACTATTCTAAAGGGTTCCTCCGATAGTGTTACGTACCAAAAAGTGGCCTCATTTACCGAAATGGAACCCGAAAAGTTTACGGAATTCTAAACCATATACAAGGACTTAAAAAGCTGGTGGTTCGCAAAAACCGATCCACTTTCTAGGTACGCCCAAACGACTTTTTTCATGAACAATGGAGTAATGGAAGCATCTTTTGGGCCCTGACCGCGCTTAAACAGAGGTAAGTCCCATAAAACGGCACTTATTTACCTCTTTTTATTTTGCAATAATAAAAGATAATCCTATATTTGCACACCGTTAAACAATGGCCCGTTCGTCTAGGGGTTAGGACGCAAGATTTTCATTCTTGAAACAGGGGTTCGATTCCCCTACGGGCTACACATCTTGAAGTCAAAACATACGAAATACCTGCAAATTAGACGTTTGCAGGCTTTTTGTTTTTTACAGCATCCTGATTCATTCAATTATTCGCATAAAAACAGTGAGTCAATCCCTACCTACCGCTACTCACTGAAAGTATATTAAGTTGCTGAACAACAACCTGTTCAATAACTAAACATCTTGACTGCCAGAAGCTGCAAGGCTAATTTTGTTTCACTTAAATGATGTATTATCGTGAGTACAAATTATTCCTTGCTCTTCTATTTGAAGAAACCAAAAAACTATGTGTGCGGCTCCAAGCCAATTTACATGCGTATCACTGTGGCCGGTGAACCTAAGGAAGTGTCCACTGGCCGCGAATGCGACCCCGTACGCTGGAACGCCAAGACCAATCGTGCCAAGGGTACCGAAGAGGACATCCGTGGCTTGAATGCCTACCTCGACACGCTGGAGCGAAAGGTGGCCGATACCCACCTGCAACTTGTAAAGGACGGTGCGGAAATCACCGCCGAAACGCTGAAACTGAAATACCTCGGCAAGGACATGCAACGGCAGTATTTGATGGAAACGTTCACCGAACACAACCGGAAGATGGAAGCGTTGCTTGGGAAAGGCTTTAAACCCAACACGCTGAAAGGCTACAACACTTCTGTTGTACACCTCACCTCCTATTTGGAAAAATACCACGGCGAAACGGACATCGACATCCGGCGCATTGACCATGCGTTCATAACGGGTTACGAGTTTTTCCTGCGTTTCGACATGGGGTGCAGCGCGGTGTCGGCGGCCAAGTACATAAAGCACCTTCGCAAAATCGTAAACCTGTGCATTGCTCACCGATGGATTACGGAAAATCCTTTTGCGTTTTACAAGACAAAGGCCAAGCCAAGGGAAAAGGAGTTCCTAACGCCCGATGAATTGGACAGGGTAGCCAACAACGAGTTCAGCATACCGAGACTCGCCCACGTGCGCGACATCTTCGTGTTCTGCTGCTACACGGGATTGTCATATGTCGATGTGAGGAAGCTGCAAAAGACGGACATCGCCAAAGGCATTGACGGCAGGCTGTGGGTGTTGACCAGCCGGGAGAAAACGGAAACTGCCTCCAACATCCCCGTGCTGCCGCAAGCCTTGAAAATCATCGGACGCTATGCGGACACTATCCCCCATGCGTGGCAAAGGGACTGGTGCTTCCGGTGTTGAGTAACCAGAAGATGAACAGCTACCTAAAGGAAATTGCCGACCTGTGCGGTATCGCCAAAAAGCTAACATTCCACATGGCGCGGCACACATTCGCCACCACGGTGACACTGGCCAACAACGTGCCGATAGAAACGGTATCAAAAATGCTGGGGCATACCAGCATCAAGACCACCCAGCACTATGCCAAGCTGCTTGACACGCGGATCGGCAGTGACATGGAAAAACTAAAAGAAAAATTAGGGTTCCGTATAAACATTTCGTTATCGGCTCATTAACGGTTCTTATCGGCTCATATCGGCTCATTTCAGACAACGTGTTTCTAAATCCGCACACACGAAGGCGTTTTCACCGCTTAGGCCACCGGAACACAAAACGGGGAATCGGGTCAAGGGCGCCGAAGGGCAAAGGCCTGCGGGCGGGGGCGTTTATATGCCCTTGACCTTTCCCTCGCTGTGGGTAATTTTGGCCGGACGGTGCAAAGGTCGGAAGCTTGATAGCAGCAAAAATGCTCATGTATTTTCCTTATTTTTGTATAAACGTAGTTTATGCATAGCAAAAAACACGTGTTAATTGGCGAATATAATACCTCGTTAACTACTTTCTATCACGAACTTTATCACACGTTGCAAAAAATTAGCTAAAAACAAAAAAGAACTGCACTCCCTATTACCATTACCCTCGAAAAATTAATATAACTACATAGTACAAAAAGTGAAGCACTAAGTTATTTAGTCGAAGAGATCTTTTGCGTCCAAAATAGCCTCATAATCTTCCATAAAGTTCGACTTTCGGTAACTCGACCCTACACATCTTGAAGTCAAAACTTACGAAAAACCTGCAAATCAAATGTTTGCAGGTTTTTGTGTTTTACAACACCCTTGAATTATTCAATTATTCGCATAAAAAAGCGTGTTCTACAAGATAGACTGCTTTTTCCTCCACGGTGGATAATATACTCGACTGTCAAACACCAGCTTATGCCTGGTCAGGCTGGACAAGTTTTCGTTGGAGGCGTGACCTATCGTTTGCAATGATGATGATCTCCTGCTCTTCGGGTTTAAAACTCCCCCCTGTCAATTTCTCTGGAAGCACATGAAGGAAAGCAACGACGTTTCGTTACGAATGGCCCATACTCCGCTTTCCCGTATTCAGAGAAAAGGAACCTCTTCATTAAAACCATTGGTCATCACACCCCGCGTTGTAACACATTTTACGACAAGACATCAAATTCTCTTAATTCATGTCATGCCATTACGCTAACAACACTTTATGCATCACGATCATTACGTTTACATATATCTTTTTTTCGAAATTCCTTAGGGCTCATGCTCCTGTTCGTTTTGAAATAATGAGAAAAATGACTCGTGTCTGTAAAGCCAAATTCATCGGCAATTTCTTTTATTGTTAGCCTAGGCGTAGCGAGGCGTTTCTCAATTAATTGGATGCGGTATCCTTTCACATAATCCCGGTAAGATACGCCAAAATTGCGTTTAAAATAAGCGCTAAAGTAACTTGGAGCGAGATGAAAATGTTCTGCGATATTTTTTGTTAGCAATATATTGGGGTCATAAATGTGCTCATGAATATATGAAACCAACTCTTCTTTGTCAGTTTGTCCTTTGCCCATACGGATGCGGAGCTTTAATACCGCTTCACGAATTAGCCCGAAAATAGATAACAATTGATAATATACCACAGGTGAGGAGGCGATGTCTTTTCCGGTGTTGTAGGCCAGGATATTATCTATCGTATTGCGCAAAATGTACCCACTGATCTCGTCCATCTCGAGCTTCAGCTCCTTCAATAATCTGTTGCACATAATTTCTTCGGGCGAAGAAAAAAACACCGCATCAGGTCCATGTTGCTTGTGCTTGGCAAAGTAGCTGTCCGTGAATTTAATAAACGTGAATTTAGTGCGCTTTTCTATTTCAAAAAAATGCTGATCTTCTGGACTGACAATAAAAATATCACCCGATTGATAAGGGAAATAGTTGTTGTTCAAAACATGAACCCCCTGGCCTTCACGGATATATATCATTTCGTAGAACGAGTGTTTATGCCTTTGTAAGGGAAATGTCTCCACGTCCCATTCGGTCACTACTAGGGATTCAAACTGTATCCTCCGCATAATATTGTCAATTTACTATGTCGTAAATATACATGCAAATATCATAAATATACAATACATAGCTATTGTGACGGTTTTACCTTTGCCAGAAATAAAACAAAGAAAGCATGAAAGCAAAGGACAATTTTAATCAGTCATCCAAACCAATCGGCAATCAAAAAATTGTTTACCCTGTTCTATTCACGATTAGTCTTTCACATTTCCTAAATGACTTGCTTCAATCAATTATTCCATCGCTATACCCGATACTCAAAGACAGCTTCCAACTATCTTTCGCCCAGGTAGGGCTTATAACGTTCGTTTTCCAGATGACAGCCTCAATCTTCCAACCATTTGTGGGAATCTACACCGACAAAAAACCCAATCCGAGATTTTTGATTGTAGGAATGACATTATCAATGACCGGACTGTTACTCTTAGCTTTCGCACATTATTATTCGATTTTGCTTTGTGCTGTAGCGTTAATCGGTATGGGATCATCGATATTTCATCCGGAGGCCTCACGAGTAGCCCAGCTTGCTTCTGGCGGGCAAAAGGGATTGGCACAATCAATTTTTCAAGTAGGTGGCAATACGGGAAGTGCAGTCGGTCCATTATTAATAGCCTTAATTGTCCTTCCCTTGGGACAGAGCTACGTTAGTATCTTCGCTTTCCCTGCTTTTCTGGGCATGATAGTTTTGTGGAAAATAGGCCATTGGTATGCCAGGCAACTGGCAATTGGCGTAATTTCTAGAAAGGCCGATTTTACGACTGATGCCCCTCTTTCACGTAAAAGAGTTTTGGTTTCCATTACCATTCTTTTAATACTCGTGTTTTCCAAGTATATCTATCTGGCGTCCATGAACAATTATCTTACCTTTTTTCTTATTGAAAAGTTTGACGTATCCGTAAAAGATGCACAACTGTGTTTGTTTGTTTTTGCCACGGCTGTAGCTACGGGGACTATTTTGGGAGGGAGACTAGGTGACAGATACGGACGAAAGAACATTATTTGGATTTCTATTTTGGGTGCAGCACCTTTTACACTTCTTCTACCTTATCTTCCTTTGGGATGGACTATTTTATGTATTGCTTTAATCGGCTTGATTATCGCTTCCGCGTTTTCTGCTATTTTAGTGTTTGCCACCGATCTTATGCCGGACAAGGTCGGTTTGATTGCAGGACTATTTTATGGTTTTTCGTTCGGCATGGGCGGGATTGGTTCAGCGGCACTCGGAGCATTGGCTGACGGCATGGGAATTGAATATGTATTCAGAATATGCGCCTTTCTACCGCTTATAGGGTTTATTACAACTTTTCTACCCCAGATATCGAAGAAGTAAAAATGTTATGGAACTTAGCCGCGAGTTCTTTGAAGCCATTCCTCCGCCAGCACTGTAACATTCAATCCCGAAGCCCAAAGGGAGCTCGGTGACACCAGGCGCTTTGCCCTCCGTTGTTTCCTTACAATAAGTCTGATAAAAGCTTCGATCGTTGTATCCTACATACATACCGCGTTGTGTTGAATTTAATTCACTTCTGATAACCTCAAGAGGTGATTATTCACCAAGATTTCAGGATCTACTATTCGTTTTTTAGTCTTTAGCTTCTTATTTTTCAATCCATCATCCCCGATTTTATCGATCCATTGCCTTAAATCGGATTGCTGATTTATTTTGTCAATAAGATAAAAGTCGTCCTCGTAAAAATCCTTTTCTTCAATAATCCCTTTTTCCAAACAGTCTTTAATGATTGTCTTCATTATTATATTAATCTCGACATTTTCCGCACCTTCAAAATATTCAGCAGTGAGGAAGTTGTATTCGGATTGAAACCATATTCCATAATCTTTGGATTTCAGCACAATTCTATGCTCAAAAGTTGTTAGACCATCTAAAAACCAAGAAATCTCCTCAAGTGAGATTTTTCCAATATGAAACATATCCCTAAGTGTATAGTCTATCCTATCGGCCGACAAATACGGTAGAGGGTATTCTAAAAGTTTAAATTTTTCAATATCAACAAATACATTACTGTCAATTTGATACTTATCCAATACAGCGTTCAACTCACCATCTTTTAAGACCGCACTATATCTTTCTTCGTGATAATCTTCCCCTTCGATTTCAAATACATAATCAATTAAATGGGAAAATGCGGTATGCGAAATATCGTGGAGCAATCCAGCGATTTGCTCTTCAATACTTCCTCCAAGTTTTTTTATAATGAGCATAACCCCAATTGAATGCTCAAATCGCGTATGATTTACTTTTGAATTAATTAGAAAGATGGCTCCTCCTTGATGAATTTTCTTTAATCTTTGAAAGACACTTGTCTTTATGATTTCTTCAATTACGCCTGAAAATTCAGACTCTCCATATATTTTGTCTACGTACTTCATTTTTTGTTTGTGAGCTTTTCTTGAGGTATTATTGCTTAATACCGCATTCTCCAACCGGTTATTAGTCCGTTCTCAACCGTGAACAGAAAATCTGCGTTGTTCGCGTATCCACGACTTGAATATTGTCCTTTAACAACAACTTGATTTTCGTTAATCACCGTATAATGGGGGCTTGTAACCTTGCCTTGACGACTGACTATATCACTTTCCAACCACTTGCTGGTTTCTTCTGGTGTTTTCATGATCCCATCGACACCATAAGCCTGAGTCGCTGTTTTCGAAAATTGAGCTCTGATAAGTACGGCATCTTCTGCCTCCATAGCCTCGATCAATCTTTTTACGGGTTTTATTAAAATTTCGTCTTGCATTTTTATTGGATTTGAGTTTGATGTATCCTGTTATATTAGCTACCTGACCGCACGCATGAAGGGCACCGAAAAGACATAATACGAGTATGCATGATTTAGGGTAAGTCAGTTCAACCATTTTTTAAAGGATGTTGTAGATAAATGATGACCAGATTAAGCAATAAAAATGGGATTTCTATCGCCACCCCTTTTAAGTCCTTGTTCAATAATTGTAAACAAATAATCATCAATATTCCTGCTGCCATTAGGAAGTTGCCCCATAAAAATGTTTTGGGAAACAATATCAGAACCGAAGCCAGCAAAGTTACAGCTCCATTGATGATCACTGCGGTTTTGCTAAAATTCCATTTACCAAACATTGCTAACATTTCGGGTTTTGCTGTGAGCATATTCCAACCGTGTTTTGTCCCCATAAACACGACGAAAAGAATCAGTATTGAATTTAAGATTTTTAAAACCATCGTCTTAAAATTTTAACACAAAAGGCAAACAGTGAGTCGTTTGCCTTTCAAAAATACAAAATAATTTTCTGCTATCTTGTTGTGTAGCCGCCGTTGGTAAACCCTGCCTAACTTTGCTGATGACATCACGAACCAAATTATAGCAAGATTAGGGCTATCCTTTTGAATATTATCGTTTATTTTTCGTGATTTTGGTATGTAAATTTTAAATATCTGCATCAAACACCAGGTTGGCAATTCGGCACGCACCCTGAAAGAAACCAAACAAGATGTTGATAATTAACTCTTTACGACGTCAGATCGATTCCTCTACAGGTTCCCCAACCGCATTTTTAGACCAACTGAAATCTTCTTTGGAAGAATATATGGATAAAGACTTATAGAGGTATCAAAAACAAAAAGGGAAGCAAAAGTAACGGATAACGATAACTGCGCACGAATAATGGCTTCACCACCCTTCCGGACTTATAGTGCTTCGTTATCTTATATCCGTTAGCAGATAGGCTTTCTTTTTTCTTTTGGAGTGAATGGGTTCTGTTCTTTTCGATACTATGTAAATGTATAGCTTTGACAAAAAAGCCGTTTTATGCCGAACTTATATGAATTTTAATACATTTACATAAGGGATAATTCTCAGCCCCGTGGGCTGAGAATTATCCCTTGACAGTTTGTTTTACACTCCCAAATTGTGTTGTCCTGTTTTTTCAACACGCTACAACGCCCATTTAATAGTGCCTCCTGTCACTTCATAAACGAATTTATCAAGGTGTTACCGAGGGCGGACGTTCGCTGGTTTCCCAAGCGGTATTCGGTTCGCTTGCCATTTCAAAAGATAACGTACCGCCTTTCATTAAATCCTTCCAGTTCATCCAAAGTTTATCGTAGGGATTCCCATCCACGCTAAGCGACCGGACATACACATTATCCGCACTGTTTTCTTTCGTTTCGATGATGAGCGTATTACCGCTTCCGAGCTTGATCGTAGCGCGATCAAACACCGGGCTACCGAACTGTATGGTCGGCTCGGCATCCGTCAACCCTTTTACATCAAACAGCCCCAATGATGCGATGACATACCAAGCGCCCAGCTGGCCTTGGTCTTCATCTTGTCCAAAACCATACCCATGTATGGGTTCCACACCGTAAAACTCCGCTCCAATGACCCGGGTCCATTTCTGCGTAAGCCAAGGCTTTCCAGAAAAGTTAAATAGCCAACTGATATGCAGGTTGGGTTGGTTGCCGTGGTTGTAAAGCCCCGATAAGCCTGCAAAGGCATCGATTGTTTCCCCCCCACCGAAGATATTTTCTCGTGAGACCTCGAAAATGCTATCCAGGCGGCTGTTAAAGACCTCTTGACCTAATGCACCGATCAGCCCAGCGGGGTCATGTGGCACATAAAACGTGTATTGCCAGGCATTTCCTTCCTGAAATCCGCGCCAAGGTTGGGAAGGATCAAAATCCGAAACGAAAACTCCTTCGGCATCACGTGGTCGTATAAATCCTGTTTCCGGGTCATACAGATGCCGCCAGCCTTTGGCGAGCTCCGACAGGTTCTGGTAATCGCCGTCCTTACCGAGCGCTTTAGCAAACTGTCCAACGGCGTGCGCGCTAAACGCATATTCCAAGGTATGAGATGCGCCAAATCCCGAGCCTTCTTCCGTATCAAACTCAAGGCCATCCACATACGGCGAATATCCCCGTTGCACGAACTCGCGTACATCCATTTTTCCGGCGCCTTCCAGTCGGTTTTCCCAAGCAAGTTCGTTTTTTCGTGCGGCTTCATAGGCCAATTCCACATCAAAATCACGTATACCGGCATTATAAGCCGCGGCTATGGCCAGTCCTGTAAAGTTGGTCCCTACACCAGAAACGTATTTGCTGTTGGCAATGCCATCACCAAGCCACCCCGCATCCTTGTAGACCAGCAATTGGCTCTGTATCCAATCGGCATAATATTCCGGGTACACCATCGCCCAAAGCTGCGTTAGGTTCCAAAAAGCACCCCAGATGGCGTCCGTATTGTAATGGTTGTGTGTCGGCTTCCCACTGGCATCAAGCGGAATTTTCCCCACATCACCGTTGTTCATGGGGTAGGCTCCGTTGACATCGCTGGCCAAACCGCGGCCCAGCAAGGCATGGAAAAGACCGGTATAAAATTTCCGTTTATCGTCCTGGTTCGTTCCCTCTACTGTGATGCGGCCGAGGTAATCGTTCCAAACCGACAAGGCTTGCTGCTTTGCCGCATCAAAACCTAGATCCGCAGCTTCGGTTTCCAGATTGAGGCGGGCATTGACTATCGACGTATAAGAAAGTCCGACCTTAACGGTGACAGACTCGGCCTTCTCGGTGTCAAATGTGAGATACAAGCCTGCCCCTTCACCTGACGCTTGTTTTTCCTGAGGTTGAATTGAATCACCGTTAAACGCACCCCACTCCGTAGGCGCTTTATCCAAAACTGCCGAAAAATACATCGCTATTTCCGCCCCCTTCTGGTATTTTTTAACATACTCCGGCGTGGTGATCACGTACCCCTCAATCCGCCCGTCTTCCGTCAGGGTCACCTCCGCTGTTTTTACCGCACCGCTTTCTCCCTGCCTATTGCCAATGTCGAACAGGATATGTGCGTCTTCCGACTCGGGGAATACATATCGGTGATAGCCCACCCGTTGCGTAGCGGTCAGTTCAGCCTTGATTCCGTAATCCTTCAATAACACCGAATAGAAACCTGAGGTTGCATATTCATCGTCCTTATCAAACCGCGATCGATAGCCTTCATCGGGATTTTCCAGACTTCCCGGGGTCGTTTTCAGTGCTCCGGTCAGGGGTGCCAACACAACACCTCCGATTTGAAATTCATGGAAATTGGCAAACCCTTCGAGGGACTCGTGCCGGAAATCATAGCCTACCGCCTCCCACCCCTGCTCGTTGCCATAATGGGCGTCTGTGGATGGCCCTACCTTTGCCATTCCAAAAGGAACAGCTGCCGGGGTGTAAAAAAACCAACGGGAATGTGCGGTACCGATGTTCGGATCCACATAGTCCGAAAGCAGTGGTTGTTGCATGGTCCCACATGAGGTGGCCAATAAGCATACCGCCCACAAGCTGATGTATATTAACTTCGAATTCATACTTCTTATCCGTTTATTTTTCAGTTGTTCCTGATGTGCAATGCTGCTCAGTTTACGCGAGGCGACTATAAAATTTGGAAATACAGCCCTGATCAAGCAACCGTTTGGGCGTGTCCCACTCGTCTTCTCCATCGTTCCAGCCGGCATAGAGCGAATAAAAATATCTCATTAAATGATATAGCCAAAAATCGGTTTTTACGCTCTTCTCGATTGTACGTATGTATGTACAAATATATCATAATTGAAAACAACCTCAAATTTTTTAGAAAATTTCTTCAGCTGAGGTCCTTGTCTCCTTTCCTATCCTCTTTTTTGGTATGGTTACACATCAATAACACGGCTGTATGTACGTATGTGAGCGCTCGATTGACCACAGTGACCCTTCGGCAAGCCCCTAGTAAACTTATGACTAAATGAACGTATTCTTTTGCTGTATTATTTTACTATTCCAAAAGCTATACTCATTCTTTACCAGATACTTATTTTGCAATTCGCGAATTGCAAAATAAGAGTGTAAAGGGATAGATATATTATTACCGCTCCTATAAAAGCCGCTTGGTCAGTTTTTAAATACGTATCCTTTTCAGGAATAATTCCCCCGTCGTTAAACCCTACAGATTGGGCCGGTTACCTACTTTTCTAGGATTCCGCATCCTTCTTCTGCAACAGGAACCTATAGATGATTCCGCCAAAGATTGCACCGGCGATCGGCGCTACCCAGAAAAGCCATAATTGTGAAAGAGCTTCTCCGCCAACGAACAACGCCTGCGAGGTCGAACGGGCTGGATTTACTGATGTATTGGTGATCGGAATAGAAATCAAATGTATCAAAGTGAGCGCAAGACCAATAGCTATTCCGGCGAACTTACCATTGGCATACTTATCGGTCGCTCCCAAAATCACGATGAGAAAGAATGCTGTCAGCACAAATTCGGCAAGGAACGCTGCTCCCATACTGAAACTTAATCCGGAATATCCAGGCATGTCGTAAAAATTGGTTGCAAAAGCTCCCGGTCCCGCTGTCGAGAAGGCACCTGCACCATTCAGAATCACATATAGTGTGCCCGCAGCAGCGGTCGCTCCAACGATTTGTGCAACCATATAAGGGACGAGCTCTTTGCCAGAAAAGCGGCCACTGGCATACAAACCAAAGGATACCGCAGGATTAAAATGTCCCCCGGAAATATGCCCTACAGCATAAGCCATGGTCAAAACAGTCAATCCGAAGGCTAAGGAAACCCCTAACAAACCGATTCCTATTTCAGGCACGCCCGCAGCGAAAACTGCACTTCCACAGCCGCCGAGAACCAGCCAAAACGTTCCGAAGAATTCTGCAAAGTAATTTTTCATAACAATTAATTTTTTGATTAGTGTATCAAAAATAACATTATTTTCGATACTCAAAAGCAAAACGCTTGCTTTTAAACCAAGCATCAATTCACACCCCGTTGATAACCGCAGTTCCAGTTTGGTATTCCAGCAGTGTAAAGATTGGATGCCCTCCACCATCGGCAAATTCAACACCTATTAGGTTCGTGATGATTGCGCGGTCTTTTACACCAAAATACCCTTAGGTTTTCGGCCATTCAGACCGATTTTCCTTTTCCCCTTCATCCGGATATATTATCTTTGGGACTTATCTTTTGAACTGAACGAATTATGCTGAAAACGCTTAAAAACTTCACTAGTTCACCAACAAGTGGTGGAATACTCTTATTTATTTGTGTACTTACCTCATTAACGCTAGCGAATTCTCCGCTCGGCAATTCTTTTGATAATTTGCTCAATACGCCTATTGGTTTTGAAACAGCCTCTGTCCATTTACGATATACGACAGCTCTCTGGATAAACGACGGGCTGATGGCGATCTTCTTCCTGTTGGTCGGGCTGGAGATAAAAAGGGAGTTAGTGAGTGGCGAGCTCTCGTCCCCTCGACAGGCCCTTCTTCCTATTTTATGTGCCTTGGGCGGTGCAATTGTGCCCGCGGGGATATACTTTGCGATTAATCAGGGAACGGAAACAGCAAGCGGATGGGGAATCCCAATGGCAACGGACATTGCATTTGCGCTAGCGGTTGTGGCGATGTTAGACAAGCGGGTTCCGGCGTCGTTGAAGGTTTTTTTAGCGGCCTTAGCGATTGTCGACGATCTTATTGCGATACTGGTTATCGCCATCTTCTATTCAGCTGAATTGCACATCGTGTACCTCGGCTACGCGGCCGCGATTTTAGCCTTGCTCTTTATCTTTAACAGAATGGGCGTCCGGTCTTTGTTATTCTACCTTATCCCCGGTCTTTTCATCTGGTACTTTATTCACCATTCGGGTATCCACGCTACTATAGCCGGCGTACTGACGGCAATGGCCATTCCTTTGGGAACAAAAGGCCAGGAAGAACCCCCTTTATTAAAACTAGAGCATGCACTGACCACACCAGTGAACTTCTTGATTGTCCCGCTGTTCGCTCTGGCTAACACAAACATTCGATTTGAGGATGGGATGCTGGGGGGATTGTTCTCTCCTCTTGGTTTAGGGATCATTTTAGGGCTGCTAGTTGGCAAGCCGGTTGGCGTTTATCTAATGACTAAATTGGCTGTTTTGCTGCGCATTGGCTCTCTGCCCCAGGACGCGTCGTGGATTCAAATTATTGGCGTTGGTCTTCTTGCTGGTATCGGTTTCACGATGTCCATATTTGTTGCGTTACTTTCATTTTCAGACAACCTACTCATCGCCGAGGCAAAATTTTCTATTCTAGTGGCCTCGCTTCTCTCCGGGGTTACCGGTTATATTTTGTTGAGTCGGGCGGCGAAACCATCCACGGATAGTGATCAAAAAGAAATAACATGAAAAAAATAGCTTTACACTGGCAGATATTGATCGGGATCGTTGCCGGGCTATTCATCGGGATGTTATGCATTCAGTTTACCGACGGGAAAGAATTTGTTATCAACTGGATCAAACCGTTTGGCACCATTTTCATCAACTTGTTGAAGTTGATCGCCATTCCATTGATCATTGTATCGCTGATCAAAGGCATTTCCGATCTAAAGGATGTAACGCAGCTTTCCGGATTAGGACTCCGTACATTTGGTTTATACATCTTAACAACGATTATCGCTGTCACGATAGGTTTAGGATTAGTGAACCTGACCCAACCCGGGACCTTCATCTCGCAGGACACGCGAGAAGATATGTTGCAATCTTTCGGCGGAGAAGTACAGCAAAGGGTGGACGAGGTGACGGTCGTACAGGAAACAAGATTACCGTTACAGGTATTGGTCGACATCGTCCCGGAAAACATCTTTCTATCGGCATCCTCCAACAGCAATATGCTTCAGATCATATTTTTTAGCCTGCTGGTCGGTATTTCGATGATCTCTTTACCGGTCGCAGTAACCCAACCTCTCAAAAATGTATTGGACGCCGGAAACGCCATCGTTCTTAAGATCGTGGACCTCATGATGCTGTTTGCGCCCTACGGCGTATTTGCGCTCATTGCCACCTTGGTCGCAGAAGCCCCCAGTATTGATGTGTTCAAAGCGTTGGGCATGTATGCCGTGACCGTTGTACTGGGATTATTGATTTTGGTATATGGTGTTTACTCCTTGTTCATCTATTTCTTTGGAAAAATGAATCCCTTCAATTTTTTCAAGGCCATTCTCCCCGCCCAACTGTTAGGATTCTCGACCAGCTCGAGCGCGGCTACCCTTCCCGTGACGATGGAATGTGCGGAAGAAAATCTGCATATACGGAAAGATGTCTTAAGCTTCGTTCTACCCATAGGGGCTACGATTAACATGGACGGAACCTGCCTTTACCAAGGCGTTGCGGCCATCTTTATTTCTCAGGTTATGGGCTACGATTTGACTGTCGCTGAACAGCTCAGTGTAATTGCAACAGCGACACTCGCCTCTATTGGCGCAGCAGCAGTACCTGGAGCGGGCATATTGATGCTGGTGATCGTATTGGAGTCGATCGGCGTCAATCCAGCTGGAATCGCTTTGATTTTTGCTGTTGATAGACCCTTGGATATGCTCAGGACATCAACCAATATATCTGGCGACTCGATGGTGGCACTGTTGATCAATCGGTTCAGTGCAAAAAGCAGTCATGATCAAGCAATCGATCGAACCCCTTAAGTAGGTCATGGACAACAACAAGAATCAAAGCCGTAAGAAAACACCAAAAGAAAACACGATAAGAAATGAGGTGACTCAAATCGTTTCATCTGCCTATAAATTTTTGGAAGATTGGGTGCGTCCAAAGAAAGGGCAGTCTCGTTTTGTACAAATCATCGTTTTCATTCTAAAACTTCCAGTCTTACTGCTCCTACTGATGCTTTCTCCTGTCCTATTGGTCGTGTTGATGCTCATTTTTTTGATCGCATTATGAGCAAACAGCAGAAATCTTCGATTCTTTTTATCGTTTGCTCTCTGCTGTTCGTTTTGCATCAGATCCTACAAAAGGTCGTTGGTCTCAGCTTTCCCCTAGCGGATAACTACCTTGACCCATTACTCTGTATGCCGATCGTTCTTCATCTGATTGTCCTGGAGCGTAGGTTCCTTCGAAACAGGCCAGGATACACCCTCCCCCGATCACATATTTTTGGTTATTTTTTGCTGATATCAATTATATCTGAGCTTATCTTTCCAATTTGGAGCGAACAGATGACTTCCGACTTTTGGGACGTCATCTGTTATGCTTTTGGTGCGTCAGTTTATACTACCTTTACTACTCCGTATCTTCAGAAGTCAATAAAACTGGTGTCTGGGGATTGAGAATAATTGTTCTCGCTAGGCTTTTGTGAAGAACGGTTTTGAGAAAATTTCGTCCATCGACCAAAGTGATCAATGTCATGTCCGCATTCAGGCGCGTCAAAACACCGTTAACAACTTCCATAGTCTCCGGAAGATGAACGAGTTCTGAAGACAAATCTTTCGCGGGTGTCCGAGCGATTAAAGACGCCTGCCACTGCTGTAACTCCTCATGGTCCTTTCCTTCTGGACCCTCGTTTTCTTCGTGAATGTGAACCAGTGTGCAGTTTGGCTTTAAATCGCCAAATAATTCACTGAAATCCGTTAACGTTTTGAAGTCGCCTTGTTGGTAGTCACTAAAGAACACAACATTCTTCAAACTAAAGGAGTGGATATGCTCAGGAACGATCAAAAGTGGGCGTGAGACATCTTTAGCAATGTCATACGTGTTGCTTCCTAGTAAATCATTTCTGGTACCAGAGGTTCCGTGAGCGCCCATAACAACCAAACCGACATTGTTCTCCGCGATGTAGTCAGATATGGCATCTAAAAGACTCTTGTTAACCGCGCTCGAGGTTACTGTTACACCGGCTATATTGTTGAGCTTCGCCATAAACTCGGTCAGGTTTTTCTCAGCGTCAACTGACGCGAGTTCCACGTCCGATTGATTGGCTTGTGGCGTCTGAAAAGCAGAAGTAAAGGCACGAAATGTGTGAAAAACATGAACGTCAGCCTGCATTTTTTCAGCAAGCTGTATCGCATACCGGGCAGCTACTAACGCGTTATTTGAAAAGTCAATTGGTGCTAAAATAATTTGTTTCATATTAAGTTCTCTTTCGGATTTCGTTAGCTTTTCATACTGCAACGCAATCGATCCTGTCAAATATATAAACCCTTGTTGGCTTTGACAAGTATAAATTATGATCCCATTGTATTTTGAATACGAATTACTTTTCTTCTTGGAATTCCAAAAATCCAAGCTCGGAAAATTAAACTCCGGATTGTCGTATGCAGGATTGCATCTCCTGCCTCGCTGCTTGTCATAATCTCTGAGCAGCGCCAAGACCTTCGTGTGTGGTAAACCAATAGCGACAACAGTGCATCCTACCACCCCATCATGCCCACACCTATTATCACCCCATGTCCGCGCCTACTCCGCAGCTGCCCACATCAACGCGATTACCCGTACCGACCCATTCAACTGTAGCGAGCGAGCACGCTTGGTAAGTGGAAATCTCCATTTGTGCGCGGTTATTTGTAAAGAGAAGTTGTATCATGTGTTTTAAATACCTTATTTGCGGGAACCGTAGGCGTGTTGTAAAATAAATTCCTACAAGCAAACTCGGAAAAACGAGCGCATCGCTCCAGATACTGTTATACGCATGATCGATGACTTGCGGCATCAAGCGTGGGTATGATTTCAGTTTAACTGAATATAGAAAAAAAGAATAACAAAATAGGGAGATATAGAGCAGGACAACTATTTTTTGAGGTATTATCTATTTTTCCTATAACCGAATGATGCCTCCCCGGGTTTTTGAGATGGGTTTAT
This sequence comes from Sphingobacterium sp., assembly GCA_052092145.1. Taxonomy (GTDB): domain Bacteria; phylum Bacteroidota; class Bacteroidia; order Sphingobacteriales; family Sphingobacteriaceae; genus Sphingobacterium. The sequence goes on along the minus strand of JBQDCW010000007.1, from coordinate 89,692 downwards.
TTTTTTTTATACCTTTACCCCAATCGCTGATACGATGGGAGATTTAGAACGGAAAATATAATCGATGCAAAGCGCAATCATCGAACGCTAGATTTACCATAAATCGACTCGAAAGGTTAGTCTAGTGTGGTTTGAGTTTATCTCAGCCATTCGAAGTTTATCCTTGCTGTGATTTCCAGATTCTTTTTTAAATTCAGATTTTTAAGAAGATTTAACCGCTACATAATTTTAAACAAACTATTGCCCATGAATATTTATGAATTGTTTTCTATCGGATTATATGTATTAATTATGATCATGATAGGTTTCTACGGATACCGAAAGTCAACGAGTAATTCTGAAGAGTTTTTAATCGGAGGTCGAAAGATGGGCCCATTCGTAACTGCCTTGTCAGCCGGGGCGTCCGATATGAGCGGATGGTTATTAATGGGGCTACCCGGCGCCATGTATATGATGGGTCTGGCCGGCTCATGGCTCGCGATTGGGCTCACCACAGGAGCTTTTATAAATTATCTCATCGTCGCTCCCCGATTGCGCGTGTATACCGAGGTGGCCAACAATGCGATAACTTTACCTGTTTTCTTTGAAAGTCGCTTCCGCGACAAATCGCAATTATTAAAACTGATATCCTCTATTTTTATTTTGGTATTCTTTACGCTGTACACGTCTGCAGGTATGGTTTCCGGGGGAAGACTATTCGAATCTGCTTTCGGAATGGATTACAGTATTGGTCTTTGGGTGACCTCCCTGGTCGTGGTTTTCTACACATTCATCGGCGGTTTCATGGCTGTAAGTATTACAGATGCTGTACAGGGGAGTATCATGGTTGTTGCCCTTTTACTCATCCCAAGTGTAGTCGTGTATCAATTAGGGGGGGTAGGAGAAACGATCGATGTTATCGTCACCAAAGACGCCAATTATATGGACATGCTTCGCGGGACTTCAGCAATATCGATTATATCTCTACTTGCCTGGGGATTAGGCTATTTCGGTCAGCCACATATTCTCGTTCGATTCATGGCTATCGATCATGTTCGAGACATTAAAAAAGCGAGGCGCGTAGGGATGACCTGGATGATGGGAACGGTACTGGGTTCCCTTCTTCTTGGCTTTTTTGGTATTGCTTATCTCCAACAGTTTGATACGGAGACCATGCTGCGCTTCGATAGCTCTCGAGAGCTATCCGAAACGATATTCATTTATCTATCGAAATCGCTGTTTCATCCGCTCATTGGTGGCTTTCTCCTTTCCGCAATTTTAGCGGCAGTGATGAGCACCATATCTTCCCAGCTTTTGGTCACCTCCAGTTCAATGACAGAGGATATCTACCGAAACTTTTTCAACAAACAGGCCAGTGCTAAAAGCATGCTCATAATGAGTCGGGTTTCTGTACTAGTGGTCGCCGTGGTCGCATTCCTACTGGCTTTGAATCCGCAAGAAAGTATACTTGGGCTGGTCGGCAACGCATGGGCCGGCTTTGGCGCGGCGTTTGGTCCTCTGGTCATATTGTCGTTGTTATGGAAACGGACAACAGCGATCGGTGCACTGTGTGGAATGGTAATCGGAGGGGCAACAGTGATCCTATGGGTTTACTTGCCACACGCCTATAAGGATGTGTACGAGATTATTCCGGGTTTTTTACTGAGCTTCGCGACCATTATTGTGGTCTCCCTGCTGACTACGCCGGTTTCTAAGACTGTGGAAAATGAGTTTGAATTGATGCGGAAATTAACCGCTGAGGCGAATAACAAGGAAAAAGAAGAAGAGGTATAAATCGCATACAATCTACCTAGTCGTTAAGCGCTGAACGTATAACGTAGGTGTTTTAAAAGGAAGGCTAGAATCCTTTTCCATTCGTTATCCAGCTATATATTATTACAGTGAAAGTCATTCTCAGCTGTTGCCTACTCCCTACAAGGAAGGCGGCAGCTGGCAAGACTAGTAAGGTTAAGGAGCATCGCTGCCTTTCTCAAGAGCGAGCGGTTACGGAAATATTTGTGTTTTATAGGCCGTGTCATTCAGTTGACATTAACTAACGAACGGGTGGGTTCTTGGAAAAATCCGAAGCTTTAGTATCTCCTTTTCCTATTTTGATGGACTCCCAACCCGCACAGAAACAACATTCTAATTCCTTTTAGTTTATCGTAGAACGGGCCGATTGTTAGAAATAACGATGCGCTATCGATTGGAGCACATCCATGTGGTTCCTCCTGTTCAAATGCCAGGATAACCCCGTTGCGTGTTCATCGCTTAACTCCCGTCTATCGTTAATCGCCAAAAGGACGACCCTTTGCTGCCTTCAATGCTGGCGTCGTGATCCGTTTTTAGTATCCTGTTGCGGGGGCAAAACAAGATTCTAAGGAACACCACCGTTGTACACGGAACGTCCCGATCAAAACAGGGCGCATGAGGAACGAGATTCCCAAACAGATACGGTCACAGTGCCCTAATCGTTATACTTACATAGGGGCTTACAACTGGACAACTGGACCTAGCTCCAAAACACGTAGGCGACAATCAAGATGCCCACTAATCCACAATAGACGGAAAAGTAGTAAAGTTTTGCGTTTCGGATAAGTTTGATCATCCATTGGCATGCGAATAAGCCCGATAAGAAAGCGGCTAAAAAACCAAAAATTAACGCCGGAACCGTCATACTATTGGCTTGATCTATCACGGCCGAATCGCTGACCGAAGCGGTATCCAATATTTTCTTTAGCGTCGCTCCGATGATAAGAGGTAATACCATGAGGAACGAAAACTGTGCTGCTCTATCCCTATCCACCCCCATAAGAAGCGCTGTAGATATCGTCGTCCCTGAACGCGACAATCCAGGAAAAATCGCAGCAAACATTTGCCCAATACCTATAACCAATGCCCTGATCGCATTTATAGGTTTCCCTTCACTTGGTTTTCTACCGGCAAACAGTAGTAAAAGTGATGTCACCAGAAGGGATCCTCCAACAATGAGCAGGTTGGAAAACATCTGTTCTAATGTTTCAATAAAGAAAAATCCTACGATGGCAGCAGGCAGCATAGAAATTACGACATAGTAGGTGAAGCTTAAAGCGTCGTTTCTCTTAAATTCCAATAGCCCTTGGAAAATTTTATAAACCTCTTTTCGGAAAACAACCAGCGTACTTAAAGCGGTAGCTCCATGCAGCACGACCGCAAAAAGTAAATTGTTTTCTTCTCCATAATCGAGTCCCAATATTTCCTGAGCAATAATAATATGCCCACTAGAGGAAACGGGTAAGAATTCTGTCAATCCCTGTACTATCCCAACGATGATCGCCTTAATTAGCTCCATTTTGTATTGATTCTAAATTTGTAGTCGCAAAACGCAGATTTTGCCCTCGTGAATTTGAGGCCAAAGGTAAAATTTCACAACTGCAACCCAAAATATTTATCCGTTTAGTCGGGTAAAATAAGGAAAATAGATCGGTTCAGATCTGGTAAGGCGATTGTTCACAGTGATACACCATCCGCTGAAAATTGATTATTCTCTTGTTTAGATCGAAATGATCACCTGCCTCTAGTGTCGGTGCAAAACGTGCGCATTATTGCGCGCAATCCCAGTCTGAAATTGATATGAATCGCGACCTTTACGAATTAAGGCGGCGCAGAATTAGGCCCAAACACACGTACCTCTAAACGGCGTAGTGGCGCCCCTTCCGACACCTGATTTATTTCTCTATCCATTGCCCGAAAAGACCAACGGTAGCGAAAAACAATCCTCCCATCGACCGCTTACACTGGATAGCTTACGATCATTTCTATCTACTGCTCAATAAATTACGGACGTTGTCCCTCGTTTCGGATATGAATAGCGCGTTGCGGAAACGGAATCTCAATTCCAGACTCGCTAAGCCCTTCTTTACAGCCAATCACCAATTGCTCGTTCATCGTCCAAAAATTCTCATTCGATGTCGTAACCCTGACCGATAAGTTAACGGCACTCTCTCCTATTTCTGTTACGACCACTTGAGGGGCAGGATCCGGGTGAGCAAACTCATTTTTTTCGATCACGTTCATTAAAACATCCTTCGCTTTTTTCAAGTCAGTGGTATGGGATACACTGATATCAAACCAAGTTCTCCGTGTGCCAAGCTGGGTAAAGTTAGTGATATTACTATTTGACATCGGACCGTTAGGGGCGACAACGACCTGATTCGCCGGAGTGACGAGTTTGGTGTTGAAAATATCGATTTCCTGCACAGTCCCGGATACACCGGTGTCAGAAGAAATATAATCTCCAACCTTAAAAGGCTTGAGTAAAAGGATCAACACCCCACCGGCAAAATTCGCCAGTGAACCTTGTAAGGCAAGACCGACAGCAAGTCCTGCGGCGCCAATCATCGCCACAAAAGCAGACGTCTGAACACCAAGCTGGGTAACGACCACAATAAACAGCACGATATTGAGTCCCCAGGTGATTAAGTTCAGCAGAAAGTGTTGGAGCGAGGTGTCCATCTTCCGATTTTGAAAGGTCTTCAACGCCATCCGCCTGATCAGTCTGATTAGCCAAGATCCTATCAAATAGATGAGTAAAGCAGAAATAACTCCCGTGAGTATTCTCGGCGCCCATGCGATTGCAGAAGAGACAAGACTGTCCCAGTGCGGTTGGATGTCGTTTAATTCTAGATTAGCCATTTTAGGTGTTTTTTTAATTTATAAATTTTCCTTGTATCAAATCGTTCAAGGACGGTCCCCTTTACCGGTCGGCACTGAACATTATTGCTACGTCCTTTTCACTTCCCATAAAGATATAAATGCTTTCTGGAATGTAAAAAAATATCTGCCACTTTGCGATGTTAGCCTTTTAGCAAAAAAAAAAAATAAAAAGCGACAGGTCCAATCAAAGAGATCACCAGGGTAGGGAAATTCCCTCAAAAAACACCATTCGGATGACACCACCGCACGCTGCGTATCCCTTTATTCCCCTAAAAACGATCGCACCCGGGTAGTATCTTTCTTTTGACTTCTCAAAAAAAACACCACTTACACCTTGAAAATCAACCAATTGAAAAACAAACAGTCACTTTGTAGTCGCTTTGTAGTCGTTCCAATTGTACGACAACACCTGTTATCACGTAATTTTAATGAATTAGAAAACACCTCAATTTAATGTATGCTGCCTATGCGTCCAGCGACCTCCAAATTACCATTTATAGAAATCCTCGAATGGGTTGAACATTCCCCTAATCTGATGATGTGGAAAGTGCCCGATGGAGATAAGGAAATCAAGAACGGAGCACACCTCATCGTTCGCGAAAGTCAAAAAGCGATGTTCATGAATCAGGGAAACATAGCTGATGTCTTCGATAGCGGCACCCATACCCTGACAACCCAGAACATCCCCATCCTGTCCAGACTTAACGGGTGGAAATATGGTTTCCAGAGTCCGTTTAAAGCCGACGTCTACTTTTTCTCTGTCAAACAGTTCGTCAACCTTAAATGGGGAACACCAGCGCCCATTATAGTAACAGACGCCAAGTTCGGCCAAGTAAGACTTCGGGCATTTGGAAGCTATAATGTACGCATCGTCGATATTCCCCGCTTCTTCAAGGAGTATGCGGGTAGTTATCCCGAGCTGTCTATTTTGGACTTCCAGCAGCAATTAAGAGATTACATCGCGCCCAAGTTCGCCGAAGCACTCACCCTTGCGGAAATTCCGCTGCTAGAGGTCGCAAGAAATCATACAGAACTTAACGCACGCATTGAACCCCTCATTGCGCCCTATTTCGAAGACTTTGGAATCGCCATTACCCAATTTACGGTTACCTCTGTGACGCTGCCAGACGAGGTTACTCGTTATTTTGACCAGGTGACCGGGATGAATATAGTCGGCGAGGCTATCGATCGATTTCAACAGTTCAATACCGCGGTTGCGATCGGTAAGGATAATCATGCCGCCCAACAAGGTGCCCAGCAAGGAATAGCCATGGGAATTATGATGAAGGAAATGAATACAACCAACGCGCCCCCTATTGCCTCCGCCGTAGCCCCCGAAAAAACCATCACAGAGGACGAGCTGGAAACCAAGCTCAAACAGATCAAATCACTGTTCGATCGTGACCTTATTGACGAGCAAGAGTACAAGGAAAAAAAATCGGAATTGTTATCCAAATTATAAAATCAGGTCATGAACGAAGAAAAAACCATTTCCGTCGTCGAACGCCTAAAACAATTGGCGATGGAACAAAAACGGGAACCCATCGTGATCAAATCCGCCGACGCGTTCGTTATCCAATGCCCGCGATGCGGCGCGGGACGAGCCCAATCAGACGGGATCACCCGGTGTGGCTATTGCGGCCATCGTTTTACATCCGTAGCAGTGAATGACGGAATAAACATCAAAAAGGACGACAACTCCAAATAGATACCCAGCAGTTAGTTTATCAATTCCTATGCGAAATTTGTTCAATTTTAAAATTCCTAGAACCGAAACCTCAAAAACGGATGGATCAGACCTCCTCCAACGTGCTCAAATCTATTTTGGCAAAATGGAACAACGCGCTGAGGAAACCCTTCAAGAAGTAAAAGAATCTGCCCAATTAATAGCAGATGCGGACACCGACCCCCATAAACGGAGCTACCTCCAGTTTAAAGGCGCGATCCTCGCTCAATTTACCGCAATGATCCAAAAAGGTTCGCACGCCTACCAAACTCAAATGCTACCCAAGGCGGGCACGATGGATAGGATACACCTGAGTCAGCTGTTCAACAATTGGCAGCGTAAAACGATGGACATGATGACACACGCGTTTAAAGACGTTGTAGAACGTAATCTAGAACAGGAATATGCACAGATCATGGCAGAGTACCATCGAAGCTACGCTTCCTGTCATTGTAAACAATGCGGCGCGAAATTAGAAATTGATCGATTCTATTTCACCGCGACGTACCTAAGCTGCAATTTCTGCCAGACGCAGAACACCTTCGACCCGGGTTCCAAGGCGCGCTACATGGAGCATTTAGCCAGACCGCTCGCCGAATCCCGGTGTAAACAAGCGTATGAAACCTACAGGCTTAGAAAGTCAACAATGGGGCAAAAGAAAGCAAGAGCCGACTATGCGAATTATATTCAGGCGATGATCCATCAAATGAATATCATCCTGCCGGGAATGGAACAACAACATCAAAATTTTCACAACAGGCTAATGAACGATTACGACAATCTGCCGATACCCTGGTAACCATTACGTCACTTTAAATCATAACACCATGTTTAAAAAATTATTAAAAACCCTCACCGGAAATCTAGAGGAAATAAGCAAAGAGATGATGGATCGCAAAACGGACCATGCGGATCAGAACCAGCAGCCACAGGCCTTCGCAGATCAAGATATGCAACAAGCGTTTGAGACTGGTGCTTCATCGGCCGGCGTTAAAATTCCAGGCACAGCAAAAGAGGATCCAAACGACCCCAACATGCAACCTGTCCACGGGATCACCCTTTTTGACTATGCTGCCGGTGCAGCTAAAATCGGAGAAGGCTGTACGGAAGAGCAGATCTGCCAGAATTTAGGGATCGAAAGACCGATGTGGGACGAAGCACAAAGCACCTGGAATAACCGAATGCGGGACGATAACAGCTACAACCTCGTTAATGTATATTCCAATTACTTCGGAAAAACAAAGGAACATCCTAGGTTAGGGACATTGATCCCCGATAATGCCCCCGCGAGCGACGTTCCTGAAGGAAAAGCAAAAGAACATCTAGAACGACTGGAGTCGGATAAATACTATTTCTTCGAAATCCAAGGCGCGTTAGAGGCGGCATATGCCAACGGCATCGATGGGGCGCAATGGCTGGTCGACAATTTAGGACTGACCATCTCTCAAGTGAACGGTACTGGCGCAAAATACATGAACGATTTCAATATCATGGCTGACATGATGGCCTATCAAGAGCAAAAGAAAAATGAATACAACGCGTTATTTGCAAAACAACACGGAACCTCCAATACCGCAGATGATATCGAATTTTAGATAATAGAGGATAAATAAGAATGATGCCATCCAAGTAGCAGGTACCTAGAGGACTATCTCAGAAGGCCTGAGCGTTAGCGAATCAGCCGTCTACCCTCCCCCTTGAGGAGTAATTAAAAAAGCATGCAAATTCCTGATTTGCATGCTTTTTTGGCCACTCGCCCCTTAAGCATAGTCACTTTCGCGATATGCTGCGCCTAAAAATAGACTCACTGGGGTTTAACGAGTTTGACCATCTCCGTAAACATAATACTTGTTGGTCACCAATTGTTCTAAACCCAGAGGGCCGCGGTGGTGAAGCTTATCGGTACTAATCGCCAGTTCTGCCCCAACACCCATCGCACCACCATCAGTAAACCGAGTAGAGGCATTATGGTATACCGCGGCACTGTCTATTTGTTGCATGAATTTGTCTGCTTTTTCCTGATTCGCGGTCAAAATAACATTCGAATGTCCACCACTGTATTTATTGATCTTCGCTATCGCCGATTCTAATCCGTCGATCATACCAAAGCAAATTTTTGGCGCAAGAAACTCTTCATACCAAACCGATTCATCCTGGATCGACTCGGCATCTTTCACCAACGGCAAGAGAGACTCCTCGGCTACAATCTGTACCGAATGCTCCCGCAATACCGCAGTCAGTTGCTCTAGTTTTTCCGCTAGCTCCGGCGTGTTTTGATCAATCAACACCTTGTCAAGGGCATTACATGCGCTAATTTTAGCGGTTTTGGCATTGACAATAACTCCTTGAAGTTTCTCCCAATCCGCATCCGACGAAATATACGCAAAGTTATTCCCTCGTCCACTCACCAGCACCGCACATTGTGCATGTTCCTTGACAAAGGAAATCAATTTTTCCCCGCCACGTGGAACAATCAGATCAATAGGTTCCTTCGGATTCTTCAAGAATTCTCGGGTGGCCTCACGATCCAACGTGATGAGCTGGATCCAGTCGGCACTGAGCCCATTTTCCTTTAACGCTCTATGCCAACAATCCACGAGCACGCGGTTGGTATTCACCGCTTCTTTGCCCCCTTTCAGCAAGATTTTATTATTTGCTTTGAAGGCCAAAACCGCCGCTTCGATCGTCACATCAGGTCGCGATTCGTATATGATTAGAATCGTACCGAATGGCGCCGTGCGGTTCTCAATACGTAGACCATTATCCAGCACACCGGAAGAACGGACCTGCCCGATCGGATCCTCCTGGCTTTTTACGATTTCGATCGCTTGTATCATCTCGTCAACCTTAGCCGCATCGACAACCAACCGGTCGTAAAGCGCTCGGTCCTCGCGATGAAATGCGTCGAGGTCCTGTTGATTCGCGTTTAAAATATCTTCACGGCTGTTCTCAATGATCGTAATCATCGATGACAGCACATTATTTTTCTGTACTGTTGTCAGTAACTCCATAGTGTCTAATTTATCGGGTAATCTTGGTACCCAGCGTTTTACCATAGACGATATCGGTGATGATATTGTCCGTTTTTCCGTTAGCAATAAAGGTGGGAATATCTTGCTTCGCAGTGTGTTTGGCGACTCGGAGCTTAGAGGCCATCCCGCCGCGTCCTCCCGCTTCACCCTTATCCTTCTTCCTGATGTACTGCTCAACCGGTTCATCGACATTAAGATGCGGAATCACCTCGCTGTCAGCATCGTCAGGATGCCCATTGTAAAGACCGTCGGTATCGGTCAGTAAGATCAGCAAATCGGCATTAATTAATTCAGCCACTAAGCTCGCTAGTTCGTCATTATCGGTGAAAGTGGACATCGAAAGCGATACCGCATCATCTTCATTAGCAATAGGAATCACCCCTTCGGCCAACAACCCCTCATAGCAGTTAATCATGTTCGCACGGTGTTTTCCTAAATCGAAATCACGCTTGGTCGCTAATACTTGTGCACAGCGCAAACCATACCCGTGAAATAGGTTATAATAATGACGCATCATCCGGGGTTGACCGACCGCCGAAAAGACTTGTCTACGCGTAATCTTATCGTTTGCTTTCAATTCCCGACCCATCACTTCTTTCCCTGCGATAACCGACCCAGAAGAAACAAGTACCGCATGAACGCCGTGCTCATAAAGGTACGCGATCTGATCCACCAGCTTGTCCAAAATGTTGACCACAATACGGTCGTCTTTATTGGTGATCACTTGTGTACCCACTTTAATAACTACCCGTTGTATCGGAGAGGCTGCAATGGTTTCTTTAGGCATTGGCCGCCTCCTCTCCTTCGGTTTGTTTCCCGAGCTCTTCCGCTCGATGAAACGCTGCATAGGCCGCCTCTTGGATTAAGGCATTGACATTATTATCATCCATCGAATCGAGAGCAGCGCGGGTGGTACCTCCTTTAGAAGCCACTTTCGCCATCCAATCTTCCGGGCTCAAGGTTGATGAATTAAACAGCTCAATGGCCCCGGCAAAAGTCTGCCCCACCAATAAGCGCGCATCCGTTTCACTGAAGCCCATTTTCAAAGCAGCATCCATTAAGGCCTGCATGAAGTAAAAAATATACGCCGGACCACTGCCCGATATTCCTGTAGATGCGTCAATCTCAGCCTCAGAGGTCAAACCTATGGACCTTCCCGTACAATCCAACAACTGTGCAATCGCCGCCAATTCGAGCCGCGAAACCTCATCGGATCCCGTGAAAGATGTCATTCCCTGTCCCACTAATGCAGGCAAGTTCGGCATCGCACGCACCACTTTTGTTACCTCAAGACCTCGCTTAAGCGTATCGATATTTACACCGGCCATGATCGATACAAAAATTTGTCCGAGAGAAACCATCGGTTTCATTTTCTCCATCAGATCAGAAGCATGAGCCGGTTTTACGGCAATTAATATAACATCCGCCTTCGGTAAGCAGGTATCCAAACGTTCGTGCACGTCGAATAAACCAGTTGCCCTTAGTTCCGCTTGCTTTTCTTTACTTTGGTCAAGAATCATCAAACTTCCAGATGCTAAAAAATTGGACTTGGCGATCGCTTCCGCATACGTCATCCCCATGTTTCCTCCTCCAATTACAAGTACATTCATTTTCTTTTCTTTTTTTAATTTAAAATTAATTGCTCTATAGACTACAACCATCATGCAGGTATGCCGGTTGTTGCCATATTGTTAGTCATTCTATTCATATTCCGTAACCTAGTCCGTACAGCCTTGGGAGCGTAATCACAGCTATCTCTTTTCAATAGCACTTTATAAAATTAAGCCCGCAAATATGTCAGGCACTCTAAATCGACCCGGTCGCACTGCAGTATTGTCACCTATTTCGGTCTGTTGTTTTGGGCAAGTTTTCTCAGGAAGCCGAAGAGGGTCTTCCCTATTATTTGTTCTCTGTACTGAATTATCGTAGCAGATAGGTTGATTTCTACAACTGGATAAAACACAAATATCTTGCGTGCAAAACCACAAGTGCATTGATTCTCTAATGCTAAATATAAGAATTTATATTAAAATATAAGCACATTAAAATCAGATTCTTTGTGCTACCGGGTAGCTGGATCGCTTGACGATAGTCAAAAAAAAGCGAATCGATTACAGTCGCTTACTCGTGCGGATTGGGTTGAAAACCGAGGGTCCGACCACCACGTCCGACATTTTGATGGCTGTGAAACGACTGTCCTAATCGCAGGCTTGAAAGACAACAACTCGCTTTTATCGGATCATTGATTTATTTTTCCGATCCTTTCCGCTACTCGTTCTTCACAAGCAACCTAGGCATCATTTTCCCAATCCGTACCAGCTTGCTGGGGCGACTAAGGATCTAAGGGTTCATCAGGATCGACGGTTAGCGCTTCCAGTCGAGGCTTAAATTCCACACTCCACGCATTGATTCGTTTCCCCAAAACGTAGGGCACATACCCCAGCTCTTTGATACAACGTGGCTCCATACGTTCTACCGCATCAATATGTGCTTCGCTACTGGTCGCCATCGCATACTGGTTTTGCGGAAATCCATACCGTAGCATGATCCGAGCGGTATTGCGTAAATTAGTGGTCGTATGTCTGGCGTGGGCGTCCAGGATGATGGATTCCTCCGGCACGAGCAATTCGTTCACTAAGTATCGTTTCATCTCCAGCGCCTCAACGAAGCGCGTTTTATAGGGATGAACCCGACCGCCCGACAAAACAATAAACGGCGCTTTCCCCTCAAAATATGCTCGTGATGCCATCCGTGCTCTCAACATTCCTGCTGGGCTAATGGGTTGATCATAGGCCGATGGCCCTGCCCCCAACACCAAAAGAAGGCTGTATGAATATTGATCAAAATCCGTCGACTTTATTTTGTCAAAAGCTTTTTTATTTTCCCCTTCCATCAAGGGCTCTAACGATGCGGCATCCATCCGTTCATTGATTTCCAATAACCTTACTGCGCTCAACATCGACAAAAAAGCAGCCTCGTAGCTTTCATCGCAATCCACCAACACATCCTGACGAACCGCTTTCAAAAGCGCCAAAAACCGCTTGCTATTGGCATCGAACGAGAGCGAATCAATGTTTGGATAATTCGGTTTTCTCCCACCTGCATAAACCTCCACGACATAATTCGACGCGCGCATATCCTGCTCGATGGCTTTGGACAGGTAGCTTGCCGCTTCCTGATCCGTCGATACGCCGTACCCATGCGATGGCATGAGCTTGGATTCCACCAAATTTCTCAAATCCTCCTCCGTCTGCATCAGCTGAAGTAGGGTCGTATTGACGGTCGTCATTTCGGATTCAGTCCATCGAAAGGCCTGTAAAATGCACGGCATATCTTCACAATTTTTAGCCGACACGTACCGTTCATATCGCTCCGATAGGACCGGCTGAAGGGCAGAAGCGGAGAACAATTTCTTACTCAATTCAGCATCCTTAAAAATCAAATAAGTAGCCGGATAATTTTTCGAAATAACCCAATCCTCGGGGGTTGTTGGATCAGGCGTTACTTGCGCCTGGGAAAGCAATAAATTTAAAATACTTAAAAGAATAACGACAAGACCTCTGATAAACATGTTCATTTTTAAAGAGTAAAACCAATGCTCTGGCGCTTGGATAGGATGCTTACCCGCGGGTAAGTCCGGTTCTCGGTTCGCCCCAAAAGACAGTCGACCGATCTCCTTTCATTTTCCGCAAGACTTAACCAGCTAATCCTATTAGAAACCAACTGCCACGCAAAAATAGGCGTCACATGTATCTAAATCATCAATTTAATATCAACTTAACATGAAGATATGAAAGCGTAACAAAATGCGCTGTGTATGAGGAAGAAGTTGGTTTCCGGTTCGTGATTTCAAACAAATTTCGCTATATTGACTTATAACCTTAGAACACAAAAGCACACGGTATATGAAAAACAAAATTGCTTCATTGACGGCGCTTCAAGAGGAGGGAAAAAACATCAAGCGGTTACCTTTTTCTATTCGAATCCTACTTGAGAACGCCCTGCGCAACCACGATGGTTTCGCCATTACGGACGAACATCTCGACACCTTGATCAACTGGAATGCTGAAGGTACCGAGAAAGACATCCCGTTCAAACCCGCTCGAGTATTGATGCAAGACTTCACCGGAGTCCCTGCAGTCGTCGACATCACGTCCATTCGAGCAGAATACGTTCGTCAAGGCGGAGACGGTTCAAAAATCAATCCAGCCATCCCGGTCGATTTGGTGATCGACCATTCCGTACAAGTAGACTACTTCGGAACCGATTACTCTTATCATAAAAATGTAGGACTAGAATACAAAAGAAATGCCGAACGGTATCAACTACTCAAATGGGCACAGCAAGGGCTGACCAATATGACTGTTGTTCCTCCGGGTATGGGGATTTGTCATCAAGTTAACCTAGAATATTTGGCCAAAGGAGTGGTACAGCGCGAGGGATGGAATTTCCCTGACACTTTAGTGGGAACCGACTCCCATACGCCGATGGTGAACGGCATAGGCGTGTTAGGCTGGGGAGTTGGCGGTATCGAAGCAGAAGCTGCGATGCTCGGTCAACCCATTTATTTCACCTGTCCACAAGTCGTGGGACTGAAACTCACAGGCCAGATTCCGGCGGGTTGTACAGCCACCGATATGGTACTCTCCATTACGCAAATTCTCCGCGAAACAGGAGTCGTCGGTAAATTTGTGGAAGTTTTCGGTGATGGATTGAACGATCTGACGGTGACCGATCGCGCCACCATTTCGAACATGTCACCGGAATTTGGTTGTACGGTCACCTACTTCCCGATCGACGAACAAACCCTCGATTATATGGATCGTACCAATCGTAGCCCTGAGCAAATAGAATTGGTTAAATCCTATTGTCAAGACAATATGTTATGGCGTACTGGAGAACAGGACATTGAGTATTCGAAAGTCGTCGAATTGAACCTGGATACCCTAGAACCCACCGTCGCTGGCCCGAAACGGCCACAAGACAAAGTCCTTGTCAAGAACCTACGGGAAACCTTTAAAACGGTCTTGGACACTGAATTTCAACGCCGTTATATTCCCTTTGATGATCGGCGAGAACACGCCTGGTTAAACGAAGGCGGATCAGGCACACAATTTGCCCCTGAAAAAGGTGAAAACCAACAGACCAGCGTGCTCCCCGTTGAACCGGGCGGCTTACGAACCGTAAAAATAAAACTCAAAAACGGAGAGTACCACCTAAGTGATGGTAGTGTTGTGATCGCCGCGATCACCAGCTGCACCAACACATCCAATCCTAACGTGATGATTGGCGCAGGTCTAGTTGCTCGAAAAGCAGTCGAACGTGGGTTAAGAACCCGATCATGGGTTAAAACGAGTCTAGCTCCCGGATCCAAGGTTGTGACTAAATATTTGGACCGATCGGGGTTAAGTGCAGATTTGGAGGCGCTTCGATTCCACACTGTTGGTTATGGCTGCACCTCTTGTATCGGAAATAGCGGTCCCCTTCCTCCGCATATTGCCGACGCGGTCGATAAAACCGACATGGTCGTCGCCTCAGTACTATCGGGTAACCGTAACTTTGAAGCCAGAGTACACCCACAAGTAAAAATGAATTTCCTAATGTCCCCTATGCTCGTAGTTGCCTATGCGTTAGTCGGCCGAGTTGATGTCAATCTTCTGGAAGATCCTTTAGCCTACGACCCCAACGGCGAACCGGTATACCTTCGGGACATTTGGCCAACGCAAGAGGAAATTAACGAAACCATACTGCAAGCGATGCGGCAGGAAGATTTCCAAAACGTTTACGATGTCATCTTTGACGGAGAGGATCAATGGCAAGCCCTACAGGCACCTGTTGGAAAAGAATACACCTGGGACGAGCAGTCTACCTATATCCGTGAAGTACCCTTCTTCAAGGACATTGCTGCCGAACCCAGCCCGCTCACCGATATCCATGATGCACGAGTACTGTTGTATTTGGGGGACTCGGTGACGACCGATCATATTTCGCCAGCAGGCTCCTTCAACGAAGAAAGTGCAGCGGGAAAGTACTTAATGAACAAAGGCATTGAAAGAAGAGATTTCAACTCATTTGGTTCCCGTCGAGGCAATCACGAAGTAATGATGCGAGGCACTTTTGCAAACGTTCGTATACGAAATAAAATCACGGACAAAGAAGGTGGATATTCGGTCTACTTTCCAAGCAATGAAACCGCAACCGTTTTTGATACCGCGATGCGCTACCAAGATGACGGAACGCCACTGGTTGTACTCGCCGGAAAAGACTACGGTAGCGGATCATCCAGAGACTGGGCCGCGAAAGGTTCAAGACTTCTAGGTATACGAGCCGTTATTGCGGAAAGCTTTGAACGAATCCACCGCAGTAATCTGGTAGGAATGGGCATTCTCCCCATTGAATTTCCAACGGGCGAAACCGCAGAAAGCCTCGGGCTCACTGGCGAGGAAACCTTCACCATTACCGGGATTTCATCCGACCTCAAGCCCTTCAAACCCGTCCATATCACCGCGGTTACAGCCAAAGGAAAGACCATCGAGTTCGACGCTAAGGCTCGATTAGATTCCGATATCGATGTTGAATATTTCCGTCATGGGGGTATTTTGCACTACGTACTCCGAGACTTCCTCAAGCAATAAAGCAAGCTTTTTTAGGCCCGAAAAAAAAATTAGTTGTTTCGGGCCTAATCTATAATCCTCTCCATTCCATCCCTATTAGGCCCTGCAAACTTCAAGCGCAGTAGCCCGCCCGCGATGTCAAACGCTATAAAACAGCCCCATCCTCAGGTAGTGATCCTCAATTGACCCCAAAAAAATAATTTCCTTATCTAAAAACTTCTAATTTCATTGGTATAGTAGCGCAAGATCCGAACATTTGCTCGGAAAAGCCAGGAGACGATTTTGGGCTGGAGCCCAAAAAAATCCGTTTCGACGGCCTTTAAAAATAAAAACCTTCCATCAACCAGCCAGCTTTAACTACCAGGTAACTCCGAAAATAACTGAGTTAACAAACGGTATACCAGCATTGCTTCAACTCCAGAACAACGAATTTAGATCGCGTTCAGTAATATTCGGCAGAGTTTTTGCATCCCTACTGCAGAATTTTAAGAATGTGATACAAATTGGCTAACGCATCTAAACTTTATTTAAAAATCCTGAAATACTATTATTCAAAATTGACGTTATGAGCAAGAAAAAAGACAATTCCAGATGGCTACACGTTGCCATTTCATGGGGGGCAAGTATTGTAATTATCGGTGTGCTTTTTAAAATTCTTCACATCGGAGGATCAATAGCAAACTACATGATCGGGCTTGGACTAGCCGTGGAAGCCATACTTTTTTTCCTAATGGGATTCAATCCACCTCCACAGGAACCAGATTGGGCCAGAGTTTATCCTGAATTGGACGAAGAGTTGCGCGATAAACTACCCGCAAGATCCGCACAGGTCGCACAAAACCCGGCAGGTCCGTCGGCAACTGCAGCTTTGGATAAAATGTTCAACGATGCAAACATACAACCCGATACGATCGAAAGACTCGGGAGAGGCCTGCGTGATTTTGGCGACAAAGTAACCGCAATTAACAACATCAGCGATGTGTCGGTTGCAACCGACGAGTTCACGCAAAAACTACGATCAGCAACCTCGAAATTTGATCATCTGGGTCAAGCCTTTGAAAAGGCATCTGCTAATTTGGTAGCGATGTCTAATACGAATACTGATATGACCAGCTATCAAGATCAAGTACAACAATTAACCACAAATTTACGACAGCTAAATGGTATGTACGAGCGCGAACTACGCGAATCCGCATCTCACCTGCAATCCATGAACAGTTTCTACGAGAATTTGAGTTTCACCATGAAGAACTTTAATGAATCGCTCGACGATTCTAAGGCATTCAAAGAAGAGGTTAATAAACTATCGAAAAACCTCAATGCATTGAATGCGGTTTACGGCAACATGTTAGGTGCCATGAACCAGCCTCGTGTGTAATTCATTCATGTAGAACTCAAAAACAACAAAAATGGCATACGGAAGAGAGACGCCAAGGCAACGCATGATCAATATTCTATATTTGGTCCTGCTCGCTTTACTCGCATTAAATGTACCCGATTCGATATTGGATGCCTTTAAAAATATAAATAACAGTTTAGAAACATCTAAATCGAATGTCAATACTTCGGTGGATCAGTTGTTTACGGCATTCGAAAGCACTAAGCTAAAAGAAGAACCCGATCGAGCAAAACCGATCTATGATAAAGCTAAAAAAGCACAGTCGATCATCGGAGAACTGGATCAATACATCAACGAGATCAAAGAGGATTTCGTGAAGCAAGGTGGCGGTTACAATGAGAAAACCGGAGACTTGACCATGAGGGAGAACGCAGATATTGCTCCCAGCACCATGATCAGAGGAAAAAAAGGAGCCGAATTGAAGGAGAAAATCAATAGTACCCGCGAACAATTGTTAGCACTGTTGACTCCAGAGGAACAGCAATCTGTTTCATTTTCATTGGAAGCCAATGATCCAGAGAGACCCGCTGGAGGTAAAAGGAACTGGGAAGAGGTCAACTTTGGTAGTGGAACACCGCTGACCGCCGCGATGACGATCTTAACCAAGATACAGACCGATGCGCAGAATGCAGAGTCCGATGTGGTTAAACTCATTTTGGGCCAAATGGACCAAGCGGTCGTCAACCTGGACAAATTTGCTGCTGTTGCGGTTGCCCCCACCTCCTATTTAGTGCAAGGACAACCCTATACCGCCGAAGTTTTCCTCACCGCCTCGGATTCTAAATCGCAACCCGATATTACCGTCAACGGCAGCGCATTGCAAATCGTCGATGGAAAGGGCGTGTACCAAGTGCCCACCAATCAGGAAGGTATTTTCACTTGGAGCGGGTTGGTCAAAGTGCAACAAACCGACGGAACAATCAAAGAGTACCGTACCCCAGAACAAACCTATCAGGTAGCCCGACCCTCAGCGGTCGTCTCACCGGATAAGATGAACGTCCTGTATATTGGCGTGAATAATCCGATCTCGGTCTCCGCACCGGGGACACCAACCGATAAAGTTAACGTCAGTATGAGTGGTGGAAGTATCTCCGGGTCAGCGGGAAAATACAATGTCCGCGTCAGTTCACCAGGAACGGCTCGCATTTCCGTTTCTGCAGAAGTTGCTCCAGGCAAAACACAAACCCTTAGCAGCACCGAATTCCGCGTAAAACGGATTCCGGACCCAACCGCTCAATTTGCGGGTAAGACCGGCGGATCCATGGCCACAGTAGCCCTCAAAGCCCAAAACGCACTGTTTGCCAAATTGGATAATTTCGATTTTGACGCGACATTCAAAATCACCAAATTCTCCATGATTATTGCCAAGCCTCGGGCCGATGCCATCGTGCTATCGACCTCCGGCAATAATTTAAGCTCGGCGATGCGATCGGCGCTTAACGGGATTACCCCAGGCACGCGTGTAATTTTCGATAACATTATCGCTGTGGGGCCAGACGGAACACCGCGTCAACTCAATGCAGTTGCCCTGTCGGCCAACTAATTTAAAACGGGTAACCACAAGGAACGCCACTTAATTTACAGTAGCGTTCCTCAGGGTTCCTAAATAGGTCTTACCCAGGTGAGAATTGCCGACAAAATGGACGACTATACTTTGACAATCAGCTCATTGCAGATTAAAACAAAGAATCACAAGCAAGCATTAATGCTTTCTTTTGACGCGCTGGTCCTCTTTGGTAAGATTCTTGATACAAGAAGTCCGTGTTGGTCGACCGGACTCGACATGCAGACCGAAATACGTCCGGGATACGGAGAATTGACAACAGATACTCCACGGATCAATCCACTAAAATTACGAACAACAAGTATACTTGAAAAATGAAGAAAATTATCCTATCCATCATCGTTTTAGCACTTTGTAGCGTAACGGCTGCCTTTGCCCAATTTACACGCCCAATCAGCGTCGGTCTTGGGGGAGGGACAACCATCAACCTGACCGATTTGGCAAACGTAGAAGCACGTTTCGCGGGCCATCTGGAAGTCGACGGTTTAGTCACTCCATTTATTTCCGTGGGGTTACGTGGCGAGAAAGGCTGGCTCAGCGGCCATGGACATCTTAGTGAATTCGAAAACGATTATTATGGTTTACAGGCCAACGGTAAAGTGCGCTTGGGACAATTCCTTCCTTTGCCCGACAACCACAGCTATTACACCCTAAAAGCCAGCACATGGAATCAGATTTTAGCCAATATTTATGTCGGTGCCGGAGCGGGTCTAATCAAGAACTCAATCGTGAACAATATTTCACCAACTTACCGGGAAAACGTTGCGGACCAAGGTGGAGAACTATCAGACGATCTTGATGGCATACAATTCGTAGTACCTCTTCATGTTGGGGTTGATATTCCGATCGGTCGCACCCTTTATGGGCCACAGTGGGCGATTAACCTGAACTATCAACATTCGATCAATACCGGTGACAACCTTGACGGTGTCATCAACAATAAGAAAGATCATTATGGTTACGTTTCCTTAGGTGTTAAATACGGTTTATTTCACCGCAAGTAAGACCAAAACAAACTGGATGTTTATTCATCAATAATTCGACGATTAAAAATAAGTTTAACATGAAAATAAAGTTTTTTAAACGAATATATACAGTAGCGGGCTTGGCGCTGATCTTGGCCATCGCAGGCTGTAATTCTTCCAATAACTTCTATAAGGCACCCAAGGTCTCCGCTTTCCGCGGTGGTAAACTACCGGCTCCTCCGGGCATGGTCTATGTTCCTTCCGGCACGATCTTATTCAAGAGTTCCTTGGATAGCGGTAACGTAGGGAAAAACATCAGCTTAAGTGCCTTCTTTATCGACGCCACTGAAGTGACCAACAAACAATACCGCGAATTCGTCAACTGGGTAGCGGATTCGATTGCCGTTACAGACTACCTCCAGGATGATCGGTATTTCTTAGATATCGCTAGTGAAGACGGAGAAGGTAGACGAATCAATTGGAAACAAGTTAAACGGGAATCCCCACTTTGGAGAAGCTCAGACCCGAGTATCGCGGAACAATTAGCGCCAATGATTGTCGTTAAAGGTTCCAATCGCGCGTTGAATCCCGAGGTCGTTAAATACCGTTATTCTTTTCTGAAAACCAAAGGGAATATCGAGAAAGAATACGTCTCCGACACGGTCTCAGTTATGCCTGTCGAAGACATCTGGTCAAGAGACTTTCCAAATGCACAGCTCACTTCATTAGATGCCAACTATTTCAGTCATCAATCTTTCGACTACTATCCGGTCATCGGCGTATCTTGGCATCAAGCCAGAGCATTCACGGACTGGAGAGGAAAGGAAATGATGGCCAATCTGATGAAAAACTCTTATTTAGCCGGCTACCAACTCACGTTCAGCTTGCCTACCGAGGCGCAATGGCAATATGCTGCAGAAGGTAAACTCGACCCTAGAGACACCGTTTCTGGGACAAAAATGACCATTGATGGTGAAGAAGGCAAACAAAAACTGGCGGTCAACTACAAACAAGGCGAAGGTACTTACTCGCGTGACGGTGCCACGTTCACCCTACCGGTAAAATCCTACACGCCGAATGCTTTCGGTATCTACAATATGGCTGGGAATGTCTCCGAATGGACACTCGATGCGTATAGTCCCTCAGCCGTTGCGTTCGTGAACGACTTGAATCCCGTTCTCCTTTACGATGCCGATGAAGGGGATGCCGATGCACTCAAGAGAAAAGTCGTTCGTGGCGGATCTTGGAAAGACAATGGCGAGCAGTTAAACAGTGAAACTCGGAGCTATTCAGTCGACTACGATCCCCATTCCTATATTGGGTTCCGTTGTGTGATGTCTGCTTTTGAAATGCCGACCACACAGAGCAAGACCCGTAGATATTAATCATGATAGTTAACGAACAACAAAAAATATTTAAGATGAAAAAATGGATGATGGCAGTGGCCATGGTTTTTGGCACATCTGCAGCGTTGATGGCTCAAGAAATAGACACCATCCCAGAACCGGACACCAGCATCGTTGAACCTTATTTCGGACAAACAGACCCTTATTTGGATTCAGCGGCGACAGCAGCACCACAAGGCGAGCCTTTGATGGATACGATTCCAGTTACTGATGGATTTTACCAAGTAAATAACCTAGAGGATGCCGTTCCTTTTGCGTACCCAGAGGTGAACCTGAAGAATATTCGTTTCTATAAACGAGTATGGCGGGATATTGATTTAAAGGATGAAGAAAATTACATCTATGCAATACCGGGTAACTCGTTAATGGAAGTGATCATGAAGGCTATTGAAGAGGGGAAACTCACGCCTTATAGCCCCGAGGATGATTCCTTTAAGGAGCGTATGTCCGCTAGTGAAGGAATAGCCCGTTTCGCCGATAGTGTACTGGTTCCCATTTTTGATGATGAAGGAAACCAGATTGATGCGCAAATGACACTCAATGAATTCAATCCCGAGCGCGTGACCAAATTCCGCATCAAAGAGGACATCTTCTTTGACAGACAACGCGGAAGATTGGAAACAAGAATTATTGGTGTAGCTCCCTTGATGGATATCACAACCTCTGTGGAACTAGCCGAATCGATCGGCGCAACGCCCGCCTTTTGGTTATACTTCCCGCAATTACGTTATGCTTTGGTTAAAATCGACATCTCGGATCCGGATCGTGGCTTATACGACATGACCATGGACGATTTGTTTGTACAACGAAAATTCGACAGTCAGATTGTTCGCGAGTCTTCTCCAGGCATGTTGCAACAAGCCAGCATGGATTCAGAAGGTGGATTACAAAGCGAAAATCCAGAAGAACTAGAAGCGAAACTTGAGGCCTATAAAAAACGTCTCTGGACGACCCCTAAGGGAGTCGAAGCCGAATCTCTTGAACATCATGAGCAAGATCTGAAGCATGCCGAAGAGGAACAACGCCGTAGAGCGCAATCTCGAGCAGCGCAAGGTCAGCAGTCACAACCACAGCAAACCCAAGAGGAACAAATTGAAGAACTGTTGCAACAAGAGCAACAGGAAGGAGAGGAAATCCAAGAAACAGAGGAAACCTTCGAAGAAAACTCGAATGAGCAATCAGAGGAAGAGTTCAATGAGCTTGAGTATTAAACTCAACGATACACATACCACCAATCGGTAAAAAAGGAAAGGGCACGCTCATGAGCGTGCCCTTTCCTTCTTAAAGACAAACGACGCGTTAAAATGCATCTACCAGTGAGGAAATCCAATCAATCTCCTGCTGATCTAGCGACACATCCATTGCGCCAGCATTCTGTATAGACTGTTCCGCATTCCGTGCACCGACTAAGGCAATAGTGATCCCCGGCCGCTCAATCGTCCAACGCAAAACCAATTGGCTTAAAGTCGCTCCCTTATCCTCAGCTAACGGTTTGAGCTGTTCGAGGAAGGCATTCGTCTTCTCAAGGAACTCAGGTTGAAAATGAGGCTGGTTTTTGCGATGGTCGCCTTCCTGGAAGGTGTAACCCGCATGAATTTTCCCGCTTAATAACCCCCGCTGCAATGGACTGTAGGCCAATACCGATTTACCGTGCTGGATACAGTAAGGAACCGTCTCCATTTCCACTTCACGATTCACCATACTAAAAGGGATCTGATTGGAAATCAATGGCAACGTCCTTTCCGCCTCCTCCATCTGCGCGGCATTGTAGTTACAAACGCCTGCATACCGTACTTTCCCCTGCTCAACCAATCGACCGACCGCTTCGAAAGTCTCATCAATAGGCGTTGTGGAATCCGGCCAATGGATCTGGTAGAGATCAATATAATCCGTCCCCAGACGTTTTAAACTCTGCTCGCATTCCTCAATGACACTCTGTTTTCCCGCAAATTTGTAGATATCGATATCCGCTCCACTATTATTCTTTGAATGAAAAGCAAAGTCACCAGCCGCTAAATCCCAGCGCATGCCGAATTTGGTTAATATCTGCGTTTTATCTCTGGGAAAATCTTTAATTGCCTGGCCGACAATTTCCTCACTGGTCCCTTGTCCATACACCGGGGCTGTATCAATGGTCGTAACGCCCCGATCATAGGCTGCTCGAATCGCCTGGATCGCATCATTTCGATCCGTTGATCCCCACATCCATCCTCCTGCCGCCCATGCACCGAAGGTGATAACTGACGCCTGGATATCACTGTTTCCAATTTTTCTATATTTCATATGCTGGTCATTTATAATTTACACAATATCTTCTGGCTTCAAAAATAGGGCCGGTCATGGCCTCCCAGTTGCAGGGTATCCTGCGCTTTGATCACGCCTGGAAGAGGCTAGCGGCTTTTTTGATACCTCGTCCATTCTATTACCGTTATATATTTCATTCAAAAGCGCGTACAAAGTCGGATGATCCGCTTGCAGAAGTTCTGGCTTTTTAAAGAAATACTCAGATACAACCGCTAGAAATTCAGCCGCATTACTCGCGGCATAGTCTCGAATATCCGACCGATCGTTCTTAATCTGCAAAATCGTATGATGCATCTCTTGAATCCAAGGTTTGATTAAAGCCTTGGGGATTAAATATTCTGGAATCCCATCCACCCCGCCATCAGCTTTATCAATCAGATGAACGAATTCATGAATAGCCGTATGTCTATCCACATCTTGGTCAAACCCGTCCATCAATGCCGGAAGAGATAGGATCATTTTACGATTCATCGCACCATCCCCCACCATACCCAAGACATTTCGGGAGTGGGAAACCGTATTGTATTTTTCATCGAATCGGGCGGGGTAAACCAAAACCTCATCGAGATTTTCATACGACCAGGTATCAAAATGAAAGAGTGGAATAGTCGCACTAGCAGCGATCAAAACCCGCTGCTCCGGGCTCACCCGAGCACCTTTTTCAGCCGATATTTTGGTCGTCTGCAGAAAATAAGCCACACGCGTCAGAAAAACCGTCTGCTGTTGCATTTTCAAACGCGCAAAAAACGACACCTGCCGTTCCAACACCTTCCGTATAAATTGCTCCGAAGGAATATCCAGGTTAACGATTTTCTTATTGCCTAAGTTCCGCCAAACGTACCCCACCAACAACCCACCTGCTAGAAAAACGACTATTAAAACGGTAACAGTATGCATGTCCATCACTAGTTTATTGATTTAAAAATACAAAATAATGTGATCGAACACGACAGCGACTGCAAATAACAAGAAGAGCCGCACAAAACATGTACGGCTCTCCGATATAGTCAATTTTATACTGCTTCTGGGAAAGGATTACATCATTCCACCCATGCCGCCGCCCATTGGAGGAGCGCCAGCAGGTGCAGGGTTCTCTTCCGGCTCGTCAGCAAGAACACACTCCGTGGTCAATAACATCGACGCTACTGAAGCCGCGTTCTCTAACGCTACACGTGAAACTTTAGTCGGGTCAATAACACCCGCACCGATTAAGTTCTCAAATTTGTCTGTACGTGCGTTGTAACCAAAGTCTGCAGTTCCTTCTTTTACTTTCTGAACAATAACTGCTCCTTCAATTCCAGCGTTCGCGCAAATTTGACGCAGTGGTTCTTCGATAGCACGTTTGATGATGTCGATACCGATTTGCTCGTCTTCGTTCTCACCTTTCAAGTCAATCAATCCTTCAGTCGCACGAATAAACGCAACTCCACCTCCGGCTACGATACCTTCTTCAACAGCCGCACGGGTTGCATGTAATGCATCATCGACACGGTCCTTCTTCTCTTTCATTTCCAGTTCGGATGCTGCACCAACATAAAGAACAGCTACACCACCAGAAAGCTTGGCAAGACGCTCTTGCAATTTCTCACGATCGTAATCTGATGTGGTGCTTTCAATTTGAGAGCGAATTTGTGATACACGACCTTGGATTTCATCCGCTTGACCGGAACCGTTAATAATCGTTGTATTGTCTTTATCGATCACTACTTTTTCAGCCTGACCTAAGAACTCAAGTTCAGCATTTTCCAGTTTGAAACCTCTTTCTTCAGAGATCACCGTACCGCCAGTTAAAATAGCAAGATCTTCCAACATCGCTTTACGACGGTCACCAAATCCTGGAGCTTTAACCGCAGCCACTTTCAATGATCCACGGATCTTGTTAACCACTAAGGTAGCCAACGCTTCACCGTCTAGGTCCTCTGCAATAATCAACAACGGTTTACCGGTCTGTACTTGTTTCTCCAAGATAGGCAACAATTCTTTCATGTTGCTGATCTTCTTGTCGTAGATCAAGATATAAGGACTTTCTAAATCCGCTTCCATCTTATCGGAATTGGTCACAAAATAAGGAGAAAGGTAACCACGGTCAAACTGCATACCTTCTACAGTTTTCACTTCAGTTTCCGTTCCTTTTGCTTCCTCAACAGTGATCACACCATCGTTACCAACTTTTTCCATCGCCTCGGCGATCAAAGAACCAATTAGTTCATCGTTATTGGCAGATATTGAAGCAACTTGTTTAATCTTGTTGATGTCTGAACCGACCACTTGAGACTGCGTTCTCAAGCTCTCTACAACAGCAGTGACCGCCTTGTCAATTCCACGTTTAAGATCCATCGGGTTCGCACCAGCAGCTACTGACTTAATGCCCGGAGCAACGATAGCCTGCGCCAATACCGTTGCTGTAGTGGTACCGTCACCCGCTTGATCAGCAGTTTTAGAAGCCACTTCTTTCACCATTTGCGCACCCATGTTTTCCATTGCGTCCTTCAAGTCGATTTCTTTCGCAACCGAAACACCGTCTTTAGTAATCGCAGGAGAACCAAATTTCTTCTCGATAATTACGTTACGCCCTTTTGGACCTAAAGTTACTCTAACCGCGTTCGCCAAAGTATCTACGCCTTTTTTCAGGGCGTCACGCGCTTCAACATTATATTTTACTTGTTTTGCCATTTTGTTTTAAATTGATTTTTTTAGTTACTCTACAAAGCCCCTTAGCAAGGCTATCCATCGAGTATCTCTTTTTAACAGATAATTGATTGAATAATTACAGAACCGCGTAAATATCAGTTTCACGCATAATCAAATACTCGCCGCCTTCATAGGTAATTTCCGTTCCAGCGTATTTGCCGTAAAGCACTTTATCACCGACTTTCACCGTTAACGGCTCATCCGGTTTACCAGTACCTATAGCAACAATAGTTCCTTGAGAAGGTTTCTCTTTTGCTGTATCAGGAATATAGATACCTGAAGCTGTCTTTTCTTCTGCTGGAGCAGGCTCGACAACGACTCTGTCTCCGATAGGTTTAATACTTAATGCCATAATTCTTATATCAATTAAATTTTACTTTAAACGTTGATTCATCCTTGGATATCATGAACTATGCCAATCAAAAAACAGCGGTTTTTTTTGCCGATTTGGTACAAACTGTCATTTTTCATGACAGCCCATCGTGTTAAAAATGTCAGGTTGGCACTCGCCCTTCCTTAAATTACAAAAGCCCCATCGATAAAGATGAGGCTTTATTATTTTTTAACTTTAATCCGCTTAATTCGTGGTATCTCCAGCAGCCGGTTCTCCAGTAGTTGGAGCCAAAGGCTGTTCACCAGCATCGGGCAACGCCGACGGATTCATGTTCATATTCATGTTGTTTTGAACCGGTGCCTCAATCTGGTCACTCAGCCCCCCTCCAGAAGATGACGAAGGACCTAACACGTTAATTCCGATTGAAAACACCATCAATGCGATGGCAAAAATCCAAGTTCCTTTTTCTAAAATATCACCTGTACGTTTCACGCCAACTAAGTTCGCGCCACCTGAAAAACCAGCCGACAGGCCACCTCCTTTTGGGTTCTGGATCAAAACGAAGAATGACAGTAGCAAACTGGCGAGAACAATCAGGATAATAAATAATACGTCCATTTTCTATAAATCTTATAATTTTTTTTCAACCGCTCTAATTCGGGTCGCAAAGTACGATTTTTTTTCTGGATTCTCCGAAATTAATTTCTTAAACACCGACAAGGCTCTTTCATACATCCCTTGCGCCACATAGATGTCTGCCAAGGTTTCGGTCACCACCCTTGATTGATCTTCTGAGCTCCTTCTCGCCTTATTTTCAGTATTGATTTCCTCCGCTTTCGGCGGTTGTATCTGCGGTTCTTCTCGGATGAATTTATCGATCACCTCCCCCATTCTTTGTGAGGTTCCAAATTCGATTGTCTGCTTCTTACCCTGCTTACTCAGTTTATCCTCCGGATCTTGTAGATGGAAGATGTTTTCACGAATTTGTTGATCCAGAATCGCTTCATCAAGTTTTTTCGGATCAAATTGTCCCGCCTGAGGTCGGGGAAGTTCGGGAGCTGCAAAAGGCTGATAGGTATCGGCATGTTCCAATCGGGTCTTATAAAGCCACCACCGAAAACTATAAGGCATCAGCTCATCATTATAAAGACTAATATCATCTTGAGAGACCTTTTCTTCATTTGACGCTTCATGAGACACAGTCTCTTGCGTCCGCTCCTGTTCGGCAAATTCTTTTTCAATATTATAGGTAAGCGGCGGATCAAAGCTAAGTTCTTCTTCCTCTGACTCCTCCGCGATCGCGTCCTGATGTGTAGATGTAGCGGCGTGGATGTTTGTTGTCTCCTCCTCGGTCGACTCAAACGCTGTTTCAGACGATAAGACGTCCTGAGGGTTCTCTTGTTCTGACTCTAGTGCGGTCGTATCAGCCGAAGGAGCGCGCTCCAACTCTTGAATTTCCAATTCCTCATACGCCACATAATCATCGGAATCCACTTCCAGTTCAGGAATCACCTCAACCGGTTTGCTGAGATAGTCTCGCAACCAAAAAGGTGAGTACGCATAGATCAGCGTTTTTTGATTATCAAGAGGTTCCTGCTCCAGGGATTTTTTGCGTTCCTGTGCAAATATCAAAGGTTGACAATACGGATACCTTGTTAATAATTCCTGAAATTCAGCAGAACTGACTGCCAAAGGGTTCTCAAGTGCTTTTCTAAAAACATCTACCTGATCCATGCAATAGGGCTTAATTTACCAGTTATTAAATGCTCGATTAAAAACATCTTCGGACAACATCTCAACAATTTCCTGATTGAGCGTCATCTCTTGTGTACTCACTTCTCCACGAAACTCTTTGAATTGGGTAAAACTTTCCTCAAAATCGCTGTTTCCAGTTTCGTCCAAACGGTTGACAAATTTGACTTTCACGGTGATAGACAAACGGTTCAAAGCGGCCATATCCGTACCCGCCTCCACGGCAGCAGGGGTGATCGCGTAATTGGTGATCACGCCCGAGAACATCGCATCTCCGTCCTGATTGGCTTGACTGAGTCTGGATTGTGTCCTCACCCGCTCCTTTAATCCTTCGGTGAACGTCTGGCTTAAGCTAGCCGAAACAAAGGGAGCGATATTTTCGAAGATCTCTACCGAATAGGTTTCCATTCCTTCGGGAATCGACCCTCCACTCAAACTGTATTTGACACCGCATCCCTGATTATTCACCATCATCAAGACGACCAATACATAGGCAATGATCGCAGCTTTCTTCGTTCTGATCATGAGTTACACTAAATTTAGATCTTTAATCTTTCTATATAACGTACGCTCGGATATTCCTAGTTCTTGCGCTGCCGCCTTTCTTTTTCCTTTATGTTTCTTCAAGGCTTTTTTAATCAAATCGGATTCCTTTTCCACCAGCGACAACGATTCCTCTATCTCTTCCGCATCTTCGGTATCATACAAATAGTCATCATTCCCATTGCTATCACTTTTATTTTGATTCGGGTTGTGAATGGTAATTGTCGGAGACCGATCAAAATCCTCAGATTGGAGTGCCGTCGAGCTGGGCCTAACTTCCCGATACAGTTGATTGATATAAGGAGAATGCCGCTCAATGGCACCGGAACTGAACCCCTTTTGCATCAGCTCCACCACCAATTTTTTCAAGTCGACCATATCTTTTTTCATATCAAAAAGCACCTTATACAACAGATCTCTTTCTGAAATGTTCTCCTTAGAGGCATCTCTCAGGGCCATCGGAAGGCGATTTTGAGTTTCAGTTGGCAAATAACGAGAAAAAATAGGCGCACTGACCACCCGCTCTTTTTCCAAAACAGCAATTTGTTCCGCGATATTTTTCAGTTGCCTAACGTTACCCGGCCAGGAATAATTCTTCAATAATTCCTGAGCATCCTCGGTTAACTGAATACCAGGGCTTCGGTATTTATCCGCAAAATCTACGACGAACTTGCGAAACAGCAAAACAATATCCTCTTTTCGTTCCCGCAAAGAGGGGATACGCAACGGCACAGTATTGAGGCGATAATAAAGATCTTCTCGAAACTTACCATTTTTGACAGCCTCAAAGACATCTACGTTAGTAGCCGCTACCACACGAACATCCGTTCGTTGCATTTTCGAGGATCCCACACGAATATATTCACCGCTTTCCAGCACGCGTAAAAGACGCGCTTGCGTACCTAAAGGCAGTTCACCAACTTCATCCAAAAAAATTGTTCCACCATCGACGACCTCGAAGTAACCCTTCCGAGCCTCAAGTGCTCCGGTAAAGGATCCTTTTTCATGTCCGAACAACTCAGAGTCAATCGTTCCTTCTGGAATTGCACCACAGTTTACCGCGATAAAAGAGCCATGTTTCCGCGTACTCATTTGATGAATAATATGTGAAAACACTTCTTTTCCTGAACCACTTTCTCCTTGAATCAAAACCGATATATCAGTAGGTGCTACCTGACGCGCAATATCAATAGCTCGGTTCAACAAGGGCGAATTCCCAATGATACCAAACCTGTTTTTTATATCCTGATGATCCATATCATTTTTTGACTAATAATTAATCGATAATTTTTCCTATCAGGGTAGCCGATGTACAGCTTTCACCAAACACATTGACATAATCTCCTACCTGATAGCGCTCGTCAACCGGAAACACGACCATCGTGTTTTGATCGTTCCGACCGCAATAATCTTTATCCGAGCGTTTAGAGAAGCCCTCGATCAAGACCTTGTGCACTTTACCGACGAACTGCTCGATGCGATACAAGCTGTGCTCCCTTTGTAAAGCGACCACTTCGGTCAAACGACGCTTCTTCACCTCCTCAGGAACATCATCCTGATACCGTTTAGCCGCCAATGTTCCGGGCCTTTCTGAATAAGCGAACATATAAGCGAAATCGTATTTTACGTAATCCATCATCGAGAGTGTATCTTGATGATCTTCTTCCGTCTCTGTACAAAATCCAGTAATCACATCGGTAGAAATACCGCATTCTGGAATAATCCGACGAATGGCATCCACACGTTCTTTATACCACGCTCGGTCGTAAGTACGGTTCATCAATTCCAACACCCGGGAGTTACCCGACTGCACCGGCAAGTGTATATATTTACAGATATTTTCATAGCGGGCCATGGTATCGAGTACCTTGTCGGTAATATCTTTTGGATGGGAAGTTGAAAAACGAACTCTCAATGCCGGATTCACCTCTGCCACCAAAGCCAGTAACTGTGCAAAATTAATGGTATCACCCCCCACAGTACCTTCATCTGTTGCCGGTGTGAATTTATAAGAATCTACATTTTGCCCCAACAAAGTAACTTCCCTATAGCCCGATTGATAAAGGTTTTGTGCTTCCTTCACAATCGATTCCGGATCTCTACTTCTTTCCCGGCCACGGGTAAACGGGACCACGCAGAACGAACACATGTTATCACAACCCCTCATGATGGAAATAAATGCAGAAATACCGTTAGAATTCAAACGAACCGGACTGATATCTGCATAAGTTTCTTCACGGGACAGCAATACATTCACGGCCCGGCCGCCCCCATCTGCTTGATCTATTAAGTTTGGCAGATCTCGATAAGCATCTGGTCCGACCACGAGATCAACTAATTTTTCTTCTTCCAGAAACTTCGCCTTAAGCCTTTCAGCCATACAGCCCAACACCCCGACAACCATGCCCGGATTCTTCGCTTTTACAGATTCGAATTCCTTAAGTCGATTTCGGACACGCTGTTCGGCATTTTCTCGGATCGAACAGGTATTGATAAAAACAACATCCGCCTCCTTATAATCCTTCGTTGTCTCAAAACCTTTTTCCATCAAAATAGAAGCAACAATCTCGCTATCCGAGAAGTTCATCTGACAGCCGTAGCTCTCGATATAAAGTTTACGTCCAGCAGACTCGCCGGTTGGAATCATGTCCAAGGCTTCTCCCTGCCGGGATTCATCGTGTGTTTTTGTAGTGTGCGTTAACTCTAACATAGTCAAATTTCAAAGAATACAAAGTTAACAATTATCTCTCAAAACAGTGACAGTTTGTCAGCGGCAGTGGGAAATTTAACGAAAAAGGGCGCTAATTCCACTTAGCGCCCATAATTTTAACAATCTATATTTTCTTATTGCTCTCCAGCTTCCGCACGAGCCTCTTCACGCATCTTCTCGCCCGCTACAATAACGATCTCTACGCGACGATTTTCTGCGCGTCCAGCATCGGTATCGTTGTCGGCTATTGGTTCGGAATAATTTTTACCTTCGGTCTGAATACGGCTGCCAACAAGCCCTTGTGAAATCGCATAGGATTTTACCGATGCCGCCCGACCTTCCGAAACTTTTTGGTTTGCAGCAAGCGTACCGACGTTATCGGTATGCCCAAGCACCAAAATTTCAGTATCCGGTTCTTTATTCAGCGTCTCGACTAATTGCGCAATATTCTCCTTAGCCGAACCTTTAAGTTCTGTACTGTTAAAGTCAAAAAGAATCCCCGAATCAAATTTCACCAGAATCCCCTCTCCGGCCTGTTCTACCTCAGCGCCCGCTACTGTGTTTTCAATTTCGCGCGCCTGCTTATCCATTTTCTTTCCGATCAAGGTTCCAGCAGCACCTCCGATCACGGCGCCCGCAATCGCACCCACCGCTGTATTACCCGCCTTACCACCTATCAGCGCACCAATAGCGCCACCGGCAGCAGTCCCAACCACGGCGCCTTTGGTCGTGCCGCTTGTATTCCGTATCGTTGAACAACTAGCAAACAACATTGCCGATGTCGCCACTGTCAACCCATAAATTGCAAGTCTTTTATTCGTTTTCATAATCATTAAAATTAATCTGTTAAATATAATAGATGCCCAACAAAAAGTGAACACCACTGATGGTTTGCAAAGCCAATGCCAAAATAAACATCGATCATACAGACCAGATCAATCAGCTAATTATCAATAGTTTATTTTTCCTGAGGAGGGATTTCTAACTTCGGTAAACGTTGAGATTTGGGTCTACCCTGCTCATCCCAAGATTTAAACGAACGGTTAATATAATTCAACAAATCGTACTCGCCCCATCGTTCGATCGACGCAGGAGATGGGCGGTAGATATCCATGAAGGAACGCAATTCTTCGTCCTCGAGTTTCGTCAATCGGCTCACTAACGCCTTAGTAAACACACGGTCAACCTTTGTCGCCTCGAGCTCCTGTCCCATGAACTGCTCAAATCTCTTCGCATTTTTTGCTTCCTTTCCAAACAGGTTATACAGGGCGGTAGCCGGACTCGCCAGATAGGTGCCAAATTTATTACGACCTCCATTATAGACGCCTTTGCTTTCATAATCGTCTAACATGGCGCGCATTTCGGCTTCCTTGGTACTCCGTGTGATCACGACGGTTTCAATCTGCGTACCCCCTTGAAGGTCAATTAAAATATCCTCAAGTGTATTGATGCGCGTTTTTATCGGGCCATACCCGATTTTGGATACCGAAAGACTGTCACCGACTTCTACACCGATGTTGAACACCCCATAGTTATTACTCACCACCACTTGATTGGTCCGTAGGTTAGTCACATTCGCCTGGGGGATTCGCGTACTCGATCCTCGTTCCAAAACAAGACCGGAGATCACACTATCCTGTTGTGCGTGGACTCCAGAAAGAGTTAAAAAAAACGCTAGCCCAAGCAGTATTAAATATTTTATTTTATACATCCAATTTTAAAGATAATAATACTTTTAGACTC
The DNA here is from genome assembly GCA_052092145.1 of Sphingobacterium sp. Lineage (GTDB taxonomy): Bacteria > Bacteroidota > Bacteroidia > Sphingobacteriales > Sphingobacteriaceae > Sphingobacterium. The sequence goes on along the minus strand of JBQDCW010000007.1, from coordinate 56,235 downwards.
GCCTATGTTAAAAAGTTCTAAAACCGACCGGTTTAAAAAGGATAGAAAACAAAATTAGCGCCTTCTGGCACGACCACAAACACGCACATGAAGTCCTTTGCCGGCTTGAATTGCTTGATAAAGCGCTCCTTTTTATCCTCCTTGATGATGCCCTTTTCGAGAAACTCCTCCAAAGAGCTGACCTGAACGCTCCATCGCGTATTCAATTCCTCTCTATTCAATATCATCTCTCCTACATCAACCTGATGCTGGTGTGCGACAAAAATCGGGTACATTGTATAGCCCTCGGCCATCAGTTCGGCAGAAACTTCTTGAATACTTTCCTTATAAAAATCCAAATCTGACTTCAGACTAACCAGCGGGCTTCGGGATTTTCCATCGCCAGCAGGTTCTTGCTGCTGTCCTTTCTTCAATAAGTCTTGTAAGTCCATTAGCTCTTCAATTTTAATAACACTACATTTTCCACATGCTGCGTATGTGGGAACATATCAACGGGTTTGATACGCAGCACGTCATACTTCTCGCTAAGCATCTCCAAATCCCGTGCCTGAGTCGCGGCGTTGCAGCTGACATAAACAATCTTTTCGCTTTCGATTTCCAGCATTCGCTTAACCACATCGGGATGCATACCCGCACGTGGCGGATCCGTTATCACCACATCGGGTCGTCCATGCCTGGCGATGAATTCGCTGGTCAGCACATCCTTCATGTCTCCTGCAAAAAACTGCGTATTATCAATACCATTAATCGACGCGTTGACCTTAGCGTCCTCAATCGCACTAGGTACATACTCCACGCCAATAACTTCTCTAGCCGATCGCGCTATAAAGTTGGCAATGGTACCTGCGCCAGTATATAAATCATAAACCAACTCATCCCCTTTCAGATCAGCGAATTCTCTAGTGATTTTATACAATTGATAAGCTTGAGCCGAGTTGGTTTGATAAAAAGACTTAGGGCTCACTTTAAACCGCAGTCCCTCCATTTCTTCATAAATAAATTCGCGCCCAGCATAGCGGTGAATTTCCTGATCAAAAATCGTGTCGTTCTTCTTTTGATTAACAACATAAAGAAGGGAAGTAATGTCCTCAAAGGTGGAATTAATAAATTCCATCAACTGCGAAACCTGTTCCTCTTGCGGATACGCAAACGCCACAATGACCATCACCTCTCCGGTAGAAGATGTCCGGATAATTAGGTTCCTCAACGCACCGGTATGTGCTCTCAAATCGTAAAACGAAATCCCCGCTTGTTTCGAAAATTCAGCAACACGATTCCGCAGGTCATTGGAGGGACCCCCCTGCAAATAACAATGATCAATGGGCAATATCTTATCAAAACGCCCGGGCACATGAAAGCCCAATGCATCCATGGATTGATCAGACTCCAATTCATCCAAATTCGTCAACCAACGCTTGTTGGAAAAAGTAAACTCCAACTTATTTCTATAATAACGCGTGTTTTCAGAGGGTAGAATATCTTCCATGTTCGTGACATCAACCTTTCCAATTCGCTGGAGCGCGTTACGAACAGACTGTTGTTTGAACGTCAATTGTGCGGGGTAATCCATGTGCTGCCATTTACAGCCTCCGCATACACCGAAATGAGAACAAAAAGGCTCTATTCGATGCTCCGAAGCTTTTTTAACGGCGGAGACGCGCGCTTCTACAAAACTCTTCTTTTTGCGTATAAGCTCCACATCCACGACATCGCCCGGCACCGCGCGTTCAACAAACAGCACCATTCCGTCATGTTTAGCAACGCCTTTTCCCTCCTCAGCGATATCGATGATCTCGAGGTCCGAAACAAATTTCTTATCCTGCGGTATTCTTCTTCCCATTTTTCAAAAAGTCCTGATGATGTATTTTAGTGAATCATAACAAGGTGGCCTGCACCAAGTAGGGTAACATCTCCTTTTGGAAGGAGATAAAGTTCTTACGAACGTCTGCTTCGGAGACCGAAGTAAAAGCGAAAGAGAACACGATATTCTTACTGGTTTTAATTAAAAAATTTAATTGCTCTTCAGGCACCATACTTCCGATGGTCTCATTTTGCATAAAGGAACGCAATAATAAAAACTCCAGGTCGTCGGAAAGAATCTTTAAATATTCTTGGGCGTTGGCCGATCCTCGTATAAACTCCCAACCAACAAACTCATTACAAACCGTATAAGTCACCCGACTCACCCGAAGAATGGAATTGGCCAGAAACAAATCCAAATCTTTCTCTTTCACGTTTTTGTTCAAGATATCATATACATTCTCTTGAATATAATCCATAAGCACCGCGTGAAGGATCAATTCCTTGCTCGCAAAATGCTTATAGAACGTAGCTTTAGCAATGTTCGCATTTTTGGCGAGTTCATTTACACTCGTTTTATTGTAGCCATACCTTCTAAATAAGTCCCTGGCGGACTTCTTTATTGCTATGACTATTTTATCTTCCATTAATGCTTCGCTTTTTTATCACTCAAAAAGGGAGAGCAGCGCAGCAAACTGGCCGCTGAACGCTCCCACCACTCGTTTTTATTTAGATGATTTCGGTCTCAAACTGGGAAAGAAAACGAAGGTCGTTCTCCGAGAACAGTCGCAGATCCCTAATCTCGTATTTCAGATTTGTAATTCGTTCAATCCCCATCCCGAAGGCAAAACCCGAATATTTCTGACTATCAATTCCACAATTGTCCAATACCTGAGGATCCACCATACCACAACCTAAAATCTCTACCCATCCAGAATGTTTACACAACTGGCAGCCCGCTCCTTTACAAATTGTACAGGAAATATCCATTTCCGCCGATGGCTCGGTGAACGGGAAATAGGACGGACGGAATCGCACCTTTGTATCGTCCCCGTAAAGTTCCTTAACAAAGTGATAAAGGGTTTGCTTTAAATCCGCAAAGGATACGTTTTCGTCCACATACAAACCTTCGATCTGATGAAAGAAGCAGTGAGCACGTGCTGAAATGGCTTCATTTCGGTACACTCTCCCCGGCATAATCGCGCGGAACGGTGGCTGACCAGCCTCCATCAGCCGGACTTGAACCGACGAGGTATGGGTACGCAAAACCAGATCTTCTCCGGTAGCACCCCCCTTGACAAAAAAAGTATCTTGCATGTCCCGCGCAGGATGTTCTGGCGCGAAGTTAAGTGCAGTAAAATTATGCCAATCATCTTCAATTTCATTTCCTTCGGTCACCACAAAGCCTAATTTCTTGAAGATCTCCACAATTTCTTTTCTCACCAAAGACAAGGGGTGCCTAGAGCCCAATGAAAAACCTGGACCAGGCAGCGTTAAATCTCCTTCAAGACGTTTATGCTGTGGTGAATCCGATCCTACGAATTTTTCGACAGCCTGCCGATGGGTATGTTCCGCCAATTGCTTGAATTCATTCAACACTTTCCCCAACGTTCTTTTTTCGTCAGATGAAACGGCCTTAAATTCTTCGAACAATGCTCTTACAATTCCTTTGGATACCAGGAATTTCAATCGGAATGCCTCTGCATCCTCAGCGGATCTTGGGTTGAACGCCCTGATTTCCTGGGTATACTGCGTTATCTTTTCTTGCAACATGCCCCAAAGATACGGCAATTTTTAAAAAATGCAGGAACTGCGTCAGTATTTCTAACGGCTAATGATTAAAACGGTAGACCGTCCTTATCGTCATCGTTCTCTTTGAAATCAACCGATTGCTCGGAGGAACCCTTATCGGGTTTGGGACTATCCGAACCAGAAGGCGAATTGCCTTGTGGCTCAAAGTCCGATCGCCGCCCCAGCAGGTTGAAACTCTCGGCAATAATTTCTGTTGTATATCGGCGAATACCCTCCTTATCTTCATAGGTTCGCGTCCTCAGTTTTCCTTCAATATACACGAGCCTTCCTTTGCTTAGGTATTTGGCAGCCACATCCGCAAGCCCCCGCCACAACACGATGTTATGCCACTCTGTTTGCTCTACTCGACGACCGTCCTTATTGTAGGTTTCGGAAGTCGCCAAAGGGAAACTTGCCACACTAACATTTCCGTCCAAATACCGAATTTCAGGATCCTTACCTAGGTGGCCTACCAAAATAACTTTATTTACTCCAGACATATTATAATTTAGGATTTAGTGAGCACTAAAAAAACGTTCCACAAAGGAACTTATGAGTTTATGTTTAGCTAAATTATCTAAATTTTCCAACAAATGGTAATTCCAATGGCTTTTTTCAACCAGGCCCGACGGACCTGGTTGTAGCAAATAGAAACGCGCATGAATCCGTTGATGACTTAATAAATGCCGAACAACCGGGCCAAGCGGCTGGACTTCTGCCTGCGGAAAGTGCTGTAAAAAGTCCTCATTCTCGTTTAGCTCCGAAGGCTCGACAAGACCAGCGGTTTCTACAAGAGGAAACTCATAGAGGTTCTCCCAAATATCGCCCGCTGACCGCTGAGACATCAACACCTGGTCTTCTTGTCTGATAATCAAGTAATGAAAGTAACGGTCACGGATCTTATTGTTCCTAATTTTGACGGGCAACTCTGCCACCAGACCTTTCGTATAGGCCACACAATCCAGTCTCAACACACATTCCTGACAGAGCGGGCTTTTGGGTTTGCATTGCAACGAACCAAAATCCATGATGGCCTGATTGTATTCCCCGGCATACCACACATCCAGCATTTCTGTCGCCAAGTTGGAAAACAGTTTCTTTCCCTTCCCCGTATTGATCGGCTCGGAGACACCAAAATATCGAGATAATACCCGAAACACGTTCCCATCGAGTACGGCATACGCCTGATTGGTCGAAAACGAAGCAATAGCGGCAGCGGTATACGCTCCTATTCCAGGTAAACCTAATAACGCGTGATAGTCGGTCGGAAACTCACCATTATATTCTTCCATCACCCGTCTAGCCGCTTTATGCATATTGCGTGCCCGCGAATAATACCCCAGACCCTGCCAAAGGCGGAGAATATCTGCCTCCGGTGCTTGCGCAAAACTTGTTACATTGGGATGGGTTTCAACGAAGCGTAAAAAATAGGGAAGTCCCTGCTCTACCCGTGTCTGCTGCAAAATGATTTCCGACAACCAAATCACATAAGGATTCTTAGTCTCTCGCCACGGCAGAGCCCTTTTATGCGAGGAGTACCAAGAAAGAATACGCTTAGAAAAAGACATATAACAAAGATGATAATTTTAAGTCACGTTGATGGCCTAAACGTTATAAAATGTTAAAAACCGTAATAATTTTTTTAACAACCTCTACTTTTATGCCCGATTAGAAAATTGGGAAAGCTGACAAAAATGACAAAACAAAAAACTGCCGTCGAAATTCTAGACTCGAGCGGCGAGGCGAATCTAAAAATTCGGATTCCAACAATTATCCTCCAAAACTGGAAATACTTTCTCGGTGGAGGCGTCTTGACGATTTGCTTGTTTTGCGTGACAATCATCTATTTAGCGACAACGAGTGCGAATAGTCGTTATGAAGAACAACTCACACAGAAGATCGAAGCGCTCGAAGAAGCTAGGCAATCCCTAGCGCTGGAAGAGGCAACAAGCCAACTGAGTTTAGCCCAATTGCAACAATCTTTTGACGCCATCGATAGTGCTTTAACCCAAATTAATGCCAAGATGCGCAAACGAGGGTTAAAAGAATTCGTTCCCCAGATTAAAAACGCCGGTGGCCCAGTTGAAGAAGAGGTGAATTACAGTGAGCTGAGCAAATATTATACAACCAAATTAAAAAATCTGGACAAAAAGCTGGAAGGCCTACCTTTAGGCATCCCCCATCATGGACGGGTGACTTCCCCCTTTGGATACCGCAGAAACCCGTTTACAAATCGCGGGCTAGAGATGCACTCCGGTATCGACATTAAAGGCAAGACCGGAGACCCGATTAAAGCGACTGCCGCTGGCACAGTCAGTCATGCTGGGTATAAAGGTCAATACGGCAAAGTAGTGATTGTAAAACATACCAACGGATGGGAAACACGTTACGCACACTTATCCAGAACGCAAGTTCGTAAAGGTCAAAAAGTCGAAGTCGGACAAACCATCGGAAGATTAGGAAGTACCGGCCGTTCCACCGGACCGCACCTGCATTACGAATTACTAAGCTATAATCGAAAGATCAATCCTCAGAAAACGATGATTTTCTAAAAAAAATAGCTATTGAATGGCCGGGCCAACACCATAACTTGATTGGGTGCATTGCGATCGATCATTATAAGAAGATTCAACAATTCATTCGGCTTGCCGATCCAGGCTACCGGGAAGAATAAACCTTCGCCAGCGCATCATCGGCTAAGCGCGTCCTCTTCGCCTTACGTTCTAGCGCGCGGCGATCTGCTGCTCTAAAATCTCCTTCGCGTCCGCATCGTCCAGCTTTTTAATTTCCTTTTTAAGCTGTTTTTCCATACGACGTTGTACCTTTTGGTAATCCGGTTGTCCGTAGATATTATTCAGCTCATCAGGGTCCTGCTCCAGATCAAACAACTCCCATCCTTCGACGCGCTTATAGAAGCGAATTAACTTATACCGGCCATCGCTCACACCAAAATGAGGAGAGACTGCATGTTCACCATTTTCGTAATAATGATAATACACATTCTTTCTGCCTTCTTTCTTCTTTCCTCGGATTAAATCCAGAAACGATTCCCCCTGCATGTCGTCCGGAATGCGCGTTCCACTAAGTTCCAGCAAGGTGGGGGCAATATCGACGTTGAGCACCATACCATCGATGATAGATCCTGGAGCAATAACACCCGGCAATTTAGCCATCAAGGGCGTGCGGAACGATTCCTCGTACATAAAACGTTTATCGAACCAACCGTGTTCCCCCATGTAAAATCCTTGATCGGACAAGTAGACCACCAACGTATTCTCCTCTAACTCATTTTCCTGCAAATAATCCAGTACGCGACCAATATTACGGTCCATTGATTCTGCCGTATTCAGGTAATCCACCATATAACGATGGTATTTCCAACGGGCTAACTCTTCTCCACCGAGGTCACTTTCTTTAAATTCTTGATAAATCGGCTGATAATAATTCACATAGGCCTGGAACTGCTCGTCGGTCATCCGTTTGAAATTCCCGTCTTCCCGCATCTTTTCTGGGTTTTCAAACATCTTCAAGTCGTAGGGCAATAGCATGTCTTTATCGATACTCATTTCTTGTCCTGCGGCTGCCTCCCGGGTCGCGTAATCATCAAAAAATGTTTCCGGCAATGGAATTTCCCGATCATCGTTCTTACCAAAATCCTCGATTGACGGCATCCAAGTCCGATGCGTATTTTTATGGCCGACAATCAAACAGAAAGGCTCTTCTGTATTTTGCTGCTGCAGCCAATCCAATGCCCGATCAGTAACCAAATCCGCGACGTACCCTTCCTCCTGATCAACCACTTCTGTCTGACCATCCTCAGCGGTAATAAAATCGGGATTGAAGTAGTGTCCTTGACCGGGCAATATGCTGTAATAGTTAAAGCCTTGCAAATGCCGCCCCAAATGAATCTTACCGATCCATGCCGTCTGATAACCACTGCCTTGCAATTCCTTTACGAAACTATTTTGACCATGATCAAAATTAGAGGTTTCATTGTCTTTGAATCCATTTTTATGGCTGTACTTTCCTGTTAACAAACTCGCACGACTGGGCCCGCAGATCGAATTGGTCACATAACCTTTTGTAAAAAGCGCTCCTTGCTGGGCGATGCGATCCAGGTGCGGCGTATGGGCGAGTTCAGATCCATAAGCCCCAATGGTCTGATAGGCATGATCGTCCGAAATAATAATAACGATATTTGGTTTTTGTTGCCCATAGGCGAGTAGCGAGAACAAACTCGCCAAAATTAGACTAACTAACGGTTTCATTGCATTAAATTTTACTGGCTAGAATTTCTTTAGCTTCCAGGTCTTCTTGCTGGAGCACTTCCTCGGTGAGTTTCTCCATCATACCGTTTCTTATTTCCCGATAAGCAGGATCATCATACACATTTTTAAGCTCATGAGGGTCTTCCTGCATATCAAAAAGTTCCCAAGCATTCACTTTATTATAAAAGCGAATCAACTTATAACGCCCATCACTCACCCCAAAATGGGGAGATACATTGTGAATCCCATCCTCATAATAGTGATAATATAGTAAATCACGCTGACCTTTACCACCTTTCAACACATTTAGAAAACTCTCTCCTTGCATATCTGCCGGCACCTGCACACCTGCCAACTCCAACAAAGTAGGTGCAATATCAATGGTCATCAACAAATCCTCAGAGTCCCGAGCCGTTTTAATTAATTCCGGATAGCGCAACATCATCGGTGTGCGAAAAGACTCCTCGTACATGAAACGCTTATCAAACCAACCATGTTCCCCCATAAAGAACCCTTGATCGGACATATAAATCACCAAGGTGCTTTCAGTCAGCTTCTGCTCATCCAGATAATCCAATACCCGACCGATATTCCGATCCATGGATTCTGCTGTATTGAGGTAATCGATCATATATCGACGGAACTTCCACTCCGCCAGCGCAACGGAATCACGAGGATCCAATGCGTCAAACTCCTTTTTTACCGCTGCATAGTAGGCCCGGTATTTTTCACGGTCTGCTTCATCCATCCGACGGAAATTTCCTTCCTTCATCCAAGCCGAGTCATTTTCAAATACTTTCAAATCCATATCCGGTCGGATATCGCGGGCAATACCCATTTCGTGAATCTTAGCGGCCGGTCGGCCTTGGTAATCATCATAGAACGTTTCCGGTAATGAGAAGGTCTTATGATCGTTCTTTCCAAAATCCTGCGGGTCAGGATGCCATTCCCGATGGGTTGCCTTATGTCCCAATACCATGCAAAACGGTTGCTGCGCATCCAATGACTCCAACCAACCGATGGCCTTATCGGTAACGATATCCGAGACATAGCCCTTTTCGCGAACCAACTCTCCGTTCTGATTTTTAAAATCAGGATTAAAGTAATGCCCTTGGCTCAACAGCACGTCGAAATAATCAAAACCTTCCAACGTATCTCCCAGATGTTGTTTGCCTATCCAAGCGGTGGTATAACCGGCTTGTCGAAGTTCTTTCGCAAAGGTATTCTGACTGTGTTCAAAATGCGATTTATCGTTTTCCTTGAATCCATTTTTATGACTGTATTTGCCCGTCAGTAGGGACGCTCGACTGGGCCCACATAGTGAATTGTTCACATATCCACGATGAATCAACAAACCATCCTCCGCAATTCGATCAATATTGGGCGTTGACGCGTAGGAAGAACCGTAAGCAGAAATACTCTGATAGGAATGATCATCCGAGACGATAATCAAGATATTTGGCCTGGACTGCGCAAAGGCTTGAACCGCTGCAAACCAAACCAAGAGAAGGAGGCAGGATATTCTTTTCATATCCCGAAGTTACGATTTCAAAAAATAAAATCGGAAAAGATGACCGCATCATTCCTTAAAAAGCAGGCAACCTATTTGAAGACCGGAAAAAAAGCAGGACTTTTGTTTCCTCACCGCGTGGCTTAAAAAAACAACACCATTCATGCAAGAAGATTTTCACCTACAAACCCTACATCGCGGACGATTCATCTGGGGATTGCTCAGCGGACTCTTTGTGATCGGTTATGTACTGTCCTTAATGCCTCTTTCTGAGATCGCCAAAATCCTGATCTTGCTATTTTGTGTTCCTGTTTTGATGTGGGGATCTGTGAAATTTAACCGAGCAGAATCACTTTGGGAATTCAATGACAGTAACATTCGCATTACGAAATTTGGCAAAACTCACGAGTTTTCGATCCAAGAAGTCGCCTATGTGAAGAACCATATTCGATCCGGCGGAAACCTACTTGTTTTCTATTTCAACGAAAAATCTGCCCCAATACGCCTATGGCGTAACAAAATGTTTGTCCCCCCCGATCAGTTCGATGCACTTCTTGCAAAAATAAAGGCACTGGACATCGAGGTGCTCCTGGGATAGACCATCACCATCGGATCACCACCCACTCGGGTTGTCCACTATTTAAAAATCTTCAAAAACGCTATCTTTACGCCCATGAATCTAAAAAGTGCAACCACGATCTTACTGTTTACACTATTGACCCTTAGCAGCTGGGCACAGCGCAAATCCTATTGGGCTCAAAAGGTAGACTACACCATGGACATCGATGTCGACGAGAAAACATTTCGCTACGATGGTAAAATGAACCTGAAGTATAGCAACAATTCCGGACAAGAATTAAACAAGGTGTACTTTCACCTCTACTTCAATGCCTTTCAGCCGGGAAGTATGATGGATGAAAGGTTACAAAACATCGTTGACCCAGACAAGCGAATGGTGATTAACGAAGGCACCAAAGAAAAACCGATTTTCAAAAGCCGCATCGCATCACTAGAACCGGATCAAATGGGCTACCAAAAAATTAAAAGCATAAAATACAACGGCAGTGAAGTTTCTTTTCAAGAAGACGGCACCTTACTGGAAGTGCAACTGAATCGTCCGATTAAAGACGGTGAAACTGTTGATTTCGATCTCCTGTGGGAGGCACAGGTCCCCGAACAGATTCGTCGCAGTGGCCGTAACTCTAAAGAGGGCGTTGCTTTTTCGATGACACAATGGTATCCGAAAATGGCGCATTTTGATGAGTTTGGTTGGCATTTAGATGAGTATATCGGTCGCGAATTTATCGCCCCTTTTGGTGATTTTGACGTCACCATACGCCTCGACGAAGCCTATGTTGTCGGGTCTTCAGGAAAGCTTCAGAACCCCAACCAAGTCAAAGGATATGTCTCTGATCCAGAAATAAAGACCGAGAACAACAAAGCCATTTGGCACTATAAAGCCGAGAATATTCACGATTTCGCTTGGGCGGCTGACCCCAAATTTGTTGTCGACTCGGCACAGACGCAAACGGGCACCACGGTGTATACCGTCTTTATACCCACTAGCGATCAATCGGTAGAAAACTGGAACGCCGCTTTAGGCCTTGCCGTGGATTTCTTTGATTTCACCAGTGAACGTTTCGGCAATTACCCGTGGTCCACCTATACCATTATTCAAGGTGGTGACGGGGGAATGGAATATGGAACCGCGACCTTGGTGACCGGAGGAAGAAACCTCAAAAGCTTGGTTGGCGTCATCTACCATGAAGCGGCGCATTCTTGGTATCAACAACTATTCGGCATCAATGAGACGGTCGATGAATGGATGGATGAAGGCTTTACCAGTTATATCCAAGATTTAGCGTACGCCGAACTGTTCGAAAAACCTCAGGTACGTGCTTTAAACCCAATCGGTATGGCTTACAATGGGTATTACCGTTTAGCCAAATCAGGACTCGAAGAACCCATGAGCCTACTGGCAGACTATTACCACACCAACTATGCTTACAGCGTCCAAGCTTACAGCAAAGGCGGCGTACTGTTAGAGCAGCTGGGCTACATTATCGGCCAGGAAAATTTGAAACAAACCTTTTTGAATTTCTATGCGCAATGGAAATTCAAGCACCCCACACCGAATGATTTTAAGCGAGTGGCAGAAGAAACCTCAGGCATGAACTTGAAATGGTATTTCAACCTCTTTGTCAATACCACTCGGACGATCGATTATGCCATTGTTTCAGTGAGTGAGGAGGCTATTGAACTGGAAAACAAATCCAACCTGGCCATGCCAATCGACTTATTGGTCGAGTATCAGGATGGCAGCAAAGAACTTTTCTATATTCCGCTCCGCGAAATGCGTGGAGAAAAGGCGCAAGAGAACTACGCTGTCTATGATGACATCCAACACACGGTGCTTGAGGATTGGTTCTGGACTAAACCAAATTATACCGTTCCGGTTTCGAAAACCGTTAAAAAAGTTTGGATTGATCCAACCGAAAGACTTGCGGACATCAATCATCAAGACAATAGCTATGGGGTAGAATAGCTCGCCGAATTCGAATGATCAGCGTAAAAGCCTGGTATTTGTTCACAGACAAAAGCCAGGCTTTTACTTTTAACCAAGCCCCCTTCCTCAGCCGCTGTTATGCGGACACGATGCTGTTCCACTGGGATTTCCTTCAGCCAAATCCCATCCTGGAGATTCTTCATTGCGATTATTCCTGACCAGCACACCAGTCTCTATGGTTTCCTTTTGTGTTTCTTTTTCTTCTCCAATTGTTCAATACGGGCCGTCAATGCGGCAATGGCGACTTCCTGCGACTGTATCGTTATCTGTTGCGCACCGATAACCTTCTCCAAGGCGACCGATACTGCGGTAGAGTCGACAAAACGATCGATCTTCGAGGGCAGGGTAATGGCGATCTCCCCGGAATGGAACTGCTCCTCTTTGATCATCGCTCCTTCGCCCAACACCAACCATTCCGCATGGATATCACTAAAGTGGTTTAAAATCACGGAAATGGCATCGGAACCCAATGCTGCTTTTTTTTGAGCTCCCTTAAAGTTGGCATAGGAAATTCCCAAAGCTTTAAAAAACTCTATTTTCGGAATCCCTTTGACTTCGGCAATCTGAAGCACTCGTTCTTTGATGTTGCTCATAAGAAATAGTTAAGCTATTCAGGTTATTCTTAAGCTAAAATATCATTATTATCTTCAATGACAACGTTTTAACAGAACGGTAATGAAAAATTAACCCTTCGCTGCCTCCTGTGCGGATGACATTACGGCCACTGGATTTCCACACCCTGTTGGTGAAGAAATTCTTGAAAAGACTGTAAATGTGCAGCATCTTCCCGCACCTGGGCAGGCGCGATGTCTCGATCCCAGGCATAGCTAAGCAGCCCCCCCACCGCCTCCCCTATACTCCACTCCACGGGATGAAGTCGGTAACAACCGTTACTCAAATGAGTCGTACCGATGTTCTTACAGGCAGGGAATAAATTCTCCATACGAATCGGCAGCAGGGCGCCAAGCGGAATTTCAAAAGGTAATGACGGGAAATCTACATAGTTAACCTTTTGCGTAGGATGCAGATCAATATGATAATAACCAATGCCCACGCTATCGTAGAACCGAGCCGATCGGCCGGCAAGGGCCGGATCTTTTTCCACCATTTTCCGGTTATCCTTCCCTACGTGCTCCTCTAGTACCGTAAATTTTGCTTGAATCCTTCTAGATTCCCGCACATAGGGGTATTTGGCAAAACCATCCGCTGTCCCCATCATATCGTTTCGCAGACGAAGCCCCCGCCAGCCTTTTTTCCCATCGGGTCTCGGGGCTTCCGTCTGTAACCAGTATATTAACGAGCGCCCAAGTTCCTTGGATGCTTCCACATGCCGATTAAATTCATCTTTCGACACATCGATTAACGAGCCTAACAGGTAATCGTTTTGCGGCCAATTCACCAACGTGATATCGCTGGGATAAAAACCGGGTGTAAAATTGTTCCGATCGATAATCCGCCTATACTCCCATAGGTTTAGGGCCTCCCCAGTTTCTGCGCCGGCTCGCGGATCAAATCCAAGCAAATGGGGCTTCAACGTACGCGGATTCGAATACTGTAAGTCCAGCAACCGACCCGACCAAGCCGGCTCAATCGCCGGTATGTATTTGGACCAAAAGGCATAATCATCCGGTTTCTGCGCAAAATCCTCCTTTTCCTGGTAATCCATCGCAAAGCAGGTCGTAAACGCCTGCACATTCTGTGGATCGGCGCGCTCCGGAGCATGCAGTTCACCGGTCTGAGATTGAGCTTCCGTACCTGAAACATATTCTGTACCCGTCAAAGGCAATAAGTCCCCTAGCTCTGTCGCGTCCACCACATAGCGGGCGGAAATATCGAACTCACGGGCTGAGGAAAGCTCTTTAAACCGAACCGTTTGTACCTGATTGCCACTGACCTTGCTCGCTACCGGTACATGTGCCAATAAAATCGTCAGCTGACCATTGGAAACATAGGGCGCCAACATTTGCTCCAAGACCGCAACACTCACTTTAGGCTCGTGACAGATACGCGAAACCCCGCCATTGCCTGGGTTGAGATTTGACACGTTTTTTGCCTCGTCGGTAAGTGGGTAAAAATTTCGATAATAGTCTCGCACCAGCTGTCGATATTGCCTATACGATGCCGGTGCACCATGCGTTTCAATCCATTGATGCTCATCGGGAGGTACCCCTTGGGAGCTCATCTGTCCGCCAAGCCAATCACATTCCTCGGTCAAAACAACCCGTCTGCCCTGTCGTAAGAGCGCTAAAGCTGCAGCGACCCCGCCCATGCTACCACCCGCCACCAACACGTCGGTGGCCAACACATCACCCGCCCTCGACTGTTGGTCTTCAGTCTGCGAATTGCGGACAGTTGCTCCTGCAGAGAGATCCACTAAACTCCCCATCCCGGCCAGCGCACCGGCTTCTAAAAATTTACGCCTATTCATTTTTATTTTCTTAGGTTCAAGCGATGTATTTCGCTTCGATCAAATGGCCTTCGCCCAGGTGTACAGCGCCTTCCGAAGGAAGAAACCCATCCTAGACCAAACCACTAGCCTGCTGCCAACAGACAGAAACGCCAATGGAGCTTGCCCTATCACTGCACGCACTAACTTTAAACCACTGGACTTCTCCCTACGATCTAAAAAGAATACCGGGGTTGCTACAGCTCAGGAAGTTCTGTCCTATTGTTCATGGATCACGATTTGATTTAGGTTGTACCGGACGGCATCCGAATAGGAAGCCAAACAGTTGGCACAGTGCGTAAATATAATTAAGTTTTTTTCTAAACAAAACTTAATTCCCCTCAAAATGCGCCAAAAAACCGGCCAGATTTCTCCAACTAAAAGGCGAACCAAAGGGCATCCGAAAAGACCATCATATCGTAAAAGGCCGCTTCAGTTTAGGTGCTGAAGCGGCCTTTTTTGAGGTCTGCGTTTTTTGGACTACTTCACCGTGATCACCGTGGCAACGCCACGTTCTCCTTGATGATCAAATTTTCCGTTGTCCGACGGATAATTCACCACACCCAATTCTTGGACCCAAGCTGTGGTCGATCCTCCACCGTCAAGATTTACGGCATGCGTACAACCCAGTGCTTTCATCAATGCCGACAACTGCGGAATCGTCAATCCCTGCGATTGGGCAGAGCGGCCATCAACAACTGCAACGACCATTTTTCCCCCCGCAGTTATACCCACTGCGGTACGTGGATGTCGGTTGGCGTTAAACGCCACATCCAATTGAGCGAGTTCTTCTCCGTCCATCATCAACAAAGGGCCTCCCGCTAGCACGGTCGGCTCACTTACCGCGTCCCAGCCGCTTGCTGGTTTTTGTACGATTTTCGATTTTCCTTGTCCATCAATGACAAACGCACCATTTTCACGGTACGTATTAAATCCACTAACCGTTTGATTCAACACGAGCCCATCGGATTTAAAGAAGACGGTCGACCCACCCGTACTGGTATTAAAATAGGAACCATTCCAAGCGGCAAGCGCGCCCTCGACTTCTCCCGCCTCACTGGTCTTTAAAAAACCGGACTCGACATAAGGAACGTCCAATTCCAACCCCTTTGTTAAATCAACCTCAAACAGATTAATGTACTGTCTGGAATCAAAGATATTGGAGAATTGGACATGTCTCCAAGTCAACCCATCGGCCAATTCTTGACTTTTCCATTCTGCGCGCTCCAGCAATTCAGTTAAGTCCTGCTCCTCAACAGTCGTATAATCATAAGGCAGCTGGGTACCGTCATTGTCTTTCCCACAGGAAATCAACAGGAATAAAAACAGGAAATAGTATAAAATTTTAGTCTTTTTCATCGTTATCAAATTAGCATTAATTAAGCCTCCCTTCGGCTGTTTTCTTTCTTCATTTTTTTATTGCACAAGTGCCCCCATGACCGTTTCTGATCGCGCATTCCCATTTTTATCCGCTTGAACCCGATCCTCCAGAACTGGACTATAAGACTCCGACACCCGGGTTAGCCCAGCCGCATCCAGACCGTAATTCATCGCCGGATTATCGGCACCAATCGGAAGATAAGCTGGACTCAACATCGTCAATGGATTAAAGCCAACACCCGCAATCACGGTACCGCTGTCACCATAGACTTGATCCTGGATCGTTGCGTTCTTTATCTCAGGAATGATGTTTTGATTATCCGCATGCGCATCGACATCGGTTGACGAACTCGATTGTGTGTTCCCCGAGATGATGGAATTAATGACGGTCAGATTATTCACGCCCGATTGCCGGTATACCCCAGCACCCGGTCCAGCGATTTCATTCGCGGTGAGGGTGCTGCTGATGATATCCGCACGGCTTCCAGCATAGAGCATCACCGCTCCTCCACCGTTGCCTGAAGTACTGGTATTGCCCACCAATAAACAGTTCACCAAAATGGCGTCAGATCCGTCGCGCATATACAGGCCCGCCCCATAGGACGTGTTGCTGTTGTGGCTGACCTCCGAATTATAAAGGACAACCTTCGCATTCGGATATCCGTGAACACCGCCTGCCGTACCGCGGGCATAGTTCTCGTTGAATTGCGAATCATATGCCGTCAAGTCAGATTCGTGTATCCAAACCCCTCCCCCGTTATTATTCAGATTGCTATTGTTATTGACTTTACAGTTTTCCATCACCAGTTCAGCTGAAGAGAACGCATATAATCCAGCCGCAAAGCCGGCTGTCCCGCCATCCGAACTGGCTTGATTCTCGATAATATCGACATTTTTCATATGCACTCTGGACCCCCCAATCACCACGCCCCCACCTTGTCCTCTACTAAAGGCTAGACCGTTAATATTGATCACTGTACTTCTATCGGTCGCCTTACCACCGGTAATCTGGAGATTTTCCAAGTTAACTTGTAGATCCGTCTCTTTTGTTGCTGTAATGCTCAAGGTGTGGAACGCCTGCTTACCGCTGGCGAATTTCCCGTCTAAAATAGTCGGATGAACCGCTGGATCAGGCGCATCACCTTCCTGTGCCTCATTGGAGAAACCACCAATAATCGAAACGTTTTTGGTGATTTCAAAAGTCTGATCCGATTCCTCCGTTGACTCCCCGTTTCGGATCGTTTGATTGGGCGTATAAACCCCTTCCATCAAATAGATCGTACTACCGGAAACCGCTTGCTGCATCGCCGTGGCGAAACCGGTCGCTTCCGCCCAAGAGGAGCCATCTCCTGTTCCAGAAGGACGCACGAAAAACACCGGAACTTTACCCGACTCCTGCGCCACGAGTATCTGTTTGGTCAATTCCTCGTTGATACGCACCGTAATCATTCCTGTCCGTTCATCGCCCTCATTTTTAGCCACTAAAAACCCCAATTGGTGTTTTCCTTTTGGTAAAAAGTTTGAATCCAATTGAATCCAATCCACATCGGCTTCAACGGTCATATCCCTGTTGGACAATACATCGAACTGATAATTCCCCACTCTACTTCCTACCTCCATGAGTTCGGTTCCGGTTACTAACTGCTCTTCAAAAGCATCGTCTTCCTTTTTACAGCCGCTGACCAACAACAGCACCGCCATAAAAAAGAATGCACTATATATACCTTTCATAATTTATTTGTTAAGTATTAAACTGGCTTGATAAGCCCCCCATAAAGCATCGTAACAATCCACGATCTCCTGTTCATCGGCAAATTTACACTCGTGCATAAACACGCCCTTGTAGCCGGCTTCTTGCAAGGCGACGAAAATAGCATTCCAATCATTCTCTCCTCGCGGATCGCAAGGCAAGTAATGGTGTTCAGCCTCTCCGTTACCATTCGAGACATGCAAGGTTTTCACACGCGATCCAAATGCCCGAATTAAATGCTGCGGGTCGGCGATGTGACACATGTCTACGGCCAAGCCCACGTCCTGAGGAAACTGCTTGAAAACGGTCAAGCACTCCTCCACACTGCGCATCAAAGGCCTTTCACGTTCTCCGATCGTCAACTGTGGCCCGAGCATGTTCTCGACCACCAGCTGGGATTTCATCGCCTTTACCGTTTGATTGAGGCTTGCGACAGATTTCACCAGCTGGGTAATTCGCTGCGCCCGTTCGTTGCGCCCCAAGTAATAGGACGGATGAAAGAGCAGGTATCGAGGTTTAATCGGTTGTAAAACCCGCATTATATTTTCATGAGCCTCCAGCACGCGAAGCCGGCCAGGGTCATCTAAACGGGAAAGATCCAAATGTTTACTAAAAGGCATATGAACCGACCACACCTGAACCTCATGCCGGTCGAGAATCGCGGCAATGTTTTTTATCCGATCGGTCCAGGCCAAAGCAACCTCGGTCGACTGCAAGTTCTTCTCCAACATCGCGCCGATCCCGGCCAATTCGATGTGCTTGATGCCCAAACTCTCGATATACGCGATCTTTTCGTCAGTAATTTTTCGGATATCCAACGCGTAACCCACCGGCCAGCGCTCCGGGTTGTCCCCAGCTAAGCTGGGTTTAACAAAGCCTAGTAACACCAACACCAGGGAAATAATTAAACACCTCATTGCCAACCTGGATTTTGTAAAAGACTCGGGTTCAAAATCAAATCCTCAGAAGGCAGGGGCGCGAAGTAATCCCTGTTTTCGTCAAAATCCCCGTCCTGTGGAAAAGGATCCAGATTACCCGAAGTCGCATTTTGCACGTCGGTGTTGGGATTTCGCAGGGTCCGCTGCTTAATATTGATTAGCGAGGTGACCGACGGCGGAGCAGCAGAACTGTTTCCAGTATGCAGGTATACATCGGGCTGACCGTCCCCCGTGAAATCATGACTTCCTGTGCCTGAGAAATAAACGCCCACCATTGGTTGGTTTAATTTCTGACCCGCTTTCCAACGCATCAAATCATCCCAACGCTGTCCTTCATTAAACAGTTCAATCCGGCGTTCGCGACGAATCTCTAAAATCACGCCTTGATGGGCTGAATTAGACACCCCCGGATACATGTCTTGAAGATAGGGATCCGGGTTGGCATTGGCTTGCGCCAGGTCTAGCTTCGGCATCCCGACTCGTGCCCTAAGCTTATTGATAGATTGCTCTAAATCTGCCTGATTTAAAGTGCCCAATTCGGCTTTTGCCTCTGCAAAAACCAACAATGCTTCTGCATAACGGAACAGGACGATATCAAAAACTGACGCCCCTGTCCCCCATTGCGCGCGATTAGGGAGTGCCTTAATCAATCGATAACCCGTGGTGGTGATGTTTAAGGTCACCGCCTCATTTCGGCTCTCACCATTCACGCGGAAGTCCGGTCCGGCGGTTGTTTGTGTTAACCGCGGGTCTCGATTCTGCATTTCCTGGAAAAAGCTCATGGTTTGGTAGTTCGTCTGATCGGTAAAACGGCTTCCATCATTCATCAAATAGCTGTTCACCATGTCTTTTACCAAGCCATATGACCCCGATGTTGGCGAGGTATAATTGTAGGCCAAGCTATGCACCTTCAACCCCAATTCGTAATCGGCCGCAAGTATCGTTTCCACCTGATCCTGGTTGTCACGAGCAAATAGATTCCGATACGCCTGAGCCGCACCACCTTCGGTGTACAAGGTATAAGCCCCGGAATTCATCAATTCCGAAGACGCATCGACCGCAGCTTCGAGAAATTTCTCGTGTCCATCGATTTGATGGTATTTACGAAATGTCCCCTCAAAAAGGGCGATGCGCGCTTTCAGCAATAGCGCAGTATACCGACTCACCAAATTCAATTCTTTTTCGGCAGGAATATGCGCAATGGCATAATCCAAATCGGCCAAAACAGAATCCATCACCACTAGTCTCGAATCACGCGGCTTATAGAGTTCAGGATCTTTTGCATCCAACACCGTCCCATACCAGGGAACATCGCCAAAAGTTTTCACCTTATCGTAATAGAAATAAGCCCGAAAGAAACGCGCGATACCACTGTATTTATTCTTCGCCTCCTGGTCGTCTGCTCGGTGATAGTTGGCTAAAAAATAATTGATTTTTCGAAGGTTTCCCCAAGACCAACCACCACTCCCACTCGCCACCGGTACGATACGATTCCCCTTCACCCGGTCTGCCGGATTTAACGGCATGAGGTTATCCGAGCTGGCATCCTCGGTATAAACCGAGGTCGTTGCCAGCATTGTATAAAAATCATTGGTTGCCACTTCCAGATCTTTCGCCGTATTAAAGAAGTACGGCGCCTCCACTTGATCCTCGGACGGCTGTTCCAAATAATCCTTATCACAGGCGCTCAGCAAGCACAGGCTGAGGGCTGCGTATAGGTAATATATATAGGATGAATTTTTCATTTTAAAGCGTATTATAGATTCAACATCACACCAAAAGAATAGGTCTTACCCATTGGATAAGAACGGACATCTCCACGATTATCAGCCGAAGCTGGCGAAGAGTAATTGACAGCAGCCCCGGCTTGCTCTGGATCTAAATATTTCGTCAGTCCTCCGAAACTCCAAGTGAAGATATTTTCTCCGCTAAAGAATACACGCAACTTGTCTACTTTCACACGTTGTGTCCAACTTTGTGGAAGGGTATACCCCACACTAAAATTCTTCACCCGTAGGTAACCCAGGTTTTCCAGGTAGTAATCATTCACCTCGTAAAGCGACCGACCGGATTGCAAGGAAGAATAACCTCGATAAATTTGAGGATACGTGTTCCCGGTGGCATCGGGCCGCCACGCATTGTCCACTAAATCTTTACGGATGAAAGAAAGGTAAGGTCGTTGATAAGGTCCCCAATAAAGATCGCCGGTCGGATACCAATGCTGACGAGCAACCCCAGCAACCGCGATGGACATATCAAAGCTTTTCCATCTCATATTCAAATTCAAACCAAAGGGGAACTGCGGCATCGAGTTTCCGATACGCTCTAAATCACCATGATCATCCAGCGTATTGTCTCCTTTATCGATCCGCCCATCACCGTCCAGGTCCAAATATTTGAGATCTCCTGCTCTAAGGTGATTCCATTCACTATTTTGCATCACATTCAGGATGCCATTATAGACCAGAGACAGATTATTCGAAGGGTTTTCAAAAGAATTCTGATACGCTAAGGCCTCTTGATCGCTTTGAAATTGTCCATCAATACGATAGCCCCAGATTTCACCCAAACGCTTCCCTTCATAATACGAGCTCAACAAACCATTGGGGTTATTGTAGCGTGTAATGATTCCTTTGAAGTTCGACACATTAGCGGTGATATTGAAGTTAAACGGCGAACCGGCCAAATCGAATTGATCCTGATAACTCACGCCAATCTCGAGTCCTTCATTTCGAAGCACCGCGTAGTTTTCTCTCGGCTCGTTGGCTCCGAAAACCGCCGGAAGCGGTTCTCCCGGAAGGTACATCCCTTCGACATTTTTGCGGAACCAATCCACATTCAGGTAAAGTCTATTTTTTATCAGACCGATATCAGCCCCCAAATTGAGACTTTTGGTCGTTTCCCAAGTCACGACATTTGGCAATGGACCCGGCATACCGGCATAGACTAGGCGATTTCCACCATTCAACCAACTCCCCATGCCCACACTCATCAACTCTTTGAAGGTATTGACATCGACCGTTTGGTTACCCAATTTGCCATACGAACCTCTCAGCTTAAAAGACGATACATACGGTTTAATCGGATCCCAAAAATCTTCTCGATCAACTTGCCAGCCCAAAGACACCGAAGGAAACAAACCCCACCGGCTATCGGACGGAAAGCGTGAAGAACCATCATATCGCGCATTCACTTCTAGCAAATACTTGTTGTCAAAATCATAATTAAGGCGTCCAAAGTAACCCTGAAGCGCCCAGTTGGTCGCCGAACCTGCGATACTGTTCATCACCGTTGCTAACGACAGATTGGAAAGATCTTCGATCAACAAATCGTCTCCAGTTGCGGCCACTCTATCTTGATCGAATCGCTCTTGGTTAAAGCCCGCAAGTATTTTGAAATTATGTTTATCCGCCACACTTTTGGTGTACGTTGCAAACAGGTTCATCGCATAGTATTTATCTTTCCAGCGATACTCCGTCAACCGGTTCAATCCGACAATGCGATGATCGAGGCGATTCCCCGCCAAGTACTCGAACGGGTTTAACCGGAAGCTCCGGGCTGTATTTCCGATACGATTGCTATAATCAAAATTAATCTGCAACCCCGCTAACGGTTTGGCAACCACCCGAAACGTATTGGTGAATTCCTCATTGTTAAACAAACGCCAGGTTTTGCCGGAATGAAGTCCAGCACTTCCACCTTGACCACCAGTACCTGTGCCGATATCGGTCGGGACTCCATCCACCATGATGGGATAGAAGGACATCAGATTATACCAAGTGGTGGTACTCCACAAACCTCCAAAACCATTCGTGTATCCGCCATAATCCTTATCCACTTCATTGATGAATTGGATATTATTTGAAATTTCAAGCCAATGATTGGGCGTAAACACCACGTTGGCTTTCAGATTCTGGCGATCCATGTTTGCATCGCTATTGATGTTATTGATGCTTTCGCGTTGAAACACACGTCCAGAGAGGTATCCCTTAATCTTATCTGTCCCCCCTGAAATAGCAATATTGTGAAAGTTAGAAGCCTGGTGTTTTTTGAAAAGGTGATCCCACCAATTCGAGCGATGAAAGAATTTATAGCTACCATCCGCTTGCAATTCATGGAAGGGTTCGATCTCCCCATTAGCGACCATTTTGATCGTTTCCCAATCCATCGCATTGTAATTGGTATAGGAAGACCCATTATAACCATATAGTGCAGCATCAACGGTTTTTCCGTAGACATAAGGATCCGAAATATAGTCGGTCCTGGCCGTAGGTGTCGTCCAACCAAAGTTATTGGTATAGGTCACCGACGTGGTTCCCGCTTTCCCGGTTTTTGTGGTGATCAGAATCACCCCAAATGCACCTCGGGCCCCATAAATTGACGCAGATGCCGCATCCTTTAACACCGTCACACTTTCAATGTCATTCGGGTTCACTCGCGTAATATTGCCTTCAATACCATCAATAAGTACCAGCGGACTTCCGCCATTGATCGAGTTAAAGCCCCGCACGTTAATATCGGGCGTTGCCGAAGGGTCTCCATCGTTCATCTGTATATTCAACCCAGGCATTAATCCCTGAAGTGTCGTCGCAATATTGGCGTCAGGTCTAAGCGCAATATCCTCTGCATTCACCTGAGAAACTGCTGCTGTTAAATGTGCTTTCTTCTGTTCACCGTATCCCACCACCACCACTTCTTCTAACTCACTGACCGACTCTTCCAATATAACCTGAAGCGGTTGATTACCGGAGGTCTCCAATTCCTGGCTGGCGTAACCGACTGCACTGATGATCACCGTAGCCTGTTCGGTAGGACTTTCCAGACTAAAGTATCCGTGTTGGTCTGTCGCCGTCGCCAGATTACTGTTTAACAAAGAAACGGAGGCACCGACGAGAGGATTGTTTTGGGCATCTTTCACATAGCCTTCAATCACTTGTTGAATGAGCTCAGGGTTCACCTGAAGTTCAGATCGGGTCTTAATCAAGACCATGTTGTTTTCCAAATAATAAACCAGTCGCTGTGGCGTGAGTATCTTCTGCAAGATCTCATCCAGGTCCCTATCCTGCATAGACACGTCCATTCGATGACGACTGTCTAACTGCGTATCACTATACAGGAAATCGTAATTCGTCTGATTTTGAATGTCTTGTAAAATATCTTTTAGCGTTGCTTGTTCGGCATGAACAGATATCTTCTGTCCAAAAGTCACGGCACTGACTTGCAGCATCATCCCGATTAGCATCAATGAAACCAATTTCATAATCAACAAAAATTTGGTCACCCCCGTCTTTGCTAAGGGATTTTTGATGAAAAAATAATACATTTGAAGTGTATAGAGTAAATAATATACTGTTAATTAGGATTTTATCCTTACATCGGTTCGGGAGCGTGGCCGCGCTTCCGAACCTTTTTGTTCCGAGGAGATTTACTTTCTCACAATCACCCTCCTTTCCTTAATTTCAAAATCTAGGTTAGCTATTTTTTCCATTCCATGTAACACCTCCTGAAGACTCCTGCTTCGGACAATGGAACCCGTAAAATGATCGTTGATTTGCTGCTCATAAACCACCTCATCGATATCATACCAGGTGATGATATCGTTCATGATTTCCCGAAGAGAAGCGTTGGAAAATCTAAAATACCCTTCGCGCCAAGCGAGAATTTCTCGGAAATTAGCTTTCTGTTTAATCCATTGGCCAGAAACACCGCTCGATACCTGCTGACCCGGAACGAGTGTCATGTGCTGATCCGGAGATGACACCTGTACACTGCCTTCCATCAACGCGGTATTCGACTGGCTCATTTGCGGATAGGATTTCAAATTAAACTGCGTCCCCAGCACCTTAACAGCGTAATCTCGGACATGCACTTCAAAAGGCAACTCGCGGTGATGTGCCACTTCGAAAAATCCTTCTCCCGAAAGATCGCATTCCCGATTTGACACATTAAAATCCACATGCAGTTTAAGTCGGGAATCGGAATTCAAGTGTACTTTCGACCCATCGGGTAACAAAAGACTGTAGCTGATCCCTTTTTTCGTTCTGAATTCATGGAAGGTTTGCGGGCGCGCTAACGGGTTCTCCGCAAACTCCACTTGAATCAAACCCTCCGCGACTTTCGATAAACGCACACCCGCATAGCTGACGGGTTGTTCCTGAATTTCTGAAAGCGCTAGATTCGTTCCATCCGCAAGTTGAATAGCACCCGAGAGGGTATCAACCAATCGAGTCTCTTGATTTTGGGTCGTCGCCCATGGCTCTTCTAGAACAGGTGCAGCGGAATTGTGGTTCCACAAATAGAACGAAAATCCGAATACCAGTAGTAAGCCGCAAGCGACCCCGATCCAGCGGTAGAGCTTGACGCGTCTTCTGGACACATCGAGCGCAGCCCTTTGGAGCAAGTCATCAAAAACCCGGTCCTTATCCGGTACTGATTTTTCCTGATTGAACTGGTATTCCTGTAACCCCTCACCGAACACCTCCTCATGGTCTTCCAGTAGCAAGAGGTATTCTTGTAACTCTCGATCATCGATCGAGTGGTCTAAAAACTTTTTATGGAGATATTTAAATCGTTCCCTGTGCACCTCTTAATAATTGATCTATAGGTAGTACACACAGGAAAGAGGGAAGGACTATACGAAATACAAAAAAATAAAAAAATAGAGGTAATCTGCCTTTGTGAAGACATCCCTAAGGGTTTTCAGCGTCTGCACCATGTTGTTTTTCACGGTGTTCGGAGAAATGCCCAATTCATCCGCAATTTCTTTATGAGATTTACCCTGTTCCCTGCTCATAATCCAAACCTGTCGTTGACGGGCTGGCAATTGAACAACCGAGTCCTGAAGTAATCTTTCCATATCGCGTAGATCCATAGGGTGATCATCTGCTATAGACTTCATATTGCGTATGAGCTCTTTTTGAGCCATCACATCGTAGCGAATTGAACGAAGTTGATTGAAGCACAAACGTTTTGCCACGACAAAAATAAAAGGCCACATCGCTTTGGTTTCATCTAGTTTTTCGCGGTTTTGCCAAACTTTCAAAAAAGTTTCCTGAACAATTTCCTCAGCCTGTTCTCTGTTTTTTAGAATTCGATAGGCAACGCTATAGATGCGATCGCTATACGTATCAAACACCTCACGAAAGGCTTGAATATTGCCTTTTCGCAATTGTTGATATACGTGATTACCTAATTCCATTTCCAGATTATGGTTCTTGAAAACCAGTGAAGGTCAAAATTAACAATCTAATATTATGCTAATATTAAATCACTAAAGGTTTAATCAGATGGTGTTATTAACGCGCTATTCGATTTATAATTCAGCTCAAAAGTAAGAAAATTTACGGGTACACACGACAAATCCTTTCGCCATCAACAGTCTCTCAACAAATTAATGCGATCGACAGCAGATCATCCTCAAACACTCGCCATCCGATCGCATGCTTTCAGAAAGTTCCTTGACGATCTTTTTAGACGCAGATTGCCCGCTTGGCTGTAAAGAAGAATCCGCTGATCTGTTTTCGGCCAGGCATAAGCGCGCGCAGGACACCACGTGACGGTTGAATAAATTTTCTTCATTACCTTGTAGAATGCGCCTCACCATTTTACTAATCATCGCCCTTGGACATGCCTTAACCGTCTCTGGACAAGACCGGTCCAAAATTTCAAATGTTGGACCGTTACATTTCACCAAGATGAAAGTGTCTTCAGAAACCTATGAATCCGTCGGTGTACTGGACGTGAATAGGGATGGTCACCCCGACTTGGTTTCTGGCGCATTTTGGTATCAAGGACCCGAGTTTATCCAACGCCATTTCATACATGAAGTCCATCGGGTTCAAGAATATTGGGACGATTTTTCAACCATTCCTTTAGACGTGAATGGCGATGGGAAGCTGGATATCGTAACCGGGGGGTGGTTTGAGGGCACCCTGTTCTGGTTGGAAAATCCCGGCACCAACGATCCCTGGCAGCGGCACATCATTGATGAGACGGGCAACATAGAAACTGCACGGGGCTGGGATCTGGACGGAGATGGAACCATTGAACTCATACCCAACACGCCGGGACAACCTTTAAAGTATTACAAATTGGAAACCGATACCGATGGGAATGGAACGGGTCATTTCACAAAAATTGATGTGGCGGAAACGCAAGGTCATGGGTTAGGTTTTGGAGATATCAATGGTGATCAGCGGACCGATATTATTGTCCACAATGGGTGGCTAGAAGCACCCTCAACCCCGAGCGGACAATGGATTTTACATCAAGATTTTGATTTCGGAGATGCCAGTATTCCGATCATCGTCCAGGATATCAATAAAGATGGACTAAATGACCTCATTGTCGGGCAAGGGCATGCCTACGGATTGGATTGGTACCAGCAAGAGCTGGATGAAAAAGGCAATCGCAGCTGGGCGAAGCAGGCGATAGACCCTCATAATTCCCAATATCACACCATGGAATGGGTCGACATCGATGGAGATGGCCAGGCCGAGCTCATCACCGGAAAACGATACAGAGGCCACAATGGCGCCGACCCCGGAGCAAACGACCCGATTGGTTTATATTATTTCAAATGGAACGGCGAGTCGTTTACCAAAAACATCATCAGTTATGGTCCCTTGGGCCAAGGAAAGGGCGCCGGTATATCCTTTGCCCTTGAAGATTTGAGGAACTCCGGTCGAAAGGATATTGTTGTCGCCGGCAAAGACGGCCTTTATATCTTCTTTAATGAAGGCATAAAATAACGATCCTCCACAGCCAGCCGAACAGTGAACAATGTATAGCAAAACATCACGCGTTCGTACTAGAGGTCACAAACGAACCTATTGCTATTTATGTGCGTTAAATCAGAAACACCGAACGCATTCAGGAAGATCTTTTATCCGATTCGTCTTCTGCTTTTCTGCGCGCTACTTTCCGTGAGATGATACCCAAAAAACTAATTGACGGCGTCAATGAGTGGAACGTATCTTTCTTGTATGATATTGAAATGGTGTATTTGATGGGCCGTGATGCTATAGCCTATTCCATAAAATGGCATCTCGTACTGAAAAATAGTACAGTTCTTTTCGAGTATTTCCTGATTAAAAGACTCAAACAACATTATCGTGGATTGACGGACTAGCCGGAGATCCTTGAGGAGATGATCGATGGACAGTTCATCCGCGTTGGAATTTTTACCCATGATGTCTTGATCCAGTCCACCCGGGACCGTCCCTTCTTCGCGGGCAAGAATGACCGCTCTATAACACCAAATTCTTTCCCAGTCCGTCAGGTGTTGTACTATTTTATGGACCGACCATTTGCCTTCAGCATAGGTTGCTAAACCGATCCGCTCCAATTGTGAAACATCAAGGTTATCGATTTCAACTAAGCTACGTTTTAATGCGTCTTGCAGTTGGATATCTCCATTTAGATTAAGAACGTACTCCAGGAAGGACGCTTTTTTTTCTGTCATATTTTTCTCTCCTTTTCTTTTACAGTTCTTTACTTCCGACAAGAGGGTACGGTCCGCTGGGAACGAAACTCAGATCATCTATATTCAGTACCTCGAAACGCCCGAGTTAATACCATTCTTCCAGATTTTTCCGAATGAAAGATCAGGCTATTATCATTCTGATACGTAAATTTCAGCGTTTTTTTTAGGTCGAAATGATCGCGGTAAAGATCTTTTTGAAGAAAGGCTATTTCAAAAGTTTTACGCTCTTCATTATAATCAGAAACCCGATAATGCATCTGCATGGCTATATCTCCATCGTCCCTCCTTGAAACGATTTTCACCATCCCACGCTCCATAAACTCTATATATTTTAAAGCACCTTCTTTGGCTTTCCAAGCCCCTCTGAGAAAACGTTCATGATCGTTTGTACCGCTTCCCACTACTTGAAAAGCAACGGTTGTAATGCCGATAAACACCACAATTATTTTTAATATTGTTTTCATCTCCCAATTTTTAAAAGTGTATATCATGTCAAACCTAGTGGTCGACTTTATAAAAATAACAATTATCGCTAAACTTCAGCGTCCTCAAAGCTTTTTTTCAAGCATTGACTCCCTCTAAATCAACGCATAATACAAGGCATTTATTCTTCTAAATCCGATCAGAAACCGCCATCAACTGCAGGGTTGCTATCGCGATAGTTCCGATTAGACTATTGTTTTATAGCAACCGTCATCACGTTATCTTTACAAAATCTCTAAAATTATCTCTTGTTATCACCTTAACCTCGGTGTTATAAGTATCTACAAAGCTCGCTGGAATTTTTATTTTGGCTTTGGGATTCCACTTAAATTCATATCCAGATATCTTCCCATTGTATTCTTCAACATAATCTATCTCTTGCCGGCTCTTTGTGCGCCAAAAATAACGACTAACAAATTGCCTATGGTAATTTTGAGTCTTAAGTCGTTCGGTTATAAGAAAATTCTCCCATAGCGCGCCAACATCATTACGGAGTTCAATCGGGTTAAAGTTCTGAATGAGTGCATTACGAATCCCGTTGTCGTAAAAATATATCTTATGGTTTGCCTTTATTTCGTTGCGCAAATTTCTGCTAAATGTAGTAAGGGGATAGATGATATACGATAATTCCAATAGTCGAATATAATTGGAGACCGTATTCTTGTCGACACCAGTCAGTTGAGCAATTTCATTAAAGCTAACCTCACTGCCAAGTTGAAAAGCCAACGCCCGAAGAATTTTTTCCAATGCTTCTGGTTTTTTCAGATTTCCGAGTGCGAGAATATCCTTAAACAAGTAGCTCTGAGTGATTTCATTTAAACTTTCAATTTCCTCACCTCGATGATTGATTACATCCGGATAAAATCCAAAAATAAGACGGGTTTCTAAATCCCTCGATGCGGTGAGAAAGTCATGAGATAGCTCGTATTCTTCGTATGAAATCGGATACAAAAAGTACTCTCGTTTTCGTCCCGTTAGAGACTCATTGGTATGGTTGCGTAATTCGAAGGCCGAAGAACCCGTAATAATTAATTGTACACTTTTAAACTGATCATGAATAATTTTAGCCGTCAAACCTATATTTTCAATCCGTTGGGCCTCGTCGATGAAAACGATTTTTGATGAGCCGATAATTGTTGCCAGTTGAATGGTATTGGGATTCGTCAAGTTGGATCGCACCACCGGATCATCTCCGTCTAGGAAAAGGTAATCATATTCCTTTAGAATGTCTTGGACAAGCGTTGTCTTACCAACTTGCCTTGGGCCGATGAGAACAATAGTCTTACCTTTAAATAGCCTTTCGGACAACGTTTTTTTGAGAATTCGATCAAACATATCTATCACTTTGCTCACCAAATATAAAGCTTTTTGGTGAGTTTTCTCACCAAAAGTCATGCTTTTCAGTGAGTTCATTCACTAAAAAGCCTAAATAAATCGGTTGAGGACTAAAATACCTAAATTTAGGCGACGCACCCAGACGTTGACCCTACTTTCATGTTTTGGGAGATTAGTGTCTACTAAAACAAATTAAATGTTTTTTGACTCATTGATAATCTGATTGTTGTGTGCATTTCTCGTACGTGATGATTTGGATGGGCTAGGTTAGCCGAAAAACGCACTTACCCTGAACCAAGGTAAATGCGTTTTCGCCCAATTGACGAACCCACAGATTTTCATTCAAGAAAAACAATTCAAATAACTGATAAACAAATAGATAATTCCATTATTTATTTGTTTCTATCCTATTTTATCTATCCTTATATTTGCACTCGATGATCTATTTCCATATCCCTTTCTGCAAGCAAGCCTGTCATTATTGTGACTTTCACTTTAGCACTTCTTTGAAATATAAAGAGGATCTACTACAAGGTATGCTTCGAGAAATCGAACTACGGGCCAGCTATCTGGAAAATACCCCAATAACGTCCATCTATTTTGGAGGCGGGACTCCCTCGCTACTAAACGCGGGGGAAATTAACCGGTTGGTAGAAAAAGTAAGCACACATTTTGATATCAGTTCCTCTGCAGAAATCACACTGGAGGCAAACCCTGATGACCTGAATCGTGAGAAATTGATTGACCTTCGCCACACGCCCATCAATCGACTCAGTATCGGTGTTCAATCGTTTTTTCAAGAGGATCTCCTTTGGATGAATAGAGCCCATAATGCGGAGGAGGCCGATTCTTCAATCAAACGCGCGCAAGACCAAGGCTATGAAAACATGACCTGTGATTTAATCTACGGATATCCGTTATTGAGTGATGAGAAATGGAAATCGAATATGCAACAGCTGATCCAACTGCAGGTACCGCATATTTCCTCGTATTCGATGACGGTGGAATCAAAAACGGCCCTGGACCACCAAATCCGTAAAGGAACCAGCGCACCGATGAATGAAGAGCAGAGTGCCCGGCAGATGCTTCAATTAATCGATACGCTTCAGCGTGCCGGCTACGAACAGTACGAAATTTCAAACTTTGCCCATTCCGGACAATACGCCAAACACAACAGCAATTACTGGCGCGGCGTACATTATTTGGGAATTGGTCCCTCTGCACATTCGTTTAACGGGCATTCCCGGAGTTGGAATCTGGCGAATAATGCCAAATACATCGCGGGCATCCAATCCAACAAGCTTGCATTAGAGACCGAAGAGCTCAGCACAATGGACCGGTTTAACGAATATGTAATGACCCGTCTGCGGACCAAATGGGGGATTGATGAAACACAGATTAAAACCGGTTTTGGCGAAACTTATCTGGAGCAGCTGGCGCTCAATATAACCCCTTATGTACAACATGGTGAGGTCCTGCGCTCAGAGGAGGGCGTCTACACCTTGAGTACAAGCGGTAAACTGCTCGCCGACCAAATTGCCGCTGATCTCTTTTTATTGACCGATTAATTCCTCTAAAATCGAAAGGGCCGCATCCTTTATATCGGATACGGCCACCTTCTCACTAAATTAACCTAAACCTATTTTCTTTTATTGTATTTCTCTTCCAACATTTTAATGAAATAACCACCCACTACAGATCGCGCTTTGAATCCCCTACGTTCTGGCTTATCGGTAAATACCCAATCGGACATGGGGACTCGGTTGACGGTCTCGTTCATAAACGAATGTACGGGCCGGATAAACTGTTGAAAAGTCGCCAAATCATCCGCCATCGTCGCGGTCCAGAAGATCCAGTCTGTCTTGGTGTACGTTTCTCTACTGTCTAGTGGGAGTCCGTACTTATTTTGTTTTGTCAAATAATACGCAATTTCCTTATCGATGATGTCCTTATCAAAAATCTCCATGCCCAACAATTTATCCCACACTAAATTGTATTTCTGACTCCAGGTTCCTGGCTTGTCAAAAGTCAATTTATAATGATCCCCATCTCTTGACATTTCCTCCCATTGTTTAGCCATATTTCTAGCCTCCGCAATATACTTTTCAGCGATCTCTTCTTGATGGAGCATCCCGGCTAAGTATCCATAGGAGGCGACGCCCATAATCGCTTTGATCGACAAATTCGCGTTATGAGCAAAATGTCCCGCGAAATCATCCGTACACAGTTGATTATCTGGATCCAAACCATTCTCGATCAGGTAATCCGCCCACATGGTCAGGGCCTCCCAATGTTGCTTGGCATAATCTGCATTGCCTTCCGCCCGCGCAATTGCATGGGTCAACACCAACATATTCCCGCTCTCCTCCACCGGCATATCGCCACCATAGGTCTGGCCATTGGCAATAGGATAGGTACCAATATCATGT
Source organism: Sphingobacterium sp. (assembly GCA_052092145.1). Lineage (GTDB taxonomy): Bacteria > Bacteroidota > Bacteroidia > Sphingobacteriales > Sphingobacteriaceae > Sphingobacterium. The sequence goes on along the minus strand of JBQDCW010000007.1, from coordinate 24,055 downwards.
GCAGGAAATTGCTTTGTCCATTTTCCGGATTCGGTGTAATGAAAAATGAAATTGATCAATCCTTTGGCTAATTCCGGATTGTAGTACAGGTACAACGGTGCCGAAGGGTAGGTCACATCAACGGTCCCGATCGACCCATTACTATCATTTTCTTTCGACAACCACAGCAATTCGCCACTCGGAGATTCAACTAATTTATGCGCCGCAATCGATTGCCGATAAGCCAATGCACAGAGTTCAGCATACGGCTTACCAAAACGCGTATAGTCTTTCATAAACTCCGCATCAAAGGCATCTGCCTGCTGTTTGATCTCTTCATATTGGGTAAAGGCTTGCTCGAATTGATCCTCGATAGTGCTGTCTTCGTTTCGGTTCCAATACGGTCTCAGGTTCTCTCCAAAGTACTGGATCGCATAAACATCGTCATAACCAAGGGCAATACGCCCGGTTGCAGTTCCAGTCATCTTCTGGGTCAGCGCCAGCTGCGCAACCGCATTTTTCTGACGCTCCTGGTCAACCGGAAGGCCTAAAAATTCCTGTCTCAATTCAGTACTACTCCCTGTTTTCCCTTCTGCATTCGGATGATCTGACGCCAGATAGAAGTATCCCCAGTCATTCCGTACGTGGTCCCCCTTACGTTCAAGAGTCTTTTGGGCCACCGATCCGGTCTTCAGGTACGTCACCTCGTTCTTTTTAAAGGTCTCCGCACTGGAAGTCTGCGTCGGCAAATGCAAGGCCCAATCAGGCGCGACTTCGAAGTATAGTTCGACTTGCTGACCCGCTGGTGCTTGGACCTGGTAACTCAAATAATTAATCGGTCGTCCAAGCAGCTCCAGATTGTCTAAAAATAGGGGAGCGGTAAAACTCACCTTTAATTCGACATCCCCACAAGCAAACACATAATGGGTCTGCATCGGCTGTACATCCACGGAGATTTGTTGAGCTGTCTGAGAAAAGTAGGACTGATCAGTACGTTCCAATGATAAGCCTACATCAATAAATCCGTTCGCACCTCCATTGAAACAATAGGCCGCAATCACAGTTTTACCAGGTTTCAATGTCCGTGTTACCTCCTCTGATAATTTCACTCGCTTGTTTTTCCCCGTTCCACCGTGGTCGACTACCTGAATGCCATTGATATAAATTTCGGTATCATCATCATGCGAATAGTCCAAGTAGATCGACTTATCCGATAAATCTTCTTGAATATCGACCGTTCTACGGATCCAGATTTTATCCGTACTCCAATCGGTTTTACTTTGCGGCTCACTTTCGATGGTTCCGAATGCGCCCAAAGCTTTTTCCCAGTCGCTGGCATCAAAATCTTGATTAAACCATGCTCCTGCAGGCTCGCTGGTCGTAAAACTCGCCCGCCAAGCAACATCCTCTCCATTTGGAGCAATAGTCTCCATTTGCAATTCCTCGGCACCCATAAATCGATAATAGTCATCGCCCACCTTCAGCACCCCTAGAAACGGCAACTTTTTGTCGGACCAATGCACAGGGCTAGAATCGTATAAAGCATCGGTATACGACCAAGCACTCATATTTGGATCGATCGTGATCAACGGATACGCCGGTGCCCGAAGTTGATTCGGCACCTGTTGTGCTGATAGGGCCGAACATAAAAACGTAAAAATACTGGTTAGTAAAAATATTCTCTTCATCACTGTTAGTCTATAAAGATGTCATCCAAATGCAAAAAAAATAACACCCAATCATCAAAAACAGGCCAAAATAAAACCTGAACGGTTATTCCAAAAAAGGGGTATCGCGGTCTACATCTCCGAGTTAGTAAACCCAAGATAGTAACTAAAACGATTTATCTGTATTTTGTAATCAATTCTTTACACGGAAAAACAAACCAGAATATCGCTTCTCCCTTCCCAGAAGGAAATGAACAGTTCTGGGATAACTGTTAATACCAGTCACTCAAAAGGCTTATAAAATTACCATTTTAGCAATACACAAGATATATAGCACCTATATATTATCATTTTAACAATTTTTAATCAAGAAACTCTTTTAAAATTCAGTATGTTAGCCTGCAAAAACCAATATATCCGTTATGATCGATCAAATTGATTTTGAGAACCAAATCAAAAGTTACCAGCAAGACCAAGCGAAATGTGTAGAACTTATCCATATCGCTCACCGACTGTGGTTAGAAAAGTCGGTTGATTTATTTCTTTTTGGAACCGCTATCCGAGATAAAGGTGGCGCCACTGTATTGAAAGTACATCACCAGCAATCCGCTCAGAAACAAGGGGGAGCCCTACCTCCAGAAGAAACCCTTAAACTGGCAAAATTGCTGCGGCATACTGAAGTGCCTGCAGGCCCACTGGATATTGGAAAGCTGGCCTTGCAATTGTCCCAAAACCCATTCGGAAATAATGGGACAGCGGATCTGATCCGCGCCCTGCCTACATCGTCCCTACCCGACTCCAAACCGGTTACCCAGGACGTCGTACTATACGGTTTTGGTCGCATTGGTCGTTTGTTGGCCAGAACGTTAATCAACGGCATGGCGATCGGGAGTCCCCTTCGATTGCGTGCGATCGTAACGCGGGATATTTTGCATGAAGAAACGCTAGAAAAGAGAGCGAATTTACTCCGTAACGATTCCATCCATGGACCATTCGATGCCGATATTCGAACGGATATAACGCGTGAAAGACTCATCATCAACGGCATCCCTATTCAGATGATCTCAGCCCGGGGCCCCGAAGTGATTAATTATTTAAACTACGGAATCCAAGACGCCTTAGTTATAGACAACACGGGATACCTCCGGGATGAAATACAGCTCAGCCGACATTTTTCTTCGCCGGGGACCTTGTCGGTTTTACTTACTGCTCCAGGAAAGGGTATGCCGAATATTATCATGGGGGTAAACGACGCCGAATTGAAAAGCATATCTGAGGGAAGTTTAATCTCAGCGGCCTCCTGTACGACCAACGCGATCGCTCCGGTCTTAGCGGTAATTCAGCAGCACTTGCGTATCCTAAAAGGCCATGTCGAAACAATTCATGCCTATACCAACGATCAAAATCTAGTTGATAACATGCACAGGAAAGCGCGAAGAGGTCGCGCAGCCGCTTTAAATATGGTCATCACCGAAACAGGTGCTGGAACTGCAATGGCTAAGGTCTTTCCAAACTTGAAAGGGAAGCTGACCTCCAATGCCATTCGAGTCCCTGTACCCGATGGATCACTCGCCATTCTTCACTTGGAGTTAGCCGACCCCATTGATCGGGCCAGTTTAAATAATTTGTTCCAGCAGGCAGCAGCGGAAGGGAATCTCAGCAAGCAGATTTACTTTTCGGGTGCGCAAGAACTGGTTTCCTCTGATATTATCGGCACCTCGGCTGCATCGATCGTCGATGGACTGGCCACACAAGTTTCCAACGATGGCCGCACAGCTATTCTGTACATTTGGTATGATAATGAGTACGGCTATTCGCATCAAGTCATACGGCTTGCCGAAAAAATGGTCAGCATAACACATCAAGCCTAATTTTAGATCAAATCCGGCTGGGGCGGTTTGGACCGCCCCTCTTTTTTTCCACCGCTAACCCCGATTGCCTATCAGTCGCTCAGACGATAAGTATTTCATAATAATCTGCGTTGCGCCTGCTCGCCCCTGAACATATCGTTTGGCCGCCAGACCAGCCCGTTCTCTGCGGTCTTCCGGTCTCAATGCGTCAAAAACTGCCGTTAATTCGTCGATATCAGCGATCGAAAATGCGGCTTCGGATGCTATTAAATCTTTAGCTTCCTGAAATTTTTCATACCGCGGTCCAAAAACCACGGGTACCCCATAGGTTGCAGCCTCTAAAGTATTGTGAATACCGCCACCAAATCCCCCGCCCAAATAGGCGATTTGCCCGTACCGGTATAAGGCGGAAAGCATACCGATATTGTCAATAATCAGGACCTGAGCCTGAGCAATCTCATCCGAGGAATACCTATTGTATTGAGAAAAGAGCAAGGGCTTGGCGAACAAACCCTGAAGCTGCCCGATATGTTGGCTGTCAATCTCATGGGGCGCAACGATCAATTTCCAATCCGATCGATTCGCTAAAAGTTTATTTAAAAGCGCTTCGTCAGCCGGCCAGGTGCTCCCGGCAACCAAGACGGGCCAATCCGAAACAAACTGCTCGACTTCTTGAATTTCTCGGGCTTCCGCAGGCAGGTCAACGACTCGATCAAAACGGGTATCACCCGCTAATCCAGCGTTGGTTAACCCGATCCACTTCAGCATATGCACGCTGTCTTTATTTTGTGCAAAAAAGTAGGATACTTTTTCCAAAATAGATCGATAAAAACCACCATAGGCTTTGAAGAAAAGTTGATTCTCCCGAAAAATCGCTGAAATCATCAACAAATGCACTCCCCTTTTCTGCAGCTCCGTAAAATAATGATACCAATATTCATATTTCGTAAAAATTGCAAGCTTAGGTTGAACCAGACTTAGAAATTTCCTAGCATTACTCGCCGTATCTACGGGCAGATAAAACACCTGTTCGGCAAGCGCGGTATGCTTACGGATTTCGAAACCAGAGGGGGAAAAAAATGTAATAATAATTTTTTCCTCTGGATAACATTTCTTTATCGCTTCCATCACCGAGCGCCCCTGCTCAAATTCACCGAGTGAGGCAAAATGAAACCAGATGTATCCACCGCCCGGGTCGATCGTTTGCGCGATATGATTCAGCAAACCTTCACGCCCTTTCACCCAGCTCCTCGCTTTGGCATGGAAAGGGGAGATCAAGCGAAGTATGAGGCTGTAGGCGGCAATGCCCAAGTCGTAGAGAAAACGCATCTTGTTAAAATATTGCTTATCTTCGTCAAAGATATTTAAACCTTTTCAAATTCTCTATTGTGCCAAAGAAACACAATCGCAAACGGATACTCATAACAGGAGCGGCAGGATTTTTAGGCTCGCACCTTTGTGACCGTTTCGTTGAAGAGGATTTCCACGTCATCGGCATGGACAACTTGACCACGGGTGAAATGCAGCATATTGAGCACCTCTTTCATCTGCCGAACTTCGAGTTTTATCATCATGACGTCTCGAAATTCGTCCATGTGCCCGGACCACTGCATTATATTCTTCATTTTGCTTCACCAGCGAGTCCGATCGATTATCTAAAAATGCCCATACAAACGCTGAAAGTCGGTTCATTGGGGACACACCATCTGCTGGGTCTCGCGAAAAGCAAAAATGCGCGAATACTAGTCGCCTCCACATCGGAAGTCTACGGAGACCCCTTGGTTTCGCCACAGAACGAAGAGTATTGGGGAAACGTCAACCCAGTGGGTCCACGAGGCGTTTACGACGAGGCGAAACGCTTTCAAGAAGCCATGACTATGGCCTACCACAACGCCCATGGACTGGAAACCCGAATCGTCAGGATATTCAATACCTTCGGCCCAAGAATGCGTTTACAAGACGGACGCGCCTTGCCAACCTTCATCTCTCAAGCGCTACAAGGCAAAGATCTCACTGTTTTCGGCGATGGAAAACAAACCCGATCATTCATCTATGTCACCGATCAGATCGAAGGTATTTACCGCTTGTTGATGCATGATTACCATCTACCCGTCAACATCGGAAACCCAGAGGAAATGAGCCTAATCAATATGGCCCAAAAAATTATCGAGCTCACCGCCAGCTCCTCCAAGATCACCTTCCATCCTTTGCCTGTGGACGACCCCAAGCAACGCCGGCCCGACATCAGCAAGGCCCAAACCATCCTAGACTGGAAACCGGAAGTTTCAAGGACAGAGGGTTTACTAAGGACCATTGATTATTATAAGACCTGTTTGAATACGAACCCAAAACACAATAGATTAAACCATGAGTAAAATACTAGTTACCGGAGGAACAGGATTCATTGGATCGCATACCGTTGTGGAATTACACCATGCCGGATACACGCCCGTAATCGTCGATAATTTATCGAACTCCAACATCAAGATTCTCGATCAAATCGAGAAGATCATCGGTGTCAAACCGGAATTCCATCAGTTCGACCTTTGCGATACTCAAAAAGTGGAGGCTTTCGTTCAAGCGAACCCAGAAATCACCGGCATCATCCATTTCGCGGCTTCTAAAGCAGTAGGCGAATCCGTACAAAATCCATTAAAATACTACCATAACAATTTCTTTTCGCTAATCAATCTTCTACAAACTTACCGAGAGAAACCCATCAATTTTGTGTTTTCATCCAGTTGTACGGTATACGGTGAACCGGACAATTTGCCCGTGACCGAATCCGCGCCCGTAAAAAAAGCGGCTTCGCCTTATGGAAACACCAAGCAAATCGCTGAAGAGATCCTAGAGGAAACCGCCAGTGTATCAGACAACTACCACGTCATTGCCCTACGTTATTTTAATCCTGTCGGTGCCCACAGCTCCGCCTTGATCGGTGAGCTCCCCATTGGTGTTCCACAAAACCTGCTTCCTTTTATCACCCAAACCGCCATCGGCAAACGTGAAAAAATGACGGTTTTTGGCGACGACTACGATACCCCTGACGGTTCAGCCATCCGTGACTATATCCATGTGGTGGATCTAGCCAAAGCGCACGTAGCGGCTATTAGGCTGCTGGAAAAGGGCAACCCCAACGGAAACTACGATGTGTTCAATGTGGGAACCGGGAACGGCTACTCCGTGCTGGAGGCGATAAACGCGTTCCAGGAAGCATCGGGTCAAAAACTAAACTACGCCGTCGGCCCAAGAAGAGCGGGTGATATTATTAAAGTATGGGGGGATGTCAGCAAATCCAGCAAAGAACTGGGTTGGAAAGCCGAATTAGGCATCCAGGAAATGATGTCTTCTGCCTGGGCCTGGGAACAGTATCTAAAAGAGAACCCTATTGATTAAATAAGAAGAATCCGGTCAATTAACACCTTAGGATGTCCCTAAAAGTCAAGCACTTTCTCGGGACATTTTTTGTTATGGTGTCCCAGGATGACCAGAACACCTTGTAAGACGAAGCTGTAATGTAGCGTAAAATAAAACTTAATTTGCTTATAACAATATAAAGCCTTTACTCGCGTGTTTACCTATAAAAGTAATAACCCCATTGGTATCATTATATGCAAATACATATAAAAAGTGCTTTTTATTAGAAACTATATGTGATTGCATATAAAACTTGGCACTTCGCTCGAACCAACAGCACTGGATTGAAGCCCTCTTTTGACGGTTTCATAGCGCTTTGATTGTGCCCTGAAAAAACAAACGGAAACTTAAGAAAACCAGTGGTGCCAGCCCACAGGCTACTTCCACTTTTACTTCTATTTACAGCGTCACCCCAACGAATCAATCGAGTCCGTATCCGACTCCTCGAGATGAATCCAGATCAATTCGATTCATCACGGGTGTTAAATTCATTAAAAAGTCTCGTGAACTCTTCCTTTTGCGCATCAGAGGTTTGTGCAGTGAATTCCAAGGCCACTTCGTAATCCACTAAACCACGCTCTTTTTCCAAATGTTCAGTGATATGCGCTAAATGCTCCCGCATCGCCTCACGAGCATTCCCCGCCTTACTCTTAGAATCTTCCTGCTTCTCAGCAGCGCTTTCGGTATGATCTTGCGAACGAATGGACCAGGCTACGCGTTTGTAATGGGATTCAAAAAAAGAAGCCCCGTCAATTGCTATTAAATGTCTCATGTGTTTTTGCATTGGTGATACTATTTTATTTTCTACTCCTCGGGTATAACTGCCCAAATCACGTTGGCGGCATCGTCAGTAACCAATAAATACGCATCGGTAAAAGTTACCGCTACCGGCCGGCCATAAACCTCTCCTTTTTCAGGATTAGCAATAAAGCCTTCTAAAAACGGCTCCGCATCACCCGAAGGTACTCCGCCTTCAAAAGGCACATAAAGCACCTGGTAACCCACCAATTCAGAACGGTTCCACGAACCGTGCTGTCCGATGTAAGCCCCCTCCTCAAATTCCGAATGCTCGCTAAAAGCGAGTCCTAAGGAAGCGGTATGTGATCCCAATGCATAATCCGGTGTGATTGCACGATGAATCAAGGAGTCGGGCAAACGCCCTTCCCAACGCGGATCCACGTTCTTTCCCCAATACGAATATGGCCAACCGTAAAAACCGCCACTGCGAACGGAAGTGATATAATCTGGAACTAACTCATCCCCAAGCTGATCTCGTTCGTTTACTGCTGTCCAAAGCGATTCGCTATGCGGTTCAAAAGCAAGACCGACCGGATTTCTCAATCCAAATGCATAGATACACGCATTCGAGCCATCGGGATCGACTTCCAATATAGCCGCCCGCCCTACTTCTCGCTCCATACCCTCCTCTCCAGCATTCCCTGCCGAACCCACCGTGATGTAGATTTTGTCCCCCTTAGGATTCCTCGCCAAATTACGGGTCCAATGATTGTTATACCCTCCCGCCGGCAATTCCACAATCTGCTCACCTTGGGTACTCTGGATTTCTCCAGTGGCTTCATCCACGGGATACCGAATCAATTCATCGGTATTGGCCACATAGAAAAATCCATTTAAAATCAACATACCATAGGGTTGAGAAAGATGGCTCAAGACGACTTCCTTACTCTCCGCTATACCATCACCATCCTGGTCTCGCAATCGTAAGATCGTGTTGGGGCTTTTATCTCGGAAAAGATTTCGGGCATCTACTTTCGCATCATCCTCACCCGTACGCTCGGTACGCGCCTGCGCAATAAAAACGTCGCCATTTGGCGCCACATACACGTTGCGCGGGCTATTCAGACTGTCCGCGAATTTAACGACACGATAGCCTTCAGGCGCCTGCGGTAACGTTCCCTCGGACCAACCCAGCACTTTAGCATATTTATTCTGAGGTGCTGTATCGTATGGCTTTTTAAGCGCCAAAGATGCGCCGTATTCGCTTGAATTCCTACGATCCGCTTCTTGATCATTCTCTCGGGGTCCATCGCAGGAAACTGCGATTAGTAGCCAGAAGGAAAATAAGCAAAATCGATCACAATAAATTTTAAAAAGACGGGGTATCACTTTCATAACAGCAGATATTGAATCCAACAATTTGCGGAGCACTGCTATAAAAACACGCTGAATCGAAAATTGTTCATCTGCGTGCAGGCAATCGCTTGCCCCAGTTCTCCCTTTGGGATAGGGAGTAGCATCCTATCGATTAGCCCATCTTTCGACCCTGGGGTATGGTCGCTACTGGAAACGTGAAGCCGATGAAAAAAGAGCTTTCAAAATAGTTAATGACCGGCCGCTTTCACCTTTTCAAATATCTTTTGGTTGAACTTAAATGCGGGTGTCATCCAATACAACAAGATCACGCGCGAATAGCGGCTATTGAATGGTGCTAATAAAAGGGTCACAGCTAAAGCCACGATAACGTACGGCCAAGGGCTTTCCAAAGCTCCTGATAAAATAAAGGTCGCCACACAGGCCGTTATCAGTTCGGCCACTACCAGGACGTAACTCACATACATGGCCACATAAAAATACCCCGGTTCCTTTTCAAATTTCAGGTCACAAGCTGGACATTTAACCACCATTTTGCTTGACTTGAAGCTCAACAAAGGCGTGTTAAACATATGCCCGGTACGACATCTCGGACAACGCGCTTCGATAGCACTCTTCATTTCAGAAGGTATACTGTATTGCTTCTCCATGTTTACATCTACTTCCATTGTAATCTCCTAAATTCCTCGGGCGTCATGCCCTCTATTTTTTTAAAAAACTTGGTGAAATAAGAGTTGTCGTTAAATGCCAACGCATAAGCCACCTGAGAAATCGTCCAATCCGGCAAAATCAAAAGCCGTTTGGCCTCCAACATGATCCGGTTTCGTATGACCTCTCCGGCCTGCAACTCCAAATATTCTTTACATACCGAATTTAAATGATTCGGCGTAACAAACAATAATTCTGCGTATTCCTTAGGCAAATGAAGTTTTTTGTAATGTTCATCCACCAAGGCCATAAAATTCTTAATCAAGACCAGGTGATAATCCACCGATTTCACCGGAAAATTAGGCATATAAAGTTCCTCCATCCTTAAAAGGATATGCAACAGCAAGCTCCGTTTCACGTCTACATTGGCCTGTCGATCGGTCACATCGACCATTTGATCTAGCAAAGGGGTCACGGCGGCCAATTGATCCTCATCCAAAACAAACACGCCTTCGTTCAACGAGGAGTAGAGTGCCAAGCTATCCACATAATCCGACTGGATCAGAAGTGACTTGAAGTAATCCCTATCGAAATTGATAATATATCCCGTCATGGCGGAAAGGAACGTCCAGGAGTGTACCTGTCCAGGCCCCATACAGTACACCTGTCCTGGGACGATGTCGTATCGTTTGAAATCAATCTCATGACTTCCTTCCCCGGAAAGAAATAAAACCAACTGGTAAAAATTATGTCGATGCGGAAACACCAGGTTATCATTCCGACTTAAATAAACAGCTAAATGGTCCGACAGAATATCCTTATCCTCTTGGTAAGATACAGCACATTGCTCAAGTACGGGTATTCTCGACATAGGCTGCAAAATTAACCAATTACTACCACACTACCTGGTAATAAAAACATTATCCCTGGTCTTTTTTACTTTTAAGGACCGAAAAATAGTTAAATAATGCATCAAAAAGCCCTCCCTTACGTACAAAAATCGAGATTGTATCCTTCGGGATCAATTGTTATCTTCGTATCATGTCTTTGCATCGTAACCTAGTACTCAAAGAAGCTGTTCTTTCTCTGTCAGAGAAAGAAAAAGATAAGCTTTTGATCCGTTTGATTAACAAAGACAAAATGTTACTCAAACAGTTGCATTACGAATTGCTGGAAGACCAAAGTGATTTAGAGGGCCGTGTTGAACATTTAAAAGAAGAGTTGAACGACCTCTATCTACGCTGGGGTTCATCGATAAAAAACCTTCCACTATATCCGAACTACAAAGAAATCAGTTCGTTACTCCGACGTGGAAACGGCATGATCAACGAACATGAACGGATCACCAAAGATCGGTACTCCGTACTCGAATGCAGACTACTGTTGCTGAATGAAGCCTTTCAGCGTTATCCCAACCTATTTTCCTCCTCGGCACTTGAACCCGCCATTAAGTTGCATAAATATGTCATCGGCCGAATAAAAAACGTGCTCAAACTTTACGATAAGTTACACGAAGACTTACAGTTTGACCTGCAAGCCGAATTGGAAGCCGCTTTAAGCTTTGCCCAAGCGCACGGACTGGACACCCCCTGAGTACAGACTATAGGAATTGAACTTAGGCCTCTTGGTTTAACCGCCCTTATTTTCCTGCTAAGCCGCAAATTATCGTAACTCAAAAAGATAACCTCTGAGCATTGCTTGTTATGACGATGAGAAAACCGACAAAGACGTTAAAAAATACAGCACAAATCATTATCAATCAGCCTAAAAAGCTCCTGACACCGCTTTTTAACCAAATTTAAGTCCCCCATGCCTCGCGTCAGGATCAATAGATTTGATGGTCCCAGCAAATTTTGCGAAATTCGCAGAAATACTTATCACGTGAACGTCGAAGAACTTTTAGCACAATACAGCCAGACCCCACAAGTTGAAACGCTAACATCAAGCATACAGGAAGGAAAACCGAAGATCCAACTCAAGGGGTTGGTCGGCTCCTCCGATGCCCTTATGGCCGCTGCGTGTTATAAGAAATGTCTCCGGTCGTCGATTTTTATATTGCCCACCCACGAAGAGGCCTCCTATTTTCTAAGTGATCTGGAAAGCCTATTCGACCAGCAAATTCTATTTTTCCCATCCTCGTATCGGAAAGCCTTTGAATTCACACTATTGGACAGTGCGCATGTTTTACAACGCGCAGAGACCTTAAGTTCTTTAAGCCGACCTGCTGAACTACCGCGTATTGTCGTAACCTACCCCGAGGCGATCGCTGAAAAAGTCATCAATAAGGACGATCTGGAAAAAAACACACTGGAAATCCGGGTTGGCAACAAATTGGGCATTGATTTTATCAATGAATTTCTTTACGAATACGACTTTGAGCGCGTAGACTTTGTCTACCAACCTGGACAATTTGCTATCCGAGGCGGTATTGTCGATATTTTCTCTTTTTCCAACGACCTCCCCTACCGGATTGAGTTTTTATCCGATGATGTGGAAAGCATCCGAACGTTCGATATGGAATCACAGCTCTCTGTGAACCGTATGAATTCGGTTACCATAGTTCCTAACGTCCAAGCGAAATTCTTAAGCACCAATCATATATCGCTTTTAGAGTATATCGATACGGATTCGTTAATCTGGTTGAAAGATGTCCAATTCACTCTGGATATTATACGCGATGGTTATAAATTAGCGTCGGATTTCTGGAAAGCACTCTCGGAAAAAGACATCCAAAATAATCCCGACTGGATCGATCCCCGTTTAACCTTTACCGACCACAGGAACTTCAATGCCCTTTTATTTGAATTTCCAATCGTTGAATTTGGCAAGCAATTCTTTTATAAACCAGACCATACGATTCACTTGTCCACTCATCCGCAACCCTCTTTCAATAAGGATTTTGGACTTTTGGTACATCATCTCAAGGAAAATGAACAGCAAGGAATCAGCAATTACGTATTCTCGGATTCCACCAAACAGATCGAACGCATCTATGCTATTTTAGACGACTTGGATCAATCAGCAAGCTTCACGCCGATTTACAAATCACTCCGTGAAGGATTCCGAGACGATGAATTGAAACTAGCACTATACACCGATCATCAAATCTTCAATCGGTATTATAAATATAAAAGAAGGAAAGGCTACGAACGTTCGCAAGCCATCACCTTGAAAGAATTAAGTGACCTTCGCCCTGGCGATTACATTACACATATTGATCACGGTGTCGGTAAATATGCCGGACTAGAAAAAGTTGAAGTCAACGGCAAAATACAAGAAATGATTCGCTTGGTTTATGCGGATAATGATTTGCTTTACGTCAATATTAACTCACTGAACCGCATTTCCAGATATTCTGGAAAAGAGGGCGCCCTGCCGAAGATGAATAAACTAGGCACCGACGCCTGGGAAAAACTCAAAAAGACGACCAAAAAGAAGGTCAAAGATATCGCCCGAGACCTCATTTTACTCTATGCTAAACGTAAAGCCCAAACCGGCAATGCCTTCAGCCTGGATAGCTACCTACAACGTGAGCTCGAAGCCTCATTTATCTATGAGGACACGCCCGATCAGGAGAAAGCGACTGCCGATGTTAAACGAGATATGGAATCTCCGCATCCCATGGATCGCTTGGTTTGCGGAGACGTTGGTTTCGGCAAAACAGAAGTCGCCATACGTGCTGCATTCAAAGCGGTAGCCGACAGCAAACAAGTCGCCGTATTGGTGCCCACCACCATCTTAGCGCTACAACACTACCGAACCTTCAAGGAACGATTGAATGGTTTCCCGGCAAATATCGACTACATCAACCGATTTAAGAGCAGCAAGCAAATCAAAGAAACCCTCCAGAAGCTCCAAGATGGTCAAATCGACATTATTATCGGCACCCATCGTCTGGTGAGTAAGGACGTTAAATTCAAAGAGCTCGGACTGATGATTATCGATGAGGAACAAAAATTTGGCGTATCGGTTAAGGAAAAACTCAAACGCATGCGGGCCAATGTGGATTCGTTAACGCTAACCGCAACACCGATTCCTCGAACCCTCCACTTTTCATTGATGGGAGCTCGGGATTTGAGTATCATTTCCACGCCACCGCCCAACCGTCAGCCCGTACAAACCGAACTCCATGTTTTCAACGAACCGCTAATCGAAGAAGCCGTTCGTTTCGAACTGAATCGAGGTGGACAAGTTTTTTTTATACACAACCGTGTAAAAGATCTTCCGCAACTCGGGATGATGATCCGTAAACTCGTACCCGAAGCTCGAGTGGGCATCGCTCACGGACAACTGGAAGGAGACGATCTAGAAGACGTCATGCTTAAATTTATCAACAACGAGTTTGATGTCCTTATTGCAACCACCATTATCGAGGCGGGACTGGATATCCCGAATGCCAATACCATTATCATCAACCAAGCACATATGTTCGGGCTTAGTGATTTACATCAGATGCGAGGCCGGGTAGGTCGTTCTAACAAAAAAGCATTTTGTTACCTGCTCAGTCCCCCACTATCGACCTTAACCAGCGAAGCCTATAAACGTCTCTCGGCGGTTGAAGAGTTCTCAGAACTCGGATCCGGATTCCATGTCGCGATGCGTGATCTGGATATCCGAGGCTCCGGCAACTTATTGGGTGCAGAACAATCTGGGTTTATTGCAGAAATCGGTTTTGAAATGTATAACAAGATTCTCGATGAAGCGGTTCAGGAACTCAAGGATGACGAGTTCGGCGAACTATTCCAGGATGATCAAAACCGAAAATATGTTTCTTTCACACAGATCGATACCGATATGGAAGTGATGATCCCGGATGAATACGTAACCAATGTGGCCGAACGATACAACCTGTATCAGGAGGTGTCCAAGCTCAAAGACGAAACCCAACTCGAAGGCTTCCAAAAGGAACTTGTGGACCGTTTCGGCCCGATACCTCCATCAGTTTACGGACTATTCAACACCTTACGTCTGCAGTGGCTAGGCAAAGATATAGGCTTAGAGAAAATATCCTACAAGAAGCAAACACTCAAAGGATTTTTTGTCAGCAACCCCAATTCAAGCTACTTCCAATCTGATAATTTCGGCAAAGTCTTGGCCTTCGTTCAGGCCCATCCTTCAATCAGTAACTTAAAAGAAGTTCGTGGACAACTCCGAATAGCACTCAGCAATGTAAACAGTATCGAATACGCGATCTCCCTTCTTAAAGAAATGCTTTAAGAAAGGAGCGCCGCCGTATTGTAAAATACCGTAGCCCTTGATGGAGTACAGTTCCGCCTAGCAACTCCTAATGAAACCGGCCAATAAAACTATGGCGCACACCCTAATCTTCACGGCAACGTGTGGGTTATTTCTCTATCCTCAAT
Organism: Sphingobacterium sp.; assembly: GCA_052092145.1. GTDB lineage: Bacteria > Bacteroidota > Bacteroidia > Sphingobacteriales > Sphingobacteriaceae > Sphingobacterium. The sequence continues at coordinate 9,019 of JBQDCW010000007.1, read as the reverse complement.
TGATGAATTACACTCTTATTTCCATCGTCATCGGGGTCCTCGCAAAGCAAAAAGATATAGTCGGAGGGACACTCCCGATACAGTGTTATTCCCTCAAATTTGACTGCTGTGGATATGACTTCTACTTTTCCGAGCGTTAAGTCAGATAGGTCAATTGTACCAACCTGCGAACCACCGATGTCACCGTCGTGATAGCTAGATTTCCCCCCTTCTGCAGCAGCCAAAAAAAAGATTTTCCCCGCTACAATTGTGGCATCTGTAAAACCAGCGGTTTCCCCGTGGATATGCGGCAACTTAATAGGGGTGAATGTCGGAGATAGGTCGCCCTGTTTTTCGAACACTTTAAAAATACCGTTCATTTCGTTCGGCCCGTTTCCACGATTGAAGAGTAACAGCGTATCCTGATGAAAGACTGCGCCTTCAATATTAAAATCTTCCTCAGAAATACGAAACCTCTGCCGGAGTCGTCTATATAGATCGTTTAGACTCGTCTTGTTGATAGAAGAGCAATCGGCAGGATCGATGGCGAATCGTGTGGTCCGATTAGATTCCGAACCGGATGGGAAGAGATGATAAACATCTTCGTCTTGCGCAATGGCCTCTAGGTCTAACTTTTGTTTCTTGTTTACCTGTTCGTTCCGGCCGTTCATATCCAGTAGGAGATGGCGGTTCAGTATCTTCGATTCAATGTGGTATTCATATACATAATTGCTGTTGTCCGATGCGATGAGGAGCTTGCCGCTATCGTACGACAAACCGGATGCGGCCCCGATCCCTGTTATCAGTACAAAAAATTCTAAAATAAACTCCATAGCATATCATTTAAATAAGCCCTTAAAGACAGCGTTTTTACCCCTCTGAAAGCAACACATATCCCTTTGCGAGGGTCACTGTTTACATCTCTACACGAGCGATCACGAAACAGGTTATGATCGTGCATGTGAGCACTGCATGAACCTGGTATTCTCGCTCGAGCCCGGTACGTTAACATCATTTGTTACAATTATTGGAAGCCTCAAAGGAGAAAATGACAGGCGATCACGCATCAACAGCACGCTCAAACAAAATCACAAACACCTGAAAATCAACTAAAAACCTCATAATTCATCGAAATTCAACCCTCGAACAGGCGTCCTGGTAAAAAAAACGCAATTTCTTTTTGTTTATTTCCTTCCGAACCCTAACTTTGCTATTGTTTTGAATTAGTCTAAATAAAGATGGTGTTCAAAACAAAGAGCGCCACGTGAGACGGCAATCCCACGCAGCGCCTAATCGGGAATCGGCGTTAACCGACCCCCAGCTTGCCTGAAATAACAGGCGGGTCCCTCCGATACGTGCATATAGAAGGGGTTTGGAAAGATACACATTTTTCCTACAACCGTAAAGCCTACCGGGCTAGAGAGACAGCCCCTTCCTACCGTTTGGAGTCGAAACACAGCAACTAATCGACAGTCGAACATGAAGTATATTCTACAACAGTTGGTCCTTATGACCACCCTTTTATTCTCAGGATCTCCATTGATGGCGCATGCCCTCTGGATTCAAACCGATGCCCACGCAAAACAAGGTGAAGCGCATCAAGTCAACATTTTTTATGGGGAATTTGCGACCGGTGAAATCGACTCGGTAGAACACTGGTATTCTAATGTTCCTGAATTTGAACTTTGGCTCCACAGCCCAAGCGGTGACAAGATCCAATTGGAAACCTCGAATACTGCCATTTCATTTCAAAGTCAGTTTCTTCCATCGGAAACAGGTACCTATACGCTCAGCGTAGCACATCCCGCCAAAGACTTAGCAGGCGAGTACCGTTATCAATTTATTGCTGTAGCCCATGTGCAAGTTGGCCAAACCACCCAACCATCGACACTGGAAACCCCGCTATATCTGCAACATCAACCGCAGGAGCTACAAGTGGGCGGAGAAACGCAAGTCACCGTGATCGCCGAGGGCGGCAAGGCGCTGTCTCATGCGGCTGTATTGCTAATGAGTGAAGAAGGCTGGTCAAAAACGTTCATTTCCGACGAGCAAGGAAAAGTTAATTTACCGCTGCCCTGGAAGGGCACCTATGTGTTGGAAGTTTCACGCACGATATCCATTTCGGATCAGCCCTATTCAAAAGAATGGCAAGGCTCCACCATATCCCTGACCGTAAATTAATAGAAACTAAGCGGTAAAAACGCCACCAAATACGGATGGCAATACCCTATATCAGTCGGTATTGCTATCCCGAAGGACAACGACAATCATGCCCCATATCTTCTATCCAGCACGGCTTCAGGCCTGCTCTATTTTGCTCCTGTTTTTTGCCTCAGTATTTAATGTACAGGCACAAACTAGGGCCATCCATGGAACCGTCCATGAAGCCGGCAGTAACCGCCCGGTTTCCCACGCTACGGTCCGATTTGGTCAACGAGAGACCCTAACAGACCAACAAGGACGTTTTCAGTTCAGCGAAGTTAACAGTGGATCACTTAAAATCCATATTTCCGCAATGGGCTTCCAAGACCATACCCAAACTATCGGCACACAAGAGGATCTTAAAAGTCTGCAAATAACGCTCCAGCCGGCCGAGGCAGAAATAGCGCAAGTAAACATCCTTGGACACACCAAGGTGCAAGAGATCAATCGACAAGCTTTCAATGTCTCGGCGATTGACGCCACCCAACTTTATAACTCCACCCTGGATCTCGCTGGCGCTTTAGACCGCGTTTCCGGTATACGGGTGCGAGAAAGCGGAGGTGTGGGGTCAAACTTGAACCTCACACTAAACGGATTCTCAGGAAATCACATTCGATTTTTTATCGATGGCATTCCAATGGACAACATGGGCACATCCTTCCAAATCAATAACATTCCCATTAATCTTGCCGAACGCGTTGAGGTCTACAAAGGTGTAACGCCGATTTGGTTAGGATCCGATGCCTTAGGCGGTGCAGTCAATATCGTGACCGATGGAACGAAACGTAACTACCTGGATGTGTCCTACGGCTACGGCTCCTTTAATACGCACCGGACAGTCGTCAACACGGCCGTGACCAACCGCAACGGACTGACCTTTCAACTAAACGCCTATCAAAACTATTCAGATAACAATTACGGTGTGTATTTGGAAAGTTATAACAATCGACGCGATAATTATAGCAAACCGACTACCGTTAAGCGCTTCAACGACACCTACCATAACGAGACACTGATCGCCAACCTCGGATTGGTCGACCGATCCTTTGCCGACCAACTACTGATTGGCGTTGTCCTGGGACAAAATTACAAAGAAATACAGACCGGAGCGCGCATGGAATCGGTGTTTGGAGGCCTCCATCGTCGCGGAAATACGGTGATGCCCACTTTAAAATACAGTAAGGAAAACTTAATTGAAGGTCTGGACGTCAAGCTGAACGCCAACATCAATTTAGGAACCGAACAGAACATCGATACCTTAAACAAACGTTTTGACTGGTTCGGGGATACGGGAGCAAATTTACCCCCCACCGCCGGCGAGCGATCTCGTTCACTGTACACGTACCGAAACCATCAAGGAATGGCGACCGCAACCGCCAATTATCGACTGGATCAGCACCATAACATCGCCTTAAACAATGTCTTTTCCACCTTCAATCGAGAAGGAAGCGACGAACTCAACCCCCATAATGCGGAATATGAACGTGCTAAACGTACCCAGAAAAACATTCTTGGTCTGGCCTACCAATACCATCGAGATGAAATCTGGAATGCCAGTATTTTTGGAAAGTACAATTTCCAACGCAATCAAAATGGAACAGGCCAACCCGAGCGCACCAGCCGTTTAGGCTATGGACTGACCGGAACTTATTTCCTCACGCCTAAGGTACAACTTAAGGCATCCTATGAACTCGCAAACCGTATGCCTACGGCGTATGAAATATTCGGAGATGTAGAAAACCTCGAAGGAAATACCAGCCTAAAGCCTGAAAAGAGCACCAATTTCAATCTCGGAGGCTCCTATGGATTTCAAGTCGGCCAGGCGCATCATTTTGCGCTCAATAGCAGCTTAATTTACCGCTATGCGACAGATTTCATTTACCAAAGACTGAACAATAACCAAAGCAAATACGTTACCGACAACCGCCAAGGTGTACGCACTATCGGCGCCGATGCTGATCTTCGGTACTCCTATGGCGATTTATTATCCGCAGGTGGAAGCATCACCTATCAGCATATTCAAAACATGCAAGAATACGAAGAGGGCTACACCGGAGTGAGTCCGGTGTACTTGGATCAAATGCCAAACATACCTTACTTCTTTGGGAATGCAGATGTATCCCTATTCTTTAACCGAGTAGGGGGCGCACAAAACCGGCTAACGGCGGGCTACAATTTACGCTACGTACACGAATTCTATTTATACTGGCCCAGCCGAGGTGGTCGTGAAGCGAACGACGAAAAAAGAGGCATTCCCAGACAATTTGCACACGATTTAAACCTAACCTATAGTCTGGCCGATGGACGGTATAATATTGGTCTGGAGGCCAAAAATCTAACTGACGCGATGCTGGTCGACAATTTCAGTCTTCAGAAACCAGGGCGCGCTTTTTATCTCAACTTACGTTACTTTTTCTCAAAATAAACAACTAAATACTTACAAAACATGAACCTAAAAAACACCCTTATTTTGTTGGCCTCCGTAGCCACCCTATACGCCTGTAAGAACGACGATGTCTCGCCACGCACACAAGGCAACTTTGTGGTTGCTGTTACACCTGTCGCTTCCGAAGGGGTTGCCGATTATCTTTTAACAGCTTCTAGCTTAGATACCGGAACCATATCCACTGCTGGACAAGGCGTGGAACAAGATGGGACTTACCGCTACTACGTGAGTTACAGAAACCGTCTCTACAGCATGTTGTATGGACAAGGAAATCCAGGTGCAGTCACAGTATACGACCTGGTAAACGGCAGTTTAAGTAAAGTGGCTAACAGCGTGACGGAGACCGTTCACGCCTTCGCTCCAGTGAATGACGATATCTTGATGGTCAAAATTCCGAGGAACAACACCAACCCCATCGCCAATTGGTATAAATTTAATACCCAAAGTTTAAGTATCAGCGAACAAGGCGATATCCATACCGGAGAACTTCGTCACAACACGGGCGAACTGGCATTCTTCAGCTGGGTCAAACAAGTTGGAGATAAGGTTTATGCACCGTATCTATCGGTGAAAGGATGTTGTGAACAAAACTTCGGAACCGCTTACCCGGACAGCGCTTGGGTCGCCGTTTTCAACTATCCAGAAATGACGCTTGATAACATCATCAGCGATGACCGGACCAGCTATATCGGCCGGTATTTTGTCGACGGCCTGGAATTGACTGAAAATGGAGATGTGTATGCTTTCTCTTCGGCGGTTGCCACTTCGGATGGGACAGCAGAAAACATCAACACGACCAAACCTTCAGCCGTTACCCGTATCAATGCCGGTAGCCAAGCGTTCGACCAAGACTACTTCTTCAACTTTGAAGAGGTCTCCGGAGGATTAAACATCACCGATTGGACGTATTTAGGCAACAACAAGTTCATTGTATTTTCGAACGAAAAGAACGATAAATCTTTATTCGGCACCGGAAATATCGTCGGTATTATCGACGTTGCCGATCAAACATTCCAAAAAGTAAGTGGTTTGCCTGAGGGGATAAAATCATTCACCGGCACGAATAATTACGCGTTAAACGATGGCAGCACCGGGTACATTGGTGTTAACCTTGAATCTGGAATTGGCTACATCTACAAAATCGATGGCCGGAGTGCGAGTGCAACCGAAGGCTTACGTGTAGAAGGCGGCACCATCACTGCTATCCAACATTTCGATTAACAAAACCATCATGACGATTTCTGGGAGATACACCAGGAATCGTTGTATTTAAACCCGATCATGTACAGCATTTTATTTCTCATCATAGCACTTTGCTGCGCAGTATTTTATTTCACAAGCACCAAGACCAAATTAAAGAACATTGGAAGCTGGCGAGATCAGCTTTTAAGCCATAAAAAATGGGTCCGAGCCGTATCGTTAGCGCTATTGACAATAGTTGGGGGGGTGGTCTGCTGGGATCTCGGTCCGGCTTCAGGCGTCTTTTCCTTCTTCACGATGGTCATGACCGCGCTTTCTTTGTTCATTCTTTTATACCCTTACGGTCACCTGAAATGGAAGCACCTGCGTATCATTTTTGTCCTCAGCTTAGCGCTAGAACTTACCTATTCATTAATCTAATATGCCTGCCAACAAAAAATACCTCAGCTCGCCAATACAGCGTATGCTAAAGATTACTGCTGGATTCGCAGGTGGTTATGCGGTAATGCTCGCTTTCCACCTTTTGCTAACCTCCTTTGTGGACAAGAAATATGTGGTCATGACCGCAGGTATTTCGGGCTATATCTTATGGGCCATCCTACTTTTATTGGCCTTCCTTTCCAAAAACGGATGGAAGATCTGGGGTATCTACCTGCTGCTCGCACTTGCTTTAGCCAGCCCGTATTTGCTAAAACTTTGATACACCATCCATGAATCTTAGAAATTACAACATTTATTTTAACACGCACACCATCAGTGGTATTATTGCTTGCGCGCTCCTGTATGTTATTTTCTTCGCCGGATCGTTTTCTTTCTTCAGAGACGAAATCGCCGCCTGGCAGAAAAATGTTTCCTACAAAGACCAAGCGGCAACACCTGAATCGTATGATCTGCTTTTGGACTCACTGGCCGGAGTGACCAATCTCCACGGCCGACAGATTGCGTTCTTCAATACCCAAGAGGCTACCCGGAGTTTTATCAGCGTCTCGGAATCGAAAGATAGCGTGCTGCACAAACAAAACTTAGCCAAAGTCGATCCCCAGGGGAACAAAACGCAGGGTAGGCGAGCAGGCAGAGGCGGAGATGCACAGTATTTTAATTACGATTTCGTTGACCGCAGTAGCGGAAGCTACAATCAGGAATACGACATGGCCGAGTTCCTATACCGGTTACATTTTCTAGCACAATTAAATGAAGTTCCCATCCGTTTAGGCATTGCACCGTTCGGATACCTGGTCGCCGGAGTGATCTCGTTTTTATTTCTTTTTGCGCTGATTACAGGACTACTTCTGCATTGGGACAAAATCGTTAGCAATTTTTTCGTGTTCCGACCTTTCAACAAATGGAAGACCGTCTGGACCGATATGCACACCGCACTGGGTGTCATTGGCTTTCCTTATCAATTCATGTACGCGGTAACCGGCTTGTTTCTGATCATTAACTCGGTTATGATTGTTCCGTTCAGTACCCTGCTGTATGCGGGCAATTCAGAAGCGCTTTATGGGGATTTGGGACAAGCCTTTACCAAAAACAGCGCGTATTCCTACCGGCCAATGGAAAAAGATTTTCGTTTATCCGAATACCTGCATAGCGCCAAGGAAAAATGGCCCGATAGCGAATTCAAGCGGGTCACCATTCAAAATTATGGGGATTCGAACATGTTGCTGATTATGGAGATGGAGCCTGAATTCGACACCCATTTCGCCGGCACCGGTATTCTCGCGTTACGCGTCGCCGATGGCACCGTGGTCGCTGAAAAATCACCCACGGCCGATACCGGTTACCTCGATTGGGTGCACGGCTTGATTTATCGATTACACTTCGGAGATTTCGGAGGGTATCCACTAAAGATCGTCTATTTCATTCTCGGGGTGATGGGTTGTTTAGTCATGATCTCCGGCATCTTAATCTGGTTGGTTGCCCGCGACAAACCCAAGACCCCCGTCCACAAACGAAAATTCAATTTCTGGGCGGCTAATGTCTTCACCGCCGGTTGCTTGACGATGCTACCGGTGACCGCATTGACATTTATTGCCGTTAAGTTCAATCCTACGGGTGGACAGAGTTATATTTATCAAGTTTATTTCTACTCATGGCTGATACTAGGCCTTTATTACCTGATTCGGCGCAGCATTGCCAGAACCAATCGAGAAACACTTTTGAGCGGCGCTCTGCTCTCGTTTTTGGTGCCTATCGCACAAGGCGTGGTGACCGGAAACTGGATGTGGTATTCCTTGACTAGCGGCCAGATCGATATTTTCATCGTTGATCTGCTCTGGCTCATCATCGCCCTGGTTGCTTTTCTAGCCTACAGGAAATCAACCGCATTTTTCAAAAAACTGGCCACGTAAATTGAGTTTATAATTTGTTATGCGTTTTGTTAGTGAAGGGAGTCTGGCCAGGCTCCCTTTTTTTAATGCCTCGACAACACCTGATTCTTCCGTTCTGTGGGAAGAAACCTCTGTACTGAAATCATCCAAAGTGACAACAAAACCTTCCCCACAACTTCGGATCGAGCCGTAGCCGAAGAAAAAATGCTGTATCCAGATCAAGGATTTACGCTTTATTTTTCCTAATTTTCCTTTCATATTTTAACCCGATCCGACATGTCACAAACCGAAACCAACCTGATCCATCAGGGAAGTGAATTCAATGAAACTAAAGCGGTAGTCACACCGATCTATCAGACCTCAACCTATTTTGCGAGCGAGGACCTGGATGAATATATCGTTGCGGCAACCGACACCAAGCACCCGGGCTTTTATCACCGCCACGGAAACCCAACCAACTCCCAAGCAGCCGCGGTACTGGCCAGTTTGGAAAAAACTGAAGATGCCATTGTGCTGGCCACCGGTATGGCGGCCATTAGCACCGCCATACTCGCTGTGGTGAAATCGGGAGATCATGTCATTACGCAAAACTCCCTTTATTCCGGCGCGATGCTGTTCTTCAGAAATTTTCTGAATCAGTACGGCATTACCGTGACACACGTGGATCAAAAAGACAATCAAGCCTTTGAAAAGGCAATTCAAGAGAACACCAAACTGATCTATATCGAAACTCCGTCCAACCCGAATCTAGATGTGACCGATCTTCAATTCGTTGGTGAGCTCGGTAGAGAACACCAGATCACCACCATGGTCGACAACACCTTTGCCTCTCCCATTAACCAAATTCCTCGAGATTTCGGGA